>NZ_JABXKJ010000123.1 GCF_017115085.1 Nostoc sp. NMS7 | reverse complement strand
TTACTTTCAATCGGCTCTGCATTTATATTATGCAGCTTAAATGCCGATTAGCTTACAACTACCCCAAGACACGGCGATCGCCCCTGTGAAATTGGGCATATAGATCATACTGAGTTAGATGTAGAGCTAGTTTGCTCTGATACAGGTCGCAATCTTGGCAGACCTTGGGCAACATTTCTCGTAGATGCTTATTCACGGCGATTACTGGCAGTTTACCTAACGTTTGACTCACCCTCATATCGTTCTTGCTTAATGGTGCTAAGAATTTGTGTCAAGCGTCACGGTAGGCTTCCCCAAATTGTAGTGGTAGATAACGGTGCAGAGTTTCACAGCGTTTATTTTGAAACACTACTAGCTACTTTTGAATGTACAAAAAAGCAAAGACCCCCAGCCAAAGCTCGTTTTGGTTCGGTTTGCGAACGCCTATTTGGAACTTCCAATACTCAATTTGTCCATAACTTACTCGGTAATACACAAATAACTCGTAACGTCCGCCAAGTCACCAAGTCAGTTAACCCTAAAAATCTAGCTGTATGGACACTTGGTTTACTTTATGAATATCTTTGTGCTTGGGCTTACGAAGTTTACGATACAGACGAACATCCGGCACTTTTCCAGAGTCCGAGGGATGCGTTTGCTGCGGGTATGGCGATTGGAGGCAGTCGGGTTCACCGCATGATTCCTTACGATGAAAACTTTCAGATTCTTACCCTACCTACAACCTCAGAGGGAAAAGCAAAAGTTCAAGTTGGACGTGGTGTAAAAATTAACTCAATCTACTACTGGTCTAATAGTTTCCGCGATCCCCAAATTGAAAATACCTCTGTTCAGATAAGATATGACCCGTTTAATATTGGTATCGCTTACGCTTTTGTTCGAGGACAGTGGGTACAGTGTATCTCTCAATATTATGCAGAACTCCAAGGTCGTTCAGAAAAAGAACTGAAGTTAGCTAGTATCGAATTACGCAAACGCTCCTCAAATCATGCACAACAATCTAAAGTTTCGGCTAAGAATTTAGCAGAATTTTTAGCATCGGTAGAAGCTCAAGAAGCTCTATTAGAACAGCGTTCTTATGATGCAGAAGTTAAGGAAGTCTTTAGAGTAATTGAGGGTGGAAAAGCGACAACAAGCCGTAACGAACAACCAAAACTTATTCAAGTTACTTTTGCCAATACCGATTCTCAAGCGGATGAATATGAAGCGATTGTCCCAGAAACACTTGTAGTGTATGAGGAGTTTTAACTATGACAAAATCTACTGGATTTCCTCTTGAACTCCTCACACGGCCTGGTACAGAAAGGCTTGCTTACTTTGAAAATTACACCGTAGCGCATCCTCGACTTAAAGAAGTCTATGAAATTCTCATGCGAACGATTGCCGAACCCGCAGGAGCTTCATTTATCTTTGTTTACGGTGCTAGTGGTGTTGGTAAAACAACTTTGCGACTCCGCGTTGAGCAGAAATTAACAGAACTAGCATTACCTAAACTGGAAAGCGATCGCAGTCGTGTTCCTGTTGTTGGTGTTGAAGCTGTAGCCCCAGAATCGAGAAACTTCAACTGGAAAGATTACTACACACGCGCCTTAATTGCCTTAGAGGAACCCTTAATCGATCACAAGTTTGATTACGGCGTGCGTGGCATCTCTCGCGATAATTTCGGAAAAATTAATGTTGAGTCGAAAGTAGTTGCACCGGCTCTACGCAGAGCTTTAGAAAATGCTCTCATCCACCGTCATCCAGACGTATTTTTTGTAGATGAAGCACAACATTTTGGCAAGATGGCAAGCGGGTATAAGCTACAAGATCAATTAGACTGCCTCAAATCTGTGGCAAATATGACAGGTATCTTGCATTGTCTATTAGGAACTTACGAATTACTGACATTCCGTAATTTGAGCGGTCAACTCTCACGTCGTAGTGTCGATATTCATTTCCGTCGTTATTGTGCTGACAATCTAGAGGATGTACAAGCTTTCAAAAGTGTATTATTAACTTTCCAGCAGCAGATGCCGCTTGCAGAAGCTCCAGATTTAGTTAGTCATTGGGAATATTTTTACGAACGTACTTTAGGATGTGTTGGCATACTGAAAAATTGGTTGACACGCGCTCTTAAAGATGCTCTGGATCGACAAGCAACAACAGTCACTCTCAAAGACTTACAAAAACGTGCTTGGTCGGTTGCTCAGTGTCAGAGAATGTTCAAGGAAATTCAAGAGGGCGAACGACAATTATCTGAAACGGAAACAGATATACAAAACTTACGCTCTGCATTAGGACTTGGCGCAAAACCAATTGTGCTACCCGAAGAAACCCCAAAAACTACTCGTCCGCCAAGAAAGGTTGGCAAACGCAAAGCTAAAAGAGATCCCATCGGAGTGCAGCAAGATGTTAGCTAGTGTATTAGAAACATACGAATCTTGGGATTTAAAAAAGGTTTCCATTCCATCTCGCAGTCATTTGTATCAATTAGAGCCTGTTGGCATTAGAACACCAATGGTGGAAAGCCTTACAGGATATATAAGAAAGATTAGCGGAGGCTCATTGTATACCTCCAGATGTATTAATTTCACGAACAATCACACCACTACTAAAACAAATATTTTTGAAATCTCGAACTAGTAGAGATTTACGTTCTCTTTTCGACCGTGCCACAGCTATAAATGGTACAGGGAATATAGTAATAGATTTAGTACAAGCACTTCAGAAGCTAACGCTTATAGAAGATTTGCACTTGCTGACCCTGCTATTTTGGTCTGAAATTATTCCCACGCGCAATTTGTTTCGTACCCAAAGCGCTTGGTGTACTGTATGTTACGAAGAATGGCGTTTAGCTAAACAAGTAATTTATAAACCACTACTTTGGACTATAAATTCAGTAAAAGTATGTCCTTTACACAAAATATATCTATGTTTGCAATGTCCTCACTGTCAGCAGGAGTTGCCACTACTAAGTTGGCGATCGCGGCCTGGTTACTGTTCCAAGTGTGGTGGTTGGCTAGGTATGAATCTTCCTGTCAAGTCCTCCTCAGAACTTACGGATTGCTCAACTTTATCTAAAGAAGAATTACATTCGCAAACTTGGATAGTAGAGGTTATTGGAGAATTAATTTCTTCCACCCCATCTTTTAACTCCCCACCAGCAAAAGAAGAAATTGCCAAATCTTTGAGTCTAGTCATAAATGCAGTGACTAATGAGCTGAGTTTGCCCGTTTGATGGGAATGCCGAAGAATACTTTATGGATGTGGCAGACGGGTAAAGCTTTACCAGTGCTTGATATACTTATCAAAATTTGTTATCGCTTAGAAATATCTCTGCTAGATTTACTAAAACCAGAACAACTTGTTGCTAAATCTTTTACGAAAATCTCACACAAAACCATTCGGCGATCGCCCACACTAAGAGCATCTCCAAAACTTTTCGACGCTAATCAAGTACAAGATACCTTGCTAGCAATCCTTGCAAGCGACAACCAGCCACCACTGACAATGGAAGAAGTAGCTACAGGTTTAGGATATAATAGGCGGACAATTTTCAGCCACTTTCCAGATTTATGCCGTGCCATTTCTGCCAAATACCGTAGTTATGGTAAAGCATGTCACACAGAAAAGATACAGCAGTCTTGCAGAGAAGTTAAGCAGATTGTACTTAAGTTGCATAATCAAGGAGAATACCCCTCAGAAGCTCGTGTGTCTGAAATAATGACTCATCCTGGATATCTCCGTTACAAACAGGTTCGTGCTGCTTTAAATGAAACACGACGTGAAATTGGAGTGTAAAGCTATTAAACTTAAAAGGGCAGAGTAAGTTGGCTTCTTTCTCTACACCTGGAAAATTGGAAGCATAACTTTGCCGCCCCCTATCGGAACCATAAGCTTGCCGTTGCGGCAAAGTTATAGGTAAAGTCACAACGACGACAAATAATTAGTCAATCTACAAAAATGGACGTAACTGGATTCGAACCAGTGACCTCTACGATGTCAACGTAGCGCTCTAACCAACTGAGCTATACGTCCTTAACCACACGATTTAAAATCATAGCATAGATTTTCCTGATAAACCAACATAGAGGGCGGAAATTAGGCAAACTCTATTTCCTAGATCACCCTAGTGTATGATCGATAAGGTTATTCGGTTCTGGTGGGAGTCAGCTACCAGAGTTGACTCTTAAAGTTCGGTGCAAATCCGGCGCTTGGGAGCAAATGTCAACCAATTTGAGAGTAATCTAAAATCCAAATTTGAGTAAGTCAGGATGCCCGCCGACATAGATTTATCAGTTCCACATATCTGCGAGGTACAGATGACTACTACTGTAAATATTTCCCCAGCTAGTCCCTTGAGTGTTGCTGACCATACTTTATTTGTTTGCAAAACTTGCGCTAGCGTTTGGCAAGATGGAAAACGCTTAGGTGAAAGTGGTGGTCAAAAACTTCTACACCAACTTCAGCAGCTTGCAGAAGATTGGGACTTACGAGATGAATTCCCAATTCAGGAAGTTGAATGCATGAGTGCTTGTAATCGTTCCTGTGTAGTGGCCTTTGCTGCCAAAGGCAAATTAACATACTTATTTGGTGATTTAGCCGTTGATGGTAGTGCATCTGCGGTACTAGAATGTGCTAGTCAATACTATGCCAAAGCTGATGGTTTACTACCTTGGTCAGAGCGTCCAGAAGCTCTGAAAAAGGGCATTTTAGCAAAGATTCCACCTTTATCTCAATGATCCGCGTTTTGATTCTGGGTGGAACGGGAGATGCCGCAGAACTAGCTGCGAGAGTGGCAAATATCCAAGGGTTAGAAGCAATCACCTCTCTAGCCGGTCGCACCCAAAAACCATCAGTTCCCTTAGGCGATTTCCGGGTTGGAGGCTTCGGTGGTGTGGCTGGATTGGCTAGCTATCTGCGAGGGGAGGAAATCGACTTATTAATTGATGCAACCCATCCTTTTGCTACTCAGATTTCTTTCAATGCGGCAGATGCTGCAACCGAAGTTGGAGTACCCCGTCTGATGTTAATTCGTCCGCCTTGGGAAAAACTAAGTAGCGATCGCTGGATTGAAGTTGACAGCGTTGAAGCCGCAGCAGCCTCTGTAGGAAATCAGCCACAACGGGTATTTTTGACAGTTGGAAGGCAAGAACTCGCTGCTTTTGCTCACTTAGAGAAAATTTGGTTTCTGATGCGGATGATTGACCTTCCTAGCGATGATGCTTTAGTGCCACCGGGAATGATATTGTGCGATCGCGGTCCCTTTACCCTGAATAATGAAAGGCAAATCCTGATTCACAACAAGATTGATACCATCGTCAGTAAAAATAGCGGTGGCGATGCCACAAAGCCCAAGATTATTGCAGCGCGAGAACTGGGACTGAAGGTTATTATGGTAAATCGTCCAGCTATACCCCCAGGGGAGCAAGTTACTGATGTTGATGGTGCTTTGGCATGGCTATTTGCTCGCTGCTAAGTAAGTAGGCAAGAATTAATCAAACTATATTACTGAATGTAAAATTAATTAAATTGGCTCGTAGCAAGGGCTTTAGCCCTATTATCAAGGCTGAGACCCTGACTACAAACCTTTTATGCTTGTTGAATTATTATTGCCCAATCTCCGTATAATACACGGGAACCCTCTACAAGATCCGCGATCGCACTAAGGACTTTCATGAAAAATGTAGCTCTACTATCTGCCATAGTCCTCGCCACCACATCTGGATTAGTTTTCGGGACAATGCCAGCCGCCTCTGCTTTAAGTTGGAACTGGAATTATTCTGGTACTGGCATAGCGGCGAACGGTACTTTCACTACTAATGACACACCTAACGATTTGGGTTTTTACCTGATTTCTGGAATTACTGGTACACGAAATGGGGAAACAATTACAGGTCTGCAAGCCGCCGGGACTCCAATACCAGGAAACGAACCTTATGATGTTGATAATTTAATTAGTCTTAATACTCAGCAGTTAACGGGTGACGGTTTTGGGTATTCCACTTCGGGAGGAAGTTATTCTAGTCCATTTTTCGCTAGTTTTTTGCCGACACCAGGTTATTTAGAGGTTTTTTCTGCACCGCCAATCATACCAGATTCTGAAAATTTGGGATTGGAAGATAGTGAGTTACCTATTAGTTTTTCTGCAACCATAATCACCGTCTCTGAACCCACTTCTATCCTTAGCTTACTCGCCCTCGGCACTCTCGGCGCACCTTCAGTACTCAAACGTCACAAGCTATGCAAATTGACTCGCAACAAGGTCGAAAAAGGTTCCTAAAACCATTAATAAAAACTCACAATAACTCCTTCATTTTGTTTTGAGAAAATGAAAATCTGTATTGTTGGCGCAGGTGCGATTGGTGGATATTTAGGCGCAAAACTGGCACTGGCAGGTGAAGCAGTGACGCTGATTGCGCGTGGTTCTCATTTGGAGGCAATTCAAAAAAATGGGCTGAAGTTGCTTATGGCAGACGGTTCTAGCCAAATTGCTACTCCATCTTTGGCAACTAGCGATATCCAGAAAGCGGGGCGACAAGATGTAGTAATTTTAACTGTTAAGGCTCACAGTGTCCCGGCGATCGCACCTTTTCTCCCTGCACTCTACGATTCTCAGACGATGGTGGTGACAGCCCAAAATGGCGTTCCTTGGTGGTACTTTCGTCAGCATGGCGGTGAATATGAAGGTACACGCATTCAATCTGTTGATCCAGATGGGATTATTGAAGCTAATATTGGTGCTGAACGCGCCATTGGTTGTGTTGTTTACCCGGCAACTGAGATAATTGAACCAGGTGTAATTAAACATATTGAAGGCGATCGCTTTACTCTCGGTGAAATCGACGGCACTAAAACAGAACGCATCCAATTATTAGCACAGACTTTAAAACAGGCAGGATTCAAAGCACCAATCCGCAATCAAATTCGCACGGAAATTTGGATCAAGTTGTGGGGGAATGTGGCGTTTAATCCCATCAGTGCGCTGACTGGTGCTACTCTAGAAGGTATTTGTCGCTATCCCCTGACTCGTGAATTAGCGCGGCAAATGATGACTGAAACTCAAGCGATCGCTGAAAATTTGGGTATAAAGTTTGGCATCACTTTGGAACAACGAATTAATGGGGCAGAAAATGTTGGTGCCCATAAAACTTCCATGCTACAAGATATTGAAGCCGGACGCGCTACGGAGATAGACGCGATCGTTGGCGCGGTGGCAGAATTGGGAAAACTCACTCAAATTCCTACACCTTATATTGATGCTATTTATGCCAGTGTTAAGCTGCTGGAGGCGACTAAAGTAAGAATTTGACGAACCACAGAGGCGCAGAGAACACAGAGAGAGGAGAAATAGAGAGGATTTTTGCGTCAGCTTTGGGATATTTTTTTATTTCTCAGTCCCTTAAGCTGCAATACTCTTGGGTTAAGGCTAAAACTCTTTGTCAAAATCAATTTTTTTAACGAACCGCAAAGGAGAGGCAGCGCGTTGCGGGGGTTCCCACGCCACTTGCTTTATGCCGGGGAACCCGTCCACCGCAGTGGCTCCCCGTTGTAGCGACTGCCGTCGCAAAGGACGCAAAGGAAGAGAAGGAATAAATGCTTAACTGAAGTGTATTGCCTTAAGGTGCGGAATGTAAATTATATAATTATCAAGTTTATGAAGAAAAAAAAAGTATGGCTATTAACAATACTGTTTGTAGCAGTAGTAGGAATCAGCATCATTACAGGAGATAGCAATTCTCTAAAAGCTGCTTCATCTTTAGGTAAAGACACACTGACGATGATTACTTCACCAGATTATCCTCCTTATGAGTTTTATGATACGAAAGGAGGCGATGTCTACGACGGGCTACGCCTACGCCAAATCGTTGGGTTTGATATAGATATTGCTAAGACCCTTGCTGAAAAACTAGGGTTTAAACTTCAGATCATGGAATCTGATTTTAATGGATTAATTCCTGCACTCCAAGCAAATCGCGCTGACTTTGTAATGGCTGGGATGACTCCAACTCCAGAACGTCAGAAAAATATTGATTTTTCAATTATTTATTACGAAGCTAAAGATACGATTGTCGCCCCTAAAGGTAGCAACCTAAAGCAGTCCCAAGACTTATTAGGAAAAAAGGTTGGGGTACAACTAGGAACGATACAGGAACAAAATGCTCAGAAAATTGCTCAAAAAGTTGCGGGTATTCAGCTAAAGCAACTCAACAAAGTGCCGGAAGTAGTTCAGGAAATCAAATCTGGGCGAATTGATGCCGCAATTGTTGAGGATACCGTCGCTAAGGGATTCGCCCAAGCTAACCCAGATTTAGAGTTTAATATTATTCCCTCAGAGGAGGCAAGTGGATCAGCGATCGCTTTTCCCAAAGGTTCTTCTTTAGCAGAACCGTTTAACAAAGTTCTTCAACAAATGAAGGACAATGGCACATTAGCTAAACTTGTAGCCAAGTGGTTTTCACAGAATACTAGCGCCAATCCTGCATCCTCGACTCCTACCAAAGGCGGATTGAATCTCGACTTCACCAGAATTCTTCCAGATATTCCCTTTATTCTGCGGGGAATCCCTTTAACTTTGTTGTTTACGCTATTATCTGTATCCTTGGGGTTAATCTGGGGAACAATACTGTCTCTATTAAAAATTCTCGGCATCAAACCGCTTACCTGGGTTGCTAACGCCTACACCTCTGTTTTTCGAGGCACACCTTTGTTATTACAGTTGGCGTTGGTTTACTACGCAACACCCCAGCTTACAGGCTATGACATTTCCGCATTGGAGGCTGGGGTGCTAACTTTTACTCTGAATTCTGGCGCTTACATGTCGGAAACCATCAGGGGTGGAATTCAGGCGGTGGATAAAGGGCAAAGTGAAGCAGCGATGTCTATGGGTGTTCCCTATTGGTTGATGATGTGGGATGTAATTTTGCCCCAAGCATTAAAGAACATTCTCCCCGCATTGGTGAATGAAACTATCGGATTGCTCAAAGATTCCGCACTGGTTTCAACCATTGGGGTAGTGGAAATATTACGCAGCGCCCAAATCGTTGGTGCAAACAAGTATATTTATTTTGAACCACTGCTATTTGCAGGGTTAATCTACTATGTTTTGGTAATGGGTATGACTTTGGGTGCATCCGCTTTAGAAAGGAGGTTACGGGAAAGTGAGTAATGTAGTCATTCGCACGGAATTCTTATGTAAATCCTTTGGCAAACTCGACGTACTCAAAGATATTTCCACTAAGTTTTATCAGGGGGAAGTGGTTGCCATATTAGGCCCTTCTGGTTCAGGTAAATCTACCTTTCTGCGATGCCTAAACTTGCTAGAACAACCCACCAGAGGAAGAATCTACTTTCACGATCAAGAAATCACTAATCCCAAGGTAAACATTGCTAAGGTGCGCCAACATTTGGTGATGGTATTTCAACATTTTAATTTGTTTCCCCACATGAGTGTGCTGCAAAATGTCACCTACGCACCCATAAAGGTGAAAGGAATAAACAAGCAAAAAGCAGAAGAACAAGGCTTAGAATTGCTTGCTAAGGTAGGTTTAGAGGCAAAAGTGTCTGTGTATCCGTCCAAACTATCTGGGGGACAGAAACAGCGAGTAGCGATCGCTCGTGCATTAGCAATAGAACCAGAGATGATTTTGTTTGATGAACCCACTTCTGCCCTAGATCCAGAAATGGTTAAAGATGTGCTGGAAGTGATCAAAGCTTTAGCACTATCTGGAATCACAATGGCGATCGTTACCCATGAAATGGGCTTTGCAAGAGTTGTTGCCAATCGGATTATGTTCCTCGACCAGGGAAGTTTAGCAGAAGATACTACTCCTGGCGAATTTTTCCAAAATCCTCAGTGCGATCGCGCCAAGCAGTTCTTGGAAAAAATGCTTTAGAACATCAGAAATTCGCCGCCTCGATAATTACGCGTGCGCCAAATAACAGAAGTAGGCGCTCACCTACAACTTGTCGTAACTTGCCAAGATAAGAGTCTGACCAATTCGCCATAATCTTAGAAAAAGTTTCTAAAGAAAATACTAAAGGTAGCAAATAGCGATCGCCTGAAAACAGGATAATGCAGATGAATTGGCGAATTCTTCCCATTCAACCTCTAACTATGGCATCTACACCAAAATCCTCGCTTTTACCAGTAGCAGCCGTATAGATTCTTATAGGCGCTAACACAACTCTTACGAGCGTCACAGCCCGCCGCTATCCTCGCTTCCAGCCGAGATCATTGGAGAGCAAAAGCCAAGTCACTCTCAATAAACAAGGCACCTGTTAGGTTAGCCCCTCTCAAATTGCATTCGTGAAAATTTGCCCCTCTTAAGTCTGCTAGTGCTAAATTGGCTCCTGTTAAATCTGCATGAGTCAGGTTAACTTCACTTAAACAGGCGCTAGTTAGGTTAGCCCCCCTCAGTGAAACTTGTTGCAGGTCTGCCCCTTTTAGGTTTGTCCTCATTAGGTATGCCGAAATCAGGTCGGCTCCACTTAAATTAGCTTGGCTTAGGTCTGCTGCTGTGAAATCAGCTTTACTGAGATTGGCTTGACTTAGGTCTGCCCAACTCAGCTTTGCATAACTTAGGTTAATTCCACTCAGATTCACTGATGCAAGTACTGCACACCTCAAATTAGCATTAACAAAATTTCTTTCTCCGATTGCATAACGGCGTAAAATTTCATCAGCTGTTACTCTGTCTAAAACAGCTTTTGAAGCGCCTTGATAACACCATGTAGCTTCCAATAGTAAGGACGCAGTGTTAACAGCTATCTCATCACATTTAGCGATAATCACACCATTGCAGCCATCCCACTGACCGTTAAGCATAAGGGCAATCTCACTAGCGGCAGCAATTGAGTCAAATAGTAAAATAGATTCTTTGTGGCGTTTTAACCAGCTATTCCAACCAATCGAGATAATATTTTTCATTTCTATAAGTTTTGGCGCTTTCAGACGATTACGGCTCTAACTTCAAGGTATTAATCAACTCTGCTTACTTTCTCTCTATCTGGAGTTAAATATTCAGGGTTAGTTCTACCAGTCACTAGCACAAAAGCCTGGGCTTCGTTTTTCAAGACTGCCTCTTTTTCTTTTATACGCCACTTCGTGACAGAGCGCTGCACACAGCCTACAACACTGATGCAGCCCATTTACAGCGCCCAGTCACAAAAGAGTTACAAATGTCTGCAAGAACTAAGTTCTAAACAGCTGAATTTGAGCGTTCTATCTGCTGCCGAATGGTATCAATAGAAGCATTAATACCAGCCAGTTTGGACTCTAAATCATCTCGCATCCAAATCAAGAATTTTAATTTCCGCTCTAAGCTAGCTTTGTGCGAAATGGGTTCGCTTCCATAACAGGTATTACCCCAAAAAGGAAACATAGTCTACCTCTGTATTTAGCTTTTGTAAGAGTGCAATATATTGCACCACTACATTCTGACTAATAACAATCAGACTGGTGTGGGTAACAACCGACCATTATTGTACGTGTTTAGCGAACACTTGCTAAAAGTTGGCTCAAGAAATGGTGGAGGTATTTAACTATACTGCCATCAACTTTTTCCCCTCCTCCTTTAAGAAAAAGCTGAAGCTTAATTAAACTCTTCAATTTGACAGTAAATAACGAATACCGATCATTAACACAAAGATACCATACAGCTTTTTCATTAACTCACTGCTAATAAATGGCTGATTTGCAAACAATGCCCCGAAGAAGTTACCCACAATTAAACCAACTGCAATAATCAGGGCATATTTGATATTAAGATTACCGTTGCGCTGGTAAACTAAGGCAGCTAAAATGCCGATTGGCAAAATTTGAGCAAAAAAATTGTAGGTTGGGTGGAGGCTTTGCGTAACCCAACATCCTGATATTTGTTGGGTTGCGCTCCGCTCCACCCAACCTACCTCTAATGCACTAACACCATTGCCGGAATCATAATTGCGCCACCACCGATACCAAACATTCCACCAGCAATGCCAGAAACTAAACCGATTAACAACAGTTGGATAAAGATATTAGACATAAAAAATGGTTACTAGATTGGAAATTATAAATTAATTTTCTGGGAAAAGATGGATTTTGGGAGCATTCCATGCACACCTTTTTGGGGACTGTTCACAACTTGAGTAATGTGAAAATTCACAGCTAAACTACACAATACATAAGCATCTTCTGGCGACAAATTTATGAAGCGTTCCAGAAAATTAATCATGTTTTTTAAAGCCAGTTCCAATGCTTCATCTAAGGTTTGAGCAAAACCCATTGTGATGATATCAGTTGGAGTTTCGGCAATTGGTGTTGTCAGTTGTAAATCCTTGCGAAGTTTAAGAGTAATTTTACCATTCATCGAAGTTTCAATGGCGGTGACATTTACTTCGCCATCTCCTTGTGCCGAATGTCCATCACCAATAGAAAATAATCCACCTGGTACGAAAATCGGCAAAAATAAACGAGAACCAGCTTGTAATTCCCGATTGTCGATATTACCGCCGTAAGAACCTGGGGGGACAGAAGTTCGAGAGGTTTCTGGAGTAGCGACACCAAGAATCCCAAAAAACGGCTTGAGAGGAATTTTTATACCAGCACCTGCCGGAAATTCCGCGATATTGTTTGCTAAATCTAGCGGAATGAATTTCAAAGCAGCTTGAGTAAACTGATCTGGTAAAGCTCCCCAACCTGTACGAATGGCATTGAAGCCGACAGGTAAACGAGGTGCGATCGCATCTAATTGTACTTCTAAAACATCCCCTGGTTGGGCATCGCGCACATAAATCGGCCCTGTGAGTAAATGCGGCCCCCCAGCAATTTTGCGTTCTGGTAAAAGATTTTGGCAGATGTCGAGAAATTCTGGTGTGAGAAACTCTGGTGGTGCTTTCTCATAAACGTAGTAACCAGTATAAGTTTCTACGTCAACTGTATCACCAGAGTCGATAATGAGTGCTGGTTCTAGCAGATGGGAGAAACCGCCTAAATGCACGGTTTCTTTTGAGGCTTTTAAAATGTAGTGAGTCACACAATTTTAGATTTTAGATTTTAGATTCAAAAGAGCAATCAAGTCACCAGCTCTGTCATTAAATTTGTGATCTGTATTCACGATAATTGGCAGAGAAAATGGAGACTGGTGCTAAAGGAGATATCTAACATCAGCATCCTCACAGTCCATCTGTACCACACAATTTCTTCCTTGTGCTTTTGCCTGGTAGAGTCCCTGGTCAGCAGCAGCAATTAAGGTTGCAGGAGATAATTGGCTATGAGGAGTGATGGTTGACACACCAAAACTTAAGGTGATGAATTCATTGACATCAGAATGCAAATGAGGTATTCGTAATCTACTCACATTGGTCTGAATATCTCTTGCAACTGCGATCGCCCCTTGAATATCAGTATTCGGCAAAATGACTGCAAACTCTTCTCCACCATAACGAGCAACTAAATCAACAGGGTGTTTAACTGTCTGAGAGATTGCTTTGGTAACCTGTCTGAGTGCATCATCTCCTGCCAAATGTCCATGCGTATCGTTGTAAAGCTTAAAGTAATCGACATCACACAAAATCAAAGATAGTGAGCCTTGCTCTTGTGCCAACCGTTGCCACTCTACGGTGAACGTGTCATCAAAGCAGCGTCGATTTGCCACTTGGGTTAGACCATCCGAAGAGGCAAGGCGCTGTAATTCCTGGTTTACTTGTTGTAATTGGTGGTAAAGTTCTGATTGCTGAATAGCGATCGCAGCTTGACCTGCTAACTGCTTAAACAAATTAACCTCAGATTGCTGCCATTGTCTGGGGTGATAGCATTGGTGAGCGATCAATAGTCCCCACAAACGGTCTTGGTGCAAAATGGGTACTATCAGGTTTGACCGGATTTGCAAACTCCGAAGCATATCAATATGACATGGCGATAGTCCCGCAGTTTCAATGTCTTCAATCGCTTTAGTATTGCCTTGTTGATAGTAACTTGCATGCGTGGATTTAAAGCATGTGTCCATAACGTGAAATCCCAGGATGGACATACAGCCTTCTGCTAAGGATTCTACAGCAACTAAACCACTCCAGTCTGGCTTAAACTGATAAATCAGTACTCGGTCTATCTCAAACAGTTGTTGTACTTCGGCTGCTGTGGTTTGCAAAATCTCGTCTAACTCTAGCGATTCTCGAATGCGCTGTGTCACAGCCGCGACAATTCGCTCAGACTCGCTTTGGTGTTGAACCTGCTGCTTAACTACCTGAGAATTTGCTGATGCTACAGTTAATGTGATCGGATCAAACTGAGGGGTTATAGTCAGAGGCACTGCATTGGGTTTAGCAATCAAATAGCCTTGAGCAAGATTTGCACCTCGTTCTCGCAGCCAGTTCAGTTCCTCAATGCACTCAATTCCTTCCGCAACAGTCTGGATATTTAAGTTTTGAGTAATCTCTAGAAGCTTCTCGGTAATCGAAGCTTTGTAAACATCTTGATGCACATCTCGAATTAACTCCATGTCCAGCTTGATAAAGTCTGGACGTAACTGATGTAGCAAGTTTAGGCTGGAATAGCCAGAACCCAGATCATCAAGGGCAACTAAAAACCCAGCATCCCGGTAGTATTGCAGCACCGTCTTGAGATGGTCTAAATCTTGAGGATTGTCTGACTCCACGACTTCAAAAACAACCCGATCATGGGAAATGCCCGCAGCATCAATTGCCTCTACCGTACTACGTAGGCAAAAAGCGGGGTCATAAAGTGACGTTAGTGCAAAATTGATGAAGATGTGCCCACTTACTTGATAGCGACTGACTTGAGTAATTGCGCTCAGGCGAGCAACTTGGTCAAGTTGTGGTAGGAGTCCGGCTTCGGTTGCTAACTCCAGAATTGGTTTCGGTAGCAATATATTGCCTTGTTCATCCAGTCCCCGCAAGAGCGATTCATATCCAAAAATCTGCGATGTATCCTTAATTGAGACAATTGGTTGCAAGTAACTGGTGAATCGCTCCGTTGCCAGCATTTCAACCAGCCAGTCGGATTGGTTCAACTTAATGAAGCGTTGTAATGAGGCTATGTCACTAAAATCCTGAATTTGAGGTTGCATAGCGCCTCGAATGAAAAGGACTTGCGTCTCTTTTAATTCTCTCGGTGCAAGTAGTTTGGCTAGGTTACGCGCAATTTTTAGCGACTGTCCGGGTTTACAGTCCAAACTTAAACCTGGTCGCTCGTGCATCAGTTCATACTTAAGGGCAAACTGCTGTAGGTAGGAGGTAACTTTTTGCAGAGTATGTGGAACGGGGAACCAGAGAAAGAGCTTACCTGCCTCCTCAGTCCGGCAGCGTGCAACATTGCGACAAGCACAGGTTTTGGAGATGCGACATGTTTGACTCATAGCTAACTAATTTGCTCAATGCGATTTAGTTTATTATTCCCACTGTTTATCCGATAAAAGATAAACTATACTTCAAATAGATGAAGATTTGATGAGTTCGGCAAACTGAATATTTTAGCTGATCAGCGGATTTGCCAACATCTTACAAACTTGATATTAACTGCTCAAGCAATTGCCGATAGCTTTTATCCAATCAGGCAAATTAACAAGTAGTTATATAAAAAATTTAAAATCATAAGATAAAAGCAAAAATTAGTCAGTGTAGCAAGAACTTTCAGATGGATTAATTAAGATTAAATATATATTGCTTCAGAATGAATCTAGCCTAAATCAAGAACAAAAGCTTTCCACGAATTCAGTAAATAATCTTCTGTTTGAGAGGATATTTTAAAAGTGTTCTTTATTATCCAAAACTCTTAGAAACATCAAGCACTGGATATTATCAATTTTGACGACAGAGTGTTTTTTTGCGCCTATTACTCCTGAGATAGAGATTGTGATCTCAAGTCAGAGCATCACAACTTTCTTCATAATTTTAATTTATCGTTTTAACAAAAAAGACTATTTGATTTTATTCTCAAAGTCGCTTTATCCTGAAATCAGCAGAGGACTTACGCTGTAGGGCCAATTCATGTAGCTTTAGCTGACGGCAGGGTATTGCCCCTACCTACAAATTATTCTTTTGGGCTATTGTTTGCGTAAGTCTTGCAGTAGAGATTTGAACTTTGAACAAATACAAACTTGGCTTGCGATACAGCTAAAAGCTAAGTAATTAAATATCCAAATCTCTATAGCTATCAAACTTAGGTGAAAAAGAGGTGCTACATCAATCCGGCAAAATCATTAACCAGCAACATCAACTTTCAGAAAGCAAAAAAGGACAATAGCTAAATGTTAGAGCAGATTGATTACCCCACCAGACCCAAAACAAGTGCAATGATTATGAAACTTTTCCAAATAACTCTAGTGGTCTTAGTACTTTTGATCAACTTAGCAATTCTATTCCCCTCTTGGGCAGAAAGAGCGCCTTCTTTAACTAGCAATCCTAACTACTTTCAAGTAGGACAAAAAGTCATTTGGCTTTACAAGCCCCGCGCTGATTCTAACGATATCCAAAGAATCACCGCCGAAGTAGTCAAGTTAAGTTCCAAGCAAGTGCAAATCAAGGTACACAAACATAACAAGGAATTTGTCAATCGTTGGGTGAATCCAAACAAGCTTGAGAATTCACCAAAAGTTAAAGAGTCAGTACTCTAAAATTTAGCCAAATGGAAGTAAATCTAGTCCTAGCTAGCTACAAAGCTCTTTAGTGGATAAAGTAGTTGGATTTAGGGTGAGATCAGCTATTTCACATCTAAATATGCATATAATGGTAATTGTAGAAAGAGTGTATCTACGATTATGCCAGCTAAAGGACATCTGAGGCGATGCGGAAGCCGCCACTTCGTCAACGCAACCAGAGATTTTACTGTCTGAGTTAAAAGATAGTAATTCTCCACAGTTAACACAAAGGATATTAATCTGATTTCTAATGGATGATAAAAAATAATATATGGATAGTAAAGAATTAGCGCAATACATCGAAGCTACGAATAGCATTACCAAACCTTGGCTATTGGTGCAACTGCGCCTCAAGAAATTACAAGAGCGTCGAGCCACCCTTACAAACGATGTCTATACCAAAGAATTAGAAGATATTTACCAAGACTTGATGAATTTGGGGGAATGGTGGCATGGTATTGAAGATGAGGTATTTTAAAGTGATGAGTTATCAGCTATGAGTTTTCCTAACTCTTAACTCCTAACTCCTCACTTTTAACTTAAAACGCAACCTGATGCCTCAAGCTCTCGATCAAGTCGATTACGATACTCTCGATGCTGCAAAACGACGCTTCATCGATGCCGCCAAACGCACACTTGGCTTTGCAAGCGCTTATGGCATCGTGCCTGCATCCGGCCTCGGAGCTAGCGCTAACGCTTTTAGTTTTAACCTGGCTCCGTTTCTAGAGGCGGGGGCTAGGGAACTTTCGATGACACTTGTACCCGAAGGACTGGGCACCGCAGACGATACCCGGCCTGACGATCTCTGTGAAGAAGAGCTTCGGCGATTCTGGTGGAATATCGGTATCAAGATCATCTCATGTCTGACGAACGACGCGGCAACCTCAGGTATGCAGACTATACTTCTCGGTCTTTATCTGCCGTCGAGTACTCCTGAAACGATCTTTACTCCCGCTTTCCTTGATGGGTTTCTAGATGGAGTAGTTGAGGGATGCAAACGAGTGGGCTGCGTATATCTCTCAGGGGAAACTCCTCAACTAAAAACTAAGATGATTCCAGGCCGGCTTGACATCGCAGGCTCGGTTTTTGGGGTCATGCCGGCTGGTGTCGCTCCCATTGATAGCTCGCGTCTGGATGCCGGAAATACCATTGTTCTGGTCGAAAGTTCGGGACCCCATGAGAACGGCTTTACCCCACTGCGAAAGCTCGCCCAGTCGCTCTCTGATGGCTACAGAACAAAACTTCCGAGTGGGCAGGAGTTATGGTCAGCGATGAATGCTGCGTCGCATCTCTACACGCCGCTTGTCCAGGCGGTGCTTGGCGAGGGAATTCGTCCCACGGCAATGGAAAATATCACTGGCCATGGCTGGCAAAAGCTGATGCGGTCGGTGAAGCCACTCCGGTATGTCATCGAAACGATGCTGCCAGTGCCGGAGATATTTACGTTTGTCGAGGGTCATCTTGAGGGCGGGGTTCAGACGATGCTTTCCGTGTTCAACTACGGTGCAGGATTTGCATTTTATACAGAGTCGCAGCAGGATGCAGAAAGAATCGTGATGCTCGCAAGAGAACATCAGCTTTCGGCTGTGATTGCAGGAAGGGTTGAAGCGTCCCTTAGCCGCGAGGTGGTGGTAGAACCGCTTGGAGTCACCTTGAAGGGGGATTCTTTTGGAATTGCGCGAGGGGTATAGTGATTTAGGAGCGATCGCCAGTTTTCTGGAAGCTATTGTAGACAATTATCCATTTAAAATTACAGGATTCTCTTAGTTTTGCGATGCCCTTCTCTACGAGACGCTCCGCGTAGCTTGCTTCCACGAAGTGGTACGGCGCAGGTGTTACCCTGAGCCCTTCGACAAGCTCAGGGTAACACCTGCGGTGGGCTACGCCTACGCACAAGTCATTACTGTTAGATAAAATCAGTGTAAATATTGAGATAAATAATATTTTTTACACACAATATAAAGGTTTCATTTCCGGCTGATTAGAGATAATTACTCTACTAAAGCTTTACTATCTAAGTAATTTAACACAGATACTAGAGGCGGATTGATGAAATTTTGGATGCAATATTTATTACTACTGCAAATAAAAGTAGTCCAAAACACCCATGACTACCGAGATTAAGATTTGCTAACGTAGTCTTAACATATTGAAAAATTTGCTGATTAAGCTGAGAAAGTAGCAGCCAACACTAATTTTTAGTGCTAGGTCTTTCTCATCTCTAGATGTGGCGTTTTAGTGTGTTAAGAATTATATTTTTATTCTGAGGGGGTTATGGTTATAAATTTTGCCCAGACTACTGCTTCGGCAGAACTTTTGAAGCAAGTATTTCATAACATTGATGCACATAGTTGTCCAAGGTTATTCAACTTTCATATGCACACTGTCTACTCAGATGGGAGGTTGCAGCCGAGTGGATTGATGGAGCAAGCGATCGCTATTGGGTTAAAAGGGTTAGCGATCACCGATCATCATGGTATTATCGGCTATCAAGCATCACTTGCTTGGTTAGAAGACTGGAAGTGGAGTAATCCTAGTGCAATCATTCCTCACCTGTGGAGTGGGGTGGAAATTAATGCCAACCTTTTGGATATAGAAGTTCACATTTTGGCTTACGCTTTTGAAACAGAACACCCTAGTATGAAACCCTATCTGCAAAGAAGGGCGACTATAGGCCAAGAATATCAGGCAAGTAACGTGATTGCCGCTATTCATGAAGCTGGGGGATTGGCAGTTTTGGCTCATCCAGCTCGTTATAAGCGATCGCATTTTGACTTAATTCCAGCTGCGGCCCAAAAGGGTATCGATGGCGTGGAAACTTTCTACGCCTACAACAACCCTACCCCTTGGAAACCCAGCATCTTGGAATCAGAACAAGTGCAAAAGTTAGCTGATGAATACTTTCTTCTCAATACCTGTGGTACTGATACTCACGGCTTGAGTCTGCTACAACGCTTGTAAAGATGAATCCATTTGTTTTTAATACCCCTGGTTCAAGCAGCCAGGAGGTTATTTTTTGATCATGATTGTGTCTTTAGCAGCTTTTTCCTTACGTTCACTGTAGCGGTCTGTGAGATAATCAACTTTGTCACGCAATAGCAAGGTAAACTTATAAAGTTCTTCCATAACATCAATGACGGGATCGCGGTAGGGCGAATCCTTCATAGTGCCATCTTCGTTAAACTCCTGATATGCTTTAGCCACTGAGGATTGGTTGGGGATAGTGAACATTCGCATCCAGCGCCCAAGAATTCTTAATGTGTTGAGGGCGTTGAAAGACTGCGAGCCACCGCTCACTTGCATGAGTGCCAAAGTTCCGCCTTGAGTCGGGCGCATGGCTCCCATAGTCAGGGGAATCCAATCAATCTGGTTTTTCATTATACCAGAAATCTGACCGTGCAACTCTGGGCTAGACCAGACTTGCCCTTCTGACCACAGGCTTAATTCCCGCAACTCCTGCACCTTTGGGTGGGTGTCAGGTACGCTGCCGTAAATTGGCAGTTCACGCGAGTCGAAAAACTTTACCTCTGCCCCAAATTCTTCAATGATGCGTGCGGCTTCCTCTGCCAAGAGGCGGCTATAGGAACGCTCACGCAGGGAGCCATACAAAAACAAAATTCTGGGGGGATGGTCAAATGTCGTCATAGAAATTTCATGATACAAATTAATTGCTGGGACAAATAAGTGTAGAGCTACAGAGACTAAGAACAGGTGGATTAAGGGGTTATTTCTACCTCGCTTTGACACTTAGATTGTGTAGTTCACCAACTTGAAACCTGCTGTATTTTTCGTGAAAATTTGCTTTGGGTTTGTTGATCCACGGACGGCATATCAATAACAAAACAACCAGTAAAAAATATGAAATTAGTCCTGTCGCACCGATGATGAATAACCCTGGTAGCCTATCTTTTATCGTTTCAGACTTGAGCTTCTTCCACCAATCTTCATCCATTGCCTTATCCCAGTATCTAATAGTAATTAACAAAGCCATTTGCATAAATTCCCAAGTGCTACTCAGAGGTGAGCTTATTCTTCTGCTAACTCTCGCAAGAAGCTAGTTTGGGCTTCTCGCAGTTCAACTTCCGGGTTTGCGGTTTGGATTACCTCTATCGCATCATCGTAAGACGAACCAGCATGAATTAAGTAACAAGCAAGCATCGTTCCCGTCCGTCGTCTCCCACTGGTACAGTGAACTGCAACCCCATTGCCAAGGGGATTTTGTTGATCAATGAAGGTTTGTAATTCCTGAAGTTGCTCTAAGCTGGGTGCAGTGCCACCTTTGATTGGCAACCAGAGATGAGGAATATTTGCCTTTTGATACAAATCTAAGTTTGAGGGGTCATCCATAACAGAGACGATCGCACCAATTCCACTCGCTTGCAATGCTGGGAGTTCGTCAGCCGTGGGTTTGCCAACCCTTCCTAATTTGCCTGGAATCACCCACCACAGGTTTTCTGAAATTGGTTGAATTGTTTCTTGCTCCATTGGTTTGAGTCTTAATCTAATCTCAGTACTACAATTTGATTTAAGGTTGCAATCTTTATCGAGCAGGTGTAATTTGTTTATTCACAGACTGAATTAGTTGAGTTACCCGTTCCCTGATTTCATCGCGGACTCTCGGAAAAATTTCCGGTTGTTCTGCCGGATCATCTAACTGCCAGTCTTCAAATACTTCGCGTGTCACCCATTCCGGCGGCAAATTTACGCCACAGCCACACAAAGAAATCACTACATCAAAGTCTTGGGCTTTGAAATCACTCAGGGGTTTGGAGTGTTGATCGCTAATATCAATACCAATTTCTTTCATAGTAGCGATCGCTTCTAGCCTGACAAGACTTGCTTCTAAGCCAGAGCTAATCACTTCAATCTTTCCCTTGCCAAGAGTTTTAGCAAAACCTTCCGCCATTTGGGAACGGGCAGAATTCTTTTTGCAGACAAACATTACACGTTTCATAGTTCAATTCCTCCGAATAATCTGAGTAAATTTAAAGGGTTCTCGATTCAGGTGTTACGAAATAACGTTTTTCAACCCAGAAAGCAACATTAACAAGACCAATCAACACAGGCACTTCTACCAGAGGACCGACAACGGCGGCAAAAGCAACACCCGAATTAATGCCAAACACTGCGATCGCAGTTGCGATCGCTAGTTCAAAATTATTTCCGGCGGCTGTAAAGGCTACACTTGCGGCTCTAGAATAGTCTGTCTTAATCCGCCAAGCCATGTAAAAGCTGACCAGAAACATGATCACGAAGTAGATGAGCATCGGAATTGCAATCTTCACCACATCCAAAGGTATCTGAACGATTAAATTCCCTTTCAAGCTGAACATAACCACAATTGTAAATAGCAGAGTAATCAGTGTGAACGGGCTGATTTTAGGCACAAATTCCTCATTATACCACTGCTTACTTTTCACTTTTACTAAGAAGTAACGAGTAAAAAATCCAGCTAAAAAGGGAATACCGAGATAGATAAATACACTTTTGGCAATCTCGGCAATGCTGACATTCACAACACTGCCTTGTAACCCAAATAGTGGCGGTAGTACAGTGATGAAAAACCATGCATAAGGACTATAAAAGATGACTTGAAAGATACTGTTGAAGGCAACCAATCCAGCCGTGTACTCTGTATTGCCTCGTGCCAAGTCACTCCACACAACTACCATTGCAATACACCGGGCTAATCCAATCAGAATCAATCCGGTCATGTATTCTGGATAACCGTGTAAGAAGATAGTCGCTAGAGCAAACATCAAAATTGGCCCAATGATCCAATTCTGAATTAGTGACACACCAAGAATTTTTCCGTTGCGAAATACATCCCCTAATTCTTCATACCGCACCTTGGCTAGGGGTGGATACATCATCAGAATTAACCCAATGGCAATTGGTATATTGGTTGCTCCCACCTGAAACTGATTGATAAATGCTTCTACTCCCGGAAATAAATAGCCCAGACTAACACCGATAGCCATTGCTAAAAAAATCCACAAGGTCAGGAAGCGATCAATAAAGGAGAGGCGTTTTGAAGTCTTTTTGTTCATTACAAAGTCCATACAGCTTAAATTATTCAAACTTTCATAATGAACAAGTTGGTTGGTTTGGATGATTGTCCATATCTAAAACTTTCCTTCCTTGCGTAATAATTCCCCTATTGTTAAGTTCATCTCTGCTTTTCCTCCAAATACTGTTCCCACTTTGCCTTCATACAAGTGAACATAGTTGAGGTGTTTGCTATCATTTGGTAAAGGTATATAGCCCACAGCAGTTGCTATTGTTGCTGCTTTATCAATGTAAAATTCGACAAATTTGTTTACTAATGTTTTGTTTTGGTTATCCCGAAAATTAACGTAGATAAACAAAGGTCGAGCAAGGGGCTGATACTGAACTTTTTCTACAGTTTGACGTGATGGCAGGACTGCACCTTTGCCGTTGTCAATTGCCAGCGCTTTTAATTTATTTTGGGATTTTTCGTAATAGGCATAGCCAAAGTAACCCAAAGCATTTGGATCTTTACTGATGCCATCCACCAATACATCATCATCTTCACTTGCTGTGTAGTCATTACGGCTGGATCTAGTTTTACCTACAGTCGCTTCTGTAAAGTAGTCAAAAGTACCAGAATTTTTCCCAGCACCATATAAATTAACTGGGCGATCTGGCCAAGATGCA
The DNA here is from genome assembly GCF_017115085.1 of Nostoc sp. NMS7. Taxonomy (GTDB): domain Bacteria; phylum Cyanobacteriota; class Cyanobacteriia; order Cyanobacteriales; family Nostocaceae; genus Nostoc. Next base: position 27,535 of record NZ_JABXKJ010000123.1, on the reverse strand, counting down.
CGTACTTGGTTCCAGCGAGTGATTTTACCTTGGGCTGACGGTTTCCAAATCTTTTTCAATTCTGCTATTGTGATGTCTTGTGCCCAATCGTTTTGCGGATTAACAGCGACGGTAAGCGCATCAAAAGCAATGGGAAACTCCATATACGCCACACCATTTTTCTTGCAAGTTTCCATCTCTGCCTTCAAAATCGGTCGGGAAGCGTTGCTAATATCGGTTTTTCCAGCACAGAATTTTTCAAACCCGCCAGTAGTACCAGAAATATTAACTGCAACCTGCACCTGATTCTTTGAGTCAGCTTGATAGTTTTTGGCGATCGCCTGCGTAATAGGATATACCGTGCTAGAACCATCAATAACAATAATTGTTGTTGCAACCTTAGGAGAATCTCTTACCTGAGTCACCTTTTCTGACTGCTGAGTTTGAGCGGATGGGTTAGATGTTGCTGTGCAACTGGTTGTCAAAGCCAATATCCCCAGCGCGTAGGCGTAGCCCAACCCAGGCATCGCCAATTCCTTTGCTGTTATCTTCATTGACCCCATCCCTGTGAGTTATATCAAGAGTATATCTCTATCAAATAAAAAAAATTGATTTGTCAATATCTACAGAGGTAAAAGTAAACAAAACATTACAAAAAAAATTGATGGATTTTCAAGTCTCGCAGCGAGAACGAATAGGTAATATTGGGCTAAAGCGGCGGAATTCTGCTAGATACTGCTCTAGGGCAACAAACTGCGGCAGATTGAGACTGTAGTAAATCCAGCGCCCTTCTTGACGAGCGCGAACTAAACCAGCTTGTTTCAGGGTTTTGAGGTGAAAAGACAGTTTAGATTGAGTGGTTCCCAGGTGGTCGCACAGGTCACACACGCATAGTTCTTGAGAGCGCAGCAGTTCTAAGACCTGAATCCGTAGGGGGTCAGATAGGGCATGAAAGCCAGCAGCGATCGGATCAGGAGTGAAGGTGCTATTAGGAACCATCAAATTTTATTGAAGTATTTCTTTATGGTAAACAATACCTTTACCAAAAAGAAAGGTAGGTCTAACTTTTATCGAAATAGCTCACACCATTGGGAGCATCTCAATGAGTGTAGAAAGCCTAAACCTCACCCCAGCCCTCTCCGTGAGTTCGGAGAGGGAGCAGGAATCTTCTTTCTCCTATGGTGTAGTGTATTTGCTTTCACTGAGATGCTCCCCATACCATTTGCACTCCCACCGCGCCGACCGTATAATGTCAAAAATAGTACATCTCTGCTGTCTGCTGCCAGTGCTGCTTCCTCTGCCAAGAGGCGGGGCGGCTATCCCTCTCCACCCACTCAAGGGAATTGAGTTTCCCGCCGCTTTCAATAAATTTAAGATGGAGTATTTTTTATCAATCAGTTAAAATACTCAAAATAATTTTAAAGATAATGATAATTTTTAAAGTCTTTAACAGCTAGGAGATGAAAAAGTATTGTAACGACAGAATAACTTTGTAAAAAGTGGTCTTCATTTTTAGGTAAATTCAATTATCAAGCGATTGCCAGTCTCCAAGCTAAATTTGCCCCCTTGGACTGCACCCTCGCTGAAAAATGTGCAAGTATCCGCCGAAAATTTGATTGCCAAACTGACTATTAGCGACGCGTAGTCGCAAGGAGAGGAGGATAACCATGACTAGCCTACCATTCCAAACCCCGCCAACCCACACGGGGACGATCGCAGAACATGAGGCACAGCAGGTTGAGCGTGCTAACGCAACGAAAAAGCAACCGATCGTCTTTGTCCACGGACTCTGGCTGCTGCCAAGCAGTTGGGATCGTTGGGCAGTAGTGTTTGAGGAGGCTGGCTACACCGTACTCACGCCCGGTTGGCCCGACGACCCGGAGACTGTTGCCGAGGCAAATGCAAACCCCGAAATTTTCGCACACAAGACCGTTGGGCAGGTTGCAGACCACTTCGATGAGATTATCCGTAGGCTGAACAAAAAACCTGCTATCATCGGTCATTCCTTCGGCGGACTGCTCGTGCAGATCCTCGCCGGACGGGGGCTGTCCTCAGCAACAGTAGCGATCGATCCGGCTCCGTTTCGAGGTGTGCTGCCTCTGCCGTTCTCGGCGCTGAAGTCCGCATGGCCAGTTCTTGGCAATCCAGCGAATCGTAACCGGGCGATCCCGCTCACCTATGAGCAGTTTCGCTTCAGTTTCGCCAATGCTGTGAGCGAGGAGGAGGCTAAAGAGCTTTACGAAACCTTCTCGGTGCCAGCATCAGGTGTGCCACTCTTTCAGGCGGCAACCGCCAACCTCAACCCGTGGACTGAGGCTAAGGTAGACACCGAGAACCCAGAGCGCGGGCCATTGCTGATCGTCTCCGGCGAGAAGGACAATACGGTTCCGTGGGAGATCGCAAACGCATCGTTCCAGCAACAACAGCACAATCGTGGCGTGACTGAGATTGTCGAGATCCCTAACCGAGGACACGCGCTGACAATCGATAGCGGCTGGCGAGAAGTCGCCGACATATCCCTTGCCTTCGTCCAGCGCTTCGTTCCATCCTCAATTTAGCCGTCTAAACTACACATTCTGATGTTCATGTCTCTAACAGCTGCTTTTACACTTGGTTTCGTGGCTCTATTGCGAGCCTTTACAGCCCCTGCTAGATTATTTCTGGCACGGGGTCGGGTGGGACATCAAGCGTCTTGGCAATATCCCCTCTGACTTGATTGAAGATGTTGTTACGATCGCATCAACATCTTTGCTCATTCGACATGATTCGCGCGGACGGCTTTTCAAGCTCAACAACCTCAAGAGACTCATAACCATGAAAAAACTAGAAGGAAAAGTCGCAGTTGTCACAGGTGCCTCCAAAGGAATTGGTGCTGCAATCGCCTTGGATCTGGCAGATGAAGGTGCAGCTGTTGTTGTCAACTACGCCTCTAGCAAAGAGGGAGCAGATCGCTTGGTTGACAAGATTCTCAGTGATGGCGGCAAGGCGATCGCAGTGCAAGCAAATGTTAGCCAAAAGACAGAAATCGAACGTCTGTTTGCAAAGACGCAGGAGACATTCGGCAGGCTTGATATCTTGGTCAATAACGCTGGCATTTACGAGTTTTCCCCGCTCGAAAGCATCACCGAAGAACACTTCCACAAGCAGTTTGATCTCAATGTCCTGGGATTAATTCTCACCTCACAACAAGCCGTCAAGCACTTCGGTTCAGAGGGTGGCAGCATTATCAACATCAGTTCGCTTGTTAGTACCCTCACGCCTGCAAATGCCTCGGTCTACAGCGCTACTAAAGCTGCTGTCGATGCTGTAACGAAGTCCCTGGCTAAGGAATTGGGTTCGCACCACATCCGCGTCAATTCCATCAATCCTGGCATGGTGGAAACGGAGGGCACGCAAACAGCAGGAATATCCGCAGCCGACAGTCAAGGCCGCCAACAGACTGAAGCGCAAACCCCACTTGGTCGCATTGGACAGCCGCAGGACATTGCACCTGCTGTCGTTTTCCTCGCGTCCTCCGATTCCGCCTGGATCACTGGCGAAACACTGTACATCGCGGGTGGACTTCGCTAGCTTTAATGGGATTGAATTCTTTGTCTATAAGAGTATGGCGCTTTATCTTAAACTCCCTAACCTATCTCTGAAAGTTTAAGATAAAGCGCCTTTTGTCAATAAATTAAAAGACTCGCCTTCTTTCCATGCACAAATAGCGATCGCTAATTCCATTCTCTACTCCCATCTGGAGATATTGCCAAAGCATTGGATACTTTGCTTTGAATACTAGTATTAAAAGCAGCTATTTCGCTATTTTTTGTCGCTTCTCTTCGAAGAAGTGGAATTAATGGAAACTCAGAAGAATTTCTCTGAAGTGCGCGAATAGTTCTCTACTTATAGTCGATTCTTAGTTGGAATCACAATCATCGAGAAATAGGGTACTTCGGCTGGATCAACTTCATCTAGGGGTACGATGCGTTGCTGTGACGTTGATGCCCGCTCAATATATCTTGCCCGTGATGCAAGCCCTAATTTATGCAGGATATCCCGTACTTTGGTAAAGTGACGACCGAGCTTCATAATTGCGGCTGCGTCGGTGATCAGCAGATGTGTAGTCAGTTCTTCTGCTGGGAGTGGGGCGGGTAGGACGGTGAGGATATCAGTATAGTAGGTGAAAGGCACACCCAAGGCTACCGGACAAGCCATCAGTGAAGAAACTCCGGGGACAACTTCTGTTTGGTATTGGTCAGATAACCGCGTGAACAGGTACATGAATGAGCCATAGAAAAATGGATCACCCTCGCACAGTACCACGACATCTCGACCGGCTGCTAAATGGTCGGCGATTGGTTGAATTTCCTGATCATAAATAGACTTGGCCTTTTCTGGTTCCAAAGCGCGGGGGAGATGAAATAGTACCTCAATTTGATTGCCAGGAAGATACTGCGCCACGATCGCTCTCGCAATACTTGCTTTATCTGTGGCTGATTGATATGCTACCACCGGAGCCGCACGCAATAGCCGTAGCGCCTTCAGAGTCAATAGTTCGGGATCGCCTGGGCCGACACCAATTCCATAAAGACGACCTTTGGTTTTTGTATTCATTCTTCCTCCGTTGCCAGGGCGTTAACTGCGGCGGCGGCGATCGCACTCCCACCGCGCCGACCATGTAAGGTCAAAAATGGTACATTTCTGCTGTCTGCTGCTAGTGCGGCTTTTGATTCGGCTGCACCCACAAATCCCACTGGAAAGCCTAAGATAATAGCAGGTTTGTGAGCTAATTCATCAAGCATTTCTAACAGCCGGAATAGTGCTGTGGGCGCATTGCCAATTGCAATCACTGCTCCTTCCAGGTGCGATCGCCATAATTCTAAAGCTGCCGCCGACCTTGTAGTACCCAGACGCTGGGCAATTTCTGGCACTTCCGGCTCATTCAGAGTGCAGATAACTTGATTGTTTGCAGACAACCGTCGCCTGGTAACGCCATCAGCAACCATCCGGCAATCGCACAGAATTGGCGCTCCGGCTGCCAGTGCTGTCCTTGCGGATTGGACTGCTGTTGGTGAATATCCCAAATCAGTAATAATATCCGTCATCCCACAGGCATGAATCAGACGCACAGCAACTTTTGCTACATCCGGTGGCAGCACATCTAGGTTCGCTTCTGACCGGATGATTGCAAAGGAATTACGGTAAATTTCGTTGGCATCTCGGATGTAGTCGGGCATTCAATTTGGGATTTTAAATTTTAGATTTTGGATTGATTTGTTAATTACAGCTATTTTCAGGCAAATAGACCACGCGGGTAGGGGCACAGCACTGCTGTGCCCCTACAACGGATGTGGTTCAAATAGATGAAAACTGCTGTAATATAGATACTCACTTTTCACTAGAAGAAGACCTAATTTAATTAACCGCAGAGGCACAGAGAACACAGAGGAAGACAAACACAGGAATTGGGTAATCTTGCACCGTGAAGAGAGTAATCAATCATCTTTATTGATTAACTTCTGTAATTGGGCGATCGCATACCGATTAGCAAATTCCCCAAAGGACTCATTGGGATTTAAACGTTGAATTTTATACACCTGTAGTATCCGCTCTATTAATGTCGGAAGTTCGGCAAAAGTCACATATTTATATATTTCACGTCCGAATTTCTGCTTGTTGTCACCTACAAAAACGTGATAGCCCTCCACAGTTCCATTCTCAGCCTTAATGCTGACACCAAGCAGAGTAATATCACTCTTATTGTGCTGGGCGCAAGATTTTTCGCAGCCGGTGAAGTGGATATTAACTGGGTAATCCAGAGTGATGCGAGTTTCAAGATACTTTGCTAATGCCAACGCATCATCCTTGGTATCCGTGGCAGAAGAGGCGCAACCCTTTTTGCCAGAACAGGCAACTAATCCACTCTTGATGTTGGTTGCAGAGGAATCCAATCCTAAGAAAGTAATCTCTCGCTGGACATCAGCAACCCATTGCTGAGGGATATCTGTGAGGAGCAAATTTTGCCAGGGGGTTAGCCTAAGAGTTCCGCTACCGTATTTTGCTGCTAAATCTGCTAAACCCCGTATCTGCTTACTTTCTAATCGCCCAAGGGGTAAGATGACACCAATGTAAAATAAGCCTTGTTGACGTTGGGGATAAATCCCAATATGCTGATACTTCCCCTCTGACTGCTTCCCCTTCCCTCTCTTCGAGACGCTGCGCGAACGCAGGGAAGAGGTTAGGTCTTTTTTTGTTTCACCGCATAAAAGAGAAAAAGGTAGACGCTGCTGAACTTCCTGGAGATAATTTTCACAACCCAAAGTATTTAATAACTCTCTTAGACGTAGCCGACGCTGACTCGTAGTATTACTATGAGCTAGATAGACATTCGCCAAAGCTGCCAAGACGGTCAAACATTTCTCTGGTAGTAACAAAATTCCTATATCGCTAGGCGGTTGACCCTTTGCGCCTACACTGAGATAGAGGCGAAAATAAACATTACCGTCAACTAAGATAGCAGCAAAGGTGATATCATTCAAGCGATCGCCCACCCGAATTATCCCACCACCATCAAAGCAAACGCTAAATTTTGCTGACAGTCCCGAAAGCCCCGGATGTGCAGCAATATAATCATCCCAACCTTGGACAAAAGGGCGAGTGTCGATTAATTCTTGGGTGTCGATACCAGCAGTTGGGCTGGTCATAATATTGCGGATGTGGTCTACAACAGGATTGCCAGAACCCAATTTCATATCCTGTAAATGCTTCAGAACCTCAGCATTTATCCCCGTGTGGATTTCACGGATTTGTAGGTTAGCTCGATTAGTCACATCCAGATAGCCGCCACCGTGCTGTTCTGCTATATCTGCGATCGCACGGCACTGCTGACTACTAATAATCCCACCGGGTATTCTAATCCGAGATAATATCCCATCGGCGGCGGGTGTAGCATAAAACAAGCCAGGACAAGTGGCAAATCCAGAAAACAAACTTGGAACTCCTTCCCGGTGCAACGCAGGGAGTAGATGGTGAGTGTGTCTTGATTGGCATTCTGACTTGGGTGATCCCATTACAGCTGCGGCACAGTCCCGGAATTTCACCGGAGTTTCCCAACTACAAGCTTTAGTAATTTAGCACGAGAAGGCAGTCAGAAAATTTAATGCTTCATATTTTGAATCAACCTATCTGGCGATCGCAAAATCCAACTTTGGGATCAGAAGCGATCGCCAGACATTCTACTTTACAATTGGGCTATTCAAAAACATAATTTTGAGCCACTTTCCAATAGCGTGAGAACCGCTTCAGGTCAATATAGCCATCATAGTCAAAAAATGGCTCTACCTCTAACACTTGGACTGTTAGCGATCGCTCCATTTGATTGCAGATATCATCAAAGCGGGGACTGGGACTGTTAGCTGTGACAACTAAATTCGCATCATGTTCTTGAGCAAAAGCTAAAATTTCTTTTACCACATCGCCACGGCGGATAACAACGGGTAACTCTAGCAAGCATTCGTAGATGAAGGCGATGCGTTTGAGACTCAGTTGCCATTCCTCTATCAAAGCCTCATCCCAAACCCAGATAGCTGCGGCATCGGCGTATTTTTGCAGCACAGGGTTGTATGGACTGAGGCAATCTCCATGTACCCAAACAATTGGTTTAGTCATTAGTTATTAGTCATTAGTCAATGATCAATAATCAAGAGTTTTATTCTCTTCCTTATCCCCCTTGTCCCCCTTGTCCTCCCCTGCTCCCCTTGCCTTTCTTCCCATGCTGCCAACTTTGGCTATTAGCTTGTTTGCTAAATTCCCCTTTAGGAAAAAGTCGCTGTTCTAATTCTTCATAGCTGCCTTCAAAATCACAATGACCGTAAAGGGGACATTTTTGGCAATAAACGCTTTTGGTATAGCGTTCTAAGTTTTCACGGTTGAAAAAATACGGTTTATGACTAAAAGTGCTGGCAACCCACTGCCATGACATATTATTACTAGCAGGATCTCCATCTAAAAGGTGTTCGAGAAACCACTTAGCTCCTGCTTGCCAACGAATACGCCGCCAATGGACAATGTAAGCAGCTAGCCACATCCGGGCATGGTTATGTAGATAGCCAGTTTCTTTTAAGTCATGGCTAAAGCTGTCAATGCAAACTCTACCTGTGGTTGCTTGTCTGATATCTTGCGGCAATTCTGGTGCATATTCACCCACAGCATAACCAGTTTTGTGCTCCTCCTGGTCTTCCCAGATTCCATCCCCTAACTTCACATACAACCGTTGCCAGTAGTCGCGCCAACCTAACTCGTTAATTAGTTTCGTAGCATCATCTTGGTGCTGTACTTGGTTAAGGACATAATCTCGAATTTCTCGCAAACTCAAAACGCCATAGCGGATATAAGGCGAAAGTCGCGTGACTGCACCTGTGAATAAATTACGTGTTTGCGCGTAGCCTACGGGGTCGATTTTTTGCAGCGCTTTTTTTGCCGCTTGGCGTCCCCCCAGAGTTTCGCTGATGTGGTCATCGCGTTGTGCTGCATCTGGGAATTGTTCGCGGAGGTAGGCTACCAACTCATCGCGGTTGGTAAATTCGCGTTGCATATCTTTAGTCATGTGAACTTTGAAGGGTGAGAATAGATAAACAAAAATATCTGTAGGTTAAGTCATTATTATGGCGGATAAATAAATATAAGCGATCGCTGTCAACCTGATGAGAGAACTTTTTTCATAGTAAGTAAAGCTAAGATATCAGATAAATTTGTCACTTTTCAAGACGATGAGCCTGTGCATCAATCCTAACTGCCAAAATACTGACAACCCTGATAATCTACTACGCTGTCAAAGCTGTGACTCTGAATTGCTATTAGAAGGACGCTATCGGGTAACTCGTTTACTGAGTGATAAAGGTGGCTACGGCGACATTTATGAAGTTAGAGAGCGCAGTGGTATACTCAAAGTTTTAAAAGTTCTTAAAGAAGAGAAGAAAAATGATGTTAAGGCTGTAGAACAATTCCAGCGAGAAGCTGAAGTTTTAAGTAAGCTTAATCATCCAGGTATTCCACAAGGAGAAGAATATTTCAAATTTTTTCCTATAAATATTAAACAGCCAGTGCATTGTTTAGTAATGGAGAAAATTGAGGGAGAAAATTTACATGAGTGGTTACAAAAAAGAGGCAATCGTCCCATTAGTGAAAAGCTGGCAGTTGATTGGTTAAACCAACTGGCAAACACATTGCATGAAGTACATCAACAGCAGCTGATTCATCGAGATATTAAACCGTCTAACATCATGCTTCAACCGAATGGGCAATTGGTGTTAATCGACTTTGGTATCGCAAGGGGAATTAGTGAAACATACGAACAAAAAAAATTGGCTGGACAGGTCACGAGAGCAGTTAGTGATGGTTACTCGCCTTTAGAACAAGCTACTGGAAGTGCTATTCCGCAGTCAGATTTCTTTGCCTTGGGTCGTACTTTTGTCCATCTTATAACAGGAATACATCCTTTTGACTTGTGCGATCAATATAACCATGATATATACACAGATGAGTTAGAGGATTGGCGACAAAAAACCCCTAAAATTTCTGCCTCGCTAGCAGATTTGATAGATAAACTGATGGCACGTCCAATTAATAAGCGCCCAGCTGATACCCAAGTAATTTTACAAAAGTTAGCAGAAATTTCTGAGACTTTATATCCTCCCAAATTATATAAGTCGAAGTCGTATAATCAGATATCTACAGTCAATAACCTAAGATTTTTTTTAGCATACACTCTTGGAAGTTGGTACTCTGGTCACTCTGCCTGGATTAGTTCAATAGCCATTAGCCCAGATGGACAGACCTTAATTAGTGCCAGTTATGACATGACAATTAAAGTGTGGAACCTTAATCATGGAGAAGAGATTTTTACTATCACTCTAGATGAAGATGTAGTTAAATGTCTAGTAATTAGCCCAGATGGACATACTTTAGTTAGTGGTAGTACCAAAGGGATAATACAGGGATGGAATATAACTACAGGTGAAGAAATTCATACTTTTGCTGACGATTCGTACCAAGTTTATGCTCTAGTTATTAGTCCGGATGGGCAAACCTTGTTCAGCGGCTGTAGTGATATTAAGGTATGGAATTTAAATAATAACGAACTAGTTCGCACTCTGAGGATACATTCAGCCCCAGTATTGACTATAGCAATTAGTCCTGATGGGAAAACCCTTGTTAGCGGTAGTGAAGACAAAAGTATCAAAATATGGCCAATTTGTACTCTCACTGGGCATTTAGCTCATGTCAATTCTGTAGCAATTAGTCCAGATGGAAATACTATGGTTAGTGGCAGCAATGACAAAACTATTAAGGTATGGAATATGAACTCAAAAGAAGAAAATTTTACGCTTACTGGGCATTTAGGCGTTGTCAATTCTGTGGCAATAAGTCCAGATGGGCAGACTTTGGCTAGTGGGAGTAGTGACGAAAAGATTAAAATTTGGAATTTAAGCACTGGTGAAGAAATTGATACTCTTACTGGGCATTCAGATGCTGTTATATCTTTAGTATTTAGCCCAGACGGACAAACCTTGGTTAGCGGTAGTCGGGACTCCACAATCAAAGTGTGGCGAATACAATAGCTTCAAACTAAGAACACAGCCTTATCCACGCCAATATGAACATTGCCAATAAATTCATCATACGAGTAAATCATATTACTCAGTCAATCTATGTACAATTCTAAAGCGATTATTACTGATGAATGAGATGCGATCACTCAATCTATGTACAATTCTAAAGCGATCGCAATCTCTCACACCCTCCATTATGAGCAACATTCCCCAAGTCGGACAAACAGCGCCAGATTTCTCCACCCCTGACCAAAATGGCAATTCAGTCACTCTCGACGACCTCAGCAGTCAGTGGATTGTCCTCTATTTCTATCCCAAAGATGACACACCGGGCTGTACCACCGAAGCGAAAGATTTCACCGAGTTGTATCAAGACTTCAGCGCACTGGGAGCGAAAATCTTAGGCGTAAGTCCAGATTCGGGTAAGTCCCATTATAAATTTATCAGCAAACATAACTTGTCAATCACTCTTTTGAGTGACCCAGAACATATTTTGACAGAAGCTTACGGCGCCTGGCAATTGAAAAAATTTATGGGCAAAGAATATATGGGTGTTGCTCGCTCAACCTTCCTAATTTCACCTGGTAAAATTATTGCTTATACTTGGCCTAATGTGAAAACCAAAGGTCATGCTCAGGCAGTTTTAACTAAATTACGCGAATTAGCAGCCACGTAACGCTACTGGATGCGGGTATAGTTACAGCCAAGCACTGACTTATATGCTGGCAAATCCTCAGCCTGAGCATCCTGTATATTCATTGGTAATGAATGGCGAAGATTTTCAATTTATGAAGCTGATAAAAAAAGATAAACCCATCTATGCTTTATCTGATAGATTCACTTTATCTAGACGCGGAAATGAGTTATATAAAGTTGTAAATATATTAAAAAACTTAGGTCAAATTTTAATTAGTTCTGACTTCTAAATTCTTCTTCAACTTTGCTATTCCTATCTAGATTAATACTGGAACAGTGTTATAATACTTATACTTATCTTTAAAATAAATTATGGTTCAATTTATCCAAGCAGAAAATATCGGGCTGGCCTATTTGGAAGAAAGATTTAGTCTACAGCTAGCTGAAGATGAGGCATTCTTTACAGAATGGTTTGAGAATTTACCGGAAATTACAGATTTAGAAAAGCCAGATTTAGATAAAATAAAACTTCATTTTCTCCGTTTAGTTAAATATCCTCCTTTGTCCGAAGAAACGGTGAAATTAGTAGTTTTATCTCCTTTACTCAACTTAGCTGGATTTTATGATGAGCCTTTTTATATGAGAGGCGAACAATCAATAGAAATTTCTGCGGAAGATGAAGGGGAAATTATTAGAGGTAGAATTGATATTTTAGTTATTCAAGAACAATTCTGGTTGTTAGTAATTGAATCTAAAAGGTCTAGCTTTTCTCTTTTAGAAGCCATACCTCAAGCACTTATTTATATGTTGGCTAATCCTAATCAAGACAAACCTACTTTTGGATTAGTAACAAATGGTAGTAATTTTATTTTCCTGAAAATTACCAAAGAAAATCAGCCAAAGTATGCTATGTCTGACGAATTTACACTTTTGAAACGAGAAAGTGAACTGTATCAGGTTCTAAGTGTATTAAAAAATTTGAGTCAAAGTTTGAGTTAAAAATTATGTCTATTCGTCCTATATACCTTGATTGCCACGCTACTACAGCCGTAGATGAACGGGTATTAGCAGCAATGCTCCCGTACTTCACAGAAGACTTTGGCAACCCATCAAGTATTAGTCATATTTACGGTTGGGAAGCAGAAGCTGCTGTTAAACAAACGCGAGAGATTTTAGCAGCAGCAATTAACGCCACACCTGAAGAAATTGTTTTTACCAGTGGTGCAACAGAAGCGAATAATTTAGCTATTAAAGGTGTTGCTGAAGCTTATTTTAAAAAAGGTCAGCATATTATTACTGTTGCCACTGAACATAGTGCAGTTATTGATCCTTGTAATTATTTAAAAAGTCTCGGTTTTGATATTACTATTCTCCCTGTCCAAAAAGATGGATTGGTTGATTTAACTGAGTTAAAAAAAGCTTTCCGTCCTGAGACGATTTTGGTATCGGTGATGGCTGCAAATAACGAAATTGGGGTGTTGCAGCCTTTGGCAGAAATTGCAGAAATGTGCCGCGATGGGTTAGGTTCCGCCGGAGGCGATCGCAATATCATTTTTCACACCGACGCCGCCCAAGCTATTGGTAAAATTCCTCTAGATGTGCAAGCGATGAAAATAGATTTGATGTCGCTAACCGCACACAAAGTATATGGCCCCAAGGGCATTGGGGCGCTGTACGTCCGCAGGCGCAACCCCAGAGTGCAACTGGCTCCTCAGCAGCACGGCGGCGGACATGAACGGGGGATGCGTTCTGGTACATTATATACACCGCAAATTGTCGGCTTGGGGAAAGCTGTAGAAATCGCTTTGGCAGAACAAGCAACAGAAACCCAACGCCTCACCCAGTTAAGCCAAAGCTTGTGGAAACAGCTTTCTCAAGTTGAAGGAATTCATCTCAATGGACACCCTCAACAGCGATTGGCGGGAAACTTGAATATCAGTGTTGAGGGGGTGGATGGAGCCGCACTTTTGCTAGGATTGCAGCCAGTAATGGCGGTTTCTTCTGGTTCTGCTTGCTCGTCGGCTACCACTGCACCCTCCCATGTTCTCACAGCACTGGGACATTCAGAACAGCTAGCTTATGCCTCAGTGCGGTTTGGTATTGGACGGTTTAATACCCAAGAGGAAATTGATATTGTGGCGAAACATGCGATCGCTACCATTGAAAGTTTACGTAAGCCCTCTTTTATGGGTTCTCGCGTAGGAAAGCGCCAATCTGATCTAGCTCCTGCTGATTGAGGCGGAATTCCCCAGCGCCGATGATTCCTTCCACCTGCTTGGGATTGCGTCCGCCAACGATCGCCGCAGTCACCGCCGGATTGTTTAAAGTCCAAGCGATCGCCACCTCACCCGGCGAGCGATCGTGTTGTTTACCAATGTGTTGCAACACCTCAACTAGCTTCAGGTTACGAGATAGACGCGGCTCCTGAAATTCACTACTGTTTTTGCGCCAATCATCATCTGGTAAATTAGCAACCCGCTCAGGTGTCATCTTTCCTGTGAGCAAGCCAGATTGCATCGGTGAATAAACAATCACACCGATGTTATTTTCCTGACAAAAAGGCAGAATCTCCTTTTCGACATCGGGCTTAACCAGAGAATAAGGCGGTTGCAATGAAGTAACTGGTGCAATCTTTTGGGCACGTTTCAACTGTTCTACATTGAAGTTTGAAACCCCGATATAGCGAACCTTGCCCTCATCCTTTAACTTCGCCAGAGTCGTCCAGCCTTCTTCGATATCTGAGTCAGGGTTAGGCCAGTGGATCTGATAGAGGTCGATAGTTTCAATGTCGAGTCGGCGCAGACTAGCTTCAACTTCCTCCCGCAGAGAATCTGCTTTGAGGCTGTTACCAGTTTTGCGCTTTTCATCCCAGATTAGTGAGCATTTAGTGAAAATGTAGGGGCGATTAGATCGATCTTTGAGCGCCTTAGCAACAACTTCCTCCGAATGCCCCAGACCATAGATAGCTGCGGTGTCAATCCAATTAACGCCGAGGTCGAGAGCGCGATTGATCGCTGCGATCGATTCCTGGTCATCCTGGGTTCCCCAACCAAAAGCCCATCCACTTCCACCGATCGCCCAGGCTCCAAAGCCGATTGGAGTAATGTGAAGCTCAGAATTACCAAGCTGTTGGGTTTGCATATCTACCTTCTCTAAGAATTTTTGAGTCAATTGCTAGTGTAGGCTGCAAATATTTTATCAACCGCTATCTGAAGTGTGAATTACTACTGGTGAAAACAGGACAACAAATCACTACTTATGTAGGATTACTAAATCCTGAATGTTGTGTTGACACATACTTCTTATACACTAGACTTACTTGAAGATACTAACAGAAGTTACGTGTTTATCAAAATACAGAAGTAATATGTCAGAAGATTTAAAAGGCAAAGTTGCGCTGATCACAGGTGCAAACAAAGGTATCGGGTATGAGATTGCACGCCAATTAGGTTCTAGAGGTGCTACTGTTCTTGTTGGTTCAAGAGATATCGGACGCGGTGAAGAAGCGGCGAATAAACTTCGTTCAAATCAGATCGATGCCCGAACAATTCAGCTTGATGTCATCGACCAAAAAACAATCGACTCTGCGAGTAAACAAATCGAGCGCGAATTCGGAAAACTTGACATCCTTGTGAACAATGCTGGGATAGCAAGTGATGGCGATCGCCTTCCACCTAGTCAAGTTGATATTGAAACACTGCGACACACTTATGAAACAAATGTATTTGGAGTGTTTGCAGTTATAAAAACGCTGTTGCCACTCTTAAAGAAGTCAAAAGCAGGGCGAATAGTAAATTTATCAAGTGGTTTAGGTTCTCTGACTCAAAACTCTGACCCAAATTATGAGTTCGCTAATGCTAAGTCTCTTGCTTATAACTCATCAAAGACAGCAGTGAATGCGATCACAGTTCTGTTGGCCGCTGAACTTAAAGATACCTCGATTAAAGTCAATGCTGCTGATCCTGGTTTCACAGCAACTGACCTTAATCAACACCGAGGATACCGCACTGTTGAGCAAGGAGCGATCCCTACGGGGGGCTACGCCTACGCAGCAGTGAGACTTGCTAGTCTACCTGATGATGGTTCTAGCGAAGGGTTTTTTGATGAAAATGGCGTGGTTCCCTGGTAAAAAGTAGGGGGAATGGGGCAGAAGGGAGAAGGAGTTAAAATTTGAAAGTTGACCTTCTGAGGGTAAATCTTTAAATTACGCCGTGTGCAACTTTCTCTCAAACCTAACCCCCAACCCCTTCCCTACTAGCGTTGGGGAGCAAGAATCAAAGCCTCTCTCCCTGTGGGCTATCCATTAGTCACATCTTTCTTAACATTGCTGTAAGGCAGCCTCTGAGGGGATGACAGAAGTAAACAACAGCAGCATAGTTGACAAAATCAACAGAAAATGTGGTGGTGTAGGCATGGCGTGGCGCGTCCACCAGAAGCGATCGCTAACTACAAAGATGGAGATGGGGAATCTGAGTGAAGAAGTTTCCAGGTGGCGGCGATATCAGTCAGTGACCACCGTAGGCATCGCCTCATTGCAGAAAACTGCATAATTAACGAATATTCACTTATTTATTGTGCAAAGGTGCAGTTTCATTAGATACTAAAATAATCTATATAAAAGCGCACCCAATGACGATAAAATACGGATTAAACAGGTGTTTACAGTTCGGATTGGCAGGGTTACTGGGTTGCTTAAGTGTAAGTCTCCTCACTAGCAAAACCCAGGCACAGCAAAGTAATATTGTGCCTGATAACACACTTAGCGCTGAGTCATCTCAAGTTATAGGCAACTTTCAGAGACAACCGATTGAAGTAATTACAGGTGGTGCAACTCGCGGAATCAATCTTTTTCACAGCTTTCAAGAATTTAATGTCAGCGAAGGACGTGGCGCTTATTTTTTCAGTCCTAACGCAGATATTCAGAATATTTTGGCACGGGTGACAGGTAATAACCCTTCAGAAATCTTGGGGAGACTAGGCACATTTGGCAGTTCTAGCCCGAATTTATTTTTGATGAATCCCAATGGGATTGTGTTTGGGAAAAATGCTAGTTTAAATGTGCAGGGTTCGTTTGTGGGGACGACTGCAAACGGGATTCAGTTTGGTAATCAAGGTGTTTTTAGTGCCACAAATCCCCAAGCAGTGCCATTGTTGACTATTAATCCTTCGGCGTTGCTGTTTAATCAAATCCAAGCAAATGGGGGAATTATCAATCAATCCTAAGCAGCCGCAGGGATGAATCCCATTGGTGATAATGTTACGGGTTTGCGAGTTGCTGATGCTAAAAGTTTACTACTTGTTGGTGGAAATATCAATATAGATGGTGGGAGTATTCGCGCTTATGGGGGGAATGTTGAGTTAGCAGGTTTGGCTAAACCGGGAAATGTGGGATTGAATATTGCGGGTGATAATCTGGGTTTAGTTATACCTGAGAATGTGGAACGCGCTGATGTTTCGTTGAGTAATGGTGCAGAAGTTAATGTTCGCGGTGCGGGTGGCGGGAATATCAAAATTCAAGCTCGAAATGTTAACTTGACAGGGCAAAGTAAACTAAGAGCAGGAATAGATATAGGTTTAGGTACTCCAAATAGTAAAGGTGGAGATATTACTATTAATGCCACAGGAGATACAACGTTAATAAATCAAAGCTTCATCCCTAACATAGTGCAAGAAGGAGCATTTGGTAATGCTGGCGATATCAATATTGCGACTGGGACATTGACGTTAAGCGATGGTGCATTAATCAATGCTAATTTATACGGACAGGGCAATGCAGGAAATGTAAATATCAATGCTCTAGGTGATATCAGTTTTCGTAACTCAAGATCAGGGGTAAGTACAGGAATTTCTTCCCAAGTAGCTGAAGGTGCAATAGGTAATGGTGGGAACGTTACTATTAATAGCAGATCCTTGGAAATAACCGATGGTTCGCAAATTCAAGGTAGCACTAGCGGAAAAGGTAATTCTGCTAATATCATCATTAATGCTCGTAATAATATTTCGTTAGATGGCAGTAACGGTAACACTGATGGTTTTAGCGGGATTATTAATTCTGTGCAATCCACTGCTGAAGGTAACGCAGGTAATATTCAAATCACGACAGGTACGCTAAGAGCTACTAATGGAGCTTTTATTGGTAGCAGTATCTTTGGCAAAGGAAATGCTGGGAATATTAGCATTAATGCTCTTGATAATATAGTCTTTGATACTAATAGTGATGCTCTGAGTAGTGTCTCCAAAGAGGGAGTAGGTAACGGAGGAAATATTTACCTGAAAACAGCTTCACTCTCGTTAACTAACGGCGGTCAAGTATCAACAAATGTAACAGGACAAGGTAATGCCGGAAATATTACTGTCGAAGCTTCTGATAATGTCAAGCTAGATGGTGTTTTCATCGACGCGGGTAAGTTTTACCTTAATAACTTGGATTATGATGCGTTCAGTGGTTTGGGAAGCAATTTAAACATTGGAGGTATCGGGAAAGCAGGAAACATTCAAGTTACAACAGGATCACTTTCTGTTACTAATGGTGCCGGAATATATAGCTTTACTGCTGGAGTTGGAAATGCAGGAAATATTACTATTAATGCCCGCGATAATGTGACATTTTCAGGTTTCGGGGGCAGGGCAAAATCTGGAAGTCTAGCATCATCTGAAGGTGCGGATGTGGAAAACGGGATAGTTAATAGTGGTGATATTCGCATCACTGCAAGTAATTTACTACTTAAAGATGGCGGCCGATTAACTGCTAGCAACGGCGGACAAGGAAATGGAGGTAATATCTTTCTTGATGTTGGCAATACTATTACTTTTGATGGAATTGGCGGTAATAGTTTCCCTAGTAGTGCCTTTACGCAAGGATACAATGGTAACGCCGGAAATATTCAAGTTAAAACAGGATCGCTATTTTTAACAAATAGCGGTACGATATTTTCTTCACATATCAGAGGAAAAGGTAATAGTGGAAATATCACCATCAATGCTCGTGATAGTGTCAAAATTGATGGTGTCGTCAAAGGTGTAACTGTTGGTACTGGTCAAATTATTGATAGACGTAGTAATATAGCTAGTTCCTTGGTGGATGGTGAAGGTAAAGGAGGTGACATCGAAATAACAACCGGGTCATTTTTTATCACCAACGGTGCAAACATTTCTGGAGACACATTGGGACAGGGAAATGGAGGCAATATCACCATCAACGCCCGCGATACAGTAACTTTGGATGGTGGGAAAAATGGTTTACTTACTTTCGTAAGCACTAATGCGTTAAACAATAGCACGGGTAATGCTGGGAATATCCGCATCAACGCCAGAGGATTATTTCTAAAAAATGATGCTGTACTCAGCGCTTTTAGTGGTGGTCAAGGTAATGCTGGTAATATCTTTATTGATACGCGCGATGCCGTTACCTTTGACGGAACCTATGCTAAAAACTCTTTGACTGGGGCATATACCTTTGCTGTTGGAAGCGGGAATGGTGGAAATATCCAAGTTAAAACAGGAACGCTGACCTTAAAAAATGGCGGTACAATTCCCACCACTGCAAAGCGGAATGCTGGAAATATAAACATTGATACCCGCGATGCTGTCATTATCGATGGTGTTAGTGACAATATCAGCAGTGGCGCTTTTAGTTTTTTGTCTGCTGGAGGTGTTGGCAAAGGTGGGGATATCCAAATAACAACTAAATCCTTAACACTAAGCAACGGCGGACAACTTGTTGCTAGTAGTTTCGGTAAAGGTAATGCAGGTGACATTATAGTTAATGCTAGCAATGCTATTGGCATTGATGGTGTCGGTAGTAATGGAAGTTCAAGCGGTGTTTTTACTACCTTAGAAGGTGAAGCTGTGGGCAATGGAGGTAATATTAACCTGACAACAGGTTCTTTATTTTTAACCAATGGTGGAATAGTCAATGCTAGTACTTTTTCGAGAGGCAATGGGGGTGATATTAGCATTGATGCACGCGATCGCATTTTAATTGACGGTGTTAGCACCACAGGTTTTTCTAGTGGTGTTTTTAGTAAAGTCAATCCAACATCTGTGGGCAATGGAGGTAATATTAATCTGACAACAGCTTCTTTATTTTTAAATCGTGGGGGAATCAGTTCAAGCAGCTTGGGAGAAGGGAAAGCTGGAGATATTAATATTAATTCTGGTTCTACAACACTTGATAACAAAGGATTTATTGAAGCAAAAACCAACTCTGGTGATGGTGGAAATATCAATTTAACTGCCGACGATCTTTTACTATTGCGTCACGGTAGCGGAATTTCGACTACCGCAGGTACAGCAGAATCAGGTGGCGATGGTGGTAACATTAAAATCAAATCAAGATTTATCATTGCTATCCCCGAAGAAAACAGCGACATTAGCGCTAACGCATACACAGGAACAGGTGGAAACGTCGAAATTAACTCGCAAGGTGTTTTCGGTATCGAGTCACGTCCAAAGCCAACCAAAAAAAGTGATATTACTGCAAGTTCGGAACAAGGCGTTTCAGGTGTAATCAACATTAACGCACCCGATACCAGTTCCATCCAAAACAGCTTCACCGAATTATCCCCAGTCATCGACACCAATTCACTCATTGCCAATAGTTGCATTTCACGCGGCACAAAGCGACAAGAAAACTCTTTTTCGATCACAGGTTCCGGTGCTTTGACTACTAATCGTCCTGGTGTTTTGGTTTCTACCTACACAACTGGTGAGGTTAGAGGTATAGAAACTACATCTCGTCCTTGGAAAAAAGGCGCTCGCATTATCGAACCGCAAGGTGTATATCGGCTGAATAATGGGCAGTTGCTATTGAGTCGAGAATGTTCTAATTAATGTTATTGATTTAGATCCCCCTAAATCCCCTTTAAAAAGCAGGGTGGATTAATTGTGCAGAGAGAAAATTTGGAATCCCCGTAACCTCGTCAGCCTGCTAACAGGGTAACTCGATTTATGAACGGAAGAATGAGGGTTTCAATTTTTCTAGGATGACAATTAATCCACCCTGCCCACTCCCCATTTAATATGGATTTGAATCAATCCGTCCCCTTTTGACACTCCTGAGATAGTACCCAGAGGTGGGTCTGTTTCTCAAGTTGAAGGTATCGCCACTGCGAACTTTCCAAATTTTGTAGTTGGAAAAGGTCAAAGGCGATCGCGGTTCGCATACTTCTGGTATATGATTGCCAAGTACAAAGTACGCCGCACCCCTACCTATAACTTTCACCAAACCGTTTTTATCCACAAGAACCGATGTACTTTCACTAACAGCTATGCCTAAAACACTGTTAGATACACCATCCTTAATTTGACGAGCAATGAAAGTCATAATTCGACCCATTCTTTGCCGCCTATCGAAGTGTGTATCTACGATAGTTCCCTTCAAACTACTCCAGTTAAAAAAGTTGTAAGTAAAAGTAATGTCTCGGTAGGGATCTTCGAGTGCATCTCTAGTTTCAATGCCTTTTTCGGAAGAAGCGCAAGCATCGTAAACATATTCACTTTGGATCATTGCACCCGCACTAGTACCACCAACACCACCTCCCTTAAGGTAAACTGACTTAACGGCAGTTTCCAGCTTGGTATCTTTCCAGTAGCGGATGTATTGACATTGGTCGCCGCCAGCAAAGAAAATCACATCAGCATTTTTGACTTTTTCAAAAATCTCGGTTTTGTTTGCTTCTTTTCTATTGCTAATCACAAGAGTTTCCACAAAGTTTACACCCTTCATGGCATAAATTAGCCGATTGTAATCGTGATTACCATTAGTGCGGATAACTACAACATTAACTTTAGTGGCGGAGTTAGTACCTCCCCTAACTTGGTTAATCATCCACTGGATAGCATCATCGACATCGGGGCCACCCCCACCTAAGCTCAGGACTGGTCCCGCTAAGGAAAAACGGACATCAAAGGAGGGGGTGGGGCGGACATCAACAGTGTCCCCCAGGAAGTAGCGTTTCCAGTTTTCGATAAAACGGTTTATTAGGAAGATTCCCATGTTCAACAACTTGATTCCTGTAGTTTTCAAGCGCCTTGCTATGCTTGGGAATGCCTTTGTCATACTCAGCTTCTGGAGCAAACTGCAATTATTGCTAGGCTGTTACGCATTTTAATTACTTATTTATTCGTGAAACTCGTCGTTGATCATTGCTAGTCACTTGTATTTACAATTGGACTTTGGACAAAGGACTAATGACGGCTTTAACGAAAAATCTGCAATTTAGACGCGCATTAGCTTAACTCTCGCACTAGAGAGGGTAGAATTTCCAGCGTACAGTGCTTGTACTGTTTTTTAACGCAATAACCCAGAGTAATTATTAATTCTTTGCCCTACTCTGTGAAAATCTCCACATTGCTTGTGTCTTTTAGATGCAATACACCACAATACACGGTAGGCTAGCACAGATGTGTATTGGTGTCAACTTAAGAGGATGTTTTAAAAGTGGTGGCTGATGTATCAAAAACTTGCCCTCATCCCCTAACCCCTTCTCCCAAGATGGGAGAAGGGAAACCGGATAATTTGCTCCCCTCTCTCCCAAAAATGGGAGAGGGGCTGGGGGCAAAACTCATACAATTAGAAGCTTTCAGCTTAAGTTGACACCAATAAGCTTTTTCTGTGCGCCTACCGCGTGGTCTATTTACCTGGAAATTTCTGTAAATAAGTTGCAACTGAGTTAAAAAAAGCTAACTGTTGGGAAAAATACTTTTATAGGACTTATGCACTGTACAAAATGACTTTCATATATGTAACGAAATTCGGTCGTTTCAGGCTATTGACCACTATCTTTAAATCACTAGCATAGCGATCGCTGGCTAATCGTGAAAAAATCAAATTTGAATGCCTGAAAATTCACAACCATATTTAGTTATTTTTGTCAATGTGTAAGTCCGATTTTAATCATAAGTTGAGCTTCAAGAAGAGTTGATGCAAATGAATACACCAGTTGAGCCGATCGCCCAAATTCCAGGCTATCAAATTAGTGAACAACTTTATACAAGCTTTAGAAGCCGGGTTTATCGTGCAATTCGAGAGATTGATCAACTTCCGGTGATTATCAAAGTGCTTCAGCAAGAGTATCTCAACTTCAGCGAACTGCTCCACTTCCGCAATCAGTACACCATCGCCAAAAATCTCGACCTACCAAGTATTGTTCGCCCCTACAGCTTGGAACCCTACTGCAACAGTTATGCTCTGGTAATGGAGGATTTCGGCGGGATTTCTCTCAAAGAATGGATGAAAAGAGGAATCGGGAGTAATCCAAATTTTTTGGCAGAGTTTTTAGATATTGCGATCGCTCTGAGCAATATTCTTGACGGACTCTATCGCCATCGGATTATCCATAAAGACATTAAGCCTGCTAACATCCTGATTAACCCGGAAACTAAGCAAGTCAAGTTGATTGACTTTAGCATTGCCTCGCTTTTACCTAGAGAAACCCCAAAAATTCACAGTCCTAATGTCTTAGAAGGGACTCTGGCTTACCTTTCCCCGGAACAAACTGGGCGGATGAATCGCGGAATTGACTATCGCAGTGATTACTACTCCCTTGGTGTTACCTTCTTTGAACTGCTTACCGGCGAGCTACCCTTTCAGTCTAATGATCCGATGGAGTTGGTTCACTGTCACATTGCCAAACTTCCACCACTTTTAGGAGAAAGGAGAAAGGGGGTAGAAGAGATTCCCCAAGTTCTGGGTGAGATTGTAATGAAATTGATGGCGAAAAATGCTGAAGACCGCTATCAGAGTGCATTAGGGCTGAAATTTGACTTAGAAAAATGTTTGAATCAATTGCAAGAAATTGGCTCAATTAAATCCTTTAAATTAGGTGAGCGGGATATTTGCGATCGCTTCATCATCCCAGAAAAACTTTACGGTCGTCAAACTGAAGTTGAAAGCTTACTAGATGCTTTTGAAGAAGTCAGTCAGGGAAGTACTGAAATTATCTTGGTAGCAGGTTTCTCTGGAATTGGCAAAACTGCTGTAGTTAACGAAGTCCACAAGCCAATTGTCCGACAACGGGGTTATTTCATTAAAGGTAAATTTGACCAGTTCCACAACATCCCTTTCTCTGCCTTTGTGCAAGCCTTTCGAGACTTAATCGGGCAACTGCTGAGTGAAACTAACGCTCAATTCGAGCAGTGGAAGTGCAAAATTCTCTCTGCTTTGGGTGAGAACGGACAAGTGATGATTGAGGTAATTCCAGAACTGGAAAGTATGATTGGTAAACAGCTTCCTGCGCCAGAACTCTCTGGGAGTGCAGCAGAAAATCGCTTCAATTTGCTGTTCTTAAAGTTAACTCAAGTCTTCGCGACAAGAGAACATCCATTGGTAATCTTTATTGATGATCTGCAATGGGCAGATTCTGCTTCTTTAAAGTTAATACACTTGTTAATGAGTGAAGCTGACATCGGCTATCTACTATTAATTGGTGCTTATCGAGATAACGAAGTCAACCCAGTACATCCGCTAATGCTGACTTTGGAAGAGATTCAGAGGTTAGGCGCTACAGTCAATACGATTACCTTAGCTCCCCTCAATCACGTTTCGATCAATCATTTGGTTGCAGATACATTGAGTTGCTCTCTAGCTTTAGCCGCACCGTTAACAGAGTTAGTATTGAGCAAAACCAAAGGCAATCCTTTCTTCAGCACCCAGTTTCTGAAAGCGCTACATCAAGATAAACTAATTACATTTAATTTTGATGGTGGTTATTGGGAATGTGATATTGCTCAGGTGCGATCGCTATCCCTTACCGATGATGTAGTAGAGTTCATGGTAATTCAACTTCAAAAGTTGCCAACAGAAACTCAAGAAGTCTTGAAGTTAGCGGCTTGTGTGGGCAACCAATTTGATTTAGCGACATTAGCGATCGTTTATGAAAAATCCCAAATGGAAACAGTCACAGACTTTTGGAAAGCTGTGCAGGATGGGTTAATTATCCCTACCAATGAGGTCTACAAGTTCTATCATCAAGAAAGTGATGAAACACCCATTGTGGATCAAACAAATACTTCTGCTCAACTGTCAAGTTACCGATTCCTCCACGATCGCGTTCAGCAAGCTGCCTATTCTCTAATCCCTGAATCTCAAAGAAAAGCTACTCATTTAAAAACGAATTTGCCACTTGATCAACAATCATTCCAAGTCAGTCAAGAAACTGGAAATTTGATATTTGGTGTCTGGGCAGTTTCGTTTCTGATTTGGTCGATGTTAATTAAGGGCGATCGCCTATCAGATGTCTACGCCCAAACTGAGAAATATCTCAGCTATGTGCAACAGGTGAATGATGCTAATATGCTGTATGTATTTACTTTACAGCGTCAGTTTTTATTGAACCTACAAGATATATCTAAAAATACTGATTTATTAGACGATCGCAATGGCGAAGATATTCCCTATATAGAAGTTTGGAGACAGAAGAAGAACTTTGAACATGGAATTAATTGGTACTGCTTTCTCAAAATACAATTATCCTACCTTTATGGTCGCTATGCAGATGCTGTGAAAGCAGCCGAAGAAGTTGAGAAAACCCTTGCTTCTAACTCTGGTGCTTTCCCAATTATTCAGTATTATTTCTATTATCCACTCAGTTTGATAGCTCTCTATCCTAATGCGACATTAGAGAAGAAAAAAGAGTATTGGGAAATGATTCGAGAGCATCAACAAATCCAGAAAACCTGGGCGAATAATTGCCCAGAAAACTTTCTACATCGATATCTATTGTTATCTGCTGAAATGGCAAAAATTTCTGACAACTACATGGATGCAATCGAATTATATGATCGCGCCATTGCTAAAGCCAAAGAAAACGAATACCTCAACGAAGAAGCTCTCGCCAACGAACTTGCAGCCAAGTTTTATTTAGAATGGGGCAAAGAACGTATTGCCCAAGAGTATTTGATTAATGCTTACTATTGCTACACTCGCTGGGGCGCTAAAGCCAAAGTCGATGATTTAGAACAGCGTTATCCGCAACTGCTAGCCCCCATTCTACAACAGACGCAATCGCCACTCATGCCCAATGAGACGATTACAAATATTGACAGCATTGTTACCTTGCACCCAAGCTTCAATAAATCAGTCAGATATAGCAGCAGTGCATCAGTAATGTTAGATTTGGCAAAAGTTCTCAAAGCTTTTCAGACTCTCTCCAGTGAAATCGAACTGGATAAATTACTTACGAAGCTGCTGCAAGTGGTGATTGAAAATGCTGGAGCAGATAAGTGTGCGTTAATACTGCTCAAAGCCGGTAGATTAGTAGTTAAGGCGACTGCTGAAGTTGGGCAACAATCAACTGTGCTACAGTCGATTTTTGTGGAAGATAGCGCAGACATTCCCCATAGCCTAATTTACACCGTCAAACGCAGATTGCAACCTTACGTCATCCTTGATACAACAGTGTATCCGGCGCTGATGTCCGATCCCTACATCATCCGTCAGCAACCCAAAAGCTTGCTGTGTACGCCGATTCTCTATCAAGGCAAACTGTTGGGGATTTTGTATTTAGAAAACAATTTTACCACTGGGGCATTTACCAGCGATCGCGTCGAAATTCTGAATCTGTTATGCACTCAAGCTGCAATTTCCCTGGAAAACGCCCGACTTTATCAGCAAGCACAAGATACTCTCAAAACCCTTGGGCAAACCGAACAGTTTTTGCGGTTAATTATCGACAATATTCCCCAGTCCGTTTTCTGGAAAGACCGCAATAGTGTTTATTTAGGCTGTAACCAGAAATTTGCTCAAACTTCAGGTCTAGAAGTGCCAGAAAATGTTATTGGTAAAACAGACTACGACCTTTCCTGGACTCGTGAGGAATCAGATTTTTATCTAGAGTGCGATCGCCACATTATGGAGTCTGGACAAGCTGAACTCAATATTATCGAAACATTGCAGCAAGCAGACGGAAAACAAATTTGGTCAAATATAAATAAAATTCCCCTAAAAGATAGAGAAGGAAATGTTTTTGGCATCCTTGGCACATGTGAAGACATCACTGAACACCACCAAGCACAACAATTGCTGCAACAGCGAAAGCAAGAATTAGAACAAGCGTTAGAAGAACTCCAAACGATGCAATTGCAACTAGTGCAGAGTGAAAAAATGTCTGCTCTTGGTAATCTGGTAGCAGGTGTTGCCCATGAAATCAACAATCCTGTCGGCTTTATTGCTGGCAACTTAGAACCAGCCAAAGATTATATCAATGACTTGTTTGGGCTAATTAAGCTTTACCAAGATAAATTTCCAGAACCCGGCTCAGACATTGAAGACGAAATTGATGCGATGGACTTGAATTATTTACGCGAAGATTTGCCTAAATTGCTGGACTCGATGAAACTGGGTGTTAACCGTATCCGCAGTATCAGTACCAGTCTGCGAACCTTCTCCAGAGCAGATAAAGATTATAAAGTGCCCTTTAATATTCATGAAGGCATTGACAGTACTATTTTGATTCTGAGACATCGTTTAAAAGCCAGCGAAAAATGTCCGGCAATTAATGTGGTAAAAGATTATGGCAAATTACCCTTAGTGGAATGCTTTGCTGGACAACTTAATCAAGTGTTTATGAACTTGTTAGCAAATGCCATAGATGCACTTGAAGAATACAACACAAAGCGGAGTTTGTCATCGATTCTAGCCAACCCTAATTGCATCACTATTCAAACCCGTCTAGCCGAATCAGGTCAGCATATTTTGATTAAGATTGCCGACAATGGCGTGGGGATGTCACCGGAGGTCAAGCAACGAGTATTTGACCATTTGTTCACCACTAAGGCTGTAGGAAAAGGCACAGGATTAGGATTAGCGATCGCGCGGCAAATTGTCGTAGAAGGACATGGCGGTTCACTTTCCTGCACTTCAGAACTTGGACAGGGCACAGAGTTTGTCATTCAAATTTCTACTCAACAAAAGTAAAAAGACAGCTTGATTTTGCCTTTGAAATTTTAACTTGGAGCAAAGCGCCAATGATGCTTAAATTACGTAAAGGCTGGTTGAAAATCAACCCCCGACAGTATGTGCCAACTGAAAAAAATTACGAAGCAGAGAGTTATAGACAAACATGCAGGAAATATTGAGGTTGATTCTACCCCAGGATGTGGAACAGAGTTCACCATCCGTATTCCTTTAACAAGTAAAAAGTAAAAATTGCTGACAATATTGGAACAGCCGAAGATGCTGTGAAGGATTTGTTTTGGCTAGTTTCTACACTCCTGGTTAGAGGCGATATACAAAAGTGTTGAATGTTAAGAGAAATCCGATAAAAACAGCCCAAAATATGTTAAATTTTGGGCGGAAGATTAAAGTATATCTATTTGATAGTGATGAT
>NZ_JABXKJ010000092.1 GCF_017115085.1 Nostoc sp. NMS7 | reverse complement strand
CTCTAATTAACTCAGCCCTGCTGGGTCATTTTGCATGGCTTAGTCTAAACTCCAGGGACGAGGGAGACAAGGGAGACAAAGGAGACAAGCCAGACAAGGGAGACAAAGGAGGTAAGCCAGACAAGGGAGACGAGGGGATGAAGAAAGAAAGTATTTTCCCAATGCCCAATGCCCAATGCCCAATGCCCCATTCAATCCTGTACAGTCATTGGCAGACGAATAGTGAAAGTAGACCCGACGCCCGGCTGACTTTTGACAATAATCTCACCACCCATCATCTGGCAAAAGTGGCGGCTAATTGCCAACCCCAGTCCCGTACCTCCATACTTTTTCGTAGTGGAGGTATCTCCTTGTGTAAAAGGTTGAAATAACTGCTGCTGTTGACGGTGAGACATACCTATACCTGTGTCGGTAACGGTAAAAGTAATCATGCCCAAAGGTGCCTCTGGTCGGAATTCATCCTTTTCTAGGTTGACTGTCAGCGTCACCTTACCGTTTGTAGTAAATTTACTGGCGTTGCTGAGTAAGTTTAATAATACCTGCCGCATCCTAGTTTGATCGGCGTACATGATGCCAAGTTGCTGATCAAAATCCACTTCTAAAACATTGGCATTTTTTTCTATAGCTGGTTTGACTGTGAGGACGACGTTATGAATCAGCGTTGCAATCTCGAATATCTCTGGATAGAGGGTCATTTTCCCGGCTTCAATTTTTGACAAGTCGAGGATTTCGTTAATCAAGTGCAGTAGATGCTTACCAGCAGCGTTAATTGTTTCTAAATCTGTGATGAAGTCTGCCGATAAACCAAGATCGGTGGCGTCGTCTTCTAGAAGTTGACTCAAGCCAATCACAGCATTTAATGGTGTGCGTAATTCGTGGCTGACATTCGCCAGAAATACGCTTTTTGCCTTGCTAGCAGCTTCGGCTAATTCTTTCGCTTGTTGTAGTTCTTTTGTTCGCTCAGATACTCGCTCAATCAGATGATTTAGAGATTTGGCGAGTAGGCCAATTTCATCTTCAGTGGTGACGGGCGCCCGCAAATCGAAATTAGATTTTCTGGCAACTTGCTCTGCTACTTGGGTGACAATAATCACTGGTTCAGCGATCGCCCGACTGGTTCGCCAAGCTACAATGGCTGCGATCGCTACCGAAAGCAGCATACTCATGATCACAATAAATCGCTCAACTATTTTTGCTTCATAAACGGCTTTTTGCCTTTCTTGCTCTTGATCTTCAGCCGTTTGCAGGATGTTAGTCAAGTTTTGCGAAAGCTGGTCTAGCCGCATGGCTGTTTCACCAGCCATAATTGTCAATAACTGCGATCGGGCAGAAGAAATTTGCTGAGGCTGCACTTGTTGGGAGTCGATTTTCTGTAAGACGACCTCGATTTGGTCAACGTAAGCTTTTAAATTAGTCTTGTAATCTAGCAATAACGTCTGTAAAGTCGAAGTTGTTGCTGCTAGTCTTTTAGGTTTACTGTCAATAAATCCGGCAATTTTTGACTCTAATTGTTTAGCTTTTTCAACATTCTTCAGAAAATCGGCTTTTTTGCTTTTTAGCTGTTGTGAATTTTCCAATACAGCAACTAAGTTAGAGCTATGTAATTGTGCCCCGACTACTGCATCTTTATAATTACTCAGTAGTTGTCCTTGTTCATAGGCTTGATTGAATTGCCTAACTTCCTTTCCCCGGTAGTAGTTGGCGATTACTAGCCCAGTCAGTGAGCCAAAAAAGCCAATTCCGATCGCTACAAAGTACCCATAGCCAATTTTTTGATGGATGCGCCAAGAACTGGCTTTGAGTTTCCCTCGTGAGGGAAATTCTATAGTCGGGAGTTCGTCTGTCGATGGCTCTTCGGCTGGCACTTTTTTGCTTTCTGAACTGTTGTCGATAGGGGTTGGCTTTGGAGTTGGCATTTCTCAAACCTCTTTGCCTTCCCGCAAAAATCACCAAATCAGTCTAGCTTGTGCAAATACTTCAATTGGCGATTAACATCTAGATTATCTTCTTTTATAGCAAGAGCAAATAATTGCTTACTAGATAATTAGTATAACCTTATATAGTATGAGTGGTTTTGATCGCAATTTTTCTAAGTAAAATTACTTAGAACGAATAGAATTCACTTTTTTCAGCAGCAATGAATAATTTTCTGTACTAAGGAATAAGAATTAAATAACATCCAATTTATGTCCCTGGCTTACCTCACCTTCAATCCCTCTGCTTATAAAAGAGAGGGAAGCTAGAGACAGGATGAATTCCATTTTATTTAATCTACGTCCCTAAAGAGCTGTCTTAGACAGTCTTCCGATTACCACACCACTTTTCTGAATATACAGTTGATAACAAAGAGTTCTTGCCATCAGCTATGCCACTACTCTACCTTACTGCTTCCTGATAAAATTAATACAATCAGGAAAAAAACAAAAGCTTTGATATTCGCTGGGCATTGGGCACTTGTACTGACTTTGCCTGCCCTGAGCTTGCCGTACCACTTCCCTACGGGACGCTGCGCGAACGTGGAAGCAAGCTACGCGTAGCGTCTCCAAGAGTTGGGTACTGACCGACGTGCTGCACGAACAATTTTGAATTTATTTCTTCTTCATCCCAAGCAGACATATCATAAAAGATGTTAAAAGTCTAGTCGATGTGAATACACAAAAATTCGTATTACGTATTAATATCAATAGCAATGCGTTAATTGACCAACGCGGCTTAAGATAGCTTTAATATCAGATAACGGCTTTTAGGCTTATATAAAGGTCATCTCGGTTTTTAAGGCAGGAGTTACCCTGGCTAAAAAGTCGGCTACCAATACTTTCGACAAACAGCTATTTGTCAATTTCTACCTTGTAGTTGATGCAGTAGATATTACGGGAAAGTTATGATTATAGGACACTAAAACCCTTTTGTGCCCTTCACACAATTGTAGTGATGCACTTTTGCATTACCTAATCAACAGCCTTTTGGTTGTAATTATCCAGATTAGAAAAACTCAACTGTCAAATTTATGGGAGTTAAAATGCCAGAACAAGAATTTACCGAAACCGCATCCAACGAGACTAAAGTGGCAGAGATCAACAACCAAACGGGTACGATCACCAAACTCCAGCCTCCCGCGCAGTCTCAAGACGAATGGCTAAAATACGGGGAGCAAATTTCTACCTTTTTAGCAACATTGCCAGAATATGTGGGAAGCTTCTTTAATCAATATAAGCAACCCCTGGTAACAGTTGGTTTAATTCTGGGATCAATTGTTGGGGTTAAAGTACTCTTTGCAATATTAGATGCTTTGAATGATATACCCTTGGTAGCACCTACTTTTGAGTTGATTGGTATTGGTTATTCTGCTTGGTTTATTTACCGCTATTTACTCAAAGCCTCAACCAGGAAAGAGTTAACTGGTGAAATCACCGTTCTTAAATCACAAGTTGTCGGGCAAGAAATTCCAGAAGCTTAATATCTAATTATCGCTTCTCTATAAGACCCTTCGACAAGCTCAGGGCATCGCCCTAGGCGTAGCTTGCTCCTGTGTAAGACTAGGCTCTAATTCCCAATCACCGAAGTCTGATCGCCCGAAGTCAGCGATCAGACTTCTCTTAAAATTCCCTACGAAGTTCATTGAGAGGAACCTCTGGCGGACAATTTCTCCTTTGAGTTCGGTTTTGGAGATATTTTGGGCGATGCCCTTCTCTACGAGACGCTCCACGTAGCTTGCTTCCACGAAGTGGTACGGCGCAGGTGTTACCCTGAGCTTGTCGATGGGCTCAGGGTAAAACCTGCTTGGGGCTATGCCGAAGCACAATGTTTTGAGATGCGATTAAGGGCAACTTGCCGCGTTTTACTAAAGCTTGATGAATCATCGCCGCTACTTCAGCCCGACTAGCTACTTTGTTAGGAGCAAGAATTTGTGGATTTGGATAGTTAACTACCAGACCATTAGCTGTAGCAGTGGCTATTTTCTTAATAGCATAGGTTGGAATATTTTTAGCATCTTTATAAACACTTAAAATCTGATTTGGGGAAGTGGCTGCTTTAAAATTGAACCCACTAACAAGGGCAACTAAAACTTGCACCCGCGAAATATTTTGTTGTGGTTTGAAGCTTTTTTTCGGGTAGCCTTTGAGAAATCCGCTACTAATGGCTTGGTCAATTGCTGGAGTTGCCCAGAATTTTGCTGGTACATCTTGAAATGCGATCGCAGTCTTAGACGGTTCTTGGTCAAAGGCTTTTTGCAGTAGAACAGCAAATTCGGCGCGGTTTACAGGCTGATTTGGTCTAAAAGAATAATCAGGAAACCCTTTGAGAATACCACGGGAAGAAAGAACGTCTATAAAAGGCCGACCCCAGAAGTTATTGGGTACATCGTTAAATGCAATTGGCGGCGGAATGATTGATTTTGGTTTTGCCGGAGTTACTAAAGGCAACGCTAATGATGCAATTGATGACTCAAGTCCTATTGAAGAGGATACAGGTGTCTGTGGTTGGGGGGATTGAGTTGGAATTACCTGAGCAGATCGCAAGACTGCGCGGTCAGGAGTTGCGCTTTTAGTTGGCAATGAAGGTGTCTTGGGTTCAAAAACAGCCGCAGGTCCAGAATCGGGCAAGACGTTGTTGGGGACTATATTTGGTTCTACCTTTAGACCAGAGGAGGGCAATACTTGCTTTGGTTGAACACTAGAAGAGGGGGTGGAGTCAGGCAACAGCAGCCCGTTTAAGTTCCAGCTAGAATCTCTGCGAGACAATGACCAAAAAAGAATCGCTCCGATAGTGGCGAAGGCAACCAGAATGGCTATAAATTCATCAAAGCCAAGGGCAGTTCTTGGGGATGACTCTGGTTCGGAAGGAGGTCTATTTGTCATCGTAATTACCCTGGTAGCAGTAAATTTTGTGTCTAAACAAATTAAGCCACAGATTTAATTCGTAATTCATAGAAAAATATTAGACTTCTGGTTCAACGCCGAGCGATGTCTAACGACAAGCCGCTCCGCGAACACAAACGTGCCATCAGAGTCTGGAAGCTAGGTATGATCGGGGAAAGGAGTAAGGGCAGTGGATGGTTCGGTTGTAGAAGTCATAACGCTACCTTTGCACTCTTTGTAAAGGTTGTTTTTAGTCTAGCTTGCGATCGCACTTCTTTATATTCTCCACCCAGATAAAAAATCGCACGCCAGTTGCTTGCAAGAGATTAAAAGGATTTTCACCTTGAAAGGGTTAGTCGTGCTAGATACCTAAATCGAAACCGGATTTAGAGGGTGACAAAATGCAAAATATTAACTTATTGTTTACCTAATATTTGTAAAAATCAGGGTGTCTTGTGCCAGAAGAATTCAGTTACCAAATTTCACCCCCATTTTTGTCTGTTGGTAGCGATCGCGATCTTGATGTAGAGTCAACCCTCCAAGAACTACCAATGTACAACTTCCCAGTGGAAATCAACCGCACTGGTATGGAAGTGGCTCATTTTTTGGGAAAATACCCCCTGCTACCAGGAGTAATTTTGGTAGAACAGGGAAAGTTCATTGGGATGATTTCGCGGCGGCGACTGCTAGAATTTTTGATTCGCCCCTATGGACAAGAGTTATTTGTTCAGCAATCATTAACCGTTCTCTACAGCTATGCGCGGATACCGATGTTGCTGCTTGCTGATTCAACATCGATTTTAACTGCGATGCAACTTAGCTTAAAGCGATCGCCAGAATTATTAGCAGAACCAATTGTAGTACAAACAGAATCTGGTGCTTATAGATTGTTAGATGTCCAAGAATTAAATATTATTTCTTGGCAAATTCGCGGAATCGACAATTTGGTGCGCTATGAACGCAGCCAAGCCCAAATGATTCAAAATGATAAAATGGCAAATCTGGGACGTTTGGTAGACGGCATAGCGCACGAAATTTTAGACCCAGTAGGTTTTATTTGGGGTAATATAATTTATGTCTCAACCTACAGCCAAGATTTACTCAAGCTGATCGCGGCTTATGATCAAGAGTTACCATCAGCTTCCCAGGCAATTAATCAGGTTAAAGAAGAGATTGAATTTGATTTTTTAGAACAAGATTTGTCGCGATCGCTTGCTAGTATCCGCACAGGAGCGGAAAGATTAAAAAAACTTGTCACCAGCTTACAAAACTTCTGTCACATCGACGAACTTTATCCCAAACCAGTAGATTTACACGCCTGCATAGATAGTATTATTTTATTAATTAATAGTCGTCTTCAAGGAGAAATTGAAATTGTCAAATACTACGGTCAATTGCCGCCAGTCTATTGTTTTATGGGGCAGTTAAATCAGGTTTTGATGAATATTTTAAGCGAAGCTGTGGATACTTTACTCAATGAAGCCGTGCGACAGCAGTTGCATCTAGAAGATACTAAGACTCTTCAAAAACCCCGAATTGAGATTACCACAGAAGTTATTTCGCAAGAAGCAAGCAACCCAGATACACCAGATTCTCGCTTGATCTTAATTCGCATTGCTGATAATAGCCTTGGAATGTCTGAGGAGTTACAACAGCAAATTAGGGAGTCTTTTTCTTTTGAAACAAAGACTGGTAAAAATACTAGTTTAGCCGTAAGTTATCGAATTATCACAGCCAGACATGGTGGTAAATTAAATTTACGTTCCCAGCTAGGTGTAGGCACTGAATTTGAAATTTTATTGCCTTTAGTTTGATTTATTCTAAATTATGAACAAATTTTTGAATACCCATCATTATGTTACGTTAGATTACTTGATAAACTTGCTGCTGGATAGGAATTTGAACCACAAACTCCGTTCCTTTTCCAGGTGTCGAAAAAAAATTTAACTTGCCGCCATGTTTTTCAATAATGATTTGATAGCTGATAGCCATTCCCATTCCTGTTCCCTTACCGATAGGTTTTGTTGTAAAGAAGGGATTGAATATCTGTTTTTGAATCGATTCGGGAATTCCAGAACCATTGTCAGTAATAGCAATTTTTACCCATTGTGAATCAACGACAGAAGTACGAATCATGATGCGACTGGGATTAAGCTGGATTTCTTGATAAGTTCGTTTGGCATTGAATTCTTCGAGCGCATCCAGCGCATTTACTAGAATGTTCATAAATACTTGGTTGATCTGTCCAGGGTAACATTCTAGATTGGATAAATTGCCATAGTTTCTGATGACCTGAATTTCTGGACTTTTGTCAGTGGCTTTGAGGCGGTGCTGCAAAATCATCAAAGTATTGTCAATGCCTTCATGAAGATCCACCGCTTTGATCTCACTTTCATCTAGACGGGAGAAGTTACGCAGTGAAAGCACAATATCCCGAATACGCTCTGTCCCGATATTCATTGAGTGCAATACCATAATCGCGTCTTTTTCTATAAACTCTAAATCGATGGTTTTGCGTTCGATTTGAATTTCACCAGGTGGGTTGGGAAAGTAAAGGTGATAAAGCTCGACTAATCGTAATAAGTCATGGGTGTATTGGCTAATATAGCTGAGATTTCCGTAAATAAAGCTAACAGGATTGTTGATTTCGTGAGCAATACCAGCCACCATTTGACCCAGAGCAGACATCTTTTCGCTTTGAATCATTTGAGCTTGCATATTATGCAACCTATCTAATGTATTTTCTAACTCTTGGCTTCTGTGCTGCAAGTTTGTCCGAGAGTTTTCTAACTCACAAATGACTTTCTTGAGTAAAAACTCCTTTGTTTCAATGTCAGTTTCTAGCTGACAGCGTTCAGTTTCGCAGCGTTTCAGCTTTTTTTGCAAGATCCGGTTTGTCTTTTCCAATTCTTGGATTTGTATGGAATCATCTTGGTTATCCATAAACCACTTATTTTCTCCCCATTAGCAGTGTGACAAACGTTTGATTATGAAATTGTGTTTGACCTCCGCTCACTAAAGGAGCAATTTCACCATAAGCATAGAAACCACAACAAGGTAATGCCTTTGGTAAATGAGTTTTGACAAGCTGATACTCCTTTTTAGCAAGAGTTCCCAGAATTCGCCGTCGGGCTGCACAGGAAATAAGTAATGCTGCTGTTGGTTCCACACCAGGATAATCAGCTAGAGCATTTTTCAAGGATGTCTCAGAAGCTGACAGAATATTGTCACGAGTTGCATCAATGATTTGCACAACTGCCTGTTCAGGAATATCTGAGAAGAAGGTCACACTACCAAACTGTTCATCGTAGCCATTGGGTGCCCGCAAATAGAAATGATCTTGATCCTCAAAAACTGCCAGGGCATGGATGGCATAGTTGGACGCAAAACTTTCTTCACCAAGATAGTGCCGATAGAAATCTAAGGCACGCTGTCCATCAATTTCATACACTACGTTGCCATTTACTTTAGTTACACGCCTACGTTGGCTGATGGGAGTCCAACCACTGGCAACTCCGTGAGAAAATAGTAGTTTTCCAGAGAACAGTAGGACTGGAACTGAATCGCTTAAGACTTCACCTTGGAAGAATTGGTAGGTTTTGTCAAAGGTAAAGTCATCGGCAGCCATTCCCCCAATGAGCGGAATATGCTCTCCCAAGCTTTGTTTTAAACCCTCTAAAATCAAGACCCCATTGCTCGTTAGACTATCGGGAAAGGTGATACACAATTGTGGTAATGATGCACTCTTTGCCTTTGCTTGGGCGATCGCTTCTTGGGCTGCAAGGGCTGGATTTTTGGATGCTTCTCGTCCAATACCTGCCCGAATTTCCACTTCATCGGTAGCAAACAGCATTAAGGTTAGAGAATCTTGCTGAAACTCCAGAATTGAGGACATTTCTCCATTTGTAGTTCCACCAATCAACTCAATTCCGGGGAAAGCATCCTGGATGCTTTGCAAAATTAACGCATGGTCAAAGTCTATAGCAGTGAATAAAAGTCCAGCCTGAGGAATTGACCCTGCTAGCGAACAGCTACATTCTTGAAGAATTTCAGCGATCGCATTTTGGGAATCAGGATCGTCACTATGACCAACAACAACTCGAAACACAGTTACCCCATTGTAAGTTTCAATATCAGTGTGCTAATCCAATTTGGATGGCAGCACCCTGCAACCTACACTTAGATTTCCCACTTACTTGAACTAAATCTCAATTCACCTGATTTTTTATTTTCCGTCTCATCTGATATTCGCTTGATTACTTATTAAACCCGAAGAACCCCACCCCGCCAAAACTGCGTTTTGTCTCCCCTCCCCGCCGGCGGGGAGGGGATTAAGGGGTGGGGTGCAATGACTATGGAAATCACAACTAATTACCTGGACATGAGATGACGACACAAAAACTGCATGAAAAATTTTGGGAGCATTTTCTACAAAATTAACTCCATAGTTCTTAGTTCCCAGTTTAATTTAGCGGCAATAAATTTTCGCCACGTTGATAAATTTCGCGCGCATAGTCAGTCCAAGCACCTTGTCCCCAATAACGAAAACAACTGGTTTGCAGCAAAAGGTTATGTAGAAAAACGTTACGGTATTGAAATTGTCTAGTGATAGGTTCTGCTGAGTCAACTTGCTGTAATGGATCAACTTTTTGATGGAATAAACTGCTTAGTTGATACATGGGAGACAACACATTTTCATATCCTTTCACCCAACTGATATGATTTGTCCATGAGGCTCCATCCATGTGAAAATTAGAGTTGATTTGCTTTAATTCTTGAATCGCATTCTCTACAGCTTCCGGTTGGCTATTGTCTGCTGAAATTCGCTCCCAAATCTGATGTTGTCCCACTGGCTGACAAGTTGGATAATCTTCAGGTTTGCATCCAGCAGCTTCGATTAATTCTAAATATTCTGTACCACATATCCCCACAACACCTGATTTTCCTCCCCCGTTATTCACCATATCCCACCAAGCTTGTTTAAAAGCGCTAGGAAATTCATTCATCATCACACCACCATTTTCACCATCTCCAATTTGGCTAACTATTGGTGGCACAAATACACTGCCAATTTGTTGTTTAGATAAGGTTTTGGCTTCATAATAAGGCTGCATTTGTGCGACTAATTTAGTATCTGAACCTTGAGTTTTAATTAAGGCTGTAATGCTAATTGTTTCGCCTTGGGAATTACGAGCAATCAGACGATGTGGTAAATGTTTATGGGTAAGAGATTGACCGTTAATTGTTTCTACAGAATGCTCTTGAACCAGTAGCCAGCGATATCCACATTCTTTCAGCGCTTTCACAAATTCAAAGAGAGCATCAGGGTGATTTGGGAGGTGCATTTCTGGCGGCGAAAATCCTTTGACTCGCGCTAGTGCTTCCCAGCCAAAAATTGCTGCAAAGTGATGTTGCCATGCAATGATCTGCAATTTAATATCTGCTATGGGTGTGGAAGGAATAACTGCATGGCTCCACATTGTACCCAGCCACTCTACATAAGGTTGGTATGTGCGATCGCAAGTGATGCGTTTGAGATTATCGAGAACATCACCGCGTCCCATTTGTCGCAATCCCCACAAAAGATTACCTGAGTAATCCAACATCACACGGGGATTGCAACCTTGATTTACAAGTTCGGGGATCAAGTCTGCCATGCGGCTGTAACAATAAGCAAAAGCATCTGCATTGTGATTATCCCCCTCATTGGGATGTTCAAACATATATTGCAGATTGCTGATCAATGTACCACCATTTCCAGCAGGTATAGTTGGCTGGTGCATGTGTAAGGCGATCACAAACACAGCATTTACGTCTTCTAAGCGGATATTTGTTGTTGGTAAAAATACTGGTTGATCGTGGTTAACTACAGAGAGAACCTCTGTTTCCCAACCAGAAATATTCGGTAAGCCATCAATGATTTCGGGCAAAGGAGTGAGAGTTGTAGGGAAGGAAAGCATTTTTGGTTGCTCCGAAATAAGTTGTATCTATATAAAATTTACCTGAGTATCTAATAGCAGTTGGCTCAGTATATATAGAATAAATACCCTGAGCCATAAAATTTTTAATTTGGTGATTTTCACAAAGATGCGAACTCAGGCAAGTCTACCCAGATATTCGCATCTTTGTGTTCTACTTTTTGATAAAGTTTGTTTACGCTCTGTGGATGCAGCAAGTAAAGCTTGGTTTAATTTCACTTTAGGTAGATAAATAGGCAAATGCGTCATTATGGCGCGATCGCAACTCTGGTAGAAATTTTGCTCCCCGGTAGGCGATCGCGTCAAAAAATTTAGGACTTATGTGCAGACACACCAG
Source organism: Nostoc sp. NMS7 (assembly GCF_017115085.1). Taxonomy (GTDB): domain Bacteria; phylum Cyanobacteriota; class Cyanobacteriia; order Cyanobacteriales; family Nostocaceae; genus Nostoc. The sequence goes on along the minus strand of NZ_JABXKJ010000092.1, from coordinate 40,031 downwards.
AAATCATGTTCTTGACAAGAACATATCGCCAAAACGATGGATTCTCGTGAAAAAACTTAGTTTCGGGATCAGCTTGTTCAGTTTTTGACTCGGCTGTTTTGTTGGTGATGGCGGAGCTGCTATTTTTAAAATTAGCTCTAGCAAGCAGGGAGCAAAGCGTTGACACAACACGGCTAAATGACTTTGCCATCCGACTAAAATTTCTGCTGAATCATTTTGCATTCCGGTGACGAGTGCTTTAGCCACTTCCTGGGGAGTCATGGGGATCACCCAGCGAAATAATTTTAAGTCGCGCATCATGTCTGTGTCTGTAAGGGAAGGCAGTAATGCGATCACCCGAATATTATGTTCAGCTAGTTCGCGCCGCAAGGCTTGGGTAAATCCCAAAATTGCAAACTTGGTAGCTGAGTAAGTCGCCATCGTCGGTGCAGCAACTTTCCCCATCAGGCTCGACACATTGACAATTGTCCCTTGTCTTTGGCTGGCCATGCGTCGAGCGATCAGACTAGTAAGGTTGTACATTCCTAACAAGTTCACAGAGAGTTCTTCTTGAACTTGAGGCATTTTAGATTGCAAAAACGAGCTCTGGTATGCGACTCCCGCACAATTAATCAGCAGGTGAATCTGTCCGTAGTTGCGCCACAGTTGGGCAACAGCAATATTCACTTCAATTGTCTGCGTCAAATCTAATGCCACGATCGCAGTTTCTGTGCCCATTGCCTCGATTTCCTTGGCTACCTCGAGTAACTTTTGGCGATCGCGTGCTATCAATATTAGTCGCTTGATGCCTTGTTGCGCTAGTTCGAGGGCGATCGCTCGTCCTATACCACGGGAAGCCCCTGTAATGAGGGCTACTTTGCCTTGAATATCCATTGGTTTTATCCTCCAAAATCTATAGTCTTACCAAACTCTTAGTTATTGCTGACACACATAATCAACACCTACTCGCTTATCGGCACAAGGTAAGACAAATAATTAATCGCAATTAAAATCAAACTAAAACTAAGCCTTTATCAACGAGATACTTTTTGGTTAATCTGCAATCCCTCATAATTGTCTATACGAGGCAGACATTTCTCGTTTTTAATCTGTCAAAGCCTAACACACTTGGCTGAATACACGTAGCTCATAGATTTTATTTCTCCTAGATCCAAGCGCTCATCAGCATCGTTGTAATACACACGTTAGCAATTAAATCAAGGTATTGCAATATTCTTTAATCAGAATTTCTTAATAGTTCTTTACGACAAGTATATATATGCAAAAGATTTTATTAAATAAGTTTTTATAAATACCTCAGTACAAATATCTCACTTTCCTGACAATTAGCTGCGATTTGGTGAAATTCTCCTACTTAAGTCCTAGCTAAGAAACAAAAAAGACATATAAGTTTTGTTTTACTGTTGCACCACTGAGTTTTTTCAAGTTTTTCGCAGATTTTTATAAGTATATTTACTGGTATTTTTTAAAGCCAGGTTTCTGATTTTTAGTTTTTAAAATAATAGAATAGAGTTAAATTCTTGTCTTCAATGCAAATTACAACGGCATATTTATCTGCCAAAACTTTAGGGAAAATGGTTACTTGTTTAGCTTTAGCTTTGAGTTCATCAAAGGAATGGTTGAGACTTGTCTGGTATATAGCATTCCTTTAATCATTTATGAACAACAAGATCCCCGACTTCTCTAACAAGTCGGGGATCTAAAGCTTTCAATCTTCACTAATCAAATAAGATTGCTCTAGTTAAAACTGTGAGTAAGTAAGTAAATAAGTAAGTAAGTAAGTGGGCAAGAATAAATCAAACTATAGCGCTTCTGAGTTGAGTGCAATACAGACCTAACAAGAACAGCCCCAACCCTTGTAGCGTTGGGGAGTAATATTCAAAGCCTCTCTCCTTTTAGGAGAGAGGAATGGAAGTGAGGTCAAAGTGTATTGCATACAAACGAGCGACGCCGAATAGCCCGCACTTCTTCTACGAGACGCTCCGCGAACGGCAAGTGTTACCCTGAGCTTGTCGAAGGGCTCAGTGATCATCGTAGACATCGCTATATGTTACGCAATATAAAATTATCGGACTTACGCAAACTCAATGATTCTTCTCTGCCAGACGCAGCGCGTACTCCTGTAAAGAAGCAAGCTACGAGAGATTGTCTCGTTAAGAGTCTCTGACTGGGAATGCCTATGGGAGGCTCCGCCTCAAGAAAGAGCGGCAGAGCCGCAATGAGCAACATTTCCAGCCTCTGGCTGGAAACGAGGTTTTAAAAGGGTTTTGGCTTATGTTGACACCAATGAGCTTTTTCTGCGCCCCTACCGCGTGGTCTATTTACCTGAAAATAGCTGTAATTAAATTGATACAGATGATGTACTAGAGAACAAAGGTTTGTGGTCTCCACCAAGCCAAGCGTTCATTACTCCCTACTCCCATTCGACTACGCTCACGGCAAGCCTACTCCCTGTCTTTTTCCTGACAGGAGCGGATAAACTCTGTAAACTGCTGCATTAGTTTGGGATTACGCCAACCGGAATCAGTTTCTTTTTGCATGATTGACAGTGCTTCTGCGGAAGTAAGAGCTCTTTTGTAAGGTCGTTCGCTGGTCAGAGCATCATAAATATCGATTAACTGAAATACTTGCGCTAGGTAGGGAATATTATTCTCCTTGAGTCGATCAGGGTAGCCTGAACCATCCCAGCGTTCGTGGTGGTGGCGAATAATAGGAATTACACCCCGCATACTGCGTAGTGGCCGGCAGATTTTTTCTCCAATTAAAACGTGCTGCTGCATGATCTGCCAATCTTCGGGGGTGAGTTTGCCTTTTTTCAGCAGTACTGCATCGGGAATACCCACCTTGCCGATATCGTGGAGATAACCACCCCACCGCAAATCTCGAATTTGGTAGCGTGAAAGGTTGAGGTATTCACCAAAAACTTGTCCCTGTTTTACCAGCCGTTCACAATGATTACCTGTGTTGGAATCGCGACTTTCAATAGACATAGCAATGGAAAATAGTACTTGTTCGGCATGGTCTAAATCTTCGTTCAGACGCTTCTGCCGCACCAAGGATTTTACGCGTGCCGCCAGTTCCACACGATCAAAAGGTTTGCTGAGAAAATCATCAGCCCCAACTTCAATTCCGCGAATGCGCGATCGCTTGTCATTTAAGGCCGTAATAAAAATCACTGGGATTAGCCTAGTCTGCTCATCCTGTTTGAGTAATTGGCACACTTCAAACCCATCTATTCCTGGCATCATCACATCCAGCAAAATTAAATCTGGTTGTTTTTGAGTTACCAATTCGACAACAATTGAACCCCTGTCCGCCTCAATCACTTCGTATCCTTCTATTCCCAAGAGGGAAACAGCAGTCATGCGACTGGCAGGATGATCGTCAACTACTAAAACCCTCGGCGGATCTAAATCAAATCCATTCACTTTAGAACCTTTGACTTATAGTGTTCTAGATCCCAATGAATCATCACCGCAATTAACATCAGCTTTTATCCAACAAGACTTTAGGCTTGCCTATCTTTAAGCATAAGGTTTTCTTGAGATGAGCCTAAAGAATAACCCATAATTAAGCTATTTGGCTTGTAAAAACTTGTTGTCTGAGTATCTGGAAAATAAATCAGAATTTTTGGCAAAAAAATGTCTAACTTTTCTGAAATTAAGGACTGGGAAATAGTTTGTAGTTGCATAGGTTAGCCGGTCGTAGACATCTCAATCTAACTACAAACTAGTTTCCATAAAATCCCTGCGTTGTGTTCCTAATAACCACTTTTTTCGCCAACCAGAAGTAGGTTCCAGGCAAGAGGTTTGTTGCTCTTGTTGTCGCCGCATCACAATGACTTCGGTTGGATCGCTTAATTGAGGATCGCGATAGGGAATAGCAGCACGGGTTAGCAAGTGTTCTTTTTCAGCTGGCGAGAGGGTAGGGAGTGCTGAGTAGTTTTTCAACTCAGCACTTTTAGAATGGGCTGCCACAGTACCAGGCGATCGCCTTCCCACGGGTGGAGTAGAACCGATGATCAAGCCAGCAGACAAAAGTGCTGTGCGTACAGCAGCAGCACAAGAATAGGTGGCTAGTAAACCATCTGGATGTAAACACAATGACAATTGTTTAATAAATTCAACAGTCCATAATTGAGGACATTGAGGTGGTGAAAAGGGATCGAGGAAAATTACATCTGCCCAGAAATCCGACTGATGTACTAAGCTAATTGTAGTTCTAGCATCGCCAATTAGTAGCTTCGCTTTCAGGTAAGGTGTTTGGACTTGATGCTCAAAAGCTAACTCTTTCAGAATTTCAATATAGTTACAGTTCCAATTGTCGAACAAGTTATGAGCGATCGCAGCTTGTGGCACAGATGGATTCAGTTCTAAACCGATTACTTCTACACAACAACTAGGATTCACTGCCCAAATTGTCTGCAAAGCAGCAGCTGTGTTATATCCTAGACCATAACAAATATCCAACAGCCGCAAGACTGGTTTTTGAGCGGCTGTAGCTAGTTGAGTAGGTTCTACAAACTTGAAAAAACTCTCCTGTTTAGCTCCATAATGGCTGTGAAAGGATTCACCAAACTCTTGAGAGACAAAGGTGAAAGAGCCATCTGCTGTTAACTTAGGTGTAAAATTCTCTAAGTCTGACATTTTATAAAACTAAATAATGACCAATGCCCCATGCCCCATGCCCAATACTTCGGCAACGCTCAGTACAAGTCCTCAATTTGTTGTTTCGCCAGCTTGGCTGTTTGAACATCTAGAAGATCCGCAAGTCGTTATTGTCGATTGTCGCTTTTCTCTAGCCGATCCACAACTAGGACAACAACAGTACCAGACAAGTCATATAGAGGGGTCATATTACTTAGATTTGAATCAGGATCTTTCCAGTCCAGTGGGTAAGCATGGCGGGAGACATCCTTTACCTAATCCCAATGATATAGCGAATAAATTTGCGGCGATTGGGGTAAATTACCAAAAAACTCTGGTTGTAGCTTACGATGATTCGCGCTTTGGGTTTGCGGCTCGTCTGTGGTGGCTGTTGCGCTATCTCGGACATGAGCAAGTAGCAGTATTGGATGGAGGCTTTGCAGGATGGCAAAAAGCTGGGTATTCTGTTACAAATGTTATTCCTCACGCCCGGATGGGTACGTTTGTAGCTCAAGTACAAACAGAAAAGCTGGTAGATATTACAGAGGTGAAAAGTCGCAAAGATAGCCAGGAGGTAGTATTGGTAGATTCAAGAGAGAGCGATCGCTACCGAGGTGAACGAGAGCCAATTGATAAAATTGCTGGTCATATTCCCGGTGCAGTCAACTATCCCTGGCAAGAAGTTACAGACTCTTCCGGCTATCTACTTCCTCAAAATGAACAACGCCGTCGGTGGGAGAAGCTAGAAACAGCCGCAGAAATTCTGGTATATTGCGGTTCTGGCGTTACTGCTTGTGTGAATTTACTTTCTTTAGAATTAGCTGGCATTGACAAGGGTAAACTTTATGCTGGTAGCTGGAGTGATTGGATTTCCTATTTATAGTTATGAGTTAGGAGTGAGAGATTAATTGAATACTCACAATCTTAGTAAATTTTCCGTATAATTCCTAGTTGACAAAAGTGATTTTTTCTTAAACTCTCACGAATGTTCATGACGTAATTATTCATATCTGGCGTGTGGGATACAATGACTGTGGGAATCATAACTAATTATGCAGACATGATATAAGACTCATATTTGATTTTTGAAATATACGTAGTTGCAAAAAAATTGTAGGTTGGGGAGCCACTGCGTTGCGCGGGTTCCCCCCGTTGTAGCAAGTGGCGTTGGAGGCTTTGCGTAACCCAACATCCTGATATCTGTTGGGTTGCGCTCCGCTCCACCCAACCTACCTCTAATTAGGGGTTGCTGAAAAAGTCATAAAAAAGCAATTCTTTTGGGTTGACTAGTTATTTAAGCAAGGTCAAAGATAAGTTTTTGTTGCCTATAGCTTGCAAAATCATAACGCTCAATTATGCCAATCTCTAAAAAAGGTCTATTTTTGAAAAATAGACATAAAAAGGCAGAAAAAACCCGTGACAGGTGAGTAGAAAGATTCATTACCAAAAAAGTAATAGCAATAGCTGTTTGAGAAGTATGAGACAGTTTCGCCATCACTCGATTGAGGCTAAATCTTCTTTTACCTTGTCCCTTAGAATAGCCGATGAAATTGGTCTTCGCGATCGCGCTGTGTAAAGTCCGAGAAGTTCGCCTGGTAGTCAATACCAATAATTCCTGTAGAACCTATACCGCAAAAACCAACCACATAAACGTAAATTTATACCCCATGCCAGAGGCAGAATTATAACAGTTAAGTACTGCCTCTACAGCCAGCAAAGCAAAAAGTGATATTCCCTACGACCAGAGAACATCTGCTAACGGTAGATTAAATCAAGGACAGGACTTACACAGCGTTCACCAGATATCCTTATATAGTTCAATCACGTTTTCTGTGTAAGTTCCCAGGAACTAACTTGTTGCTAAAGAGAAGATAAATTTATGACTTTTGATTACGACCTGTTTGTAATTGGTGCGGGTTCTGGAGGTTTAGCGGCTTCCAAACGGGCGGCTAGCTATGGGGCAAAAGTGGCGATCGCTGAATATGATTTAGTTGGTGGCACTTGTGTAATTCGCGGTTGCGTTCCCAAAAAACTCATGGTCTATGGTTCTCACTTTCCGGCACTATTCAGTGACGCCGCAGGCTATGGCTGGAAAGTGGGTAATGTGGAGTTGGACTGGGAACATTTCATTACATCTATAGATAAGGAAGTTCGGCGACTGTCGCAACTACACATCAGCTTTTTAGAAAAAGCGGGTGTGGAACTAATTCCTAGTCGCGCCACATTGGTAGACCCCCACACTGTAGAAGTTGATGGACGCAAAGTTACAGCAGACAAAATTTTAATTGCTGTTGGTGGGCGTCCTGTAAAGCCAGATCTATCAGGGATGGAATATGGCATTACCTCTAACGAAATTTTTCATCTAAAAGAACAACCAAAACACATTGTTATTATTGGTGCTGGTTATATTGGCACAGAATTTGCCTGTATTATGCGCGGTTTGGGTTCTGAGGTGACACAAATTACCAGAGGTCAAAAGATTTTGAACGGGTTTGATGATGACATTCGCATAGAAATTGAAGAGGGGATGACGAACCACGGAATTCGACTGATTAAGAATAATGTGGTAAAAGTAGTTGAAAGTCTGCCAGAAGGGTTGAAACTGACTTTATCCGGGGACGACCAAAAACCAATAATTGCCGACGTGTTTTTAGTTGCGACCGGTCGAACTCCCAATGTAGATGGACTAGGTTTAAAAAACGCTGGGGTTGATGTTGTCGCTAGTTCTATCGAAGGGCTTGGATATCCTACCACAAGTGCGATCGCAGTCAATGAATATAGTCAAACTAGTCAACCGCATATTTTTGCTGTTGGCGATGTCACTGACCGAATCAATTTAACTCCCGTGGCCATTGGCGAAGGTCGCGCCTTTGCCGATAGTGAATTCGGAAATAACCGCCGCGAATTCAGTCACCAAACTGTACCCACAGCCATATTTTCTAACCCAGAAGCCGCTACAGTCGGCTGGACAGAAGTCGAAGCACGGGAAAAAATTGGTGATGCCGTAAAAATTTTTCACACTCGCTTTCGCCCCATGTACCATAGTTTGACTGGTAAGCAAGAGAAAATAATGATGAAATTGGTAGTTGATAGCAACACTGATAAAGTGCTAGGCGCTCACATGGTAGGTGAAAATGCAGCTGAGATCATTCAAGGTATAGCGATCGCAGTTAAAATGGGCGCAACCAAAAAAGACTTTGACGCCACTGTGGGTATCCATCCTTCAGCCGCAGAGGAATTTGTCACAATGCGGTAATAAAAGTTAGGAGTTAGGAGTTATGAGTTGTGAGTTTAAGAAAGAAACTTATAACTTCAAACTCCAAACTCTAGCTCTGTGAAGGTAAGTTTCGTATTCATTACACCTCTGAACTCGGAACTTGAGCCTTTGAACTCGGAACTTGAGCCTTTGAACTCGGAATTTTCAAAATTCTCATAAACAAGTGAAGATTTTGTTTAAACGAATATGAAATTCAACCTCTAATACCATTTTATTAAAACCCTGATACATATAGATTTCTCGTAGGGAACATTGCCGTGCCCCTACCAAGGTATTTGTATCATAATTAAAGTCAAACAGTATAACATATCACCTTGAAAGAGCTACTCCTAACTCCTAACTCCTAACTATCTAGAGCCTTGCACTACATATATCTTCACGGCTTTGCTTCCAGCCCTAAATCTGCCAAAGCGCGGGATATAAGCGATCGCTTTACCCAAATTCAGACAAAGGTAAAAATTCCCGACTTGAATGCTGGTGATTTTTCCCAGTTGACAATCACTCGTCAGCTAACTCAAGTTGCCGCCCAATTCAGCAATGATTCTACACCAGTAACACTCATTGGCTCAAGCTTGGGCGGTTTGACTGCTGCTCACTTGGGACAGCAATATTTACAAGTGCAACGCTTAGTTTTGCTAGCGCCAGCTTTTGGTTTTTTATCCAATTGGCTGCCCAAGCTAGGGAATGAGCAAATACAGGGTTGGCAGCAAGAAAAATATATCATGGTCTACCACTATGGGGAGGAGCGATCGCTTCCTTTAAGTTACAATTTCCTTACAGATGCCGCGCAATACCAAGAAAAGCTTTTGCAACGTCCTATCCCCACCCTGATTTTGCATGGAAAAAATGATCAAGTGATCCCCATCGAAGCCAGTCGTGACTTTGGGCGTTCGCGTCCTTGGGTGGAATTAGTCGAACTCGACAGTGACCACGCCTTGGGTAATGTTATGGAAGAAATTTGGCAGGCAATTCGCCTCTTTTGCCAGTTATATTGAAGCTGTAAAATATTAAACTTACCCCACCTCCGTTGTCCATATCGCTGATGAGCAAATTAAGATACAAATCAAGTATCAGAATTCAGCTTTGGAGATTGCGCGATACCTACGGTAAGCTACAAAGATCGCACTCCGATTTTTGGGTTTGATTTAGAGCGATCGCTATTTTTGAACGCTCTTTAATGTTAGCAATTTATGACACTTTTAAGTGGGTGGCTTACCATCGTTTTAGAATATTTAGCTGTATCATACTTAGTACTGGTGAGAATCTTATCGATAACTTAATTCAATTATTCCCACTCCTCAGATCAAAAGTAACATCTGATACATTAAACTTTTAACCATCAGCGATCCTACACCTACCCATCAGCACAATTAATCTGGGGATCGCTTGCTCTATTCTTGACAATTTGTTACAAAAGTACAAAGAACTTCTAGAGACCCAAAACCACATGTTCGGCGGACTTACTGGTTTACAAGATCCTAAAGGCACAGATTGGGGAGAGCGGATGCTCAACACGGTCGCCAGCCAAACGATTCGCCATATGTTTACCCAAAGCGAGTCAGTAGAAGTCTTTGTGCGCTGCCACCCCTCCAGCAAGCTCTTGCAAGGCAGCATTGATAGCTTCAAAATGAGCGGTCGTGGCTTGGTGATTCGGAAAGATTTCGCAGTAGAGGAGATGTCTTTTGAAACCGATGCGGTGGCTATTGACTTCGGCTCAGTTTTAAGTGGCAAACTCAATCTCAAGCAATCCACTCAAGCGATCGCACAGGTAATTCTATCAGAAGCAGGCATCAACCAAGCCTTTAATGCGGAACTGGTGAAAAAGCGCCTGCTTAACCTCACCGTACCATCCCTGACAGCATTATCTGGGGGTGAACCAGTCTCATTTACCGAAGTTCAGGTACAGCTATTACCTGAAAATCGCTTACAGCTTGTAGCAAAAGCTGATTTAAACAATGGCGAACTCGTGCCCCTGAGCATGATCCTAACTATAGGCATTGAAAGGCGGCGGCGGGTTTCTTTCAAAGATCCGAAAATTCAACTTGACCAATTGCCAGAAGCCCAACGGGAAATCTCGCAAACCTTGAGCGTGGCGTTGGTAGAAATTTTAGATAATATGGTTGATTTGGATCGCTTTGACCTGGATGGAGTGAAAATGCGGCTAAACCGATTAGAAACTGAAGGTCAAAAACTTATTTTCAGTGGATATGCTGAAATTGAACGTATTCCACATAGCGCTTGACATGAAATTACGCAAAAACGCCAAGTAAATTAAACAAATTAAATACCGCCTAGAAGATTCTAGGCGGTATTTTAAATTTTTAGGTTTTGAAGGGAGTTAGGAGTTATTGATTATGGGTTGTATTAACTTTTATTTATCACTCCTAACTCCTAACTATCTATCTTCCCACACCTACATATTGGAATCCAGCCCGGATAAGTGTTTCGGGGTCGAGGAAGTTACGACCGTCGATAATAACGGGGTGCGCCATCAATTTTGCCATCTTCACATAGTCAAGAGTGCTGAACTGCTGCCATTCGGTGACGAGTACTAAAGCATCGCAGCCGTCAGCAAGTCTTTCGGCATCGGTTTCTACTAACACACCGGAAAGCCCATGACGCATACCTGTTTGGGAAATAATCGGGTCGTAGGCTTTGACTTTGGCTCCCAATCGGTTTAGCTGCTCAATTAAGATGAGTGCTGGAGCGTCGCGCAAGTCGTCGGTATCTGGCTTAAATGTCAGTCCGAGTAGTCCGACTGTTTTGCCTTTGAGAATTTTCAGAACTTTTTGGAGTTTCTCCAAAGCAATCAACCTCTGGCGCTCGTTGACACTGACAGCAGCTTTCAGTAATTGGGCTTCATAACCATAGTCATCAGCAGTGTGAATCAGAGCGGAGACATCTTTGGGGAAGCAGGAACCACCCCAACCAATACCAGCTTGTAAAAACTTGTTACCAATGCGGGAATCTAGACCGATACCTTTGGCTACTTGGGTGACATCAGCACCGACGCGATCGCAAATATTAGCAACTTCGTTAATAAAACTAATCTTAGTGGCTAAAAAGGCATTAGCGGCGTATTTGATCATCTCCGCCGAACTCAGGTCTGTTGCCAAAATTGGCACAGGAGGTAAAGATTGATCCTCAGCGTACTTGCGTTCCACAATTGGGGCATACAGTTGTTGCATTAAGGCTACTGCCCTTTGACTATTGCCTCCTAGTACAATGCGATCGGGGTTGAAGGTGTCGTGAACTGCTGAACCTTCGCGCAAAAACTCTGGATTGCTGACGACATCAAACTCGGCTGCAACCTGAAGTAATTTCTCATCACTCGATACCCCACCTGCGGGTACTAGTGTTTTGTGCCGTTCAGCAATACCATCTAGAACAAGCATCCGCACCCAGTCACCTGAGCCAATGGGCACTGTGGATTTATTCACGATCACTTTATAACCACCGTTGAGATTTTCTCCAATCCCACGGGCTACAGCTTCGACGTAACGAGTATCACTTTCACCAGTGGGTAAAGGTGGTGTTCCCACAGCAATAAACAGAATTTCCCCGTGGGTAACTCCGGCGGCGATATCACTAGTAAAATGAATCTTCTCTGTTTGAATGGCAGACTGCATAATTTCTGAGAGTCCCGGCTCAAAAATTGGCGACTGCCCAGACTTCATTAACTTAACTTTTTCTTCGTTGTTGTCTACGCAAATTACATCATGCCCAATATGAGCCAAGCAAGCACCTGTAACTAAACCAACGTAACCAGTACCAATCACGCAAACACGCATTTTTTAGCTCCTCGCTTTTTTTGGGTTAGTCTTCAAAAAGAAGTTCTCAATTTAACACTTACACATTGGCAGTAAACTCAGCCACTAAGCATACTAGCTACCCATAGGGTGAGCCTGCATGAAAATTCAGAGCGACGTTAGGCGCACCTTAGGCGGTTAAATTATTCACATCGCTTTGCATGCGATCGCTAAAATCTTCTATTGTCAGTTTTAACCCCTCTTGCAGAGGAATGGTTGGTTCCCAATTTAACCAAGTTTTTGCCTTTGTAATATCAGGCTGGCGACGTCGGGGATCGTCCGAGGGTAGTGGCTCAAACTTAATCTGCGCGTCCGGGTTGATCATGTTTTGCACAGCTTCTGCCAATTGTAAAATCGTGTATTCACCAGGATTACCCAGGTTTACTGGGCCAATGTACTCCCCATTCATTAGGCGGATGAATCCTTCCACCAAATCGGAAACGTAGCAGAAACTACGAGTTTGCGAACCATCACCGTATACAGTTAAAGGATTACCCCGCAAGGCTTGAACTATAAAGTTGCTCACCACACGACCATCGTTTTCTAACATTCTCGGCCCGTAAGTGTTAAAGATCCGAGCAACTCGAATATCAACTTTATTTTGCCTGTAGTAATCAAATGCTAGAGTCTCAGCAATTCTTTTACCTTCGTCGTAGCATGAACGTATCCCAATGGGATTGACGCTACCCCTATACTCTTCAGGTTGCGGATGAACTTCTGGATCTCCGTATACTTCACTAGTTGAAGCCAAGAAAAACCTCGCTTTCACCCGTTTAGCCAGTCCTAACATATTCAGCGTTCCCATCACGTTAGTTTTAACGGTTTTCACTGGGTTGTACTGGTAATGTACCGGAGAAGCCGGACAAGCTAAATGATAAATTTGATCCACTTCTAACCGAATTGGTTCGGTAATATCGTGGCGGATCAGTTCAAAGTACGGATGACCCAACCATTTAAGGACGTTGCGTTTATGACCGGTGTAAAAATTATCCAAGCATATTAATTCATGCCCATCGCTCATTAATCGGTCGATGAGATGGGAACCAATAAACCCAGCACCGCCCGTCACCAAAATTCTCATAGTTTCCCAGTTACTTACAAATATTTTCAGTAGCGATCGCACTTACTTTTAGATTACCCAGCTTGGAGACAAAAATATAAAACGAATTACCTATTTTTCTACGGATGTAGTTTTGTAATATTTTTACCTTTTTGCTCAACAATTTAATTAGAAAAATACCAAATTTAGTCTCAAAGTTGTCAGTCTTCCAGATGAAGTTCATCAAATCTTCAATAAAATAGAGTCTTTTTATGGTTAGTACACGCGATGTGCAACTTATTCTTACAGATATTTTCGTCTTAAATAGACCATGCGGTAGGGGCACAGAAAAAGCTCATTGGTGTCAACTTAAGCCAAAACCCTTTTAAAACCTCGTTTCCAGCCAGAGGCTGGAAATGTTGCTCATTGCGGCTCTGCCGCTCTTTCTTGAGGCGGAGCCTCCCATAGGCATTCCCAGTCAGAGACACTCTTAACGAGACAATCTCTAAAAGCTGGTTCTAGACTAACTTTTACGTTAAGTTGACACGTATGAGCATTGCTGTGCCCCTACGACAGATGTGGTTCAAAGACATCATTTCTGCTGTAAAACCCCGATTCCATTCCTCTCCTCTAAAAGGCTACGGTGTAAACACAAGTCCTCGAATTACCCAAAAATCTTGAAAAACCTCACCCTGGTTCTGCTACGCTTTCACCTGTCCCTCTCCGTGAGTTCGGAGAGGGAAATATTTACCCTTGGGTAAAGCGAGGGTGAGGTTTTGATGCCCTGAGCTACTTGCCGAAGTGCGGGCTATTCGGCGTCCCAGTCCAAATCCACTCAATCATACAGCAGATGTAATGCTGGTAATCGTGTTTGACATAACTACATTTGTGGTTTGAGTGCGTTGCGGTTCTCCAAGCATGACAATGGAGCAGTTGATTTGTCTGGCTAACTGGGTTGTGACATCGCTAATGGCGAACCCTCCAGGACTGGTACGATTACGTATAAAAGGTAAAACGACTAAATCATATAATCGTGCTGCCTGCAAAATTGCTTGAGCAACATTTTCATGAGCGATAATTTGAATTTCTGGGGTATTGGCCAAAGCTAATTTAGATACCAATAGGGAGAGATGCGATCGCCTCCAAGCAATTTTACTAGAACTAGTGCGGCGATCGCACACATTCAGCACAGTAATGTGGCTCTGATTTGCCTCTGCCAACATCTGGGCAAATAGCACAGGCTGTAATGTCGGTGTTGTTAAATTTTCTACTGGTACTAAGATGCGCTGAATTTTTTTCGGTGATTCTACTAGACGTGTCACCGCGACTGGACAATGGGATGCCCAAAGCACACCATCAATTACATTCCCAAATAAACGCGCTCGTAATCCAGTCCGTTTACCCCAACCCATAACAATTAAATTAGCCTTTTGTTCACGAGCTGCTCTGCTAATTCCTTGAGCAAAGGCATCATCAATTCGCAGCATTGGTTCTGCGGCCACGCCCAATATTCGACTGTGTGCCGTGGCTTTGGTTAATAACCCCTCACTCCGTTGTAGAGACGTTTCTAACTGGGGTGCATCCATGTGAGCAGCAGCAGCAGCGATCGCTAGGGGTATAATTTTACCCTGACACTGACGCGCTAATAACGCCGCCATTTCAATCAAATACTGCTGGGTCTGAGGATTATACACAGGTACGACTATAGTAAAAGCACTGTTTGTCTCTGATGCGTTCTGTTCAAGTAGGGGTGGTGTTGGATCTTCGGCTGGTGAGGAATTCAAACCAACACCTATTCGACTGGTCATCAGAGGCCCCAAGGTTGATGTGACAAGCATTAAGATAATCACACTGTGTAATACTTCTAGTGGCAGCAACCCAGCCCGATATCCCACTAAGGTTGCTGCTAAAGTTGTACCAACCTGGGGAAGTGACAGCGACCACATCGTGAGCATTTCTTGCCACTTATAGCGGTAAACCAGTTTTGTGAACAAAGCTGCAATCAATTTGCTGACAATCAAACCGACTATCATCAACAGTGTTAACTTCAGCGTGTCCAGGTTGTTCACAAAAGCGGGTAGATTGATCAGTAAGCCCAGGTGAACAAAGAAAATGGGAATGAATAGCACACTGCCAATAAATACCACCTTTTCTTTGACTGGGCCATCACCTACAGCTTCATTCACCGCCAAACCCGCTAAAAAAGCACCAACAATTTTTTCTATCCCCATCAATTGAGCGCCCACAGCCGCCAGAAACACAGAAAGCAACACAAACAAAAACTTGTTTCCTTCGTCGTCTCCAGACCGCTTGAAAAATTCTTTGCCTGCCCAATCAAAGCCTGTGACAACGGCAACAGAGTAAATAATTAACCAACCCGATAAGGTGAGTAGTTTAGCAAAGCTGAAAGCTCCAGCATCAGCGACAGCTACACAAAGGGCTAAGATCAGCACTGCGCCAATATCTGTAAAAATTGTCGCTCCAATGGTGACGCTAACAGCTTCGTTATTTACTACTCCCAAACGGCTGATTATCGGATATGCCAAAAGGGTATAGGAAGCGAATAAAGAGCCAATTAAGATTGATATATTCCAGCCATAGCCTAAAATCAGCCCTACTAAGGTTCCCATCACTAGGGGTATACTGAAAGTCAAGCTAGCAAATCCAAAAGCACGACTTTTCTGGCGGCGGAACTTTTCTAGATCAACTTCTAGACCAGCGACAAACAGCAAGTAAATTAACCCAATGTCTGATAGCAGGTTAATCATCGGCGAGTCAGACTGAAATAGATTCCAGCCTGAAGGCCCAAGTACTAGCCCTGAGAAAACCAAACCCACTAATGCTGGTAATCTTAGGCGCTCAAATATGATCGGTATAACTAAGATCACCACCAGCAAAATAGCAAAGGGAACAATTGGTTCCTTGCCAAGAACTTGGGAAGTTGGTTCCAGAACAAGAACTTGTGATATGAGTTCCATAGGTAGGAATTGAAGGGGCTATGGGAAAACTGCGATTACCTTGGGCTGATCGCCTGATTGCTAAATGGAGAAGCCACCTGACGAAAAATCAGAAATCTTAATTTACACTAACTAGGCAATTGTCTGAGAACTAACTATCTACGGGTGGATTTGACTCAGAATGAACCGCAAGCGATCGTAGTCGTCTTTAAGTAGCACACTCAAGTTACGTCCAGCTTTAATTAGCCATTCTCGGTCAGCTTTGCGTAACTGGTAGACATCTCGAATTGCAGCTGCGGTCAAAGACTCTATTGGGGCACCATTAATACAAAGCAGTGTCCGCAAAAAATCTAGTTCTTCAGTAAATTTAACGATCGCTTCTGGTTCGCACCGATAAACGGCTTGATGAATTTGTGGCGGACGGGGTGGTAGATACTGATATATTCTTTGGTTATAACCTTGATTCTGAGAAGACTGCTCAAATCCCACGATCGCAGCCCGGAATTCTGTTCTGAGCATGGCAAATATTTGGGGTTGTTCCTCCCGTAAGTCTTGCAAAGATAACCCCAAAGCTCTCGCCCGGTGTACTGAATCTATCGGCATAGTTGTGGCATAATACACTACAGCATAAATTTGATTGCCAGATTCTTCATCTACAGAACAAACCCAACTACCAAAGGGTGGCATCGAGGGAAAGCTCAAATCTTTTGGTTCCAAACACTGGGCTAAAAATTCAGTAGTAGTAGTTTCAATCACCTCCGCAATGTGATTGGGATGGCGATCGCCAGTAGCAAACTGTGGTAGGGGGAGGCGCATGGTAATTTAGTCATTAGTCATTGGTGAGCCAGCGCGGTCTTCTCCCAAGGGGAGACGCCAAGGGCGATAGCGCAGCGTTAGCGAGTCCGCGAGCGTCTGGGGGTTTCCCCCATGAGTGACTGGCGTTCGCCCTTAGCGTGCCGGAGGCATCACCCGTAAAAGTCATTAGTCATTAGTTTTTGTCAAATGACAACGGACAAATGACTAATGACTAATCTTATTTGGCTTTTTTACGTCCGGCAGTGGTTTCTACGAGTGACAATTCGCTCAGACGGAAGGTAACTAATTTATCCCAGTTACCACCTTCAAATAATACGGCTACTTTGCCATCACTTACCCGTTGCACGAGTCCTTCGTACCGATAATAGGTATCTGCGGGATTGTTGACGCGAACAGTTGCTCCAGGCAGGATCATGTTTTTAGCCTCGCTTGTTTCCTTTTAATAGCTTAATACTTGTTAATACTCATTGGTCGTTGGTCATTGGTCATTTGCAAAGGACAAATGGCGAATCAAACCGCAACGTGAGAGTCATTAGTCATTAGTTATTAGTAAGAAAGTCCTTGAGATACCACACCCACTCTTTAACGTGGTTTGAATTACTCCGATGAAAGACAAAGTTTTTTTCGCCCACGTAAGCGTTGCAGGACGAGGTATGTACCAAAAACTCTTGTATCTTTGACTAATGACCAATGACCAATGACTAATGACTAATGACTACTTCATCAATAATACTTTTGTCTTTGTCGAAAATTTGCTACTGATTCAACTATTCCCAAGGAAATGAAGTTAGTCAGCATGGCAGAACGCCCATAACTCATCCAAGGTAGAGGAATTCCTGCCACAGGCGCTAAACCTACAGTCATACCAACGTTCACAATCACCTGAAACATGATCATGGAAAAAACGCCAATAGCCAACAACGAACCAAAGTTATCTTTGGCGGTTTGGGCAATATGCAGTAGACGTAAGCAAATTAAGCAGAAGACAAACAGCACTACCAAACAACCAAAAAAACCGAATTCTTCCCCCACTGCGGAGAAAATAAAGTCTGTATGCTGTTCCGGTACGAAATTAAGTTGCGTCATAGGCCCCTTGAACAGACCCCATCCCCAAATTTCACCACCACCAATAGCAATACGAGATTGGATTAAGTGATACCCAGCACCGAGGGGATCGTGATCGGGGTCTATGAATACATTTAGCCGTTTTTTTTGATAGTCTTTCAAAATATGGTTCCAGGCGAAGATCCCTAATTCCCCACCCAAGATATTGAGACTCCATGCACTAATCGCGCCGAAACTAAATCGATGCCAGGGGAGAGTTCGCCAGCCCACAATCGCCATCGCCACTGACCAAATTAGCCCTAATGGTCCAAAAGCTAATGGCCCAAAAGATAATCCTTTAAATAAAACTATCGGCTCTGCTAAAGGCCAAGATATACTAAACAAAATTGCGGCAACCACAGGAGAAATCATCAGAATTAACCAGCCTGGGTTAGCATTTGCCCAGTAAAGCATTCCTAAAACGATCGCACCAAATACCAGTGATGTTGCTAAATCTGGCTGCAAAAATACTAATCCCCAAGGTATAGAAGTAATTGCCAGAACGCGGAAAACACCTTCGATACTGTCAGCACTACGCCTGTGTAGCAAAGCTGCTAAGGTGATGATCATCCCGACTTTGGCAAATTCTGAGGGTTGAACGTTAAAGCCAGCGATACTAATCCATCGCTGCGCCCCTTTGGCGCTAGTACCAGCAATCATCACAGCGATTAAGCTGAAGTTCGTCAGTGCGTATGTTACCCAGTGCCACTGCATCAAGATTTCGTAACGGGTGCGAGATAAAAATAGGGCTATGACTACGCCGATAGCCGCTACCATCCAGTGCCACCACCAGTCAGTTACTGGCTGCTTCAGTTCCGTACTGAGGATCATCATGCCTCCAAAGATGCTGATAGCTATCGGCAAACAAAATAGTAGCCAATCTACAGACTGCCAGGGCTTAACCCAAGACTTCCAGCGAATTTTGGGGACCGATCGTTTTAACAACATTGTGCCAGTTTAGACTTTTTTAAGTTTTGGGCATTGGGCATTGGGCATTGGGCATTGGGCATTGGGCATTGGGCATTGGGTCAATAATTAATAGTTTTTCGTCTCCTGCTCCCTCATTTTCCTAGAGATTTCCAAGAAATAAATTATCCAAATAAACGTAGACGCAAAGCTGTGAGGGGGTCGCAGTCTTCTCTGCGAGACGCTGCGCGTTAACAAAGCCTCTCGTAGAGAAGGCGGTTCCCGTCGTTAGCGCAGCGTTAGCGAGTCTTCTCCCTTCGCGTAGCGTCTCGTAGAGAAGGGGAGACGCCAAGGGCGAACGAGCGTCACCCCCGAACCCGTTGGCGCAGCCTCTCGTAGAGAAGGGCTTGCCGTAGGCTACCACTCCAGACACACACAGAGGAGAAATAGAGAGGGTTTTTGCGTCAGTTTTGGGATATTTTTTTATTTGGAAGTCCCCTAATCTTCGATGCCCTATACCCTATGCCCCATGCCCCAATTTATTATGTCAAAGCAGCAACTGATACTTTACCAGCAATGGTAAGAGCGATCGCTGTTAATGCTTTTGCCGAAGCTGAATCTGGTTCGCCAACAACTATTGGCACACCACTGTCACCACCAACTCGCGTGGAAATCTCTAGGGGTACACACCCCAACAGTGGCACTCCCAATTCGGCGGCTGTTTTGGAGCCACCACCGGAACCAAAGATGTCATACTGCTTATCCGGCTGATCGGGGGGTATAAAATAGCTCATATTTTCCACGATTCCCAATACCGGGACATTCATCTGCTGGAACATCCGCAATCCCTTGCGAGAATCTAACAAGGCTACAGTTTGCGGCGTAGTGACAATTACTGCCCCTGCCATCGACACTGCTTGGGTTAAAGTTAACTGAGCATCTCCGGTTCCTGGTGGCATATCTACAATCAAATAGTCCAGTTCTCCCCATTCAACTTGATAGAGAAACTGACGAATTACACCATTGAGCATAGGCCCCCGCCAAATTACTGGTTGATCTCGGTCAATCAAAAAGCCCATTGAAACTAATTTGACGCCGTGATTAAAAGCAGGTTCCAGAATGTCACCTTTTTCAGTGGAACGCACGGCAATTTGGGCATCAGCTAGACCCAGCATGGTCGGGTCATTAGGTCCGTAAATATCAGCATCTAGCAAGCCAACTTTCGCCCCAGTTTGAGCTAAAGCCACTGCTACATTCACCGCCACCGTACTTTTACCAACGCCACCTTTGCCACTGGAAACAGCAATGATATTTTTAACTCCAGAAATACCAGTGCGGTCATGTAAACTTTTTTGCTGCGGTGTTTCTGCCGTCACTTCTATGCTGACATCTGTAACGCCTGGGAGTTTTTTGACAGCTTTCTGACAGTCTTGAACGATAAATTCACGTAAAGGACAGGCAGGAGTGGTCAACACCAAGGTGAAACTAACCTTACCATCGTCAATTTTCACGTTGCGAATCATATTCAGTTCTACCAGACTTTTGCGGAGTTCTGGGTCTTCCACTGGTCGCAACACTTCTAAGACAGAGCGAGAATCGAGGACATCGTACATAAAAATTCAAAATTAAAAATTGAAAATGATGAAATACACTCGTGGCGAACATCTTAGCTATTAACTGGATGCTTTCTTGAGCAAGGTGAGGTTAGTGTTTTCACTGTGACTGCCCTAACAAAACTTAGCAAATTGCATTATCACCTAATAGAATCTTAACTTTCTTTAGGGATTCTAAAAATCAAAACAACTGTCATTAAGGGATTTTTTCTTCCCAGATACAGTTGACAATGCCGTTTTTTCTACTGCCTCGACTAAAGACCGTGCTACGCGGTCGGCATAAGGACGGGATAAAGACCAAATCAGGGGCGATAACCAACCCCGTAGCGTTACAGAATAAGACAGACAAGTACCACAAACCGTTGACTCTACTTGATAAGTCACACGTTCCTCTATCCCAGGAATCGCCAGCACTCGGATACTCAGCATCTCTCTAGGATTGACGCGTTCCACAAAAATCCGAATGGGAATTGGCGAAAAGCGTGTTACAGCTTGAAAAATCAATCCTGGTTTGGGTACTAATCCGTAGGGCACATTAGTACTCTTAAGTAGTGGATGCCAGGAAACATCTGTTAAATCAGCGACTTTTTGCCACAGTTCATCTACAGAAGCAGAACTAATCTCTCGATACGTCCGCACCAGAGAAGCGCAAAACCGACGACGTTTGCGGTGGATGAATTTGGATAACCAACCTTGCATTTTCCTAATCCTCCTCGCTAGACTGTTTCTGGTAACTCTGGTATGGTGTGCAACTACGCTCAACCCCTAAATTAAAACTTTCTCAAAAATGCCCTAAACTTAGCAAGCCTTGATTCGGCAAAGATGCCAACAGCCAATATAGGAATATGGCAAATAAGTTTTGAGCCGGATAGTCAAACCGTTGATATTTCAAGGTTACGACTAAAGTCTAGTGTTTATACTAAAATATTCCCATTAAAAATTAAAAAAAAGCTCAGTCAATATACAAGCGTATACGCATTTGAGGGAAAATAACTCTAGTGATGCCCATCAATCGTATAAATGCTTAACCAGTAACAAAAAAGCAGGTTGGGCAAATAGAGCTTGATTGTTGGTGCGTGTTTCACCCAAATTTTAAGATAAGAAATTTGTGGCTTTCTGGAATTTGTAATTTAGGTTCGGGAATCTATGTTGACCAACTCGCAAACACCAACTGTAGCAGCATCATCCAAGTCTTTGCCAGCATCTGACGCTCAAACTAGAGTCCGCCAGTTTATGCAACAGTTACAAGACGAAATTAGTCAAAGGCTGGAAAACCTGGATGGTGTGAGCAAGTTTATTGAAGACAGTTGGGAACGCCCAGAAGGGGGTGGAGGGCGATCGCGTATTCTGCGTGATGGTGCAATCTTTGAACAAGCAGGTGTAGGTTTTTCGGAAGTTTGGGGAGAGCATTTGCCGCCCTCAATTTTAACCCAACGCCCGGAAGCAGCAGGGCATGGCTTTTATGCCATAGGCACTTCAATGGTATTACATCCTCACAATCCTTACGTGCCCACAGTTCATCTAAATTATCGCTATTTTGAAGCGGGGCCAGTTTGGTGGTTTGGTGGTGGCATTGACTTGACACCTTATTACCCCTTTGCTGAAGATGCGGCACATTTACATAAAACATTAAAGCAGGCTTGTGACCAACACCACCCAGAGTATTACCCGGTGTTTAAGCGGTGGTGTGATGAATATTTTTACCTCAAACATCGTGATGAGACACGGGGTGTCGGTGGTCTGTTTTTTGATTACCAAGATGGTGAGGGTGCTTTATATCGCGGGCCGAATCCCAATGGGGAAGCGGCTATCTATAGCAACCAGGTGGGAACACCCGCAACCCGCAATTGGGAAGATTTGTTTGCCTTTGTGCAAGACTGTGGTAAGTCATTTTTACCAGCCTACGTACCAATTGTAGAACGACGACATGGGATAGAGTATGGCGATCGCCAACGGAATTTTCAACTCTACCGCCGGGGACGGTATGTAGAATTTAACTTGGTTTATGACCGAGGCACCATTTTTGGTCTACAAACCAATGGGCGCACCGAATCAATTCTCATGTCCCTACCTCCCTTAGTGCGTTGGGAATACGGCTATCAGCCAGAACCCAATTCCCCTGAAGCCGAGTTATATGAAACCTTCCTCAAGCCCCAAGATTGGATCAACTGGACACCACCTCAATAGTGACTTGAAAATCGGGCATCGGGCATGAAGAAGAGACAAGGGAGACAGGAAGAGGGGGGAGACAAAAGAGAGACTTGTTCAATAATTCCCCCTTGTCCCCCTTGTCCCGCCATTCCCATTCGGCTACGCTCACGGCAAGCCCACTCCCCACTCCCCATTAAAAATTGCTACTCAGCACTATTTTGGTGAGTTAAACTACTAAAGGTAAGCACCTAAAAGAAAAAGGTGACAATTTTAGCTAGAGCTTGTTAATCTCAAGTGACAGCATTAGAAAATTCTGTAACTAGTTAATCTGAAAAGGAATGCCACGGGGAGGGCTTTAGTGATTCATATAGACCAAAAAAGTTACACAACCCAAGATGGAAACACCGTTATTGTTCTGACGCCAGCAGGTCGCCTAGATATCACCACTGCTTGGCAATTTCGCCTGAAGTTACAAGAGTGTATTTCCAAACTCAGCTGCCATGTAGTTGTAAATCTGGCTCTGGTAAATTTTATTGATAGTTCCGGTCTTACCTCTTTGGTAGCTGGAATGCGTGATGCTGATAAAGTCAAGGGCAGTTTCCGCATCTCGAATGTACATCCAGAAGCCAAGCTTGTGTTTGAAGTGACGATGATGGATACTGTCTTTGAAATCTTTGAAACAGAAGAGGAAGCTTTAGAAGGTGTACCTCGTAGGATTGCCAGCTAAGAAACAAGTTAAAAGTTAAGAGTGAGGAGTGAGGAGTTAATTCAAAACTTATAACTTATGACTCATATCTTTATCTTATTGAATACTGATTTCGCTTGGTGTAACGATAAGGCCCCATAATCGCTCCCCAAGTTGCTTTTTTAGTTACTGGATCAATTCCTTTGTCGTAGCTGTGAAATTCTGCCGCAGTAGCTTCAAATCCCAAAGAAACATAGACGATATTACCAAGATAAGTAAAGCTGCAACGAGTCTCTGGTGGTGGGGTAGCGGTAAACTGATAGCGATCGCCAGCTAGTGTTTTCTGGGTAACTGTTAGGATACAACCTGGTAGTAAATCTAATTGTTCGGGTGTCAGTGTGTTCAGTAGAGCAGGGTTATGACTTGCGCCTCTTAATGCACCTGGATCTTGAGGCATATAGTATTGTACTTCCAGAGATGCATCAGAGTTGCTCCTCTGACGCAACCGGATAATTCGCTGGCGGTAAGGTTGATCTAGGCTAATAACGCTAGCCTGTTCGGCAAACAAGGTGATGCTATCTTCTATGAACAGATTAACTGGTCTTTGCCACAGCCGGAGGTGGACATACCAAACTGGATCTGCGATCGCTTGTTCTCGATTATCAAATTCACCAGCTAGGTACTCACCTAAAGCAATTAACTGTGGCGAGAAGTTCATAAATGCGATAAACGAATCATTAAAGGATAATAATTTTTGGCTAGTTTTTCAGGGTAAATGGTCTTATCCCCTGTCTCTAGCAGCTGATAAAATACTTCTGATTTGTCTATATTGTAAATGAAACCGTCACCAGCTAAAAGCTTAACTTGGCAAACTAGCCTTTAAGCGTGAAAATAAAGATACGTCGCCCTTAACATTCTCTTTTTCTTTGTGAATAACGTCCGTACTGTCTCTGATACAAAGCGAACTTTCTACAATCTTCACACCCGTCCGATCAACACTATTTATCGTCGGGTAGTAGAAGAATTGATGGTGGAAATGCATCTGCTGTCAGTAAATATCGATTTTAGCTACAATCCGATTTATGCCTTGGGTGTCGTCACTACCTTTGACCGCTTCATGGAGGGCTATCAACCAGAACGTGATCAAGAATCAATTTTTAATGCCCTATGTCGGGCTATAGAAAACGATCCGCAACGCTATCGACAGGATGCCGAAAGATTGCAAACTGTAGCTAAAGGTTTGCCAGTTAAAGATTTAATTGCGTGGCTAGGTCAAACTACTCATTTAGATCGAGATGCTGACTTGCAAGGACACCTGCAAGCGATCGCCAACAATCCTAACTTTAAATACAACCGTTTGTTTGCAATTGGTGTATTTTCGTTATTAGAACTGTCAGATCCGGAATTAGTCAAAGATGAAAAACAACTCACTGAGGCGCTGAAAGCGATCGCTGCTGGCTTGCACCTCTCTGATGACAAACTCAACAAGGATTTGGAGCTATACCGTTCTAATCTAGACAAGATGGCGCAAGCACTGGTAGTGATGGCAGATATGCTCTCAGCCGATCGCAAAAAACGCGAGCAACGTAAACAACAATCAACTACCCCAGTTGCTCCCCCAAGTTCCAACGAATAGTTAGGAGATGAAAGTGATGAGTTAGGAGTTCTGAGTGAGGAATTGTTAATAACTCTTAACTCTTAACTCTTAACTCCTAATTTTTAACTTTATACGCCTAATAATCTGTAGATTAAGCTGTTAATTATAGTCAGCGTAAATGCTCCGATAACAGCACTCCAAATGCCGTAACGTAAGTAAAAGCCGTCTACTAACCAAGCAGCAATACTAAAACAAACCACGGCAATCATAAATGTGAAAATACTGGATAGTAAATCCAATGTGAGTAAATTTGGTACTGCAAAAACGAGGCTTAAAATCGGTCTGACTATTGCTGTGACGATACCAAGCACTGCCGCCGAAAGGAAAGCTTTACCTGGAGTGTCAATTTCAACTCCCAGAGGTAATTTGCTAATTATCAACAGGCTGATAGCTGTTACTACCCAAACAATTAAAAGCGTCATGATATTCATGCCACAACCCCTGAAACGTGAATGGCAATTGGTGATAAATTACTTTAGTTTATCGCTGGAAAAATCTTTAAAGCTCAACCAATTATCTATAAATTAGCAGGAAATTTTTATCTAACCGAATTTTATTTTAGATATCTTTAGGTTTGGGAAAAAGCTTGAAGGGGAGTGGGGATCTAATTCTCCCCTGCTCCCGATCTCATTTTTTAAGAGTAGGTTGGGTTTGTTTGGGTGCTACAGGGGCTGGGGATGCTGGTGGGTTAGAAATACCAGGATTGATCGGACTGATGCCTTGCCGAGTTGTAGGTTGACCAGTTACCGTCGGGAAGGGTACGGAATTAGGTGCTAAGGGAAAATTAGGGGTAAGATTCCCTTCGGGATTGATACCTGGAAGTGTTGATGCACCAGGATTGATTGGGAATGACGGAACAGCCGGCTCCTTGAGTGAGTCTGTGGGTGGTTGAGATGGGCCAGGAATAATTCCCAAAGAAACGCGATCGCCCCCTACTTGCCGGAGCAAATCCAATGTCTCAATCACATCATTGTAAGTTGCTGTCCGGGAAGCATTCAGCACCACAATGGCACTGGGATTTTGTTGGAAATACTGTTTTAAGCTTTGTCGCAAATCCTCCCGTTTTACAGGCTGTTTTTCTATATAAGTATTGCCAACGGCATCGATAGTTACAATCAGACTTCCACTCTGTGAGGTGATTCCAGATACTGAACTGGGGCTGGCTTTAGGCAAATCAACATTTATTGCCTGTTGCCGCGTAAATTGTAAAGCTGCTAACAAAAAAAACGTCAGGATACAAAAAACAACATCAATTAAAGGGATGATTTGAACTTGGACTTCTTCAATTGGAGTATGTAGATTAACTTTCATCGTCTCACTCTAACACCTGGTTTTGGGGTTGAATTCTTGACTATTAATTAGGTGCATTCGGGGGTTCAGGAGTTTCAGAAAACTTAGTCTTTCCTGGCTTGCGGGGTGGAGTGAAATTTTCTGGCACAATTGCTGATGTTCTATTACTAAAATCAGGCGGAGACTGGCGGTAGAGCAATTCCATCTCATTCCCTGCCTTCCGAAAAACTTTGACTTGGTTAACTACAAAACTTTGAAATAGGCGGTAAAATGCCAAACTAATGATGGCAACTATTAACCCAGTTGCCGTAGCAATCAGTGATTCACCAATACCAGTTGTCACCCCAGCCGTAGATTCAGTTCCTAAATCCCCAATCCGAATCGATCGCAAAGCGCGGATTAAACCCAAAACCGTGCCTAACAATCCCAGCAGTGGCGCTAGGGCAATCACGGCTTCTAAAAGTTTTTCGCCCCGCCGCATTCCAGCCAATTCATCTTCGGCGGTAGCTTCCAGTGCTAATCGAAAGGTTTCCGCATCAGTTTTAGCAAAGCGTAGAGGGGCGTAGAGAAAACGCCCCACAGGCTGATGGCTTGCCCTGCTAGCAATGTCCGCAGCTACTTCCCAATTATCTTGGGCAGCATCCAGGATGCGATTGACTATTTGCTTTTCCTGAGTCAACATTCGCAACCAGAACCACAAACGCTCGAAAATCACACTCAAAGACAGAATCGAGAGAACCAGCAAAGGCCACATCGCTGGTCCGCCCTTATAAAACAAATCTAAAATATCCACTGTTTAAGTTTCCTCCCTCCATGACTAGAGCAAATATGCTAAAGCATTTTAATTCTAGAGATTAATGCAAAATGAGGGACTTCCAAAATATAAATTTCTCGAAAACCTAAAAAGACGGTGTAAGCATTGGGTATTGGTGACAGATTACCAGTAGCGTCTTCCAGACTAACTAGGGCGGTTATTCCCACCGGGAGTTTTTAGGATAATTTGTCAAAATGAAAGATAACTGGAGGTTCAAAATATGAAATTTTCAATCCAATCACTTTACACTTGGTATGGCAATTTGCTTCGTAACCCCAAGTACCGTTGGTGGGTAATTTTAGGAACGTTGGTTTACTTGGTTAGCCCAATCGATATTGTCCCAGATTTTCTACCCGTTGTGGGACAGATTGATGATGTTTTCCTTTTGACTTTACTAGTTAGTGAGGTATCTGGACTAGTGATTGAAGGCTGGAAAGCTCGTAAGGGTGATGTGGCTAGTGAAGTACCCAATACTAGTGAGGGTTCTACCTCCACTGCAAGCACGATTGATGTTGATGCTGTTTCTGTTAAGTAGATTTAATAAAACCCCTGCTTTTGGAATCTGAGGTGGGGGATATTTTTTTGAAACGCAGAGGAACGCGGAGGGAAACGCAGAGGAACGCAGAGGAAGAGTTAGAGGTTGTTGGCTACGCGTTTGATTCCTTCTTTGAGGTGGAGGACGTTAAAGTTGATCATAAGTCCTAGTTTGCAGTTTGCTAGTTTGAGATAGGTTAGGAGTTGAACGGAGTGAATCGGGTTCAAGGATTCTACAGACTTAATTTCTACAATTACTTGGTTTTCGACTATCAAATCTAATCGATAAACGCATTCCAATTGCACATTTTGGTAAACCAAAGGTAATGGAATTTGCTTACCAACATTCAATCCGGCTTCGTTCAACTCGTAATCCAAGCACACCTCATAAGCCGATTCCAACAAACCAAGCCCCAAAGCAGTATGCACCCTCATCGCACAACCAATAATCACCTCACTCAACTCATTCTCTCTCATCCTCTGCGGTTTCCTTTGCGTTCCTCTGCGTTTAAAAATCTTTCACAAACTCTGTTAAAAAGCGGAAAGCCTTTAAAATATAACTAACGCAATCTCTAGGAGAAGTATTGTAAAACGATCGCCACGCACTAGCTTTATCCTCATCATAGCGATCGCTGCGATGAGTATGGTTTTCTAACCATGCCAATCGTACTGCATGACCAATTAACACATCTAATACTATATATCCTTCTATTTGCAAGTTGGGATTATTGGCAGCGATCGCAGCTAATTCTCTTAATGCTTCAATATTAACTTGGCGATATTCTGGAGCTTCGATTTTATTCAGCAAATGCTCAACCAAGAGAGCAAAATTTCTTTCACCTGCTGTCATTTCTGACAACATTATCTCACTATCTAAACGATTGCGGCGCTCTAGTTTATCGCCAATTACTAGACCCTTGCAATGTTGCATTAATAGCCAAACTTGCTGAAAAAATTCTTTTGGTACGCGTCCCGTCGCACCCTCGGCTTGGCGAAACCGCCGCCAACCGCCTGGTATTACTTGTATTTCTTCTTCTATTGCTGGTGACACCACCCAAGCAATATCACTTTCTTTTTGCTTGACGTGCAGTGATTCTTGCTGGCGCAACAGGTTACTCATACCTGTATATCCAGTTAATACCTGACGCAAGCGCATTTTCACTTCAAAGGGTGAAAGTTGCATTAAGTGATCATAAGCTTCATCTTGAGTGACATACAATTCCCGCGCTAGTTCGCTGGTAATCAATAAGATCAGATAGCCGACTCTCAGCGTTAGTAGTCCTTGAAATAGTTCGGATTCTGAACGAATTAAGATACCAAGATAGATTAAAATCTCTTGAGTGAGGACGCGATCGCGTATATCTTCACGACAAAAATGATTAATTTTATCGGCAATTTCATTATGGGACATGGGTACGGTAATCAAGGACGCTTCACTGTAAGCTTTACCCACAGCAATTTGCTTACCCCGTACCAAAATACTCGTCACTGCATCTGATAGGCTGATATCAACCATAAGCCGTAACCCCGCAGCCTGGCGTACTACTGCCCAAATAGCTAAATCTCCAGCTTTGGTGTAAACTTCATCTAGTAAATCAGCTACGGTGACGGGATATCCTGGTTCACCGTACCCCGTATCAAATTGCATTCCCTGCAAGCGAGTTAAAGTTTGCAATAACTCAATTTGCTCGTAGATATTCTCTGATGAGCGCAAATAAGAAAGTAATAACCCAAAGTTGGTTTCGCATTCCATTTGAAATTCTTGGGTATTTCCTAAGCGCCAGTTTTTCTCAGGATGATAAGCCAAATAATAGCAACGTGGGCTAGCATTTTTCACTGGCGATCGCGAAAATTCTGCATTTGGGAGAAAATCAATTCTTTGGATTCCAGATGTCAGCATTAGCTGATTTAGCCGCCCTAATTTCACCCGCACACCGTTACAAACACCATTTTTCAGTTCTTGCATTAATTCTAGTAATGCCTCAGAACCAATTTCTAACATGGTATGCGTCAACATTAAAGTCAGAGTAGGACGCCCTAAATCGTTCCAATATTTTTGAATGTAAGCTAGTTCGCTTCTAATTTGATCTAGCAGAAAATGGTAATCAAGGGTTAAGTAAAACTGTTGAGAGTCGGAAAATGAAGGCAGAAATACAATTGTTTCACCGCGAATCCGAAAGATTCTAGATGTTGTTAAACTCCGCAACCGCCGCGCTGGACGCCCAGTTAAACCAAGTTTATTGTTACTTCCAATTTGGGTATAAATAGCGGAAAATTCTTCAGCTTTTCTCACCTGAATCGGTTCTACTTGGGTAGGCGTTTGTGTCTCAATCCCGTGAACTTCTAGTTTTGTCTGTAAATCTTCATCTTCTGCTAAGAAAGCAATTTGAACCAATGCCTCGCGCTGTTTTCCCACACACAAATATCTTCCTAAAGGGTCAATATCACCAACCGCCACTAACCCTTCACTCAACATTTCACTGAGAAAATATAAACTCTGCGCCCACACTAAGGGAATGTTTTCATTGGGTAAACGTGGTTGCGTTTGGGGTGCTAATTTTTCTGCTTCTATGTTTTCGGCTGGAACATAATAAAGTTCTGGTAATAAACGCAAACCATCTTGTTCTATAAGTAATGATTCTAAAAGCTCTTGGTATTTTTTAACTTGCTCTTGCTCGCCGCGAAATAATCCATCTAGAACTAAATAAGTGAAAAATAACGGCCATTCGCATTCAATATGTTCAAATTGCTTAAGTTCCCACGGTTCGTAGTGTAAGCGTTGATGATCTTCTAAAACGGTTTGGTGTCCATCACGCAGAAAACGTTTGCAGCCGTATTTACCTGCCAGTTTATTGATAATATCGTTAAAGGTGCGATCGCGTAATTCCAAATCTTCCACTGCAAAGGCAGGATAACTAATAATACTTAACAGCGCCGCATCAATTTCTTTGGAACCAGATTCTCTCGGTAATAGTGATTCTAAAGTAATCCGGGCGCGGGCAATTTCATCTGGCAGCACATGAATCACCGATGCTTGACTACCACGCACACCAAATAAATCGAGTCCGTTGATAGCTTCTAAAGCAGCTTTTGCCATACCTACGGAACTAGCGTTTAACTCAGCACTACCACGATTAATTTTATTACCACGTTCCCAAATGCCATAATCTGGGGTGCGGTAAGCTCGTCCAATGTAGTAAACCAAATTTTGGACGAAATTCACTTCATCAATCGTATAAATTATTTGCAATCCGGCTGCGGTCATCTGCGCCAACATTAGTAAAAATATAGATGTGGCATCCAGTTGCAAATGTCCCCATTCGTCATCACCAACAACAATATCGCCAGTCGCGGTATTATATTTAGCGTGCAGTCCATCCAGTAGCGACTGAGTATGTTTAAATGTCTCTACTTTATAAGCCTGTCGCATCATTGCAAATAGCAACCCGCGCATCAGTTTGATCACACTGTGTTCTAGTTCATAAGTGCGTCCTTTGTCGTCGTCAATCTTACGGTATGCAAGTCCTAAACCCCAAACTGCCAAAATGCTGTAAACGTTGTCTCGTACCCAGGCATCAGTATAATCGCCGTGGGCTGTAATCGCTGTACTCGCAGGTAGTAAACCAGTAATCGGATTCTGCCGAGTCAGAATGATTGTTTTGATTTGCTGGTAATAATACTCCAGGCGGGCTAGCAATTCGGTAGATGTTTTCATAATTTGGTTCAGAACTACTTGCAAAATTCGACCCTGTGGCTGGGAAGTGAATTACCTAAACCAAGTCAGAACAAGTTCTGTAATGGTTGATGGGATAACAGCCAAGGGTAGTGTGAGTTTATTATTATCTCGTGTTAATCGGTTTCTGGGTACTTAATTTTAGCGATCGCCAACTAAAATATGATATTTTTCAAACATTGATCTATACTTATAATAATTTATACTTAAATTTATGTTTTGCTTAAGCCATAACGAATTCTTTTTGTTGATAGTTTACAGTAGATAACCAAGTGCTGTAGGATGTCTTGCAATCAATCTTAGAGCTAATTTGATTGATTCTAGGGAAATATCGCTAACTCAGTTTCTGGATCAAAAAAGTGAATTTTCTCTGGAGTTAGTGATAACCATAGTTGCTCACCAGCTTGTACAAATCGGTCTGGTGGTATTCGCACTTGTAGGTAATTAGCTGTAGTAGTAGGTTGAGATCCCGGTTCGGCAATCTTAACAGCGAGAAAGGAATCGTTGCCGAGATTCTCTACCAAATCTACCTGCACTGGGAGATTTTTCGTGGCAGGCATACTCAAGTTTAAATGTTCTGGGCGAATACCTAAAATTAGAGTTTTCCGATCATATTTTTGTAGGGCATTTCCCCAGATTTGTGGAAGGGTGAAACGAAACTGGGAATAGGTAATTAACTGCGGCGCATGAAATTCTACAGGAATAAAATTCATCGGTGGTGAACCAATGAACTCTGCTACAAAAAGGTTGGCAGGGCGGTTGTAAAGTTCTAGGGGAGAAGCAACTTGCTGAATTTTACCCTCAGACATAATTGCAATGCGATCGCCCATTGTCATCGCTTCTGTTTGATCATGGGTGACGTAAATTGTCGTTGTCCCCAATTGGCGCTGCAATTTGACAATCTGGGCGCGAGTTTCTGCCCGCAGTTTGGCATCTAAGTTAGAAAGTGGCTCATCCATTAAAAATACTTCCGGGTCACGCGCGATCGCCCTTCCCAATGCAACCCGTTGTCTTTGTCCCCCAGAAAGCTGTTTGGGTAAGCGATTCAACAATGTTTCGATTTGCAACAGTTGAGCAACACTACGTACCTGCTCATCCACCGCCCGCTCTTTGTCAGAAATATAACGGAGTCCTTTAGGTAACTTTCTTGTTGCCCCCACAAAAAGATTTTCTCCCCAGTTGGGGAGTGGGGAATGCTGATTTTCCCTATTGCCCAATTGCCTACGGCGTAACCCAAAGGCGATGTTGTCATACACCGTCATGTGAGGATAGAGGGCGTAATTTTGAAACACCATTGCGATGTCGCGTTCCTTGGGTGGTAGGTCATTGATCAAGCGATCGCCTACCCAAATATTCCCTCCAGTCATCACTTCTAACCCGGCGATTAACCTTAACAGGGTGCTTTTACCACAACCAGAAGGACCAACCAGCACCATAAATTCCCCATCTGCGATCGTCAGGTTAATCCGCCGCAAGACGTTGACACTTCCCGCACGCTCTGGCGCTGTATCAGTTTTCTCCCCAGGCGTGAGGGAAGATTGAGTTTGTGAGGTCACACTTTCCCCTTGACGCGAGGAAAAACTTTTATAAACGTTTTCTAAAACAACTTGGGACACAACTGTTAATTATTGTCATTGGGTATGGGGCATTGGTCATTAGGTTGAAAAAAAGACAAATGACAAATGACAGTTTAGCGCCCATCATAATACACGTTCACTGTAACTTAGTGAAACTGGGAAATTTCCAAAAGTTGGGGGATGAGTATTCCTACTCATCCCCCTCGGTTTTAAATGCTGATTTATTGCTGTGTTGCGCTGCTTGCGATGCCTGCGGCGTTCTCGGTGCGATCGCTCTCGACAACTCCCGAAACAAAATATTTGTGGAAGTTTTTAAAGATACACTTAAAACTTGACAAGTTAATTACTAAAAATTTCAATGGTATCACCAGACAAATTTACGTTAGTTTCATAGCTTATTTGATTTTACAGCTTTTATCTATTCCTGCACAATGAGGACATACGCTATTAGATAAATTCCGCTATTTACAATCTTGTATTTATCAGAAAATCAGTTATGTTCATTGGTTTGAGGAGATGATGTTTTGTTAACTCATCCCCCGGCTTGAACCCGAAGGATTTCGAGTCATTAGTCATTAGTACCAATGACTAATGACTAATGACTAATAACTAATGACAATGGAAAGGCCGGCGGCTATCCCGGACACCCCTCTTGTTGGGATGGGATTCCCGCCGATTTTCGTTGACTAATTTAAGCTTTTAAGACTTAGTGTAACTAACAATGTAAAGTTTTGTATCAGCATTCAACATTTCTGCCTATTCCCCATATCTGTCGTAGCCTAAATACCTGAAAACTGCTGTAATTTAATCAGTAGTCAGTTTTTCCACTTGGAATTTTGAATTGTTTATGTCTAACCTGCCACCACTCAATACAGAAACAATTTGGGCAATTCTTGACGAGAAACTGGATGATGCCACAGTTAACCAGTTGCTATGGCATTATTTAGGCTATCGCTATCACTCATCAACTGCACAATGGGACACTAGCCAAGTTGCACCAGAATGGCAGAATGAGTATCCACAACCACCAGATTTCATTGAATCTCGCCCCGCAACAGTGAAGTTGACTCGTTCCATTCCTGCTGAAAATAAACAAATGCTAAAAGAAAAACTGGGTTTCAAAGGTTATAAAATTGGTGAATTTGGGCCTCGGCAAACTCGCAGGGCGACGGCGGCGAATTGGTTGTTAAGTTATCTGCGACAAACTAAGTAGGTGGGTACGAATAATTAAAGGTTTGTAGTCAGGGCTGAAGCTATTACTACAAACCTTTAATTAATTTTACATCGCGTAGCATAGTTGGATTGATTGATTCTTGTCTACCTACTTAACGACAAAATTGAGTAATCTTATCAGGAGATATTTGGCAAATAATATCCTATTTTTACCGAATATCTGCTGTATTATAGTTTAATAAAAAACTATTGATTTATTTACTGAATTTTTGCAGTTGTATGTAATAGCATTTTAAAATTAGTAATTTTATAGTCACAATCGTCATTACAGTAAATCTGTATATTAGTCAATTAATAAATGCTGGAAAAAACCAAAAATCAAAATAACCTAGTTAAGTTTTATAAATAATTCATAAATTATTCCTGAAGATAGAAGCAGTACTTATCTAATTCTTTCTCTAGAGCGATTTGCAAATTTAATTTAGCATTAGAGAATATTCCTATCAACCCTTAATATTAGAAACACTTCTATGGCAAAGCCAATTGAATTTAATTTATTTGCACCTTACAACAAAGGAGCCGCATTAATTGCTTCTTTTTCTGATTGGCAAGAAATTCCAATGGAAAAAGGTGATGATGGTTATTTTCGGACAAGTGTTGAACTAGAAGACGGCGTTTATAAATATAAATTCCGCGTTCAGACTAATTCATGGTTTTTTGAACCAGAACAATGGGTTGATGTCACAGATCCTTATGCAACTGATATTGATGAACAAAGTGGAAAAGATGATGGTGTTATCCGGGTCAAAGATGGTAAAAGGATTACTGATACCTATGTTTGGCAACATGATGATAAACCTTTACCTGCTGACCGGGAATTGGTAATTTATGAATTGCATGTCGGTGACTTTTCTGGTGGCGAAGATGATCCTTATGCCCGAGGCAAGTACAAACATGTTATTGAAAAGTTAGATTATTTGTGTGAACTCGGAATCAACGCTATTGAGTTGATGCCACTTAAAGAATATCCTGGTGATTATAGTTGGGGTTATAACCCCCGTCACTTTTTTGCGACAGAATCTAGTTATGGTTCTACTGCTGAGTTGAAAAAATTGATTGACGAGTGTCATGGCAGAGGCATTCGTATAATCATTGACGGGATTTATAACCATTCAGAAGCATCTGCTCCGTTAACACAAATTGACCACGATTATTGGTATCATCACGAACCTCGTGACCCTGATAATAACTGGGGACCTGAGTTTAATTATGAACATTATGACGAAAAATTAGAGATTCATCCAGCGCGGAAATTTATTGGTGATACAATCCGTTTCTGGATTCAGGAATATCATCTTGATGGTATTCGCTATGATGCAGCAAGGCAAATTGCTAACTACGATTTCATGTACTGGATTGTTCAAGAAGCCAAAAAAGCTGCTAGCATGAAGCCTTTTTACAACATTGCGGAACATATTCCTGAAAATACCAGCATTACCAATCTAGATGGGCCAATGGATGCTTGCTGGCATGACAGTTTCTATCACTGCATTCTAGAACATATCTGCGGCGATACATTTGATTTAGAGCGTCTAAAAGATGTCATTGACTGCAAGCGCCAAGGTTTCTTGGGTGCAACAAATGTAATAAATTACCTCACCAACCACGACCATAACCATGTCATGGTTGAATTGGGAAACCGTGAGATTTTTAACGAAGAAGCTTTTAGACGGGCTAAATTAGGAGTAGCCATCCTAATGACTGCTGTTGGCGTACCTTTGATTTGGATGGGAGAGGAATTTGGGGAATATAAACCTAAACAACCTGAATCATCTAAAATTGATTGGACGCTGTTAGGTAATGATCTAAATCGTAGTTTATTTGATTCATACAAAGGCTTAACCAACCTGCGTAAAAATAATCATGCCCTCTACACAGAAAATATTGATTTTATCCACGAAAATCCCGAAGCAAAAGTATTAGCTTATACTCGTTGGAATGATGAAGGTTCTCGTGTAGTCGTAATCGCAAATTTCTCAGAAAACTTCCTAGCTGGCTATCATATTCCTAACTTTGCTAGCCCTGGTACATGGCACGAATGGACAGCCAATTATGATGTAGAAGCTGGTGATGATGGCATTATAATTGACTTGGGTCCATACGAAGCTAAAGTGTTTGTATGGCAGTAATGATATATACTTGCACTGAGTCAGTAGTCCAATAATAAAGAAAAAGGGGGAATATTTTCTCCCTTTTTCAGTTATTATCTTACTGACATACAGTCTAATGAGAAATTTGTCAAGGAGAAAACAGGCTATTTCCGGCTATTTTAAAATTTGATGGGTTTGTGTTACACTCTTGAGTTGAAGTGCGGATAGAAAATTGCCAGAGCATCCCCATGCACAAGAAATTATTTAATAGTAATATCGACAACGCTAACAGTAATATCGACAACGCTAACATTGAGAACGATCGCGTTTTGTTAACTCCCAATGAAGTCAAATCAAAATTACCTTTAACACAATTAGCTGAACAAAGAGTTTTAGCATATCGGCAGGAAATAGAAGATATCTTGGATTTTCAGGATCGCCGAAAATTTATAGTAGTTGGGCCATGCTCAATCCACGACCCAAAAGCAGCACTCGAATATTCTGAGAAGTTGAAAATATTGGCCGAGCGAGTCCAGGATAACCTGCGACTAATTATGCGAGTATACTTTGAAAAACCAAGAACAACCGTAGGCTGGAAAGGGTTAATTAACGATCCAGATATGGATGATTCTTTCCATGTAGAGAATGGTTTACTAATTGCACGGGATCTATTATTAAAAATTACAGAGTTGGGATTACCTGCTGGTACAGAAGCACTAGATCCAATCATCCCTCAATACATTAGTGAACTGATTACATGGTCTGCCATTGGAGCACGCACGACCGAATCACAAACTCACCGCGAAATGGCAAGTGGGCTTTCGATGCCTGTGGGTTTTAAAAACGGTACTGATGGCAATATTCAAGTAGCTTTGAATGCCCTACAATCAGCTAGAAACCCCCATAATTTTCTCGGAATTAATCAAAACGGACAGGTTAGCGTCTTTCAAACTAAAGGTAATACCTACGGCCACGTAATTTTAAGGGGTGGTAGTCAGCCAAACTTTGATCCAGCAAATGTCAAACTGGTAGAAGATAAATTAAAACAGGCAAATTTACCACCGAGAATTGTGATTGACTGTAGCCACGGCAATACCAATAAAGATTACAAATTACAAGGTGCTGTCTTAGAAAATATTGTTCAGCAAATACTGGATGGCAACACATCAATAGTTGGAATGATGCTGGAATCGCATTTGTATGAAGGTAGTCAACCAATTACTGGTAAACAAGAAGAATTAAAATATGGTATTTCTGTAACTGATAAATGTATTGGCTGGGAAGAAACCGAAAAAATTATTTTGGCTGCTCACGAAAAACTTAAATGAATACTCATGTCATACCATTTTACACAAACACTGCTAGGCAAAACTTGAGCCATACCTCCATAGACCGTAGCTTGCTTAAGAAATAAGGGTACGCTTAGGCAAGCAAATCTCCTAAGCCTGTAATGCCTTAAACCACTTATTCAAAACTGTGCTGATGGTTTTCTTAATTTGATGATTACGGCTCCACTTCTGGAATGCCATTTCATACTCTTCGCCTTTGGTTTGAAAGGTATTCCAGACATCCAGCCCTACAGGCAATCCGCAGAATAATAAAATGTACAGCGACCAAGAAATTCCGCCGCCAGTGATTAAATCAGCTAGTATCAAAAATCCATTTAAAATTGTATAATTGCCTAGACGCTTCTGAAATTTTCTGATGCGGTAGGCATCAAAAGCTTTTCGCTGTTGCACTTGGCCTTGTTGTACTAACCAATCACGTTCTGCTAATTTTAAAGACTCAGGTGAAATTTCTAACTCAGCACCAATTTCTAATATCTGCTCATAAGAAAATTCTGTGTCTTTATCATCAGCTTGACGAGCGATCGCTAAGTGCAAAATTTGGTGTACATCTTCTTGACTATAAGAGCGGAGGCTCTTGGGTTCAAAGGCCGTCATAATTCTTTCTCTTATATTAGTTTTAATAGAAATTTGCTGCTTGCTAGATTTTAAGCAGCTACGCCAGCACTATTTCCATTATTCCTACATTAGCAAATCTTGATGCTTTCCCGCATCTAATAATATTGTATTTTTAACTTTGAGTAAAACGTGTCAATCCCTCCCCTACTCCCCCTCAATGTGAAGACTCTCCAAACATCTGCATATTATCAGATGCAGCAGAGCATAATAACGAAGTAACAAGCAGCAAGCAAGCACTAAGAAGGATGTAACTCAATGGTTGGAGAAAATGGATCGATTCTTACCCTATCGGTTGATATTGGCGGTAGTGGCGTTAAGGCTATGGTTTTGGATATTACGGGGAATCCTGTAACGCAAAGAGCGCGTTTAGATACACCCCAACCGGCAACACCAGAAGTTGTAATTAATGCAATTGTTGTGTTGGCAGCCGCTCAAGGTGAATTTGATCGCGTTTCGGTTGGTTTTCCCGGTGTGGTAAAGTATGGAGTCACGGAAACAGCCGTAAACTTACATCCAGATTGGATCGGATTTGATTTGGAAACAGCATTATTAAAACACTTAAACAAGCCTGTACGGGTAATTAATGATGCAGATATGCAGGGACTTGGGGCGATCGCTCTTAAAGGTGTAGAATTGGTGATTACTCTGGGTACGGGGTTTGGTTCGGCTTTATTTGTGGATGGTAAACTCGTGCCGAATATGGAAATGGGGCATCATCCGTTTCGCAAAGGCCAGACTTTCGAGCAGCAGTTGGGGCGTGCAGAGTTAGAAAAAATTGGTGAGAAAAGATGGAATAAGCGTTTAGAAAAAGCGATCACATCCTTGGAACATCTGTTCAATTATGATTACCTTTACATTGGCGGTGGGGAAGCTGTGAGAGTGAATTTCCAGCTACCATTAAATGTCAAACTCATCCCCAATATCACTGGTTTATTAGGCGGTATTGCTTTATGGCGAGATGAGAAAAGGTAAAAATTTTTTCAGTATTTACAACTCTTCGTAATCAGCGATTGACTTTTTTATTTGGTCAAGATGCACTATCCCGGACAGCAGCAATGTTGTAGGTTAAAAGAAATATTGGTTAAAGTAAATTGAACTACAATGACTGAAATTGGCCTGATGATGACAAGCATCTTAACAATAAGACAAGCATTTGAGGCTAATTTGCCAGAGCAGCAATTATTTCAGATGGAAAATGACGTAACCCAGTTAAAACAGAGTCAGTTAAAGATAACGGCTCAAGTCACACCACCTGAATTCATGCAGACAGATAAGATTTCTCAGGCTTCTCCCTGTGCGATCGCACTAGAGAAAGAACATATACTTAAGAAAATCAGCAAAAAGAATCCGGGACTAGCTTCTTCTAACTTAGGTGAGTCTAAGAAGTATTCTCAGTCTGAAGGTAAAGTCCGTGCAAAGGCTACAGGACGATTCCAGAAGTTTAGTAGCCAACTGCCGACTCTTTATTTCGGTAGTTCTGGTGTTGCTGTCAGAGTCTTACAACAGCTGTTAGTATCTAACGGTTATGCCGTTAGAGTAGATGGGATTTATGGCGCACTGACAGAGACTGCTGTCAAAGCCTTTCAAAATCAGCAGAATTTAGGTGTGGATGGAATAGTTGGTCAACAAACCTGGCGGACGTTGACAATTTAGTTAGGAGTTATGAAACTTCGTATTAGACCGCTTGCAAAAAGAATTTGTGGTATAGTTTTTAACTTTAAAATTTGCGCTACCTTTGAATCAAATATACCAATGAGGTAATAAAAGTTTTCTGTATCAATTTTGAGCTGAATTTTTACGAAAAGTTTTAATTATACCACAAAATAATTTTGCAAGAGGTCTATTAAAATTTCATGAAGATGACTCAACAATTACTTAGTAATGAAGATTACTAAGTAATTGTTGAGTATTCAGTGTCTATGTGATTTTATGGAAATAAGAAATACGTCACACAAGTATCGCTGACTGAATGAGCGTGCAATGTGAATATTAGCTAGCTGCAAAATTTAATACCACTTCTTGGAGATTATTTAATGATCTGCTTATTTCCGCCGTGCTGTACTAGTTTTTAGTGAAATAGTTGGATAGAGGTTTTGCTGGATTAAAATTTATCCAAGAATTAGTCCAAGAAAACAA
>NZ_JABXKJ010000220.1 GCF_017115085.1 Nostoc sp. NMS7 | reverse complement strand
CTCCTTTATCTTGTCAACTATTTTTCCAAAATTCTTTTTGGACTGCTTTCGAGTCTCCTAAAACTGCCCACAGTGTCGGGTTGTAGGCAACAATGGTTTATGCACTGTGCTGAGTAAGGAAGGGTGAAGCGTGAATTTTCAGTCGGTAATAGGTTTATTGCATGAGTTTTGGGGCGATCGCGGTTGCTTGATTGCCCAGCCCTACGACATTGAGAAGG
This sequence comes from Nostoc sp. NMS7, assembly GCF_017115085.1. GTDB lineage: Bacteria > Cyanobacteriota > Cyanobacteriia > Cyanobacteriales > Nostocaceae > Nostoc. The sequence goes on along the minus strand of NZ_JABXKJ010000220.1, from coordinate 51,316 downwards.
GGGCTGGTACTAAGAATCCCCAGACATTTTTAAGAGCATTGGGACCGGAACCGTGGGCTGTTGCCTACGTTGAACCGTGTCGTCGCCCAACGGATGGACGGTACGGCGAAAACCCGAACCGCTTCCAACACTATTATCAGTATCAAGTCCTAATCAAACCGTCGCCAGATAATATCCAAGAGATTTATCTTGATTCGTTAAGGGTTTTAGGTATTCGTCCTGAAGACCATGATATTAGGTTTGTAGAGGATAACTGGGAAGATGCGACGGTGGGAGCTTGGGGCACTGGGTGGGAAGTATGGTTAGATGGGATGGAAGTTACTCAATTTACCTACTTCCAACAGTGTGGAGGAATTGATTGCAGTCCGGTGTCGATTGAGATTACATACGGGTTAGAGCGGCTGACAATGTATCTCCAGCAAGTGGAAGCAATTACTAAGATTCATTGGACGGACAACATTACTTATGGTGATGTTTACCTCCAAGGAGAAATTGAGCAGTGTACTTACAATTTTGAAGCATCAAATCCTGAGTTGCTACTGACACTATTTAATTTGTATGAGCAAGAAGCTACCCAATTGACGGAGCGAGGATTGGTTTTGCCTGGCTTAGATTATGTAATGAAGTGTTCGCATACGTTCAATCTGCTGGATGCTAGAGGTGTGATTTCGGTAACGGAGAGAACTCGCTATATTGCCAGGATTCGGCATTTGGCTAGGAAGGTAGCTCATTTATATGTTGAGCAAAGGGAGAAGTTGGGTTTTCCGTTGCTCAAAGATACTGTGAGTTCAGCAGGAAGCACAATATCCTAAAGGGTGCGACTACACCAACTAACTACAGCTTTGCGTTAAATCGTAGCGTTTTTAAACGCAGAGGAACGCAAAGTAAACGCAAAGGTACGCAGAGTCTTGTAAGGTTTAATTCGCTACAAATTAATTAAATGATCTACTTAAGTCCGCTAGAAACAATTATATATTTGGTCAACGTAGGACTTGGTGTTCTGTTTCTCGATGCAGCGCTGGCGTTTCAGCTAGGTATATCTTTATGATGTGGCTATTGCTAAAGGTCAGAAATACCGTTAAACAAGTCGGAAGTCGGAAGTCGGAAGTACAGTTTTGTAACGGGGATTTAAACCCCGCCTAACATACTTGCTTTTTTATGGAACCAGGGGACTTAAACCCACCGAATTTGTTAAATCTTGAATCTAGAGCATTAATGCTACAAGGATAAGGCCCGCCTGTGCGGGCTTTGTTTGTATAAACTTGATGGACTATACTTCACGACAAGGATAAAAATTTTTCGGCGTTGCTGATTAAAGAGATGAATAGCCCATGCAAAGGCGCTCCAGTCCCAGATAATAAGAGTTTGGAATATTTGATTTTTAAATTTCATAGCCAAATTCACCAACGCCGATTTTTCTCTATTGTTGCCTTAGCTATTTTTAAGTCAGCTGCAAATTCGGGTTGTCAGGTGCTTTTACAAAAAATCTTATGATTCAAACCAGTGGTGTAATTATTTGTCTTGGCTACATTTTCGGGTTGCTGTTTACAGCAGTTCCTTGGGGTGGTATATGGATTTTGGTTCTGGGGATAGTGGGAGCAATTCTTTTTAGAAGACGCACCACTTCACGGCAACTTGCTCAGAAACCAGAAAATGTTGGAAGCAAAAATAAGGCAGTCCCTAACATTTGGGAAACTACTCCCCATCCGCGAATATGGCTAGCTGCTAGCTTGGTGGGATTGTTGGCAACTCTGTATCTTCAATGGCGAGTGCCGCAACCAGGTGCAAAAGATATTAGTCAGTTCGTCCCGCCTGGAAATAGCAGTAATCAAGAACAACTTGTGATTGTTCGCGGTGAAGTGGCGAGTAATCCCCGCTTGACTCGCAGCCAGCGAGGACAATTTTGGCTGGAAGCGACTCAGCTAGATGAGGTCAAAAATGAAAAAGGTTCAGCAGGTGTCCCAAAAGGGGTTACTGGCAAATTGTATGTGACAGTGCCTATACTTCAAGCTACTGGGTTATACCCTAGTCAACAAATTGCTGTAACTGGGATTTTGTACAAACCAAAGGCGGCTTCCAATCCTGGTGGTTTTGACTTTCAGAAGTTTCTTAAGCAAGAGGGAACGTTTGCTGGTCTAATTGGGCGACAAATAAATGTTTTGGATCAGGAACGTAAATGGGGATGGTGGCAAATTCGGGAGCAAATTGTGCGATCGCAAGTTCGTTGGTTAGGTGTCCCTGAAGGTCCTCTTGTGAGTGCAATGGTTTTAGGCAGCAAAGCTGTTGATTTACCCTACGATATCCGCGACCTGTTTGTACAAGCTGGATTAGCTCATGCTTTAGCAGCTTCTGGGTTCCAAACTTCCTTGATTTTGAGTGTGATATTACAGTTAACGAAGCGGGCAAAAAAAGCAACTCAATTTACCCTTGGCTTTTTGGGTTTAATCATTTTTCTGAGTTTAACAGGTTTTCAACCTGCGGTTCTCAGAGCCGTAATTATGGGTTTTGCGGCATTAGTTGGTTTGCTATTAAAAAGGAAGGTAAAACAGTTCGGATCGTTACTATTAGCAGCAACTCTGTTATTAGTGTTTAATCCTCTATGGATTTGGGATTTAGGCTTTCAATTGAGTTTTTTAGCAACACTGGGATTAGTCGTAACAGTACCCCCATTAGTCAATCGACTAGCATGGCTACCACCTGCGATCGCTGCTTTGATTGCCGTTCCTCTAGCTGCCACGATTTGGACTTTACCTGTGCAACTTTTTGTCTTTGGGGTTGTACCATCTTATAGTTTATTGCTGAATGTGGCTAGTACTCCATTAATTTCGATCATTAGTATCGGTGGAATCATTAGTGCGATCGCAGCATTAATTTGGACTGAGGCAGGAAGCTTTCTGGCTGAGGTGTTGCATTACCCTACTGATTGGCTAATTAAACTAGTGGATTTTTTTAGCAAGTTGCCAGGAAATTCTGTTGCTGTAGGCAGCATATCTAGTTGGCAGCTTCTGGTGATTTATCTACTGATTATACTGGTTTGGTTAGTGCCTTGGTGGCAGCAGCGGTGGTGGTTTGCTAATGTGATTGCGATTGGTTTAGTATTCATCCCCCTTTGGCATTCGACAAATACATTGTTTAGGATAACGGTATTAGAATCTGGTACGGAACCAATTGTAATTGTTCAAGATAGAGGTACAGTAACTGTAATTAATAGTGGCGATGAAGGTACAGGACGTTTCACAATCCTACCGTTTTTGCAACAGCAGGGTGTAAATCAAATAAATTGGGCGATCGCAACTGATTTCCAAGGCAATGAAAGTAATGCTTGGTTGGAATTACTGCAACGTTTACCAATCAGAAATTTTTATGAATATTCCCCTAAGCCAGAAAATTCCATTGCAATTCAGGCAATTCAACAAGAATTACAAAAGTATCAGGGATCTTACCAAGCTCTGGCAGTCGGTCAAGGGGTGAAAACGGGTTCAATAGTAGCAAAATTAATCAACGATCAATTACCCATCTTACAATTGCAAATTTTAAATCAGAATTGGTTATTAGTAGGTAATATCAAGTCTAAAGAGGTACAGCAACTAGTTAAAAGTGGGAGTTTGCCTCGTCCACAAGTGCTGTGGTGTCCTCCTCAGTCATTAAAAGATTTAGTTATTGCTCTCCAACCACAAGTGGCGATCGCTTCTTCTGCCAACTTTGATCCAAAAGCTTTATCTGAACTGAATAAAAGCCAAACCAAACTATTTTTTACAGGACGAGATGGGGCTATTCAATGGACTCCTAATGGTCAGTTTGAAGCGTTTATTGAAGCAACAGAAAATAAGTCTTCTATGTTATAAAATACTTACAAACTAAGGAAATTTAAAAGCACAGATTTATTTTTAACTAAGTCTATCTTTAGATAGATGTATGGTCATTCGGAAGGAAGTAAGGTCTCGAAAGGTTTCAGGAAGGTCGATTCCCTGAGCAGGTGCTAATTGTATGCTTGGGGTAATGTTTGTATTCTTGCACATGGTGACACGGACTACTCACAGGAAGATATATTAAAAAAATGCAAATGGGAAGTTTAATTGAATTTACATTGTTTGCTCCTCGGAACAAAGGAGCAGCTTTAATTGGGTCTTTTTCTGAGTGGAAAGAAATCCCGATGGTAAAAAATGAAGATGGTTATTTCCGCACTCAAGTAAAACTGGAAGACGGCATTTATCAATATAAATTTCGTGTTCAAAGCAAAAGTCCAAATTTTGCACTTGATGAATGGGTAGATGTTATTGATCCTAATGCCACAAATGTTAATGAAACAGAAAAATCCAGCAGGGTACGGATTAAAGATGGGCAACGCATTGTTGATACTTACGTTTGGCAATATGACGAAAAACCGTTGCCTGACAATCGGGAATTAGTCATATATGAAATGCACGTTGCAGATTTTACTGATGATCACGTTGGGGTTGACAAACGAGGCAAATATTTAGGGGTAATTGCTAAGTTAGATTATCTGGTTGAATTGGGAGTTAATGCACTTGAATTAATGCCAGTTAATGAATACCCTGGTAACTATAACTGGGGCTATAAAGTGCGCCACTTCTTTGCTACAGAATCTAGTTACGGTTCAACAGAAGATTTAAAACGATTAATAGATGAGTGTCATGCTAGAGGCATTCGTGTTTTTATGGATGGAATTTATAACCACACAGATGAAGAATGCCCGTTAATGCTGATTGACCGGAATTACTGGTATTACGAACACATGCATTATCCTGAAGATCCAGATAATTACTGGGGGCCAGAGTTTAACTATAATAATTATGATGAGAAGTTAAATGTTAAGCCTGCATGGAAATACATCGGGGATGTAGTGCAATTTTGGATTCAGGAGTATCATATTGATGGAATTCGCTTTGATGCGGTGCGCCAATTAGCCAACTTTGAATTTCTCGACTGGCTGGCGAAGCAAACAAAAATCCATGCCGCACCCAAACAGTTTTACAACATTGCCGAACATATTCCTGATACAAACACTGTAGTCAAGCCAGATGGACCATTAGATGGTTGTTGGCATGAGAGTTTTAGGTACTTTATAGTTCCATATATTTGTGGAGAAACATTTGAATTAGAACAACTAAAGCAAATTTTAAATCCCAAGCAGCAGGGTTATGCGATCGCTACCAATGTGATAAATTATTTGGCAACCCACGATCGCGAACGTCTATTGCGAGAATTAGGCGATCGCGGTATCTTTGACGCAGACGCATTTAAGCGAGCGAAGTTAGCAGCCGTTCTCTTAATGACAGCGATGGGTATACCGATGCTGTGGATGGGAGAAGAGTTTGGCGAATACCAGCAAAAAAGCGAAGATGTGACTAAGCCACAGAAAATTAATTGGTCTTTGTTGTCAGGCGACCAGAATCATAATTTATTTGAGTATTATCAAAAACTTATTGCTCTACGCAAGCAGAATCTCGCCTTGCAAAGTGACAATATCCAGTTTTTTTACGAAAATGCCGAAGACAAAGTGTTAGCTTACACCCGATGGGATGAGCAAAATTCTCATATCGTTGTCGTGGCAAATTTCTCCGGCCAGAATCTAAATGAATATAAAATTCCCAACTTCCCATCTGCTCAATATTGGCAAGATTCGCTCACCAACTGGGAGGTGCAAGTTGGAGAAGATGGTTTAGTCACTGATTTGCCAAGCTATACAGCCAAGGTATTTGTTTAGCAGTAGTAGTTTGTCAATAAATCATTGATAACTAGGGATATTACTGAAACCGAGTATAATTGCAATCAACTGAAATCCCTATTAGGGATTGAAACGAAGTATAGTGGCAGTCTAACTTCCCAGTTGCTTGGTATAAAAATATACAGCCTATAGCGGTAAAGGTGATTCTACCTCCAGCTTGAGGGCTGTGATATTATGGGAGACTGCTACATACATTTAGAAAAACTAGAAACTGAATCGATCATGGCCCTCACGCAACTGCGGAAACAAGAAATAATTTCCAACTACCAAGTTCACGAAACCGACACTGGTTCGTCCGATGTCCAAGTTGCCATGCTAACTGAGCGCATTAACCGCCTCAGCGAACATCTCCAGGCAAATAAAAAAGACCATTCTTCCCGGCGGGGACTGTTGAAGCTAATTGGTCAGCGTAAGCGTCTTCTAGCTTACATATCGCAGGAAAGCCGAGAAAAGTATCTAGCTTTGATTGCTCGCCTCGGTATTCGTGGATAGGGACTACCGCTTATGTCTGCTGAAGAATCTGAACGCAGTCGCTTGCCCTTTGAACCAAACAAAAAGCGCCAAAAACCCGCAAAAACTCAAAGTAAACCAGCAACACAGCCACAAGAATCTGGCAAACAGGCTGATAGAAGAACGCCTTACACCAAAGAAGAAATGACTATTCCCCAAGTAGTCAGCCAGAGGATGATCCGACGGGTAGCTGGGTTCTGTGGTGTACCAACAGCTTTGGGCATTACCACCCTGGTAGTCAGCTATCTGCTTGCTATCTATTCTGATATCCAACTACCTCCCATCGCCGTGTTATTGGTGAACATGGGATTATTTGGTTTGGGGGTCTTAGGGATAACTTATGGCGTTCTCTCTGCCTCTTGGGATGAAGAAAGAGTCGGAAGTTTGCTGGGTTTGGGTGAGTTCAACACCAATTGGGGACGAATGGTGGCAGTTTGGCGCGAAACGCGGCAAAAAAACTCATAATGAACAGCGCTCAGGTATTATGTAACTGCGGTATTCGGTAAATTTTAAAGTGAATGTTGAAGTTGAAATTTTATAACTTGAACATTGCTAATTAAAATTAGATCATCTTTTTGATATGCCGTATCCAGTTATTTAGTAGTAAAACTACTGACTGAGCGCTATATTTTGTAAATAAATTTATTTTGTTTTTAACTATTCGTAATTAGTCCAATAGGCAACAATAAAGTTAGCCCATTTACAGAAAAACTTACTCAATTAATCAGGAACTTTCACATGATTATAGTAATGAAAAGTGGTTGCCCAGAGGCGGAAATAAACCGCATTGATGAGGAACTAACTAGCTGGGGGCTAACTCCAGAAAAAATTGTTGGCCAACACAAAGTAGTTATTGGTCTAGTAGGTGAAACCGCCAGCTTAGATCCACTACAAGTTCAGGAAGTTAGCCCCTGGATTGAGCAGGTGTTGCGGGTAGAGCAGCCTTACAAACGAGCCAGCCGCCAGTACCGCCACGGCGAAGCTTCGAAAGTGGTGGTTAATACTCCCAATGGAGCGGTGGTATTTGGTGAACACCACCCTTTGGTAGTCGTTGCCGGTCCCTGCTCAGTAGAAAATGAAGAAATGATTGTGGAGACGGCACGGCGCGTCAAGACGGCTGGAGCCACATTTTTGCGCGGAGGGGCATACAAACCCCGGACTTCACCTTACGCCTTCCAAGGACACGGCGAGAGTGCTTTGGATTTGTTGGCGAGGGCGCGGGAAGTTAGCGGACTAGGTATTATTACAGAAGTGATGGATGCTGCTGACCTGGATAAAATTGTCGAAGTTGCTGACGTGATTCAGGTGGGGGCAAGGAATATGCAGAATTTTTCCTTGCTCAAAAAAGTGGGAGCGCAGCCGAAACCAGTTCTCTTGAAGCGGGGAATGGCAGCTACTATTGAAGATTGGTTGATGGCAGCCGAGTATATTTTGGCATCTGGCAATCCCAATGTGATCTTGTGTGAACGGGGAATTCGCACCTTTGACCGTCAGTATACTCGGAATACGTTAGACATATCAGTAGTGCCAGTGTTGCGAAAGCTGACTCACTTGCCAATTATGATTGACCCTAGCCACGGTACAGGTTGGTCTGAGTTTGTGCCTTCAATGGCAATGGCTGCGATCGCAGCTGGCACAGATTCCCTGATGATAGAGGTTCACCCCAACCCTGCCAAAGCTTTATCTGATGGACCGCAATCTCTGACACCAGACCGTTTCGATAACTTGATGCAAGAATTAGCAGTGATTGGTAAGGCGGTGGGACGCTGGCAGCAACCAGCAGTAGCTCTAGCTTAAAATTCAGATCGAAGTGTATCCGACCATTATTATCAGGCTACAAGAGTGGCTGGCTATGGGGTTGAGGCTGATCATCGCTCTATATCCACCCCCCATGATTGTATAGGGAACTCCCATAGAGAGGCAGGGGATACTACGGAATTTGACCGAAAACAGGGTATGGTCGCCGCAGATACTTTGTACTAATACTGTACTAGTCCACTGCCGCCATTAGCAGTTTTGATATTAATGCAGAAAGTGCCAAAGGGACTTTAGCTGAAGTCCCTTACACAGTAAAAAAATAACTTTAACATTGCTTGAACATCCCTCGTGCTGCATCATAATGCTTGCCTAGGTAAACAACTAAGTTGGTGGAGCGTTCATTGAAAGCGGCTATCCCTCTCCATCCCAAGAGTGGGTGGTCGAGGTTGCTCCCGCCGCCGCTTGGGGCATAGGGCATTAGTAACTTCTTCCCCATGCCCTATGCCCCATTCCCCATGCCCAAAAACTCAATTCCCTTGAGTGGGTGGAGTTTTTTATTTAGTCTGTTTACCTAGATGAGCATCATGCAGAAACTTTTCCCGCATAGCGATGCCTACTACTTTGTCAAATTCATTTTGATGGTTAAAGAGACGCGATAAATCGCCGTCTCTACAGGAAACCTATCCGTCAATTATTTATTGACAGACTACTACGCTAATGACACTTGTGTCAGACAAGGTACTTTATATTACAAAACAAGGCGGCTATGCTGAGGGCAGAAGGGAAGTCTTGATGTGTATTGACTGTTTTCTTAATAGTACTTGACTTATGTTTTCACAAGATGTAGTTTATCAATATTAGAATAAACATCGGTAAATCAATCGGTTTTTAGTATTTTAGTGAAAATAAACATCTTTATTGTAAATTAGTCGAAGATTAGAGTTGAGACTTAACAGTTTCTGCATAGTATCAAGTATCGAAAATTTTCTGAAAATTTATTGATATACAATCCATATTTTCCGATAATAAATAAGGCGAAAAATAGATTGACTAAAATTACGAAGAAAAGGGGAATTGTTCATCTATAATCTAATTTTTCAGCAAAGTTGAATCTTATTGCTCAACTACAGGCATTCAATTAGAAGTAGTAAAAATCAGCATATTAGAGATGGAAAAAAACATTACTATTCTCACACTAATATTCATTCAGGGAATAGCGATCGCACTCTTATTCATGAATACAACTGCATTTGCAGCCACAGTCAATTCCTGTCCCCAAGGTATGGCGATGATTTCAGGAGGAACGTTCAAAATGGGGTCTGATAATTCCAGTTTTGTGGAGGAGCGATCGCCTGGAGATGTAACGGTGACTAACTTCTGTATTGATAAATATGAGGTAACAAACTCACAATTTAGCGAATTTGTCAAAGAAACAGGATATGTGACAGTTGCGGAACGTCCCTTATCTCAAGAACAGTTTCCCGATTTACCCGATGAGCAGCGATTACCGGGTTCCCTAGTGTTTGAGATCGCAAAACCAGGCATCAAGCAAGTTTCCTTTCTGAGTTGGTGGCATTGGACTACTGGCGCGAATTGGCAACATCCCTTTGGCCCAGACAGTGCAATCGCTAACAAATCCAACTATCCAGTTGTTCACATAGCTTACGAAGATGCCCTAGCCTACGCTAAATGGTCAGTAAAATCCCTGCCCAGCGAAGCCCAATGGGAATACGCCGCCCGTGGTGGCTTGGATGGTGCAACCTATGCTTGGGGCAATGAATATTCTGAACATAGAGCCAACACTTGGCAAGGAATTTTTCCCTTTTTCAACACCAAAGCCGATGGTCACTTGGGCATTGCTCCCGTCGGTTCTTTTGCACCCAATGGTTATGGACTCTATGATATGGCCGGCAATGTGTGGGAATGGACTACTGATTTCTTTCAAATCGGACACGATCGCAAATCCCATCAAATTAATCCTATTGCCTTAAATCAAAGCTTTGATCCCAAAAAGCCCGATGAATCAGAGTTACACGTGATCAAGGGGGGATCATATCTCTGCGCTCCCAATTACTGTAGCCGCTTCCGTCCGGCGGCGCGGGAGTCAGAATCACCAGATACGGGAACTACTCATATCGGGTTTCGGCTAGTTAAAAATTTACCTTCCAGCACATTACCTATAAATCCAAAATCGTTCGACTGAGCGTAGCCGAAGTCCAAAATCTCAAATCCAAAATTGTATGACTGATCCTCACAAGAAAGATTCTTTGTATGTATCTCTGAAGTTAACTTCTGGTGCGATCGCCTTTTTGACAGCCCTGACGCTAATATTTTCTAGTCTCTTACCTCTACCTGCTTGGGCAGACTACGGCGACAAATTGCCATTACCCCAACCATCTTTTCAAGGCAAAATTGGCATTACTTACAAAGAATCCGAACCAGACTTCCCCAAACCCATTAAGGCTCCAGAAAATGCACCAAACGTTTTGCTGGTGTTGCTTGATGATGTCGGTTTTGGACAAACCAGCACCTTTGGCGGTCTGATCAATACGCCTAATTTAGACTGTCTAGCAGAAAGGGGATTGCGTTATAACCAATTCCACACTACAGCACTCTGCTCTCCTACCAGAGCCGCATTGCTCACAGGACGCAACCATCATTCTGTGAGTACAGGTGTGGTTACGGAGTTAGCCACAGGCTACCCAGGTTATACTGCGATTTTACCTAGAAGTGCGGCAACGATCGCCGAAGTATTGCGAGACTATGGATATAACACGGCGGCCTTTGGCAAATGGCACAATACCCCAGACTATGAAACTAGTGCCGCAGGCCCATTTGATCGCTGGCCGACAGGTTTAGGTTTTGAGTACTTCTATGGATTTCTGGGCGGTGATACCAATCAATGGAGTCCAGCTTTGGTAGAAAATACCCAACATATTCAGAAACCAAGCAATCGCCCTGATTATCACCTCACCCCCGATCTAGCAGACCATGCGATTAAGTGGATTCGTACCCAACAAGCGATCGCTCCTGATAAACCCTTCTTTACCTACTTTGCCACTGGCGCTACCCATGCCCCACACCATGCACCGAAGGAATGGATCGACAAGTACAAGGGTAAATTTGATCAAGGTTGGGATAAATTACGCGAAGACATCTTTGCTCGTCAGCTAGCCCTTGGTGTAATTCCCGCCGATACTAAGCTGACTCCTCGACCGGCGGAACTCCCAGCTTGGGATTCCCTCACTCCCACCGAGCAGAAAGTTTATGCGCGTCAGGCGGAAGTATTTGCAGGTTTCCTCAGCCATACCGATGCACAAATTGGTAGAGTCATTGACGCGATTGACCAACTGGGTGAATTGGATAACACCTTAGTCTTTTTCATTGCCGGGGATAATGGTGCGAGTGCTGAAGGCGGCTTAACAGGTAGTGTTAATGAATTAAAAGTCTTTAATGGCGTAGCAGAAAGTCCTCAAGAAGTTCTCGCGGCTTTAGATGATTTAGGTGGGCCAAAAACCTTCAATCATTTTCATGCAGCTTGGGCTTGGGCAGTGGATAGCCCCTTTCAATGGACAAAACAAATTGCTTCTCACTTCGGCGGAACCCGGAATGGTTTAGTTGTGGCTTGGGGCAATCGCATCAAAAATCGTGGTGAACTGCGAAGCCAATTCCATCATGTAATTGATATTGCGCCTACAATTCTGGAAGCTGTGGGGATTGAAGAACCAGAGGTAGTCAACGGTGTAAAACAACAACCTATCGAAGGTACTAGCCTTGTTTATAGCTTTGATAATCCTGCTGTACCATCCGATCACAAAACCCAGTATTTTGAGATGTTTGGCAATCGTGGCATTTACGATCAAGGTTGGGTAGCAGCCGCCCGTCATGGACGCTTACCTTGGGAGCGTGTTTCCAAAACCACTTTCGATGAAGATAATTGGGAACTATACGATATTACCAAAGACTTCAGTGAAGCCAACGATTTAGCCAAGCAGAACCCTGACAAGTTAGCGCAACTACAAAATCTATTTCTGAAGGAAGCAGAGAAATACAAAGTTCTGCCCTTGGACGATCGCTTACTTCAACGGTTTGATGTCAAAATCCGTTCCAACCTAATCACAGGACGCAATAGCTTTACTTATTACACATCTGTTGCAGGGATTCCCGAAGGCAGCGCTCCCAATATTAAGAATCGCTCCTTTAGCATCACTGCCGATGTAGATGCTGCTTCATTTGGTACTGAAGGCGTTTTAGTCACCCAAGGCGGACGTTTTGCGGGTTGGAGTTTCTTCTTGAAAGAAGGTAAACCCACCTTTGCTTACAACTTCCTGAATAGCGATCGCACAATCATTCAATCTTCCCAACCAATTGCGATCGGCAAATCCCAAATCAAATTTGACTTTACTTATGATGGTGGCACTCCGGGGGCAGGCGGTACTGGTAAGCTCTTGATCAACGATCAACAGGTTGCCGAAGGCCGCATTGAGCAAACCGTAGGCTACAGATTTGGTTTAGATGAAACCTTTGATGTTGGTCAAGATACTGGCACACCTGCGGTAGATAGTTACCAAACACCCTTTGCATTCACCGGCAACTTACAGCAAGTCACCCTGGAATTGAAGTAATAAGCATTGGGCATCCCTTCGGCTTCGCTCAGGGCAAATGGGCATTGGGCATGGAGAAGAGACAAGGTAGAGGGGGGAGACAAGGGAGAGACTTGTTCAATAATTCCCCCTTGTCTCCTTGTCCCCCTTGTCCCCTTGTCTCCCCTGCTCCCCTGCTTCTTCGCCCCTCCGCCCCTCTGTGTGAGAAAAAAATCATGAACGAAATCTTGTCAATAATCGATAAACTCGCACTTTTCACATTTATCGTGTTCACCATGCTGGGTGCAGGGTTAAGTCTAACTGTACAACAGATTTGGGAACCACTCCGCAACCTTCGCTTAGTCATATCATCGCTGCTAACAAATTTTGTGCTAGTGCCGCTTTTTGTATATTTATTACTACAAGTAGTACATTTAAGTGAACCACTCAGAGATGGCTTACTGATCATGGCAGTAGCATCAGGACCTCCAGCACTACCTAAACTTGCCCAGATAGTCAAAGGCAATATAGCTTTCTCGGTGGGATTAATGATGTTGCTAATGCTGGGCACAATTTTTTATATGCCGATTGTACTGCCCTTAGTAGTGGAAGGTGTGCAAATTAACTCTTGGGATATTGCCAAACCCTTATTGTTAATGATGGTCAGCCCATTGATCATTGGGTTATTCATCAAAGCAAAATTGAGTGCGATCGCCCCCATTATCCAGCCGATTTTGTTCAAATTATCTAATGCTGGATTGCTTTTAGGTCTGGTTGTCAGGCTGATAGTTCACACTAACGATATCATTGGCTTATTACAAACAGGTGCAATCTTAGTTTGTGCCGTTTTCATAGTCTTCTCCTTTAGCGTCGGTTATCTTTTGGGCGGTCCTGGTATCGATACCCAACGAGTGCTAGGAGTAGGAACAGCTCAACGTAATTTTGCCGCAGCATTATTAGTAGCTACAAGTAATTTTGAAGATCCCAGCGTGGTGAGCATCATCATGGTGACGAGTATTTTAATGATGATTGTAGTTTTGATCGCTGGGCCAAAGTTCATAGAACTAAACCAAGGAACGGGTGTAGAGATAGAGCAGCCTCTAAGCTAAGGTGGGCTTTTTGGCCCACCCCACAAGATTGGGTAATTTATTTGTTGTCAGTCCCTAGTTTGCGGTTATTGTAACTAAACTTTCCCACCTGAAAAAAAGGACGGGCCAAAAAGCCATTGGTGTCAAGTTAAGAAAAATAGAAACTTGTCAAGTGGGTAAAACTGAATGGATAAACTCAACACCCTTGTGTTGAGAATAACCATGAGTCAGCCACGGAAAAAACAAGGAAATCCAGATTTTCGGCATCAAGTCACCGTCCCCGCCCCATCAAGCCAAGAGATAGAATCGCGGCTGTTTGAGTTAATCAGTCCGGGTACATTTGCCAATCTCAAAGGGGTAAAAGACTTTAAACGTAGTTTGCGCTCCGGCATAGCCCGCCTTCTCTAGGAGACGCTCCGCGAACGGCATCGTGTACTAACCCTAACAGTGATGGCAGCAATAGTATTGAGTCTAGTGTATCGACAAATACAGCATTTAACAGATGTGCTGGGCTGCCTGGAAGTTGAAGGATTGTTGTGGGTTAACTCATCCCCCGGCTTGAAGCCGGGGGTAAATCGAAGTCATTAGTACCAATGACTAATGACAATGGAAAGGCGGGCGGCTATCCCGGACATCCCAACAAGAGGGGTGTCCGGGATAGCCGATTTTCATTGAGGCAATGCAGGTGAGTCGGCAAGCTCTATCTCAACGCCTTGGGAACTTCTTGCCAGCGCACCTGTTTATCGGACTGTTTGAGCAAGTAATAGAGCCTCTAGCAGTCAAAGCCCTACAAGCATAATTACAAATTAGGATCAATGATTCTCGACAACTTCCAGACCTGTCCTAGCTACTGATTTAATATCAACATCCTGATTGTTTAGCAGCACTATAATGGTGGTATTTTGATTGGGGAGATACGCAAGCAATGTTACGAAGCCATAAGCTGTACCACTATGCCCAATTGCTTTTGCCAAAGGAGATGAAAACCGTTCTACACCTAAGCCATAGCTATAGCCTTCGCCATTATCTTTAAATTTCAGCATTTCTTTGAGCATCTTCGGGGAGAGTAAGGTTTTTTTGACAAATAACGCTTTGGCGAACTTGGCTAAATCCTCTGCTGTTGAAACCAATCCACCATCTCCTAAACCATTGCCATCATTGACTTGGGCGTAGCTATCTAGCTTACCATGCTTATGGCGATCGCCATAACCTGTAGCAACTTCTCCAATTGTCGGTTCGCGCAGTTCCGTAAAGGTATGTTTTAATCTTAATGGTTTTAAAATCTGATTGCGGATTGCTTGGGCGAGAGTTCCTTTAGTTATATTTTCAACAATCAGTTCCAATAGAATGTAGTTGCCATCAGTATAAATAAATTTTTCTCCGGGATTTGCACGCGGTTCTTCTTGGTACATATACCGAATAGCTTCTCTGGCTGTCCAAGGCTGTGAGCGACTTCTTTTCGCTGTAGCTTGAATAAACTCTTTTGTTTCTAGGTATTCCGCAATACCACTGGTATGGTTGAGCAGTTGACGAACTGTAATTCTGTCGCTGTTGATAATATGAGGACTGATGTCTCTTGGTAAGTAGGTTACGATCGCCTGATCTAATTCTATCTTCCCTTGTGCAACTAATTTCAGCACAACCACCGCCATAAAAGTTTTACTCATACTGGCAATAGAAAAGCCATCTGTGGTTTTCATCCGGGTTTTAGTTGACAAGTTATTCACACCAGATGCTCCCAGCCAATCACCTTTGGGTGTAGAAATATACATGACTGCACCAGGGATTTTTTGTTCTACAACTATCTCATTTAAAAGTCTCTGTAGTTGAGAACTTTTTCCTACAGTAGAGGTAGACATGACTTGTTTAGCAAGAGATTTTTCAATTACTCTCTGACTAATGTTATCACCCACTAGGTATCCTGCAAAACCAAGGGAAATTACAAAGACTATTGCAAATAAAATTTTGCTGAAAGCCAAAAATTTTAGGTTCATTTTACTTCCTAAATAGAAACCTAGTACCGCAGGGCGGAATTCAAAATTCAAAATTCAAAATTCAAAATGACTACAGGGTAAGCGTTTCATGGTTACGTAGCTCTGCCGAAGTATTGATTTTGAATGGGTGGTTTATTTACCCTGTGCTGTACTAGCCGAACTAGCTCAACAGCACAAAGTAGTTGGTGAGCATCAAAGAGACATCTGATATACAAATAGCATTACTTTATTCCCAGATTAGTATCAAAATTTAAATTCACCAACTCTCATAAAAATGAAAATGGCAACTAAAAGCAAGACAAAAGCCACTGTCTGGGTTGTGGAAAATGGTCAAGTGCGGCCTCGTTTAGATCATCTCACTACAGAGGAACCTTTAGAAATTCGCCTTGTTCCTTTCCAGAAGACGGTAGCTGTCACAATGCGGACACCAGGGGCAGATTTTGAACTAGCTGCTGGTTTCCTCTACAGTGAAGGAGTCGTTAGCCGCAGAGAAGATATCCGACGTATCAGCTACTGCGTTGATGAATTAGTAGATGGTGAACAGCGCCATAACATCGTAAATGTAGAACTGCGGGATGGGTTGATTCCAGATTTACAGCCTTTGGAGCGTCATTTTTACACTAGTAGCGCCTGTGGAGTGTGTGGTAAAGCTAGCCTTGAGGCTTTGCGTCTGCGGGGATGTCCAGTGATTCCTTCTGGCCCAACGGTAACACCTGAGATCATCTATAGCTTACCAGACAAGCTCCGGGCTGCTCAAGGTATCTTCACTGCTACAGGGGGTTTGCACGCTGCGGCTACCTTCGATGCTCAAGGACAACTGTTAAATCTGTGGGAGGATGTTGGGCGACACAATGCTTTGGATAAATTGATTGGTACAGCTTTGCTCAGTAACGAATTACCTTTAAATAATTGTATTGTCCTAGTCAGTGGACGCTCTAGTTTTGAGATTTTGCAAAAGTCTACAACTGCTGGAATTCCTATTGTTTGTTCTGTTTCCGCTCCCAGTAGTTTGGCGGTGTCTGTCGCCAAGGAATTCGGAATTACCTTAATTGGATTCCTACGCGGAGAACGGTTTAATATTTACACTGGTTTACAAAGAATAAACGCTGCTTAAGAACACATTGTGCAAAAAAACCAGTAAAGTTATTTCATGCGACGAGATTCAATATTTTACAAACTGTTTTAACAATCCCCCACTTTGCTCTTTGAACTATTGACAAATCCCCCGACAAATGCTGATGCCTATAGATTTGATTCGGTTGCTATCAAAGAACCCAAATTTGAAATTGATGGCGTGTTTTTACCACCTGAGAATGAAAGTCCGGGTACTGTATATTTCTGTGAGGTGCAATTCCAGAAGGACGAAAGGCTGTATGAAAGAGTATTTGCGGAATCATCGTTATATTTTTACCGCAACCGTGCCAGATTTAGCGATTGGCAACCAGTGATTATTTACCCGTCACGCAGTATTGAGCAAAGTGATATTTATCCCCATCGCTCATTTCTTAACGGTGGACAAATATATCGGGTGTATTTGGATGAATTGGGAGATATTCGTCAATTACCTCTATGGGTAGCATTGATGGTGTTAACTACGGTGGAAGAAGAACAAGCGCCGGAAGAAGCAAGGTATTTGTTAACAAGAACCCGTCAAGAAGTGCGATCGCCATCAAGTATCGCCATAATAGAAATATTGACAACAATAATGGTGTACAAGTTTGAACAATTAAGCCGAATGGAGGTAGAAGAGATGTTAGGAATTACACTCAAGGAAACGAGAGTTTACAGGGAAATTAAGGAAGAAGGACGAGAAGAAGGACGAGAAGAAGGACGAGAAGAAGGACGACAGCAAGAGGCTGCTAATCTGGTAATTCGACTTCTAACTAAGCGATTTGGAGAAGTTTCTCTTGAAATGCGATCGCACATTTCCAGTTTACCTCTACCTGTTCTTGAAGGTTTGAGTGAAGCACTGTTAGATTTTACTAGTATCGCTGATGTGCAGGCTTGGCTAGAAGCGCGATGATCCCACTTTCAGATTTCATCGACTGCGATTTTGAGATCAGCGACTCATCTTGTAGTTATTACTACCAAGGGCGTTGTCCTGAAAGTGGCGTAGGCGTAGCCCGTCGTAGACATCGCTTAAAATTACCCCGCACCTCAATGTCGGAAGTGATCGCCCACGGACTCATGCAACAACTTGCCAAAAATGACTGTTATTCTCGTGAAGGCAAGATGTATGGAATACTATTGGTTGAACTGCCTAATGGCGAACAACGGGTACTCAAAGCCTTCTCTGGTCTTTTGAATGGTTGCAGTGTGGTTGAGGGCTGGGTGCCGCCAATTCCCGGACGAGAGGAAGTTGCTTTACAAGAAGCCCGCACTTTGGCACAGTTGGACGCGATTAAGCAAGAAATTCTTACTTTGAAGCAACTGAGCGATCGCCAGCAGTACCAAACCCTGTTTGCTCAGTTTGAGCAACAGTTGCAAGCAATGAGCGATCGCCATCGCCATTGCAAACATCAACGACAGGAAAAACGTCAGCAAATCTGCAATACACTCACTTCAGAAGCACTCACGATTGCTCTTGAACAACTCGACGAAGAAAGTCGTCAGCAGGGAATTGAACGACGGCAACTTAAACGCCAGCAAAATGCAGTATTACAGCCCCTTCAACAGTTAATTGCAGCGACGGATGAGCGAATTAGCGAACTGAAACAACAGCGTAAAGCACTGTCCCGTCAATTACAAGCTCAGATGCAGGCTAGTTACAGCCTGACTAATTTTTCCGGGCGATCGCAATCATTGCAAGAATTGATGCCAGGAGGTTCGCCCACTGGTACAGGAGACTGTTGTGCCCCCAAGCTACTACATTATGCGGCAACACATAATCTCAAACCACTGGCAATGGCGGAATTTTGGTGGGGTGCGTCTTCTGTAAATCAGGATAAAATTCCGGGAGAATTTTATGGAGCATGCGCCGAGCGATGTCAGCCATTGATGGGATTTTTGCTATCAGGGTTAAGACCTATTTCAATCCCTAATAGGGATTTTCATACAACAGCCCCACTCTTGCTAAATAGATTAACACATTTGCGTAGATCCAATGTGTTTGACTCCCCAGCTTTCTCCACTATCAAAGGAGAGATCCCCATTCTTTATGAAGACAAATGGTTGATTGCTGTAAACAAACCTGCTGGGTTACTTTCGGTACCTGGGCGTTATTGCGATCGCCAAGATAGTGTTTTGAGTCGCTTACGTCATCTTAGGGCTGATGGTATGGCACTTGCATCTGTGCATCGCCTAGATCAGGAAACTTCTGGTATTCTGTTGTTGGCACGCGATCGCCAAACTCATCGCCAACTCAGCCAGCAGTTTCAGCAACGCCAGATTCACAAGGTTTATGAAGCTATCCTTTCCGGTGCGGTGACAGTTGAGCAAGGTGTGATTGACCTCCCACTGTGGGGAGATCCCGAAAATCGCCCTGAGCAAAAAGTTGATTGGCAGCAGGGTAAACCTAGCTTGACACACTTCCAGGTTATAGCGAGAGAAGGAAACTACACCCGCGTAGAATTTACGCCGCTAACAGGACGCACTCATCAGTTGAGAGTTCATGCGGCTGATGCGCGAGGACTTGGGGTAACTATTTTAGGCGATCGCCTTTATGGATGCTGTGCAGTTACCAGTCGGTTACATCTGCACGCCAGAGAACTTCGCTTCCAGCATCCGCAGTTAGAAAAAACCCTGCATTTACAAGCGATTACGCCCTTTTGACGCATCATCTCATGTCCACTTGACTACTTATTAAACTTCAAGAACCCCAAAGAGCTAAAGCTGTGCTTTGTCTCCCCTAACAGCAAGCCTATTGCTTTTTAAATTTGTATGTGATAATTTCTGCTTGTAGTGAATTCAACGCATATCCGACCGATTTACCGTATTTTAAGGAATTAATATCACAGCTAAGAGACTTCTCAATAAAAAAATACCCCACAAGATTGAATAATTTATTTTTGGAAATTCCTTAGAGCAAGATTGGATGATTGATTTTTTGCTAGTCCTTTAACAAATTTATTCGTAAGGAATATCACGCATGACCAAAGTATTAATACTCGATGCCAACCAACAACCCTTGTATCCAGTACGCATCAGCCGTGCTAGGCTGCTATTGTCACAAGGTAAAGCTACCGTATTCCAGCGATATCCCTTTACGATCATTCTGAAGGAGTCCCTTTCTGGTCTAAAACTTGAGCAACTTGGCTTCAAGATTCACCCTAGCATTAAAATAATTCGTAATTCGTAATTCGTAATTCGTAAGGGACTTCCAAATAAAAAAATATCCAACTATTTATTGTGGGGTGGGCGACACGAGAGCCCAGTAACCAAAGGCTCTCGTGTCGCCCACCCCACAAGTAGTAGTAATTTATTTCTTGGAAGTTCGTAATTGAATTCTTAACTACGAATTACTTGCAATCAAGAAGAAACAGTCTATCGCCGTGTAGATAACAGTGATGCCGAAGGACACGCACAATTAACAAGTAACTGAAATGCTTCGGCATCGCCAGCCGTAGGCATCGCTTCAAGCAGGTGATATCTACCGCCTGTTACCCCCAGATGGTGATATTCACGCCGTCAAAACCATATCTCTGAGCGCATCTGTATCCATCTTCTGGGTAACGATACTGGTTGCGTCTTACCTGACCCATTGATCATAGAATCTCACAGCGTCAAATCCTTTGGCTCTGGAGATTCCAAGGCTCCCTGTAAAGACGAAGAGGAAAAAGAACATGCCCAAGTACGATAGACCACAACCCCCTGTATTCGAGCGAGTTGAAGACGAACGCCTGCACCGTAAGCAACGCCTAGCTGCTGCCTTTCGCCTGTTTGGTAAGTTTGGGTTCAGCGAGGGAATTGCCGGTCATATTACAGCTCGTGATCCCGAATTTACAGACCATTTCTGGGTCAATCCCCTGGGGACATACTTCGGTCACATCCGAGTTTCTGACCTGATATTGGTTAACAAAGAAGGTGAAGTGGTTAAAGGTGATGCTCAAGTAAATCGAGCCGCTTTTGCCATCCATTCTCAGCTTCATGAAGCTCGGTCTGATGTGATGGCGGCGGCTCACGCCCATTCACTTTATGGTAAAGCCTGGTCTAGCTTAGGTCGTCTCCTTGACCCCTTGACTCAAGATTCCTGTGCTTTTTACGAAGATCATGCGCTATTTGACGATTTTACAGGTGTTGTTTTAGAAACTTCTGAAGGTCAGCGACTGGCGCAAGCTTTGGGACCAAAGAAAGCGATAATCCTACGTAATCATAGCATTTTAACTGTGGGACATACAGTAGATGAAGCTGCCTTTTGGTACATTAGCTTAGAGCGATCGTGCCAAGCCCAACTGCTGGCAGAAGCTGCGGGTAGACCGACTACTATCAAACACGAAACAGCCCGTTTAACACAAACTCAAGTGGGGTCACATGCAAGTGGATGGTTCAGTTTCCAGCCACTTTACGACAGGATTGTGCGCGAAGAACCTGATTTGCTGAATTAGTGCTGTGTTTCTTGGCACTGCAAAAATAGGCGCGGAAGTATTAATTTACGCCCACTTCCCGCTATTTTTAGATCAAATTTCCCTGGATTTATTTATATACTCCGGTAAACCTATAAGTTTATAGTATTCATATAGTTCAGAGAAATCATTTTGATGATTAACCTAATCTTTCGCCGTTTCATTGCCAAGTGGATATCCTTGATCAAGTTGAGGAATATCCCCTTTCACAACCAATATAAATTCTTCTTTTCTTCTCCTTTGCCAATAGTCGGGGCTTTTGTTACAGGTCTTTGTCTGAGCTTGCTATTTGCTGCCTGTTCATCGACATCGACTGTTAATTCCTCTAATCCCAGTGCCACATCTGTTGGTAATTCTGCTGCAAGTAAAGCAACAGTAGTCAGATTTGGTTATCAAAAATCGACCATTTTACTTAGAACTAAGGGTGTTTTAGAAAAGCGTTTGGCACCAGAAGGTATCACTGTAAAGTGGAGTGAATTTCAAGCGGGGCCTCAACTACTAGAAGCGATGAATGTGGGTAGTATTGACATCGGTCCTGTAGGAGAATCACCGCCAATATTTGCTCAAGCAGCGGGAGCATCACTAACTTATGTTGTTGGTACTGCGGCTACTCCAGCTAGTTCAGCAATTCTTGTTCCCCAAAATTCCTCGATTCAAAAAGTTACTGACCTAAAAGGCAAAAAAGTTGCTTTTCAAAAAGGGTCTAGTGCCCACTTATTATTAGTCCAAGCTTTAGAAAAAGCGGGATTAAAATATACTGACATTGAACCTAAATATTTGGCACCGGCTGATGCCCGCGCTGCATTTGTCAAGGGCAGTCTAGATGCCTGGGTAATTTGGGACCCCTTCTATGCAGCAGCTCAACAGGCAACTAATGCTAGAGTCCTGATTGATGGCACAGGGATTAATAAACAGGGAGGATATTATTTGATGACTCGCAAATTTGTCACTGAAAATCCCCAAACTGTCAAGACAATACTGGAGGAAATTCAAAATTTAGAAGATTGGTCTAAACAGAATCGAGAAGAAGTAGCAAAAACTCTAGCACCTGTGTTAGGAATTGATGTAGAAACGATGAAAAAAGCAACTAACAGACGAACTTTTGGTCTTGTACCAATTGACGACAATCTGATAAATCTACAACAAGGTGTTGCAGATACATATTATAAATTGAAGTTAATTCCCAAAGAGGTAAATGTGAAGGATGCAATGTTGACAAAAGAAAAATATGCGGCATTTTCACCAAAAACTTAAACTAGTACAATGAATTGGCTATAAGGGCATATCTCTCTATGCCCTTAGAGATGAAATTGGTGTTAGTAATAAAATATCTGAAAATTTTGGAATTGATTATGACTAATCCTACAGAACTACTGCGATCGCGCTACGGTGAAATTCCCTTCAGCCCCGAAATTGAATGGAATGATTCGCTGACAGCATTATTATCTCACCGTTCAATCCGATCTTATCTATCTGACCCTCTACCACCGGGAACTCTGGAGTTACTAATTGCAGCCGCGCAATCTGCATCTACTTCCTCTAATTTGCAAACCTGGAGTGTGGTAGCAGTCGAAGATCAACAGCGCAAAGAGGAGTTATCCAAATTAGCCGGAAATCAAGCACATATTAAGCAAGTACCTTTATTCTTGGTTTGGTTAGCAGACTTAGCGCGTCTAAGCTACGTTGCTGAGAGTCGCGGCATATCTGATGATGCGCTGGAATATTTGGAAATGTTTGTGACAGCAACAATCGATGCAACGTTAGCGGCGCAAAACGCAGTAGTTGCAGCTGAGTCACTCGGTTTGGGAACAGTATATATCGGCGGAATTCGCAACCACCCGCAAGAGGTAGCAGAGATATTAAATTTGCCCACCTCTGTGTATGCTGTATTTGGGCTGTGTGTCGGTTATCCGAATCCGGAAGTAGAAGCAGCGATTAAGCCGAGGTTGCCGCAGTCAGCGATATTGCATCGTGAAACCTATAAATTGGCAGATCAAGAAGAAGCGATCGCTCACTACAACGACATCATCAAAGAATTCTATACTGAACAAAAGATGGATGTTGCTGGCGATTGGTCAGAACACTCAGCCCAACGGATCGCAACTGTGGAGTCATTGAAAGGACGCGATCGCTTGCGTGAAGTTCTCAATCATCTCGGCTTCAAATTGCTGTAAACAAGAAAAATCAAGCCATGAGAATAATTTACTGAATTGACAGGCGATCGCACCAAGATTTAACTAATTATCAGATAGAGATGCGATCGCTTCACTCGTTTGATTTCTTGATTAAGTCGTAGTTCCAGGTATAAAAACCGATTTGATTGGGAAATCTAGAGAATCGCCCTGTACGATAACCCCGTGATAATTCCTTCTGCACCCCGCCTTTTACCTGTTTAAGTTCATGTTCATCAAGTTTTCCATAAATCCCTTCAATGATTTCATTAATACTGAAAACTTTTGAAGAATTTTGTTCTAAAAAATCGGAAATGGCATCAATCAAAATTAGCTTTTCAAATGGTTCAAGCTTAGGTACTTTTTGAGGTGTTGTTTCCCGAAAAGATTGGTGATTTTTGTGCTTGTTTTGCCCAAAGTAATTCTTAGTTTGATTAGAGGTAAGCAAACGTGAATCTAGAGTATAATACCCAGGCTTCCCTTTAACAGATGACCAATTATGAGTTTCTCTACTCTGGGTAAGTGAAGATTGAACTCGACCTTTAACTAGTTTGAAGATATCTGGCTCTAGCTCTCCATAGAGCGATCGCACGATCACGTCTATGTGAACAATTGTGCCGATCTGTTTTGCCAACAGCCGTTCAATCGCATCGGCGCGACTTAAAGATTGATACTCTGGCAACATGGGAATCTCTACCCCATATAGCGATCGCTGTTGAGTTGATGTTTGTGTTTCTATAAGTGGTAATATGGGCGGTAGTAATTCCACAGTATCTGTACCTGCGTCAAATTCTCCCGACTTGGAATCGTCCCATTGCAAGAGTTCAAGAGGGCTAGCTTCTTCCAGTTTAATATCAGAGTTATCAGTGAGAAGTAATAACGAATTTTCTTCTTTTTCAGGGGTGAATTCTTCGCCTGCTACCTCCGAGGCTAAAGACCAGTTAGATAACAAAGCTTCTACGTGAGTGAGATTGGCTTTGGCTTGGGTATATAGTTTTTCGTACTTTTCAACTTTGGGTGCGTAGTAATCTCGCAATGCTAATAGTGGCTCTAAAGCGCTTTGGGGAAGGTCTAAGGGGAAGGGACTATTCATAAAATTTCAATTTAGCTAGGATTTGATGCAGCAGCAAAGTTATAAAGATATATTTTAGGATAAATTAATACTACAAATACCATAATACATGCTAAGGCGTATAGAAAAGAAGGTTCATAAATATCTTTTGGAAGATGTATTGGTTATTGACTTAAATTACTAGAAATTATTGTTTCTAGTTATATTCTAAATGCCCGGCGCAAGTATCGCCCCCATTCAAGCGAGGAAAGTAGAGGAGCGATGCCTACGCTGATCAAAAGCAGAATCAGAAAAAATACTCCACCACTGAAATCGATCAACGGTTAACAGTAGTCATGTCAGGGTAGCGATCGCCTGCTGCCACATCTTTTGGTGCAACAGTTTCAAGTCGATTCAACTCTTGTTGAGTCAGGGTAATTTCGGTAGCGGCAATATTCTCCTCCAAATAAGTACGGCGTTTTGTACCAGGAATTGGCACAATATCTTCTCCTTGAGCCAAAAGCCATGCTAGTGCAAGCTGACTAGAAGTTACTCCTTTTTCGGTAGCAATTGCCTTGACTTGCTCTACTAATTCCAGGTTCTTAGAGAAATTTTCACCTTGAAAGCGAGGAGAATTTCTTCGATAGTCATCAGCTGCAAGATCATCAGGGCTGGTAATTGCACCTGATAAAAACCCTCTTCCTAATGGGCTATAGGGAACAAATCCAATTCCTAATTCCCGCACAGTAGGTAGAATTTCATCCTCTGGATCGCGGCTCCACAAAGAATACTCTGTTTGTAGTGCGCTAATCGGATGAGTAGCTTGCGCTCGTCGAATTGTGGCGGGGGCAGCTTCGGAGAGTCCTAGATAGCGGACTTTACCAAGCTTGACTAACTCTGCCATTGCCCCGACAGTATCTTCGATGGGTACGGTTGGATCTACACGATGTTGATAATAGAGGTCAATCACTTCAACTCCCAGACGTTTTAGCGAGGCATCGCAAGCTGTCTGGACATATTCTGGTCTGCCACTAATCCCTTTCCAACCACCATCTTCAGTGCGGACATTGCCAAATTTGGTTGCTAAAATTACTTGCTCTCGGCGATCTTTAATTGCTCTGCCTACTAGTTGCTCATTAGTAAACGGCCCATACATATCAGCAGTATCAAGGAAATTAACCCCAAGTTCTAATGCTCGATGAATTGTAGCGATCGCCTCAATTTCATCACGACCACTATAGAACTCAGACATTCCCATGCAACCAAGTCCGATATTTGAAACTTCCAACCCAAGTTTGCCTAGCTTTCTGGTTCTCATAAAATAATCTCCTAGTCAGTAATTGGTCTTAAGAATATTAGGTCTTTTAGCATTATCCCTTTCCCGATCACTAAGTCATCTATTCTTAGAGGTATTTACTGATATAAGTAGGTTGAAAAATTTAAAAATCAATATTTTGCGGGTACGCCATTGCGCTAAGGGGATTGTCGCATAAATCGCTAACTTCAAACAGAGGTTTTATTCTTTTTTGATTTCTGTTTTAGGTTATCTGAAATTACGTTTTTTGTACTCCAAATTCCCAAAGCCAGCAACCCTAATGTGACAGAGGGTTCTGGAACAGACTCAACTCGACGGAATTCGATGGGTGTGGCGACAAGCAAATTACCTTTCTGATCAAAAATCTTGTCTAGGGAGTCGATGCTACTCTGCTCAATAGTTACATCGGAAACCACTTTGAAGCCATCACTTGTTATACAGCCATTGGGAGCGTTATTTCCAATGTAGCTGTTCGGCTGCCAAAATAATTGCAGATTACAGGTGTTCTTCTCAACATTGTTAATACTAACAGTTGGCGTAGACTGAGAATGATTGCATAACCCGCGTACAGTATTATTATTCAAAAAGCTGCTAATACTTAGATTCACAGCCGAATTCCCTTCACTAAAAGAATAAAGGCGTAGGCGTTCAAAACCTGGGCTTTCTTGTTCCAGATAAACGTTCTGTGTCTCAGCCAGAGGATTAGTATCATCCAGTTGCACACTACAAGTTGAGATAGTAATTAATGGCACAGAAGGGCTATTAGCAACCTGTTGGGCATTATCAAAAAAACCAGTGAACCACTGTGCTACTTCCTTCACCTGTGTCTTAATTGGTGGCGCAATGGTGTCAGCACGGCTTTGTTGAACAAATGAAAATGTGGTGACTAATACTGTCAAAATTGATACTTTGAGTAAATGCATATAGGTTCTGACTCCAACAATGGCAGATTAACAGACAGATGAGAAATAATTTACCCTATTAAGCCCCATCTCGCGCCAAGAAATAAATTTCTTAGCTATTGGCATCTCGCATCCCAAAATAACCATCTGTGAATCTAATCGCCGTAGATAGACTATTAACTTATACCCAGCCTTAGACTGTGGTCTATCAGATATCGTGCGATCACATACCCGCCCGCCGTAGGCATAGCACCCGATTAAATGGGAACACTATTAATAATTGCGTTCCTCACCGCCATGAAATTATTGAATTTCCTCAAATCCAAACCAGCTATTACAGCTTTAGCGATCGCACTAGCCATCACTGTCATTAATGTACATTCTTCCAGTTCAAATCCTCCCATTGCTAGGAGTACAATTACTCAATCACAATCACATATTCAACTTGTTCACACACTGACAGCACATAAAAAAGTAACTTTTGGTGTTCCAGCAGTTGTGATTAGCCCAGATGGGAAAACCCTGATTAGTGGAGGTAGAGATGATACAATTAAAGTCTGGAATCTACGTACTGGAAAATTGCTGCGGAGTTTAGATGCTCACTCAGATGGTGTTACTTCAATTGCGATTAGTCCAAATGGGAAGCGGATTGTAAGTGGTGGGATAACCACTCCAACAATGAAGATTTGGGATTTACGCACTCAATTAATGCTGACGCTTAACATCGAAAGTGGACATAGCCAGCCAGTAGAAACCGTTACTATTAGTTCAGATGGTAGATTGATTGCTAGTGGCAGTGATGACCACACAATCAAGCTTTGGGATTTACACACGCTTAAGCTGCTTGATACCATTATTGCAACTTCAGAATTTGTGAGTAAGGTTGCATTTAGCCCTGATATGCAAACCCTTGTGAGTACTGGGGGTGGCGATGACAATACAATTAGGCTGATTTCACTGCAAACTAAAAAAACACGCCATATTCTCAAAGGACACAAAACCCCAGTTGATGCTATTGCTATTACCCCAGATAGCAAAAAGCTCGTCACTGGCAGTTTTGGTCAGCTAGTTTCTGGAAATCGGGCAATTAGCACCCTGAAATTATGGAATCTCCAAACTGGAAAATTGCTGCATGAGTTTACTGACAATTTTAGTTCAGTTGAATCTCTTGTGATCAGCCCCGATGGAAAAATTCTGATCTGCGGCAATTTTGATGGCACTATTAAACTGTGGAGCTTAGAGACTTTGAAACTGTTGCACACCTTTCAAGATGGTTCCAGTTCCGTTTTAGGGCTTGCTCTTAGCCCAGATGGTAAAACTCTCGCTAGTAGCAATGAGGATAGCACTATACATATTTGGCAAATTAACTATAGCGGTTCTGGACTCTTGTGAGGTACAAGAACCCCACCCCCAACGCCCTAAGAGCAAGCGAGCAGGGGGCTAAGATATACCTTATGTGATTAGGAAACGCTATAACTGCATTAACTATTACCTACAGATGGAAATTTAAATGCCAAAAAAACAGATTTTACGAATCACCTGGAAAGGTATATTTCTGTATTTAGAGACTGGCTCATGACCACATTCATTAAGCTGTCTACCAGGCGATCACGTGATAAAAACATGAGTTCTTTTCCATACAAAACTTCTTGTACAATCACGTAAGATACTAGCGAACCAAAAAAAATCTGAGCCATTGCTTCTGGGTCGATGATTCCTAATTCTGGATGAGATGCGAAATACTGACTCAGCATTTGCCGACCGCGTTGCACAACCGTTTCGGTATAAAGTTTGGCTAGTTCAGGAAAGTTTTGTGACTCGGTGATAATCAACCGCAACAAGGCCAAATAATCGGGATTATCAGCGACTTTGGTTAAATAAATTTCCGCAACTTGACGCAACAAAATCGCTGGTTCACCGTGCAATTTTTCTGTGCAAAAAATGCTTTGAAAACAAGCCAGCGTCAACCGTTCTATCAACGCTTTAAACAGCCCTTCTTTATCTTGAAAGTGAGTGTATATTGTTTGCTTCGACACTCCAGCTTCTGCGCTGACACGATCCATACTTGTTCTAGCGTAACCCTCCTTCAAAAATACCCGTATAGCTCCTTGCAAGATTTGCTCCTGCTTGGGAGCGATCGCAGGTAAAGCATTTCCTATTTCGGAAGTAGGATTTTTGGACATGAAGAGTAAATTTTTTGACGTATCTCTTGTTTTATCATACTATACAGTCTAGTATGATGACCAATAATTCCGAATTTTCGATTTTCATTTACAAAATATTTTTTACAATCCAGGGTGCTACCATGACTCAGACTATCCCGACATCCCCGGAAAATCTTAAAGAGCCGCCAGTATCGAAGCAGCAGCCGCACAAGAAACCGATTCCTTTACTAATCGGGGGGGTGCTGGTGGTGGTTGGCATTGGCTACGCCGTGTGGCGCAGTCAACCACAAGCACCAGTGAATGTACTGAAAGTTAGCGGCCGGATTGAGGGTTATGAAACCGAGATTGGGATCAAGCGTTCTGGAAGAATTGAGTCAATAGTCGTGCGAGAAGGGGCAGCAGTTAAAAAGGGGCAAGAGTTAATTAAGTTAGACAACACAGACGATCAATTGCTGCAAGGACAACTGCTGGGTACTCAAGCGAGAGTGACATCTGCTAAGTATGATGAACAGCAGGCAATTTCGGATGTCGAGCAAGTCGCCAGAGAAACTCAAGAAATTAATAGCCAAATTAACGAAGCCAAACTGAATTTTCGCCAGTCCCAAGGGGATACCCAAGGCAGAATTGAGCAGGCACGGGCAAATGTAGCAGCAGCCAGAGCCACATTAGTACAAGCACAAGCCCAAGTTAAGCAGGCAGCAGCAGAAGTTAATTTAGCAAAAATCAACCGCGATCGCTATACCCAATTAGTCAAAGAAGGGGCGATTAATCAACAACAATTCGATCAAGCACAAACCACCCTTGAGACTGCGATCGCAACCCTAGAAGCACGAGTTGCAGCAGTTAATGCCGAACGCCAACAGTTAAGTGCTACATCAGGGGCGTTAACTCAAGTTAAAACTACAGGTTTGAATCCTGACATTCGCAACGCCCAGTTAACAGCATTAATCAGAAAGCAGCAGCAAAGTGATGCTCAACTTAAATCTGCACAGGCGAAAGTCAACTCTGCCCGTGCCAAAGTCAAAGATGCTCAAGCATCAAATCAGCAAATCCTCACCCAGATTGCAGACTCCAAAAAAGATTTAAATGTAGTTAGTCCCTTAGATGGAGTGGTAACAGCCCGGAGTGTCGAACCAGGTGCAGTAGTTAGCAGTCAGACTAATATTTTAACAATTGTTGATCCCAAAACAGTGTATTTTAGAGGTTTTATTCCCGAAGGCGATATTGGCAGAGTGCGTCTAGGACAAACAACGAAAATCTTGATTGATTCTGCGCCAGGTAAACCATTAGAAGGTAAAGTAATTGCGATCGATCCGCAAGCTTCATTTACACCAGAGAACATTTACTTTCAAAAAGATCGAGTCAGACAAGTAATAGGAATTCGGATCAAAGTTCAAAACCCTGATAACTGCTTTAACCCCGAAAATCCTTATACTAAATCAGATTTACCCTGCGCCAAAATGGGGATGCCAGCAGATGCCGAAATCAACCTGAATCCAGAAAGCAGATAACAGAACAACATTTCATTAATTCCTCCCAAATTCTCCGCGTACCTCTGCGCTTCCCTCCGCGTGCCTTTGCGTTTAAATTTCCCCCCTCAATTCTCCAAACTAGGAGGCTAAATAATGCAACAGCAAACAACAGTAGTTACTCCAAACTCACCGCAATCATCTAATCTTACCACTACAGCAATTAAAGTTGATAGCTTACACAAGCACTATGGAAACTTAGCTGCTGTACGGGGAATTGATTTCAGCGTCCACAAAGGTGAAATGTTTGGATTAATTGGCCCAGACGGTGCAGGAAAAACTAGCACCTTTCACATTTTGGGCGGTGTGATGGAAGCAACGGCGGGAGACGTACAAATATTTAATCAACCTGCACGAGATGCCCGATTAATCACAGGTTATCTCACCCAACAGTTTTCGCTGTATTTGGATTTGAGTATTGATGAAAACTTGCGTTATGCAGCAGGGTTGCGGCAAGTAGCAGACGATTTATTGCAAAAACGCCGCAATAAATATTTAAGATTAATGAATTTGGAGCGATTTGGCGATCGCTTGGTGGGACAACTTTCTGGGGGAATGAAACAAAAACTGGCGCTATGTTGTGCTTTAGTTTCTCAACCAGAAGTTTTGTTACTAGATGAACCTACGACAGGTGTTGATCCAGTTTCCCGGCGGGAATTTTGGGATGTGCTAGGAGAATTATCAGCCGAGGGGATGACAATTGTAGTTGCTACACCATACTTAGACGAAGCTGAACGCTGTAACCGCGTCGCTTTGATGTACAGTGGGCAAATTCATGAAATTGGCACACCCGCAGACTTACGGGCTAACTTAGGTTTGCATCGCTTAGAAGTGCGAACAGCAAATCTGGAGGCGACAGAACAAATACTATCTCAGACTACCCAAACAAATATAGTAGATGTGCAAACTTTTGGCGATCGCTTAGATGTCCTCGTGAAAGATATAAATTCCGGCGAAACCGAAGTCCGCAAACTACTGCAACAACATCAGTTACCTTCCCCCAGTATCGAGCATGGTGAACCCACATTAGAAAACGTCTTTGTTACGCGCCTGCGACAACAAGGTTCGGTACCGCAATTTTTTCCATTTCCTCGTTTTCGCAAAAGAGGACAAGGGGAGACTAAAAAAGTAGCCATCTATGCCCACAACCTCAGTCGGATCTTTGGCAAGTTCCAAGCCGTTAAAGATGTCAACGTCGAAATCCGCTACGGCGAAATCTTTGGGTTGTTAGGTGCTAACGGTGCTGGCAAAACCACCACAATTAAAATGTTGTGTGGATTATTAGAAGCAAGTGGCGGTGAAATTTCCTTGGGTGGTGAAACCGGAAATCTGCGAAGTGCAGACTTACGACGACGCATTGGTTACATGAGTCAAAAATTCACCCTTTACGACGATTTAACTATTCTGCAAAATTTAGAATTTTATAGCGGAGTTTACGGTGTACCTCGCAAACTCCGACGAGAAAAAATTGACTGGGTAATTGCTACCTGTGGCTTAGAAGGACAAGCAAATATGATTACTGGGCAGCTACCGGGAGGTTGGAAACAGCGAGTTGCTTTCGGTGCTTGCGTGATGCACGAACCAGATATTTTATTTTTAGACGAACCAACATCGGGGGTAGATCCGTTAGCGCGTCGCCAGTTTTGGAAGCTGATTAACGACTTCGCCCGCAACGGTACAGCCATTTTAGTAACAACACACTATTTAGAAGAAGCTGAACAGTGCAACCGCATGAGTTTTATGGTTGCAGGAGAAACCGTCATTGAAGGTTCGCCAAGTTCTGTCAAAGCCTCGCAACCGGGACAACTAATAGAAATTATTGTTAATCAAAACCAAGTTGCTTCCAAGATACTCAAACAACACTTTGAATCGTGGCGCATCTCGATTTTTGCTGATAGTTTACACGTTGTCCTTGATCATCCTGAGCAGGAGATAAATCAACTAACTCAACTTTTAGAAGCTAATCAAATTAGCATCAATTCTTTGCGTTCCATTCCCTTTTCTTTAGAAGATGCTTTTATCGGTATTGTCCAGCGATCGCAAAAATAGGAATTGAGTGGGGAGAAAGTTTACTTAATATATATGAAAAGAATTTTTGCTCAATGTGTGAAAGAAATAGCCCAATTTCGCCGCGATCGCCTGACATTAGCGTTAGCATTTTTGTTGCCATTCATCACCCTAATAATTTTTGGATTTGCGATCAGATTAGAAAGTAAAGATATTCCCTTAATTGTACAAGATTTTAATCGCACAAATCTAAGTAGCAGCTATATTGAACGATTGTATGCCACTAATCAATTTGTGCCTAAACAATGGTCTGGTGGCAATCCCACACGCGATGCAATAGATAAGGGAATTGCCAAAGCTGCTGTAATTATTCCGCCGGAATTTAGCCGCGATATTCAAGCAGGAAGAAGTACAAATGTACAAGTATTAATCGATGCAACTGATGTTAATAATGCCCGTGTAATTAAAAATAGTATTCAGAGAGTCACAAACTTTTTCATGCAAGAGCATGGACTGATACCTGCTACTAATAGTATTACAGCACGAATGCGTTTATGGTTTAATCCTGGTAGATTAGAATCGTTGTATATTGTACCAGGAACTTACGGCGTTGTACTATGGATTTTTCCTTCATTGCTGTCTGCGATCGCAATGGTACGAGAAAAAGAAAAAGGGACAATTTTACAAGTTTATGCTTCGAGTATTAGTGCCACAGAACTATTACTTGGTAAAGGATTAGCATACTTATTAATTGCCATCGCCGAGGCATTAATAGTTATGATATTAGGCTCAATTATTTTCCAAGTTGGCATAGTTGGCAACCCGATAACATTACTACTTGGCACATTACTATTTCTGACAGATAGCGTTCTTTTTGGCTTACTTTTAGGAGTCCGTAGCAGTAACCAAAATGCTGCTGTACAAGGCGCTTCCCTACTAGGTTTTATCACATCCTTATTACTCTCAGGTTTTATTTATCCCCTCAACAATATTCCTTTCCCCTTATCACTACTACCTAACGTAATTCCGGCGCGTTATTACATTGATATCACTCGTGATGCCTTCGTGCGCGGTACAGGATTTGCCGGAGTTTGGTTTGATTTACTCATGCTTGCAGGCTTGGGATTAGTATTTTTCAACGTATCACGCCGAGTTTTAAGTCGAATGCAATTACCTAGTTAATCTCTCTGTGGTTCGAGAAAAAGGAATTTTTTATGAAACTTATTCAGCAATTATTTAATAGTCCATTTTGGGCATTAGTGCGGAAAGAAATTAATCAAATTACCCGCAATAAACAATTAATTGTTTTGTTAGTTATTCCACCGACAGTCCAATTATTACTGTATGGCTTTATCCTCAATCCCGACGTTCATAACTTACGATTAGGTGTCATTGACTATGCCAACGTCAGCGCCAGTCGGGAGTTAGTTTCAGCCATGACATCAAATCAAATTTTTACTTTAGAATCTGTACCAAACAGTGAAAAAGCATTGAGTCGTCAGGTAGAAGAAGGAAAACTAGATGTCGGAGTCATAATTCCTCCCGATTTTCCGCGTCAACTGGCACAAAAATCCGCAGAAATTCAAGTATTTATCGATGCTGTAGATGCCAATACAGCCGGAATTGCGGGAAATTATATGAATCAAATTATCCAGCAATATAATCTGCAATTAACCCAAGGTCAAGCAAGTCGCTCAATCTCACCAGAAGTTGTGTTTCTTTACAACCCCGGACTGACGAGTAGTTGGTTTTTTGTACCAGGAGTTATGGGTTTAGTTTTAACATTAATTGGCACATTAGTATCAGCAATTACTGTTGTTCGGGAAAAAGATACGGGAACTTTAGAACAATTATTAATGACCCCGGCTGCTAACTGGCAAATATTACTATCGAAAATAGTCCCTTTAGCATTTTTATTAATGGGAGATGTCTTATTAGCTGTCACATTAGCAACAGTAATATTTCATGTACCATTTCGAGGAAATTTTCTGCTATTTTTCGCCTTATCAAGTATGTATGTATTTGTCGGGATTAGCCTGGGTATTATGTTGGCGACTGTGAGTAGTTCCCAACAACAGGTAGTCTTGACAGCTTTCTTTATTAATTTACCAATGGTACAAACTTCTGGCGCGATCGCACCCATTGAAGCCATGCCTCCCTTCTTTCAAGTCCTATCCTTACTCAATCCCCTCCGCCATTACATTGCGATCATTCGAGGTATTTTGCTCAAAGGCGTTGGCTTAGATGTACTGTGGATGAATGTTTTAGTTTTAGTCGCCTTTGCTGTTGTGTTATTAACTATTAGTATTAGTAAGTTTCGCAGTCAGTTAAGCTAAAGGATATATTCAGATTGATTCTTGTAATACCTGCAATCCCCATTTGTAAAGCGGCGTAAGTCTTATGTAATTCTGTAATGATTTTGTGCTAAAGATTTGCTATCGTCTCGCAGACTTGATTGAAAAACCTGCCAATCTTTTGAAAAGACTAGCAGGTATGGCTTATCATCAATCGGAGCGGCGGGATTTGAACCCACGACCTCCACTACCCCAAAGTGGCGCGCTACCAAGCTGCGCTACGCCCCGGTCAGAATTATTATCATACAGCAAAACTTGAGGATAATCAAGAGGCAAATTTAAAAAACCTTGAGCATCCCAGTAGCTTGCAGTAAATCTGGAACAGCAGAAGTATTCCATTTACCTTCTACACATCGCTCTGTATTCAATATGAAGCGCAGACTGTAATTATCAGGATAGCCTTCTACCTCCATCCATAATAAATCGCTTTCGGCTTCACAAGCAATTTTTTCCTCTTCCATCAATTCAGTTGCGAGTTGCTTCATGGTGTCTGCTAGCTGTGCTAGTAGACGGCAAAAATCATTCAACTCGGCTTCAGTTAACTCAATTGCCCAATCATCTGTACCCACTAAACCTTTAAATTCAGGTGCGTCGGGGTTCCAGCCAATACGCCAACCAAATCCGCTTTTGACAACACGTTCCATAAAAAGTTAGGAGTTTGGAGAGACGCGATTAATCGCGTCTGTAGTTTGGAGAGACGCGATTAATCGCGTCTGTACAGGAGTTAGGAGTTTTTGATTTACTTGAGTAATTCCGCACCTCCCCGTTGTGGTGGCTGTGGGGGAGTGGATGTACTAGGACTGGGTGTGGTGTTGGGGCTAGGGGCTGGTGTATTTTGAGAAGTAGGATTAAATATATTGACTAAGACTTGCACTAGGGCATCTCGCTGGCTGCGGGTGAGACGGGTAATGGCTTTACGATCGCCTTCTATCGGATTTTCCCGTAATGAATCATTCCCTGGATAGCTATTATCATACATAATTTCATTCGCACCCAGGTAATCAGCTAAAGTCAGCTTCCAATCCAAACGATAAATTGGAGCTCGCCCTTTGGTATAAATGTGATATCTAATCAGGCGATTTACTAAGGTGTTGTTTTCGGCAACTTTCCCATTTTCTTTGCTGATATACTTATTTTCGCGTGGTAAATCTGGCAATTGCTGATATACTTCCTGCCAAACATCGCTAGGAGTGATTCTCTGAGCGTACGCCCTTGGCGTCGGCGCAGCCATCGCACCTTGCATATAAAATAAACTTGTATCTATTGATTTCCCCGTCCCTGAACCCAAAACAATTACACCCACCACCATTAAGGCAGTGAGTGTCTGCCAGGGCTTGAGTAGGGGTTGAATGAACGATAAATGTTTGCTCATCCTACCTTCTCTAAAACCTTTATTTATAGTTCGCCAATGATTTCTGGCTGAGTCAATTCATCGGACATTTCGATAATTGCCCTTAGCACTGGCTTCATCATCACATCTTCGTTACTTTCAAAGTCTTCATAACGCCGACGTTTAGCACGATTTGCCACCTGAACCGTAATGCGGTAACGATTTGAGGCTGCACCAATCAGCTCCTCTGAACGGTGCATAATCTGAGACTGAGTTGTCTCGAACTTAGAACGCTTTAGCATAATCAGTGGTTCTTGGGGTCATTCCCCAGTGTAGCAGTACTAATAAATCTGCTGCTGTGTATTTAATCGCTAGCAACCTCTCTCTTGATAGAGGTTGAGAGTGTTTTAATTAATATAAGTTACTTATAATATTACCTGACTAAAATTACACACGCTTATGGCTGATCTTCTGGAAACTGCTGTTAACGCCGGAAACTTCACTAGCCTGGTGAAGGCTGCTAAAGCTGCAAATCTCATAGAAATTCTGAAAAGCCCTGGTTCTTTCACACTATTTGCGCCGACTGACGAAGCTTTTGCCAACTTGCCAGAGGGAACTACTTTAGAGTTGCTACTACAAGATATCCCCAAGCTGAAGAAAATTGTGGCATATCATATCGCTAGTGGAGATGTTAGGTCTGATGATTTGGTACAGATTAATGAGGCAGAAACGATTGAAGGGTCAATTGTAGCCATTGAATCTGCCAACGGTAAATTTAAGGTGAATAACGCCAATGTCATCAAAACAGACATTTTGACAGACAATGGCGTGATCCATATTATTGATGCGGTGTTAATGCCTGCGATGGTGGCAGGAAGTTAATGGATTGGGCACTTGTACTGAGCGAACGCGAACAGCGCGGTGCCCTGAGCTTGCCGAAGGGTCTCGTAGAGAAGCCGTTGGCGTAGCCTCTCGTAGAGAAGTATTGGGCATTGGTTATTCTTTTTGTCCCCCTTGTCCCCCTCATCCCCCTCATCCCCCACTCCCTGGTACAGACGCGATTAATCGCGTCTCTACTCCAGACTCCCCACTCCCAAAATACACCCACTGCGTGCGGGAACACTCAACGTCAACTGCTGAGTTTCTCCTTCACCATTCCACTCAACCTCAGCAGTACCATATAACTGCTTGTTGGGTTGAGTACGCAAACTGGGGATATCTACATTCGCTGTTGCCGAACTTGTGCCAGCGTTGACGGCAATTATCAATTCCTCTGTCCCTAAAGTTCGCGCAAAGATATAAAGTTGTCCTTGAGCATGGAGGACTTGGTAATCACCTGTACGCAATGCTGGGTAAGTTTGGCGCAGGACAATTAATTGACGGTGAGTATTGAAAATTTCTCGCTCCCACTTGGCTTCTAAAGGAAAGCTACGGCGGGAGTCGGGATCTATGCCACCAGGTAAACCAACTTCATCACCATAGTAGATGCTGGGGGCACCAGGATAGGTGAGTAGCAGTAGAGTTGACAATTCCACACTGGCTTTATCGCCGCCTGCAATGGTCATTAATCGGGCTGTATCGTGACTTGCTAACAAATTGAGTTGAGTTAGCTGAATTTCCCAAGGGTAAAGTTGCAGTACTTCTTGGATTTTGGTGGCGTACTCGGTGGCAAATAAGGGTGGGTAAGGTTGATAGTCGCGGCTTTGAACTTGGTCTAAGACTACGCGATCGCCAGCTGCAAAGGCAATTGTCGGCCCCGCAAATAAATAATTCATCACCCCGTCAAATTGCGTCCCATCCAACCACTGGCGGGAATCTCCCCAGACTTCGCCGACAATGTAAGCTTCAGGATTGACTGCCTTAACGCGATCGCGGAATTCCTGCCAAAAGCCAGGAGTTTTTATTTCAAATGGTACATCCAATCGCCAACCGTCGATGCCGAATTTAATCCAATATTCGGCAATCTCCATAATATATTCTCGGACTTCGGGATTATCGTGATTAAATTCTGGCAAAGCCCGATTTCCTACCCAACCCCCGTAGTTAGCAGGGAATTCCCCATTGTATGGTGAAAGCGGCCAGCCATCTATTTTGAACCAATTTACCCAAGGGGAATGGGGACCATTCTCTAAAACGTCATGGAAAAAGAAAAAGCCGCGACTGGAATGGTTAAACACTCCATCCAGAACGACTTTGATATTCCGTTCATGGGCGGCATCGAGTAAATCCTTAAAAGCCTCATTACCCCCTAACATCGGGTCAACTTGGTAATAATCGTGGGTATGATAGCGATGATTACTGGCGGATTGAAAAATCGGTGTAAAATAAATCGCGTTAATTCCCAGATCATGGATGTAGTCTAATTGCTCCATAATGCCCCATAAGTCGCCGCCTTTATAACCTTGGAGTGTTGGCATAGCTTCCCAATCTTCCCAACGGGCTTCATGCAGCAGCCGTTTGCGCGGCTGTTTGCTTCTGGCAAAGCGATCTGGGAAGATTTGGTAGAAAACCGCGTGTTTTACCCAGTCTGGTGTTTGAATTTGCATGAATAAATTTTTGTAGCTTCAAAAGCGATCGTTGCAAATATTGGTTTCTTTATGGCTCTTACTTATGATAGAAAATCTGTCATTTATCAGTAGTTATTAGAGGATGTTTGAAAAGTATTGATTGATCGAGATCAATACTTTTGCAGGTTGCTACCCGTTAAAGATGGGACCCGCCAGTAACATCAAGGTATTGACCCGTCACCCAACGGCTGTCAGATGAAGCGAGGAAGGCAGCCGCATCTGCAACATCGCTGGGTTGACCGACTCGACCCAGTGCTGATAGACTGGCTGCAAATTTCTGTGAGGCTTCGTCCGCAAGTATGTCTGCATTCATCTCTGTGTCAATGATGCCGGGAGCGAGTGAATTGACCGTGATGTTGCGTACCCCAAGCTGTTTAGCGAGTACAAGAGTGAGGGTGTTGATGGCTCCTTTGGTAAGACTATAGGCAGTCACATCAGGAAAGGCAATGCGCGTCACTCCAGAGGAGAGGTTGATAATCCGTCCACCGTCTCGCAGTCGGGGGAGTGCCTGCTGGATCAGGAAGAATGGCGCTTTCACATTAACCGCAATTAGTTCGTCGAATATTGCCTCGGTCGTTTCCTCAATAGTTACTCTGGGAGCAATCCCAGCATTGTTAACCAGGATGTCAAACTCATTCGTGCCGGTTTGCTGGTTCAGTGTAGCGTCCAGTGCTTCGTAGAGCGCATAGACATTTGCCAGCGTGCCTAACTCTGCCTGGACTGAGAAAGCGGTTCCGCCATTGGCTTTAATCTCTTGGACAACGGTGTTAGCAGCATCGGCATTTCGCCCATAGTGAACGGCAACCAATGCCCCATCTTGAGCAAGCCGCAGGGCGATCGCTCTACCAATGCCACGACTCGCACCCGTCACCAGGGCAACCTTGTTCTCCAGTAATTGACTCACTTCAAACTCTCCTGTGCTGTATCAAATGCACTTTGCAGATTTGCTTAGGTCGATTATAACTTGCACGATTGCAATCAAAATTGGCAATATCTGGTAGGAGCGTCATTACAAATTACGCCTTGCGGTACTAGGCGGTTTTAGCATTTTCATCTGATGTTTGGGCTGCACTAGCTTTCAAACGGCTCGACCTGATTTTGCGAATACGTTCGCTATTGCGAACACCACCGCCCATCTCATATTCACGGCTGTTTTTGCCGTATTTGATAGCAACCACCATTAGCATCTTCTCTGAAAGACTGCTTAAGTTTTTCTCCATTTCTTCAATCTCGATTTTAAAAGAGTCAATCACAGATAGAGCGCTATTATAAACATTAATTTTTGTACGTAACTGCTCAATTGATTCAAGGAGTTTCTCAATATTATAATTATCATCAAATTTGATGCTGGGAACAATCGATTTAAGTCCAGTGGATCTTAACTCAGCTTTTTCTAGAATGCGGGAGGTACGTTTTCTCCGAGACATAATTTTAGTCCTTTAAGATGCTTCTAGAGCTAGCTTGGCTCAAGTGAACTGCATTCGGCTTCAGCAGAACTCACAATTTTTTTAATAAAGTTTTCAAGCCATAGCAGTAATTTCTCGGATTTTAATTACTAGATGCTGGTATTTAGAGAAATAATATGTTTAAGCTTGATAAAAGCTTGAAGGTAAACGGTTTCAACTTGAAGGTAAACGGTTCCAACTTGAACGTACACGGTTCCAACTTAAATGTAGACGCTTCCAGCTTGAACGTAGACGGTTTCAACTTGAACGTAGAGCGTTTCAACTTGAACGTAGACGGTTCCAGCTTGAATGTAGACTTACTTACGGCTGTTTTCAAGTAAATAGACCACGCGGTAGGGGTACAGCAATGCTCATGCGTGTCAACTTAACGTAAAACCCATGTCCCACAAGGAACTGAAGTTCCTTGCTAATAGCTCAAGTCATCTAAAGATGACTAAATAATTTGAAAAGTTTTTAGTCTACTTCAGTAGACTTGGGCTAAAAGCCAAAGAAATTTATTTCTGGGCGGGCGTGGAAGTCAACAAGCGATTTCTAGCTTAAGTTGACACCAATGAGCTTTTTCTGTGCCCCTACGACACCAATAAATTTAGTTTGAGGTAAAAATGAGACACGAAAAACTTTCTCCTGGACTACTTTTGGCATTTCAAGACTATCAAAATGAAGGAGATCAAGCTTTAGTTCAACACAAAAAATCCCTTGGTATTATTGCCCACAAAAGTCCAGTTAAGCCTACTAAGAGCGTGGTTTTTATCTACTGCGACCCTGATGCAGACTTGAGTTACCTATCACAATATAATATTGAAGTCAATCAAAACTCTGGGAGTGTGCGGACGGCTTTCTTACCGATAGATAGTTTAGATGTCTTATCTGAAGAAGATGTGATTCACCGGATTAAGCCATCACGCAAACTTCATTTGAGGATGGACACAGCACTAGGAACTGTGAAAGTGCCGGAGTTCAAAAACCAAACCGGACTAACTGGTAAAGGAGTAATCATCGGCATTATAGACAGTGGCATTGATCCGAAACACCCCGCTTTTGCTGAACGAATTTTACACATTTGGGATCAAACACTGCCAGGGCCAGGAGTCACAGAGGGCGGCTATGGGGGGGAATTTACGGGAGCGCAACTGACAATTTCTCAGGATACTGGCGGTCATGGTACTCACGTTGCTGGTATTGCCGCCGGTGCCGATGCTATCTATGGCGGTGTCGCACCAGAAGCAGAATTAATTGTCGTCAGGTCAGATTTACAAGATGCCCACGTTGCTGATGGCATCCGTTACATTTTCCGAGTTGCTAGAGAGTTGGGACGCCCAGCAGTAGTAAATCTCAGCTTAGGTGGACACGCTGATGCCCATGATGGTAGCGACTCCTTATCAAAGGTGATTGACGCCGAAACTGGCGCTGGAAGAATTGTTTGCTGTGCTGCGGGTAACGAAGGAAACGATAACATTCATGGACAAGCGACGATATCCAGTGGACGTACTCGTGGGATGCGCTTTAATATTCCTTTGAATCAAGTCGGCATAGTTTGGTTGAACGGTTGGTATTCCAAAGAGGGCGAATTGGAAGTGTCGCTGCGGAGTCCTAACGGTTTTGTCACCCCCTTCCAAAAAATCATTGCTGACGGTAATGCTACACAAGATTACCAGTTACCAGATGCACGGGTGCAATTAGCGACACCAGGGCCAGATAAAGCCAACAGCGACCATAATTTCTTTGTGCAAATACGTGGTATTGACCCCTCGCCAGTAATGGGAGGTATTTGGCAGCTACGAGTCCGCAACACTTCTTCAACTGACACACGTTTAGATGTGTGGACACTAGATGATAGTTCCTCAGTGTTTTTTACAGGTGAAAGTGTGAAAGATGCTGTAAAAATTGGTTCGCCGGGAGCCGCCAGCAGTGCCGTTACAGTTGCCGCCTATACTACTAAAGCCACGTACATAGATATTGATCAGCAGGTGCGAGAAATGGGCTTAGAATTAAATACTATTTCCGAATTCAGTAGTGAAGGACCTCTACGGAATGATGGACAGAAGCCTGATGTCACAGCACCGGGAGCAATGATTGTTTCGACGCTTTCCGCCGATGCAAATTTTGACCGCGCATCGATGATTAATTCCAAGTTTGTGGTCAAGGCTGGTACGAGTATGGCGACACCGTTAGTTAGTGGGTTAGTCGCACTGTTGTTGCAACGTGATCCTCAGCTTGATCCGGCTGCTGTGAAAGACTTGCTACGTAAAAATAGTGCTATTCCCGGAAAACCCCCAGGCACATTTGATGACAAATGGGGTTATGGAGTGATTAACGCCTTAAATCTGTAGTTAGATTCAGAAAGGTGGTATATTAAATTACAATATATCGCCTTTCTTCAGGGCGATTAATTATCAAAAGTTAGACACTGCTTTTGCTATACTACTGAAGCAAAAAAATTGTAGGTTGGGTGGAGGCTTTGCGTAACCCAACATCCTGATAATCAGTTGGGTTGCGCTCCGCTCCACCCAACCTACGTCTACGTCTAATGCACTATTTTAGCCTAGAGGGTCCACTACGTGCATTTCAAAAATCAAATACTAGTCCTATATTAGATAGGACTTACGCAAAAAAGCTCCGAAGTAGCGGTAATTCATGAATTACCGCTACGACAAATCAGGTTTTTGAGGGAATTTTGCGTAAGTCCTATTAGATTCAGAAAGGTGGATATTATTTCTGTACAAAGGTAGGCAATAACAACTGATAAATTTGATAAGTTAGTCTAGGTAAAAATTGCCTAGCTTTTTTATCAAGGAATTGCTGATGAATTATCAGAAACTAGATGCCGCTCTTGCTACAGCCCTGAATGACGTTCAAGATTCAGAAGAGGCGAGTTTGGCGGTTTTCATCCATACTGAACCAGTTTTAGACTCTGCTGCAATTGCTGTTTTAGAAAGTTTCGGCGTGAGTGGTGTTATTAGTGGCAAAGATATTTTCACGGCGATACTGTCAGCAAATGCCATTTCCCAGTTGTCAGAGCAACCTTGGGTGATCAGTCTGAAGCGATCGCAGCAATTGCGTTTGGTTCATAAGATCATAAATACAGGGAAGTTGGATGCTTAATGGGCATTACCTACCCCTAGATGCGGATAATTTTTTGCTATTATTGTGAATCGGGTTTTTGTTTTTCTGGAAACTTACACTTCACCTGAATTTCCAAATTACTTTCAGTTGA
The DNA here is from genome assembly GCF_017115085.1 of Nostoc sp. NMS7. GTDB lineage: Bacteria > Cyanobacteriota > Cyanobacteriia > Cyanobacteriales > Nostocaceae > Nostoc. Next base: position 8,002 of record NZ_JABXKJ010000220.1, on the reverse strand, counting down.
GCCTTCGGTAATGTAAGGAATGCCGGCCTTGCCACCCAATTTAATCCCAAATTTAAGTGTTATCTCATCAATTTCAGCAGTATTAAAGTCTTTAAAAGCACTAAGAGCATAGATAGTATAAGAGCGAATCATTTGGCGAGCTTGTTGCATCCGAGCGATCGCATCTGTTCGCACATCCTTGTATTCTATGCCATCGTCGTCTTCCTCAATTTCCTGAGTTATTTCGGTGGCTGTGAGGTTAATCTCAATCTGCTCAATTTCTCCGTCTGCTTGGAAAAATAGTTGCTGTACTTCTGACATAGGCTACCTCGGTTAAATTTTTGTATCGTGTTTGAAATATTTCAGCTTGCTTGCGGAAAAATAACAAATTATGCTGTTATTAGTAACACAGCCATTGATTGTGTCTGTCAAGATTATGCCGCATTTACCAACTCAAGGTGTGTTAAATGGCACGATACGCGCTTGTTATTGGCATCGCTGAATATCTCAGCCCATCATTACAGCCTTTGTCAAAAACTACAAATGATGCTGAGGCGATCGCGCAACTCCTAGAGCAGTATGGTGATTTCCAGTCTGTGCAAAGACTACCACAACGCTGGAATAAAGATAAAAACGGCTATGAAATGGCAGCGTCAAAAGTTACTGGCGCTGAAATCGGTCAAAAACTCAAAACATTTCTGTTAGAGCAAGCAGCTAATAATGAAGCGCTGATTTATTTTAGCGGACATGGTTTTACTATTTCCGACAACTTGGGACAAGAAAAGGGATATTTGGCAAGTTCCAATTGTCAGATTGAATTTAAGGAAAATGAAAATGTTGAACAAAAATATGGCATTCCCCTGGATAGCCTTAACGATTTAATTCGAGCTTCGCAATTGAGTAGTTTGGTGATGCTACTCGATTGCTGTCATAGCGGCTATTTCTTAGAAAGACAATTAATCCAAAAAACTCTTAACGCTTTCAGTTCGCAAAAGGATTATTACTTAATTACAGCTTGTCGCGGCTTTGAACGCGCCGGAGTGATTAAAAGTGAAGAATACAGCATTTTCACAGGTGCAGTTGTTAAGGGATTGACGGCAGAGAATGTAGGTAGTAGGCGAATAAGTGGCGATCGCTTGTTTGATTTTGTCAGCAATGAACTTAAAGGTTCCGTACAGGAGCCGATTCGCATGGGTTGGGGACGTTCCATTACTCTGGTTACTTATCCCCAATTAGATATTACTACAGCCGAAAAAACTGCTTTCAATCAGGAAAATCCTTATCGGGGACTTTATGCATTTGAATCAGAACAAGCGCAATATTTTTGTGGGCGAGATGAAGCAGTTCGTACCCTAATTTCGCGTTTAGCAGAGAGTCGTTTTTTGGCTGTAATTGGCTATTCAGGTAGTGGAAAATCTTCCTTAGTAAAAGCAGGTTTGTTACCGCAACTCAAAGGCGATCGCCTCCCTGGAAGTAGTCAATGGGAAATCATATCTTTTACCCCAGGAGAACATCCTTTAGGTAAATTAGTTGATATTTTAGCTCGACAACAGCAGCAAAATCAGCCGCATCTATTATTTATCGATCAATTTGAAGAAATATTTACCCTTTGCCAAGACGATGAGGAACGCAAAGCTTTTATCTGCTTAGTAGCACAGGAAGTAAAAAATGCTGAGGAAGAAACGCGGATAATTTTGACAATTCGCGGTGATTTCTTAAATCGTTGTGGTGACTATCCAGAAATTATTACTCTCATTAATAATATTCCTCCCACATCATTCATCGTCACACCGATGTCTTTTGCTGAGTTAGAACAAGCAATTGAAAAACCAGCAAAATTACATGGGGTAACATTTGAGCATGGTTTAGTTTCACAAATTTCCGCCGATGTAGTCAACCGTCCTGGTGTATTACCCATACTGCAATACGCGCTCAAAGAATTGTGGCGAGTTTGCATTGAAGAACCTGAATCACCAGAACCACTTTTAACTCGCAAAGGCTATGAGGAAATTGGCGGAGTTAAAGGAGCTTTAGACAAACGAGCGACAATTTTGTATGAAAGCTTAACGACTATAGATCAAACTTTTGCGCGTCGCTTGTTTATGGAATTGGTGCAGTTAGGTGAAGCTGGAGAAGTGACGCGGCGGCGTGCTAGCTGGGATAGATTAGAAGCGATTTCAGATTCTCCACAACAACTGCAACGGGTTGTGGGATTATTGGCTGGTTCTCAACAACGTTTGATTATCACTGATGAAAATATGGTTGAAGTGGCGCATGAAGCGCTTTTATCTGAGTGGAAATTACTCAATAGTTGGATTGCTGAAAATCTAGAAAATATTCGTTTTGGCCGTTCTTTAGAGCAAGATTGCCAGGAATGGCTACAAAGATTTAATAAATCGGATGAAGCACTATTGGCGGGTGCAATGTTGGCTGTAATTTCTGAGTGGGTGAATAAGACTCAGCCAAGACTTACGCCATTGGAATCAGAATTTTTGGATAAGAGTTTGGAAAGACGCGATCGCCAAAATCAGGCAGAATTAGAGCAAGCAAAAAAACTTCAACGAGAAGCAGAAGCAAAAGCTAAAGCTGAATCATAAAGAACTAGATTTGCGATCGCTTCTGCAATACTTGTAGCTGTATGTGGGGGATTAGGATCGTTTGCATGGCAACTTAGCACTAAGAATAGCCTGAAGGATAAGATCGCTTCTGGAGCATTAATTGCATCGCCTGAGATCCTTTTGCAAACAGGGAATCAGCTTGATGCGATGATAGCAAGTGTACAAGTACTCAAGCAATTTCAAGATTTAGGTATAGACAATGCTGATGCACTTAATCGACTGAAATTAGTGATAGATAAAGTGCAAGAACACAATCGTTTAGAGGGACATACAGATTCTGTTAGCAGTGTAAGTGTTAGTCCTACAGAAAACCTTATTGTTTCTGGAAGTCATGATAAAACTGTGAAACTTTGGAAGTTGGATGGCACTCTGGTTAAAACTATGAGACATGATGCTGCTGTCTATAGTGTAAATTTTAGTCCTGATGGTCAGTATATAGTCTCTGGTGGTGGTGATAAAAAAGTTAAGCTCTGGACGAAAGATGGTACTTTCCTTGATTCGGTTACAGAAGAGAAAAATATCTATTTTGTCAATTTTAGTCCTGACAATAAAATAATTTCTACCGGGGAAGATAGCACTGTAAGGTTATGGGAATATAATTCATCAAAAATTATACAAAAACCTTATAAAACCATACTAGGAAATGGCAAATATAGAGTTTGGAGTGCAGAATTTAGTCATAATAATAGTTGTAAAAATATTGTTACTGCTGGCGATGATGGAAACATTAGAATTTTTACCAAAGATAGCACTTCTGTTGTTACTTTACGAGGACATATCGCAGCAGCAACTTATGCAAGTTTTGGTCTTAATAATAAGACTGTTATTTCTTCTAGCTACGATAGTACTATTAGAATGTGGCAAGAAAATGACAATAAAACATGGTCAAATGTTAAAACAGAAAAGGCTAATAATCCTTATCAAGTGAAATTTAGTCCAGACTATAAAACGATTGCTGCTACTAGTATTGATGGAAATATACAACTATGGAAATCTAATCAACTTAGCCAACAATATTTAATCGGAAGACACAGAGATAAAATCACTGCTTTGAGCTTTAGCAATGATAGTAAATGGATTGTTACTGCTAGTCGTGACCAAATTCTAAGGATATGGAGTTTAGATTCTCCGTCTGAAAATACATCCCAGACAAATACTACTAATTTATTAAAAAAAGGCTGTAGTTGGCTATCAGATTATTTAAATAACAATGATAAGGCACATCAAAAATATGTTGATATTCGTCATATTTGTGAAAATACAAAAAAATATAAAATTTAATATAAGTAAAATACATATTTAATGCGTATAATACTAATCACAATTACAAGGATTTGAAGTATGCAAAACTTAGAAGCTAATTCCAATAATTCTGAATCCACCCAGTCTCAAAGTCAGAATGTTGGAGGAAATGGAACCAACTCCAAACAATCTGGAAGAGATGCAGGAGATCGTGAGCATGGAATCAATAAACCAGGTCATACAACTGATCATACAACTTCTGACTCTCAAAAAAATGACGAATCAAAACCACCAGCAATTCCTGGAACTATTTTCCCTCCAGCCCCTGGGGAGCAACCCTCTAGTAAGTAAACATAATGACCTATATTTATAGCCCCCTGATGATCTAAGCAATTTTCAGTACAGCACTTTGATGATTGCATAAATGGCAATTATTTCATTAATTAGATTCTTCTGCTAAAATTTTCTTCGTAGAAAATTTTATTGCTTAACTGACCTTGAGTGATCGCCTGAATCCATAACCATAACTAGTAAATGGGTTATTAGTAAATAGACCTCTTACAAAAGTCAAAAAATTAAAAATGTGATTCTGAGCGGAACGTAGTGGACAGAAGAATCTCACTACTCTGTTTAGCTCCGCTCAATATGACAATTTAAGCATTTATGCAAGAGGTCTAATCTCTTTAAACTTATGTTTTTTTACCATAACCTGAAATTTAGTTATGTCCTTCAGGATGAGTATAGTCTAGCGATCGCCCTTCATTCCTCATCCCAATTAATACAAGTGTTCTATTTTTCTACTTATCAGCCGCACCATCCATACACTACCAGCATTCTCTAAATATTCATCCCTAAGAATCATCAGATCCCCCTTACCAGCTGCCCCATACAGTCCTAAACTGAAGATGAGAGTTGAAAGGCAGTCGGGAGAAATTTTGTGAAGAAAGTATTATCAATCATCCTTGGTGGTGGCGCGGGTACGCGGCTTTACCCACTAACCAAACTACGTGCTAAACCAGCAGTACCAGTGGCAGGGAAGTATCGCCTAATCGATATCCCTGTTAGTAACTGCATAAATTCCGAAATATTCAAAATCTACGTCCTGACACAATTCAACTCAGCTTCCCTCAATCGCCATATCGCCCGCACTTACAATTTTAGTGGCTTCAGCGAAGGCTTTGTGGAAGTGCTAGCCGCACAGCAAACGTTAGAAAACCCTAACTGGTTCCAAGGTACAGCCGATGCTGTGCGTCAGTATCTATGGCTGTTGGAAGAATGGAAGGCAGAGGAATATCTGATCCTCTCAGGAGATCACCTCTACCGCATGGATTACCGTCTGTTTATCCAGCGCCATAGAGAAACGGGGGCTGATATAACTCTCTCAGTCATTCCCATCGATGAGCGCCGCGCCTCAGATTTTGGTTTAATGAAAATTGACGATTCTGGTAGGGTTGTTGACTTTAGCGAAAAACCTAAAGGCGAAGCCTTAACTAAAATGCGTGTTGATACCAGTATTTTGGGATTGACAAAAGAACAAGCCGAATTACAGCCTTACATCGCCTCAATGGGGATTTATGTCTTTAAAAGAGATGTTTTGATCAAGTTGTTGAAAGAATCTGTAGAACGGACGGATTTTGGCAAAGAAATTATTCCTGATGCTTCTAAGGATTACAACGTTCAAGCTTATCTATTTGATGACTACTGGGAAGATATTGGAACAATTGAAGCATTTTATCATGCCAACTTAGCACTGACTCAGCAACCCCAGCCACCCTTTAGTTTCTACGAGGAAGAAGCGCCAATTTATACCCGCGCTCGTTACTTACCTCCGACTAAACTTTTAGATTGCCACATCACCGAATCAATTATCGGCGAAGGTTGTATTCTAAAAAATTGTCGCATTAAACATTCAGTAGTAGGAGTGCGATCGCGGATTGAATCTGGCTGCGTCATCGAAGAATCTCTGCTCATGGGTGCAGATTTTTACCAAGCTTCTGTGGAACGCCAAGGTATATCAGTAAAAGATGACATTACTGTAGGCATCGGTGCTGACACGCTGATTCGTGGTGCGATCATTGATAAAAATGCCAGCATCGGTCACGATGTGAAAATTATCAATAAAGATAACGTGCAAGAAGCTGACCGCGAAGCTCAAGGTTTCTACATCCGCAGTGGTATTGTCGTCGTGCTGAAAAATGCTGTAATTCCTGATGGAACGATCATTTAGTCATTAGTCATTAGTCATTAGTCATTAGTCATTGGTTAATAGTTACAAGTAACAAAGGACAAAGGACAAATGACTAAACTCATTTTACTAATTGGTCTTCCGGGTAGCGGTAAGTCAACTTTGGCAAAAGAATTACTGGCAGAATGCCCCCAGATGTCGCTGATTTCTACGGATGCCATCCGGGGGCAATTGTTCGGTTCCCAAGCCATTCAGGGGTCCTGGCTGCTGATTTGGCGCGAAATTGAGCGGCAATTTCAGCAAGCTATTTCCACAAGTAATACAGCAATTTACGATGCCACCAATGCCCAGCGCCGCCATCGTCGTGAAGTGATTGCTTTAGCCCGTAACCTGGGCTTTACCCACATTAGGGGAATTTGGGTGGATACGCCAGTCTGGTTGTGTTTAGCATGGAATAAAAGGCGATCGCGTCAGGTTCCAGAAGAAATTATTTTGCGGATGCACCGCCAACTCCGGGATGCCCCCCCAAGCCTGGAAGACGGACTAGACAACCTGATCCGCAGATCAGAAAAATCGGAGTACGGAAATTGCGATCGCTCGGTGAGCAAGAACCACACTTGATTTTCTATATTGTTTGTTAATTTAAAATCAGATTCTTTTTGCTTGGCACTATATCAGGCAAACTAAACATCTCTCATCTTAAAAAAAAACATAACGGGAATTTATATAGGAGGCTAGTAGATGGCTGCAACCGACTTCAAAGACTATTACGCTATTTTGGGAGTTAGTAAGACTGCCACTCCAGAGGAAATTAAACAAGCCTTTCGGAAACTAGCCCGCAAATATCACCCTGATGTTAATCCAGGCAACAAACAGGCAGAGGCACGCTTCAAAGAAGTTAGCGAAGCTTACGAAGTTGTGTCAGATGCAGATAAACGCAAAAAGTACGACCAATTCGGTCAATATTGGAAACAGGCTGGTGAAGGTTTCCCATCCGGCGGTGTTGGTGCCGATATGGGTAACTTTGACTTCAGTCAATACGGCAATTTTGATGAATTCATCAATGAGTTGCTAGGACGCTTTGGTGGTGCTACCCCTCGTGGTGGGCGACAAAATTACTCTTATCGCCCTTCTACAGGTGCGCCAAGTGGTTTTGGTGGCTTTAACGATTTTGGCTTGCAAGATGCAGGTGCGGGTGCTACCCAGGATAGTGAGGCTGCGATCGCTCTAACTTTTGGTGAAGCATTTAATGGTGTGCAAAAGCGCTTCAGTTTAGGTAACGAAACAATAGATGTTCGCATCCCATCTGGCTCTAAAACTGGTACTCGCCTGCGTGTGCGCGGCAAAGGTCAAATCAACCCGATGACTCAACAACGGGGAGATTTATACTTAAAAGTCGAACTTCAGCCGCACTCGTTCTTCCAAATGGAAGGCGATAATCTGGTTTGCGAAGTGGCAATCACACCAGATGAAGCTACTTTGGGAGCGTCTATTGATGTACCAACTCCTGATGGTTCAGTTAATGTTAAGTTACCTGCGGGGGTACGTTCTGGTCAATCCTTACGTTTACGTGGCAAAGGTTGGCCTCTCGGCAAGGGTGGACGCGGCGATCAGTTGGTGAAGGTGGCGATCGTGCCACCAAAAGACCTCAGCCAACAAGAGCGGGAATATTATGAAAAAATCCGGGCTATACGTACTTATAATCCCCGTAGTCATTTGAATCAAGTCAAGCTGTGAATATTTTTGATTGTAGAAACGCGAAGTTTCGCGTCTCTACAATAATTAGGTATGAATTTACTGCGCCATTCTCGCCACCACAACAGACTTAAACGCTTCTATTGCCTCTGGTGTAGCCTCGGTAGCTTGCCACGATGGACGTGCTACTAAGCGATCGCACCAAGCATTTAATTTGGGATAGTCACTTACTGGAGTTTAGACTAAAAGCAGGCGATCCTTAACAAAGGAGTGTACGTGTCGT
>NZ_JABXKJ010000060.1 GCF_017115085.1 Nostoc sp. NMS7 | reverse complement strand
ATGTCAATAATTGCAATGCTTTTAGTAATTTTTTAATACAATTTTTAATATCCTTTTGAATTTGTAACTAATAATTTAGCATAACAAGTACTGAAGAACCTAATTTTTCAGCCGATTGTATTGGTTGGTGTCACGAATACCTGAGAGTATCTCTTGCCGGACAGCACCCAGCAAAGCAACTCGACCATTAGTAACTAATTCTTGCAACACTGCAACATGGGGTGAGTCGTCAACTTTATAATTGCGTCTGAGAGCTAAAGACCAAACTGAAGTATCAACAATGACTTTCATCGACTCCGACGCTGTTGCTTGTAGTCATAATCATCGTCGTATTCAATCGTACCAAATAACTCCAGAATTTTCAGTTGCTTTCGACGCTGTACATACTCTCGCAATGCCTCTTCAACAACAGCATCCTTAGTTGGATGACCACCAAGTTCGAGAGCTTCCTTAATTAAGTTTTCGTCAATTTCTAGATTAGTAGCCATCTGCAAATTCTTCTAATTACGAAATATTTTGTGCTTAATTTAAGTCAAATGCATAAAGACCATTTTCAGTAATTCGGTGCGAGTAAACGGTTTAGTCAGATATCCAGATGCCCCTACTAATCTCGCTTTTACTTGGTCTATAATTCCTTTATTCCCAGTGACGAAAATGATCGGAGTCCTCTTAAATATTGAATTATTTCGTATAATTCGACACAACTCATAACCATCGATTCCTACCATGTTTAAATCCAGCAAAATTAAGTCCGGTTTGTGCCTTATAATTGACAAAACGGCTTTTATTGGATCGTTGATAGTCACTACAGAAAAATTTTCATTTTCTAAGAAATAGCTAATTTCTTTGAGAATTGTGCGGCTATCATCTACAGAAACGATTTTGTGGACTTTTTCTGCCGTTACAGTAGCAGCCGTTACTCTTTGGGAAGCAGGATTTATGTTATTTGATATTGTTGGTTCCTGAAAGTTTGCTTTTGGAGGAGCAGAAATCTGTCGTAATCGCTGAACAGGAACTATATTCTCTTCAGAAATAACTGCGTAAGAGTTGAGGATGATACTTAGTTTTTCTTTGCTGTGAACTAAGTCTATAATTGATTTTGAGAAAAGCTCCGGCGTAGCCCGTCGTAGATATCGCTGCTCAAAAATCTTTGGTAATCTATCAAATGGTGGATCAGGTTCATGCAAGATAATCGCACCATTAACTATGTAAGGGTATAAATCGCCAACCAGTTGAATTTCATCTTGATTCAAAATTACAGCCAGATGACGCAGGCTAAAACCCTTCATCCAATTAGTTAAATGTGGCTGGAGGTTTGGTAAATCTTTTTCCTCAAGTTTGCTGTTAATCAACAGATATGGACGTTGATAAGGAGAAGAAATTTGGGGAACAAAAGCCTGCCAATTCTGTAATCGCGCTTGGCAACATTCGAGAATTTTTTCTACATCTAGACGACAATTTTTTGGCATTCTATTCAGTGGTTCTGTTAATTGATAAGTACCTTCCTTGATGAGCAAAAATGATTCAATCACCTCTTTAACTAATTCTTGAACCAGCATTGCTGCTTGTGTAGAATGTAGATGTTCTTGACTAACAAGCCAGAATATAGCCTGATATTCAGGAGGGTGGCTGATGGAATTGCTATTATGTTCGATTAACTGATTGTGTAAATCAGGTTCAAACATCAGACGTAATTGAACACGAACCTCACTAGTAAGTAGTGGAATTTGGTGGCTGAGGCGACGCAAATGACGTTCTAATCGATCAAATGGTTCCACTGAATGGGTAGCGTAGGTTATTTTACCCTGTTCTAAGTAAATCGACCAAGAAACTGAGTTACTTAATGCTTGTAAACAAGTACTGTCGGAGCAATTGGATAACTGTCTTAATAAACTTAGAGGACGTAGTTTGGTGAATGCACCTGAATTATTCATATTTTTCAAGTTTTTTACGGAATCAACAACCGAACATTTGTAAATTGAAAATATCAGCGATGAAACATTTTCTTCTTTGTCATATTTCTCTACACACAAATCATCTATTTTAAAATATGTATAACTATATTAAAAATTATCAGGTCTAGAATATATTTGTTAGATTTGGCACATTATACCTAATTTATCTCAAAAAACAAGTAGGTGGGTATGAATAAAGGTAAACACTGATTATGGCTAGACTATCAATAGATGTTGGTTGCTTCCAAGCTTTACTCACTACCGACAACGCTTGGCTGAAGACCTTAATAATGACGTTTATTTATGCCCACTCTCTTAAAGAGGCAAATTTGATTTTAAGTTTCCGTAGTTACACTGGTATACTTCTAGAGCTAATGATCTTAATTATGGTCAATCACTTTTCTCTAAAGAACCGATTCTCCTACATAAAATCTTTAAAAACTTATCTAGGAAAGTTTACGTATTTATTGTACTGTAGGTTTAATGGATATAAATTTTTGGTAGATATATTACAACAGGTAATGGTCGGTTTTCATAAACTAAGCTATGCTCAAGTTCATCTTAATCTAGAGAACTTCATGAAAATAATTTGTTTAATAAAGATTAGACGATCTACGACTAGATACTATATTCTGTAGTGGCTTCGGCAACTGTAATTATATACTCTGAGAAAAGGAAAATAAAGCGTTGAACTTTAACATAACACCAAAAGTTATGCATGATACATTAAGACTTGATGAAGTAGTAGAATTTGCTGAGAACCCAGAACCACGTTGTCCTTGTGTGCTGTTGCTAGACACATCTGGCTCGATGCAAGGAGATCCGATTGAGGCTTTAAATCAGGGTTTACTAAGCTTAAAGGATGAATTAGTCAAAAATTCCTTAGCTGCCAGACGGGTAGAAGTGGCGATCGTCACTTTTGATAGTAATATCAATGTAATACAAGATTTTGTGACTGCCGATCAATTCAATCCGCCGATTTTGACAGCACAGGGCTTGACTACGATGGGTGCAGGAATTCATAAAGCTTTAGACATAATTCAAGAGCGGAAATCTCAGTATCGTGCCAATGGAATTGCTTACTATCGTCCTTGGGTATTCATGATTACCGATGGAGAACCGCAAGGCGAGTTAGAGCATGTGGTAGAGCAAGCATCCCAGCGCTTACAGGGAGATGAAGCAAACAAACGTGTAGCATTTTTTACGGTGGGTGTAGAAAATGCGAATATGACGCGTTTAAATCAAATAACTGTGCGTACCCCCTTAAAACTCAAAGGATTAAATTTTATCGAGATGTTTGTTTGGTTGTCAACTAGTATGGCGGCTGTTTCTCATTCGCAGGTGGACGAGCAGGTAGCACTACCGCCGATTGGTTGGGGGACTGTTTAATTAAAAATCGCAGCTTGATGTTTACACAGCTAGCTGCTGGCAAAAAATCTATGAACATATCAAAACAGATTACTCAATGGCGGATTGTGGCTGCCTCTGTATGTGGTACAAGTCACTTAAAAAACAAGCAGTTATGTCAGGATGCTCATCATTGGCAGATATTGTCAGATAATATTTTAGTGGCAGCCGCAGCAGATGGCGCGGGTTCTGCTAGTCTGGGAAAAGTGGGAGCGATGGTTGCTGTGGAGACAGCAATAGAAAACATTTCCACCAAAGGACTGACGCGAAAAATTTTAACTGATGATGCATTGGTGCGATCGCTCTTAAATGATGCCATACTAGCTGCTAAAAAAGCTGTGGAGGCGGAGGCGGTTACTAGTGACAAACAGCCTCAAGATTTAGCAACTACCTTAATTATGATGATTGCCACACCAGAAGTTGTGGCTGTGGCACAGATAGGTGATGGTTTGGCAGTGGCAAAAGATAGCATGGGCAATCTCCTCGCACTGACTATACCTGATAGCGGCGAATACATCAACGAAACCACTTTTTTAACTTCGCCTAACGCTTTAGATACAGCGCAGATCAGATTATGGCGCACAGATATAGTAAATGTTGGTATCATTACTGACGGACTACAAATGCTGGCTTTGAATATGGTTGTTGGCGAACCTCATAAACCGTTCTTTTTTCCCCTGTTTGAATTTGTAGCCAATACCAAGGATAAGACAGAAGCCAAGGAGCAGTTAGTAAAATTTTTACGCTCAGAACGGATTACACAACGCACTGATGATGATTTAACACTCATTATAGCTGCATTCAACGAGTCATAAGCAATACATCTACAGGTTTCACATCTTACAATAACTTCCGTTAACGGTAATTTCATTATGCAGGTACTACGTTGTTCTCCTAGAAAAGAAATCCTCAGCCTGAATGTCAGTTTGGGGCGTGGCGGTGAAGCTTGTGTTTATGCAGTGCCATCCGATAGCAACTTGGTGGCAAAGATTTATCATAAGCCAACGACTGCCCATGCTGATAAACTCCAAGCAATGCTTGCGAATCCGCCAGAAAACCCGACGGCGAGTTTGGGGCATATCTCTATCGCTTGGCCAGAGGATTTATTACGGGCAGCAGATGGCAAAAATAGCATCCTTGGCTTTTTGATGCCACATATTCAGGGGATGCGTCCAATCATCGACTTTTACAACCCCAGAACCCGTCGCCAACACTGCCCCCTATTCAACTATCAGTACCTGCTCCGCACCGCTCGGAACCTAGCGGCGGCTTTTGCAGCTTTGCACGCTAGTGGATATTGCATTGGTGATGTGAACGAGTCAAATATCCTCGTCAGTGACACCGCACTGGTGACTTTGATAGACACAGACTCTTTTCAAGTACCCGACCGAAACAACAATGTTGTCTATCGTTGCCCAGTAGGTAAACCAGAGTTTACCCCACCAGAACTCCAGAATAAAACTTTTGCCCAACACGATCGCGAAATCTCTCACGATTTATTCGGGTTATCGGTGCTGGTATTTCAACTCTTAATGGAAGGCACCCACCCATTTTCGGGGATTTTTCAAGGTGCTATTGAGCCACCGCCCTACGAAGCCCGGATTGCATCGGGTCATTTCACTTACAGTGAAAAGCGGCACGTACCCTACCTGCCTACACCGATTGCACCCCCTTGGGAAATTCTCCATCCCGCTTTACAGGAACTATTTCTGCGTTGTTTTGAAGAGGGTCACAATAACCCACTGCTGCGCCCCAGTGCCCAGACTTGGCTCTCGGCAATAGCTGAAGCCGAAGATTCCCTGATTACCTGCACGACAAATCCCCAGCATCGCTACAACAACCACATGCGTGCCTGTCCTTGGTGTGAACGTACCGTGCGATTAGGCGGACGCGACCCCTTTCCATCACATCGGGCTATAGAAGCTAGAGAACATCTCCAACCGCGAATCAAAGCGAAAAAGCACTACACGCAGACACCGCGTTTTCCACAGCGAGCCATGTCATCGCACCTAGCTAATTATTGGCAACCAGCAATTACCCCAAGCGGTTCATATTATAAACCTTCCAAGAAGTCAAAATTGTACCCGATTATTTCTTGCTTGCTGGGTTTTGGCTTATTGGGATATGCGGATATAATGATTAAATTTACTCAGCCGTTTATTTCCCAAAATGCTTACACCCAACAAGCATTGAATTCTCGCCAGATAAATAACAAACTCAGCGTCGCTGATTACAATCACCAGGGTGATGCTGCTTACAAAGAGCGAGACTATGAAAAAGCAATTGCCAACTTTAGCCAAGTAATTGAACAAGAACCTACATTTGCGATCGCTATTGTAAATCGTGGTAATGCCCGTTATAACCTGAAAGACTACGAAGGAGCAGTTGCAGATTATAGCCAAGCTCTCCAAATCAACCCCAATCAAATCAAAGCTCTTGTAAATCGGGGCAATGCCCGCTATATGCTCGCCGAATATAGCAACGATCCTGATCAACAATATAACCTAGCGATCGCTGACTATAATCAGGCTATCGGTCTGGATAGTAAGGAAATTGAAGCTTATGTCAGACGGGGGATTGTCCGCACCCAAATGGCCAAATATAGCGGTGAATCTCAACAAGGTTACAAAAGAGCGATCGCAGATTTTACTCAGGCAATAAAACTTAATGTATCCAAAGCCGAAGCTTACTTTCAGAGGGGTGTTGTCTATTATCAAATTGCTCAATATAGCAGCAATTATGAGCAAGAATATCAGCTAGCGATCGCTGACTTTAACCAAGCATTAACTATTAGCCCCAAACTAGCTAAAGCATATCTCAAACGAGGTATGGTTCGCTATGAACTGGCACAATATGGCGGTAGTCAATCTAACAAAAACCAGACGAAAGCTATCCAAGATATACAGGCATCTGCCAAAATCTTTCTTGACCAAGAGGATATGGATAATTATCAGCAAGCACTCAGTAATATGTGCGTAGTCGTAGAAAACAAATGTGACCCTTTATTCCAAGGCTCAACTAGCATCCAAAAAACTAACTAAAAACAAGTAAGTTTTGTTACTGACATATCATTAGTTTTGATTTCATAAATCAAGCCTGACTAGGGTTAGCTGACGCTAATCCTAGTTATTTTATGGGTGACATTTTTATTTAATTGAGTAATTGATTTCCGTATTTCTAGATATTCATAGAGCTTTTATATAGAAAAGATTTTAATTTATATTTCCTTCATAATTTTGGCGAAAATTACAGTTAGATTGTTGACTGAGAAAGAGAAATCAGAAATCAATTTTTCTCTATTTAAGTGCATCCTCTTCATGTCGATAAAGTCAAATAATAATATCCCTACAAATCTCCGAGGTAATTGCATGAAAGCGGTGATTTTGGCTGGAGGGCTTGGTACACGCCTCAGTGAAGAAACTAGTATCAGACCCAAGCCGATGGTTGAGATTGGTGGTAAGCCAATTCTCTGGCACATAATGAAAACTTACTCTGCTCACGGCATTAATGACTTCATCATTTGTTGTGGTTACAAAGGTTACATAATTAAAGAGTATTTTGCTAACTATTTCTTACACATGTCAGATGTTACATTTGACATGCGATTTAACCAGATGAACGTCCATTCTGGTTATGCTGAACCCTGGCGTGTCACCTTAGTAAATACGGGTGATAATACAATGACAGGCGGACGCTTAAAGCGAATCAGCGAACATCTTGGTAATGAAACTTTTTGTTTTACCTATGGTGATGGTGTAAGTGATATTAATATCACCGAGCTAGTTAAGTTTCATAAACAACAAAATAGTTTAGGAACACTCACAGCCGTTCAACCAGCCGGACGTTTTGGAGCCATTTCTTTAGGAAATGAGCAAACTAAAATTACCAGCTTTCGAGAAAAACCTGAAGGTGATGGAGCTTGGATTAATGGCGGTTATTTTGTGTTAGAACCGGAAGTAATCAATTTGATTGCTGATGACTCTACGGTGTGGGAACAAGAGCCATTAGAAAAGCTAGCTGATATGGAACAGCTATCTGCTTTTAAACATCATGGTTTTTGGCAACCGATGGATACTTTACGCGATAAAAACTATCTCGAAGGGCTATGGAAAAATAGTCAGGCTCCTTGGAAGGTTTGGTAGAAAGAGAGACGCGATTAATCGCGTCTGTACAGGAGTTAGGAATTTTAACTCCCCACTCCCCAGTTCATAGATTTACTGTAATTTCAAGTAGAATAATACTAATGTATGATTTTGCAATTATCGGTGGGGGAATAGTTGGACTTTCTACAGCGTTGGCTTTAGGAAAACGCTATCCCAATGCGCGTATTTTAGTAGTAGAAAAAGAGAGCCAATGGGCATTTCATCAAACCGGCAATAATAGCGGGGTGATTCATTCTGGTATTTACTACAAGCCAGGGAGTTTCAAAGCTAAATTTTGTCGTGATGGTTCTCGCTCTATGGTAGAGTTTTGTCAAGAGCATGGAATTGAGCATGAAGTTTGTGGTAAAGTGATTGTTGCAACTGAAGAACAAGAACTACCACGCTTAGAAAATCTCTACAAACGCGGCTTAGACAATGGCATAAAAGTCCAGAGAATCAGTCCGGAAGAAGTCAAGGAAATTGAACCTCACGTAAAATGTGTAGGTGGGCTTCGGGTATTCTCAACTGGGATTGTTAATTACAAGCAAGTTTGTTTGAAATACGCCCAGCTAATTGAACAGCAAGGTGGGGATTTACACCTGAATACAAAAGTTCTGAAAATCTCCCCAAGTGGTGAAAATCAGGTATTGGAAACAAACAACGGTAACTTTGCAACACGCTTTGTAATTAATTGTACTGGATTGCATAGCGATCGCACCGCCAAACTAGGTCAAGTTGAACCCCAAGCAAAAATTGTCCCATTCCGGGGAGAATATTACGAACTCACCCCAGAAAAACGCTATCTGGTCAAGACATTAATTTACCCAGTTCCCAATCCAGATTTCCCCTTCCTAGGTGTCCACTTTACCCGAATGATTGATGGTAGCGTCCATGCAGGGCCAAACGCCGTTCTGTCGCTCAAACGCGAAGGTTATAAAAAAACCGACTTTGACCTGCGAGATTTTCTGGAAGTCATCACCTATCCCGGTTTTTGGAAGTTAGCGGCAAAACACGCTGATGAAGGCATCCAAGAAATTATTCGTTCCTTTAGTAAAGCAGCCTTTACCAGAAGTTTGCAAAAACTAATTCCCGAAGTTCAAGCAAAAGACTTAGTTCCCACCCATGCAGGAGTCCGCGCTCAAGCTTTAATGAACGATGGTAAGCTTGTAGACGACTTTTTGATTGTTTCCGGTCAAAACTCCATCCATGTTTGCAATGCTCCTTCTCCGGCTGCCACATCCTCTCTAGAAATTGGCAAAGCGCTGGTAACTCAAATTCCCCAAATCTCGCATCTAGATAATGTAGTAACTGCATAGATAGATAGTTGTTATTTCCGGAACTGCTGAATTAAGGGATGAATCTTGTGGGGTGACTTGTTCGCCTGGAAATACAAGGGACGGGCAAAGATGTCCATCCCACAAGAAAAAAGTGTAGTGCATCAATTAAGAATCGTTATAGAGTGCTGCTACCCAATGGGTAAGCCTGCAAAAGGTTTTAGTAACTACGTAATGACTGTTAGCAGATTCAGATAGCGGTTCCCTTTTGGATGCATCGCACAGTTGCTGTGCGACCCTACTAAACGAAGAATTTAACTCATCAAAGGCATTAACCACAATGAAAATATTAGTAACTGGCACAGAAGGCTATCTAGGTTCGTTATTACCTTCTCTATTAATTGAACGGGGACATGAAGTTATTGGTCTAGATACCGGTTTCTATAAAGTTGGTTGGCTGTACAACCCTAGTGGTGTAACACCCAAAACCCTCAACAAAGATATCCGCAACATCACCCCTGATGATTTGGAAGGTATTGAAGCAATAGTTCACATGGCGGAACTCTCCAATGACCCAGCCGGACAATTGGCACCAAATATTACCTACGAAATTAATCATGTAGGTTCAGTTCGTCTGGCTAGTCTGGCTAAGGCTATGGGTGTGCGTCGCTTCGTATATATGTCTTCGTGCAGTGTCTACGGTGTTGCTACCGCAGGTGATGTTACAGAAGAATCCCCAATTAATCCCCAAACAGCCTACGCAGAATGCAAAACTCTCGTAGAACGAGATGTTAGACCACTAGCTGATGATGACTTTTCTCCCACCTTTATGCGGAATGCCACAGCCTTTGGTGCTTCTCCCAGAATGCGCTTTGATATTGTTTTAAACAACTTAGCAGGGTTGGCATGGACTAGCAAACAAATCAAAATGACCAGTGATGGTACACCTTGGCGGCCATTAGTCCACGCATTGGATATTTGCAAAGCAATAGTTTGCACCTTGGAAGCACCACGGGATATTGTACATAATCAAATCTTCAACGTAGGAGATACAGCAAACAACTATCGCGTCAAAGAAATCGCTGAAATTATTGCTGATATTTTCCCCGATTGTAAATTGTCCTTTGGTGACAACGCCGGAGATAACCGCAGCTATCGGGTATCCTTCGCAAAAATCAACACAATCTTACCCGGATTTAAATGTGATTGGGATGCCCAACTTGGTGCCCAACAGCTATTTGATTTATTCAGTCAAATAGATATGGCTGAAGATACTTTCTTATTTAGAGGATTTACCCGCTTAAAGCAGTTAGAGTATCTGATTCGTACCGAGCAAATTGACAAAGATTTCTTCTGGAATAAAAAGTAGATATTAGCTATTAGTGTGTAAATACATCATTATTTACACACTAACAACATTAATAATTCCGAAGTAAATAATATTTATTCGGAATTATTTCATCCATCAAATTATTTGTAATCAGTGAGTTGAAAATTATGGCGATCGCAAAATGTCGTTTCAGTGGTCAACCTCTGCACCAAACCTTTATTGAGCTAGGAATGTCACCTTTAGCCAATGCTTATCTGAGAGCAGAACAGCTAAATAATGCCGAAAAATTTTATCCTCTTCATGCTTATGTTTCTGAAGAGACTCTCTTAGTTCAATTAGAACAGTTTGAAACTCCAGATCGCATTTTTAGCGATTATGCTTATTTTTCTTCCTACTCCGTAAGTTGGCTAAAACATGCTAAAGCTTACACTGATATGATGGTAGAAAGGTTTGGCTTTAATCATCATAATCAAGTTATTGAAATTGCCAGCAACGACGGCTACTTACTGCAATATTTTTTAGAAAAGGGAATCCCAGTTTTAGGAATAGAACCAGCAGCAAATATCGCCAAGGTTGCCCAAGGTAGAGGCATTCCTAGTATCAACAAGTTTTTTGGAGTTGAAATTGCTAAAGAACTAGTGATGCAAGGAAAATTAGCTGATCTTTTGATAGGCAATAATGTTTTAGCTCATGTACCGGATTTAAACGATTTCATCGCTGGGATGAAACTCATCCTCAAACCCAATGGCATTTTGACGATGGAGTTTCCTCACATTTTACAACTCATCCAAGAAAATCAGTTTGATACGATTTATCATGAGCATTTTTCTTACTTCTCATTCCTGACTATCGAAAAAATTTTTGCAGCGCACAAATTACAACTTTTTGATGTAGAAGAATTATCAACTCATGGCGGTTCTCTAAGAATTTATGCCAAACATGATCACGCTGATAATCCTAGCATTAGCGACCGAGTTAGCCATCTAAAAGCAAAAGAAATCGCTGCTGGACTGCATCAGATAGAGACTTACATTACATTTGCCGAGAAAGTCAAACAAACAAAGCACAAGCTATTAAATTTTCTATTGACGGCTAAAGCCGAAGGTAAATCAATCGCTGGTTATGGCGCACCAGCCAAAGGCAACACATTGCTCAATTACTGTGGGATTGGGAAAGATTTTATTGATTACACAGTAGATTGCAGTCCCTACAAGCAAGGCTTATTTTTACCTGGAACTCATATTCCCATCTTTGAACCAGACAAAATCCGCGAAACAAAACCCGATTATGTCCTAATTTTACCTTGGAATCTCAAGGAAGAAATTATGGAACAAATGGCATTTATTAGCGAGTGGGGTGGACAGTTTGTAGTGCCAATTCCTGAAGTAAAAATTTATCCATCTCCTATTCCGGATAGGCTTTTACTAGCATCGTAATTACTAAGTATAAGCCAGAAAATGCTTCTTGTTACTAATTGTTTTGAGAATAAAGAATTAGTAACAAGAGTAATTAAAAGGCGTATCTCCTCTAAATTTTTTGCCAGCAGACCGCAAGAAATCAAACTGGAAAGCAGCTTAGTAATTAATAAGCTGCTGTTAGTACCTACTTAACTACAGATTTGAGCTTAATATGAATAAATTGCTGACCATCGCCATTCCAACATTCAATCGTGCCCAGCTTTTAGATAAACAACTGACTTGGCTAGCTAAATCTATTAAAGGGTTTGAATCTGACTGTGAAATCTTTGTTTCTGATAATTGCTCTACAGATAATACCCAAGAGATAATTAAAAAGTGGCAGATAATTCTTAGTAATGTCAGATTTTCGTCAAACAGAAATAGCGAAAATATCGGCGTCATGGCTAATATTGCTTGTTGTTTGAGAGCTCCAACCAGTAAATATATTTGGACAATTGGTGATGATGATCCAATTCAGGAGAGAACTCTAGATTATGTGTTAACAACACTAAAAAAACATTCAGATTTAGCGCTAATGTTTTTAAACTTCTCCGGTCGCCAAAAACGAACAGGTCAACTTGTTGTAGAACGCTGGTTAAATAGTGATAACGATGAGCTAAGAGTTGATGGTAAAGCTGTATTCCAAGGTTATCTCAACGAAAATTTTGGTGGTGTACTTTTTATATCAGCAGCAATTTATCGTACAAATATAGTACAACAAGCTTTACAAAAGTGGCCATCTGCTACTAGTAATTGGGCATCTCAAGCATATTGGACTGCGTTTTGCGCTGCTCATGGAAGTGTCATTATCACTAAGGACACTTATTTAGAATGTACTATGGGCGCTAGTCTTTTAGACCTTGACCCAACATGGAATTTTAGAATGCGATATGGGTACATACCTGAAGTTTATATAAAACTACTAAAGGTAGGATATCCTCATAAATTTTGTCAGGAAATGATTTGGCAGAATTTCCAACAAAAAACTGACTTGAAAATATTATTAGGTGCTTTAAAACGCTGGCCTCTGTTGACAATCAAGATATTTATTCCTTACCTACGTTTGTTAAGCATATCAGCTTGGGCAATTCTTTTTCCACCCAAACAGCTAGAGACTAGCCTGTAATTTAGTATGTTAATTGCCAAATTACTGTTAACACTACTTCTTGGCAATAACCACTTATGCACCAATTTTATTAACTACTATTTATTGCCATGTCTAAATTACTGACCATTGCTATACCGACTTATAATCGTGCTGAGTTACTTGATAAACAGTTAGCATGGCTGGCTCAAGCTATCAAAGGTTTTGAAGATGACTGTGAAATTTTGGTTTCTGATAATTGTTCAACAGATAACACTCAGGAGGTGATCCAAAAATGGCAAATAATACTTAGCAGCATCACATTTAAATCAAATAAAAATTTAAAGAATTTAGGCGTGGTAAAAAATATTATGTATTGCCTAAAATCTACTACAACAAAATATGTTTGGACAATTGGTGATGATGACCCAATTCAAGATAGAGCGATTGCTTATGTGATTAGTAAACTCAAGGAACATGAAAATTTATCATTATTGTTCCTCAACTTTTCTGGTCGTAACCAAATTACTGGCGAACCAGTTCATCCACCAACAATTGTTGGTAATCGCTGGTTTGATATTGATACCGAAGATGGTGATGGTGATGGTAAAGCTATATTTGAGCATTGTTTCTCAAAAAGTGTCGGCGCAGTTATTTTTCTGACTGCTACAATCTACCGCACTGACCTAGTAAAACGCGCTCTCCAAAATTGGCAAGATGCTGAGAATAACTGGATATCTTTAGCATATTTGGCCGGATATTGTGCTGCTAATGGCAGTGTAATTGTTACTAAGGAAACTTATTTGGAATGTGTTGTTGGTGTGAGTTATTGGCAAAAAGAACCAAAATCTGCACTATTAATGCAATACAAACACATACCCGAAGTGATTTTGAAACTGGAAGAGAATGGATATTCTAAGCAGTTTTGCAGGCGGATGCTTTTGCAGAACGGTAAAGAAGTCAATTTGAAAGTTTTCTTAGGTGCTTTAAGAAGATGGCCTATGTCCGCCATCAAAACAGTAGTTCCATTTTTGGCTTTAGTCAGTTTGTGTGCTTTTGACGTGATGGTTTCTAAAGAGTTCAGATTAGCAGAATCAATTGAAATATCTACTCAAGAAGTGCGGAATTATAAGTCATGAGCTACTAAATTGCTGATAAATATACATCAAAATTAGAAGGTATTCACACCATGTTTAACGCAATTAAACACAAAATATCTACACTGTCTTCTGACTTTAAATATTATGTAGCCCGTTGGCAGCATAGCAGAAATCTGCCAGCTTTGGAAGGACGCGATCGCAACATCGTTAATGCACTCAAAAAAGATGGCGTTTGCGTCACAACACTGGCAGATTTAGGGTTAAACTCTAGCTCAGAACTGCTCAAAGCTGCTTACCATCAATTGTCTCAGATGGAAAATTCCAACAACGACCATCTAGATGAAAAGTTACCCCAAATTTCTACAGTTACAGGTTTACCAGAATTTTATGCTTGGGGGATAGAGAAAAGACTGCTCAACATCATCGAAAATTATATTGGTCTTCCTGTTGCTTTTCATGGTGTACATTTACGCAAAGATTTTCCTAGCAAACATCAGTTTGGGACATTGCTATGGCATAGCGATGCAGAAGACCGTCGCATTATCAAAATCTTTATTTACTTGAATGATGTAGAACAAAAAACTGGGCCTTTTGAATATATTCCGCGCTCTTTAACTTCCTTATTTAGTTGGAATTATTTTCGACTTTATTACAAACTTTGGAAGTCAGGCTATATGGGTATCGATGATGAAGAAGTAAAACCAGTCATCCCCAAATCAGCTTGGAAATCCTGCCCAGGCCCAGCAGGTACAGTGGTTCTTGTAGATACAAAAAATGCTTTGCATCACGGCAGAGTCCGCACAGAAGAACGGTCAGCGCTATTCTTTTGTTACACCGCCAACCCTCCCGAACGACCAGACCTCTGCACCCAATATTGGGATGATACTTATCCCAGAGCAGAGTTACGTTCTACATCAGATGCAGTTAAAGTTTCGACTTAATACCCTTTCGTAGGGTGCGTTAGGAAGGTAACGCACCCAACAAAGTTGTAGGTGATTAAATCCACGTTAATTACTGTTATTTTGTGGTGCAAACACTAAGCAGTTAAGAAGTATTTTCTGTAATCAACATTCATCTCAAAGAAATATATGATTTTCACCGAAACCGCACTCAAAGACGCATTTATTATTGACTTAGAAGAAAAACCAGACCACCGTGGTTTTTTTGCTCGGTCTTTCTGCGCTCAAGAATTTGAAGCACACGGCTTAAAGCCAATAGTTGCTCAATGTAACCTGTCTTTTAACTACAAAAAAGGCACTATCCGGGGAATGCACTATCAAATTCTGCCAGCAGGAGAAACGAAATTAATTCGCTGTACTAAAGGCGCAATTTATGACGTAATTATTGATATGCGTCCTGAATCTCCCAGCTTTTTATCACACATCGGTGTAGAACTAACTCCAGAAAACCACCGCGCCTTGTATGTTCCAGAAATGTTTGCTCACGGCTATCAAGCACTCACAGATGAAACTGAAGTCGTATATCAAGTGGGTGAATTTTATACGCCGGGGTATGAAAGAGGTTTACGCTATGACGATTCATTCTTTAATATTGATTGGCCTCTAGATGTGACTGAAATATCTGAGAAAGATTTAAATTGGCCTTTGTTGAGAATGATGACTGTTGGCGGTACAGCTTCTAGATAACTATAGGCTGTTTCTCTGCGCGACGCCAGTTGCTACAACGCTCTTAATCCGCGCAACACACTGGCTCCTCTATACGAGGGTAAAATAATTAATTTAGGTAGAAATAAATGCTAAATAGTATTCTATCTCGTGTCGGTAATACTATCTCTTTTGTCTCCAAAAAAGTCCAAGCTCGCATCAATTACGCTAAGACCTTACAGGTTGTTTCCCTAAAGCCTAAACAGCCTTCTAAAGGTAATGTACTTCTTTCTTATCGGATTGAACCATTTCTCATAAAACCAGGTCAGCCTATCCCCAATGACCAGAGTTGGAACTGGGAATGTCTACTAATTGCCCAAACTTTTTTAGACCTGGGCTATAACGTTGATGTTATCCAGTTCCACAATGATAAATTCGTTCCTCAAAAAGACTACGCATTTTTCATTGATATCCGTCATCGTTTAGAAGCGCTTGCACCAAAGCTGAATAAAGATTGCATCAAGATTTTCCACGTTGACATTGCTAATATGATATTTCGCAATGCAGCTGAATGCAATAGACTTCTAGAACTCCAACAGCGCAAAGGAATTACCCTACGTCCACAGCGATTTGAAACGCCCAACTTGGGAATTGAATATGCCGATTACGCTACTGTATTGGGCAACAATTTCACAGTTGATACATTCAAATATGCGAACAAACCAATGTATCGTATTCCCATTTCTTCGTCACTCGTTTATCCCTCTCCCGACGAGAAAGACTTTGAAGCGGTAAGAAAGAATTTTCTGTGGTTTGGTGGTAGTGCTTTAGTTCTCAAAGGGTTAGACTTAGTTTTAGATGCCTTTGCCCAAATGCCGGAATACAATTTAACAGTTTGTGGCCCGGTAAGTAATGACAAAGAGTTTGAGCAAGCTTTCTATAAAGAACTGTATGAAACACCTAACATTCACACCTATGGTTGGATTGATGTTAGCAGTCCTGACTTTTTAAAGGTTACAAATAATTGTTTGGGACTTGTTTATCCTTCTGTTTCTGAGGGACAAGCAGGAGCAGTAATAACTAGCTTACAAGCTGGATTAATTCCGATTTTAAGCTACGAATCTGGTGTGGATGTTCATGATTTTGGTGTGATTTTCGATAATCTTTCCCTTGAAGAAATTAAGGCGAAAGTTAGAAGTATTTCCAATTTGCCTGTTGAAAACCTAAAGCTGATGTCTCGTCAGGCTTGGGAATATGCAAGAGCAAATCATACCAAAGAAAAATTTGCCCAAGCCTATAGAAATGCTGTGGAGCAAATTATCGAAAATCATAGTCAGAAAAAACAGACTGGTTCGATAGCATCTAGCAAACAGCTAGTTAGTACTTAGCCCAGGCGATTAGAAATCGCGGCTATACAAACCAAGTCCGCCTGCGCGGACTAATACAAAATCAAGGGTTCTTAACCTACGTTCGCGTAGCATTCCGCAAGTAAAGGTGGGTTAAGTCTCATGTAGACGAGCCAGCAATTCCCGTGAAAATGTACTTAATATTTAGGTGTAACAAATTATTAAGTACAAAATTATCGAGAATTTGTAACACAACAAACAGTTCCAAAAAGGAGTTTAGTTCATGATTATTATCGATCGCGCCTTACAAGCCCGTGCAGCAGCAGGAAATCCTATCAAAGTGGGAATGATTGGTGCTGGTTTTATGGGTCGAGGAATTGCCAACCAAATTGTCAATTCAGTGCCAGGAATGGAGTTAGTTGCTATCTCCAATCGCCAGATTGATGCAGCTAAACAAGCTTATTCGGAAGCCGGAATTGAAGAAATTCAAGTTGTTGCAACTGTCAGCGAATTAGAAGATGCGATCGCTAACGGTAAATATGCAGTCACAGAAGACGCTAAGTTACTGTGTCGGGCTGAGGGTATTGACGCACTAATCGAAGTCACAGGTGCAGTGGAATTTGGCGCTGTGATCGTCATGGAAGCGATCGCCCATTGCAAACATGTGATCATGATGAATGCCGAACTCGACGGCACCATTGGCCCCATCCTGAAAGTGTATGCCGACAAAGCAGGCGTCATCCTCAGCGCTTGTGATGGCGATCAGCCAGGGGTACAAATGAACCTTTACCGCTTTGTGAAAAGCATTGGTTTAACTCCCTTATTGTGCGGTAACATTAAAGGACTCCAAGACCCCTATCGCAATCCCACCACCCAGGAAGGATTTGCTAAACGTTGGGGTCAAAAGCCCCACATGGTGGCTAGCTTTGCCGACGGAACCAAAATTTCCTTCGAGCAAGCGATCGTTGCCAATGCCACAGGCATGAAAGTCGCCAAACGGGGAATGTTGGGATATGACTTCAACGGTTATGTCGATGAAATGACCCAGTTATATAATGTTGAACAACTCAAGGAACTGGGCGGCATTGTCGATTATGTAGTTGGAGCAAAACCTGGCCCAGGCGTATATGTATTTGCTACTCACGACGACCCCAAGCAACAGCACTATCTCAACTTATACAAATTAGGCGAAGGTCCTCTTTACAGCTTCTATACTCCTTATCACCTCTGTCATTTTGAAGTTCCCTTGTCCGTAGCGCGTGCTGTCTTATTCGGTGATGCCGTTATGTCTCCACTGGCAGGTCCGCTAGTAGATGTTGTCACCACCGCCAAAATCGACCTGAAAGCAGGAGAAACCTTAGATGGCATCGGCTACTATATGACCTACGGACAATGTGAGAATTCCGATATCGTCCAACAGCAAAATCTCCTACCAATTGGTTTAGCTGAAGGGTGTCGCCTGAAACGAGATATTTCTAAGGATCAAGTCCTCACTTATGAGGATGTAGAATTACCTGAAGGCAGACTCTGCGACCAACTCCGAACTGAGCAAAACAGTTATTTCGCCCCAGAAAAAATCTTGGTAGCAGTTGGGTAATATCGGTTTCAAAAATATTTGCAACAAATGAATTGGCTGTAGGGGCGTAGAGTCAGGGCGAATAGAATTCGCGGCTACACAAACGAAGTCCACCTCCGTGGACTAAGGAAAAATTGAGGGTTCTTAACCCACGGAGGCGGTCACTGAGCTTGTCGAAGTGTGGGTTTTGCCTGTGTAGACGCGGTTTCTAACCGCCCATTTAACCGCCGGTTTAACTGCGGAACACTAAAGTTGTTGATAGTAAGTTGCTGGGGAGCGTTGAAACAAACCTGATCGAAACTTTAGGTCAAATTCATGAAAATTGCTCTAGTCCATGATTATTTAACCCAGCGAGGTGGGGCAGAGCGTGTGTTTGAACTGCTTTGTAAACGCTATCCTGAAGCAGATATTTTCACATCTTTGTACGATCCAGAAAAAACTATTGATCTAGGCGATCGCATAGTTAATACAACTTTCTTACAAAAGATTCCGTGTGCAGCAAAATATTTCAGGTCGATGGCTCCTCTATATTTTCCTGCCTTTCGTGCCTTGGATCTGCAAGATTACGATTTAATTATTAGCAGTAGCACCAGCTTCGCCAAAGCAGTGCGAAAAAATCCCAATGCCCACCACATTTGTTTTTGCCATAATGTCACCCGTTTCTTATGGGATACAGCAACTTATTTAAAAGAGTATGGAGACTATAGATATTTTGCTCCTTTAATCGAAGAAGTATTTCAAGTCATGAGAAAGGTAGACCTGAAATATTCACAGGAACCTGACCTTTACATTGCTAATTCTAGTGTTGTTGCCCGCCGTATTGAAAATATTTATGGCAAAAAGGCAATGATGGTCAACTATCCAATTGATACTAGTAAATTTCTTTTTTCAGATATAAAAGATGAATATTATCTGGCCTCCGCTCGGATGATCAGTTATAAGCGGCTTGATATAATAGTCGAAGCTTTCAACTGGCTGGGGTGGCGGTTATTAATATCAGGTGACGGGCCAGAACAAGCACGATTAAAATCAAAAGCATTACAAAATATTGAGTTCTTAGGACATGTAAGTGATAGAACCCGCAAAGACTTGTTTTCCAAAGCCAAGTCTATTATTGTCGCAGCCCTAGAAGACTACGGATTAGTTCCAGTAGAGGCTAATGCTAGTGGTACACCAGTCATCGCCTATGGAGCAGGTGGAGTATTAGATACTCAAATCCCAGGTGAAACAGGAGTCTTTTTCAAAAGGCAAACACCCGAATCTTTACAAATCGCATTACTAGAAGCTAATGGCATTTCTTGGGATTACGATCGCATCCGTAATCATGCCGTAACAAACTTTTCAGAGAAGGCATTCTTTGGGAAAGTTGAGCAAATTATTAATCAAGCTTGTGGTGTGCATCAATTATTCATTTGATTTCTGAATCTCTTTCACTATAAGATTACCTATTTATTTTCTATCTTCTCGTTGGCGGGTTGTAAAAAAATAGGTATTCTTCGGAGAATCTCTTAGCGTAAATCTCGAAGACAAGGATAATAAAAGTGGTTCAAACTAGTCTAAATCCTCAGATAACTCCAGCTTCGGAAAGTGAAGTAGGTTACGGTCAATTGTTTGCCGTATTTGTGAGGAGATTTCCTTGGTTCTTAGCAGTATTAATTACTTGTATTGCTCTTGCAGGCTTAGTAACTTTTAAGACTAAGCCTACTTATAAAAGTTCCATGCAACTGCTCGTAGAACCTAACTATCAAGGTAAGACAGAAGGTGCTGGGTTAGACAACCAGTTTACTGACTCTAATGTGGTCATAGATACTGCCACACAGCTTAACTTGATGCAAAGTTCGGGACTTATCCAAAAAGCAGTTGATAAACTTCAGTCTGATTATCCAGATATAAGTTCAACTGAAATTAAAGCTTCTTTGGTCTTAACTCAACTCAGGAGCAAAGAAGATAATGTCGCTACTAAAATCTTTCAAGTTGAATACACTGCTGGAGATCCAGAAAAGACACAAAAAGTTCTGAGTGCAATTCGACAAGTTTATGTGGAATATAACAAAGAACAACAGAATTCGCGTTTACAAAAAGGTCTGCAAATTATTAGGGAACAGTTAAGTAAAGCCAGTCAAGAAGTAAATGCATCTGAGACAAATTTACAAAGGTTTCGGAGAAATCAGAACTTAATTGATCCAGAGTCACAGGCCAAAGCAATTGAGACAGCTTTGAACAATATTGCCCAAGAAAGACAGACAACTCGCGCTCAATATGGGGAAGCTTTAGCACGTCAAAAATCTTTAGAAGAACAACTTAATCGTTCTCCCCAAAATGCTCTAGTTGCTTCTCGTCTGAGTCAATCTACTCGCTATCAAGGCTTATTGAACGAAATCCAAAAAAGCGAACTAGCACTAGCACAAGAACGCTTACGGTTTACAGATGAAACTCCGAGTGTGCAAAAGCTCAAAGAACAGCTTCAGAGCCAGAAGGAATTATTGCAACAAGAGGTAGGAAGAACTTTAGGTGAAAAGTCTGCTGGTGGATTCACTTCTGGAGATTCTCTTCTCGAACGAGGGCAGCTTGGTCAAATTGATCTCGGCCTTGCTGGTCAGCTAGTAGAAACGCAGACCACTATTGTTGCTTTAACTGCTCGCGATCAAACTTTAGCCCAAAAAGAAAACGAGCTACGTTTGGAAATTAAACGCTTCCCGCCTCTATTGGCTTATTACAATCGAATGCTACCGCAGTTGCAATTTAGTCGTGAAAGATTAGAGCAACTTTTAAGAGCAGAACAGCAATTACGGCAAGAACTTTCCAAGGGTGGATTTAATTGGGAAGTTGTAGAAGAACCCCAAAAAGGCGCACAATTAGGCCCCAATCTCCAGCAGAACTTACTGTTAGGTGCTGTCGTTGGGTTCATGTTAGGAGGTATTGCTGCCTTTATTCGGGAATCGGCTGATGATGCAGTTCATACCACTGCTGAGTTAGAGAAGCAAATGGCCATGCCGTTGTTGGGAACAACTCCCAAATTACCGCCAGCAAAACCTAGAGAATCAATGATTAAGTTGCCTTTTGGTAAGCCAGAAGTTCTTGCTCCTTGGACAATTCAGGTATTGCAATCTCCACCACGTTGGGAATCGCTGGATCTGATTTACAAAAACATTGAACTTTTAAATACTGTTACTAACTTGAAATCTTTGATGATCACCTCAGCTTTAGCCGATGAGGGTAAATCAGCTTTGGCGTTGGGTTTGGCAATGAGTGCTGCCCGTTTACACAAAAAGGTGTTGCTAATTGATGCTAATTTACGTGATCCCAGTCTGCACGTACAACTGAATCTTCCTAATGAACAGGGGCTTTCAACTCTATTGGCGAGTGATGCAACTCTACCCAATCAAATTAGTCTTCAATACTCAGGTTCCGCCTACATTGATATTTTGACTGCTGGCCCCAAACCTGCTGATCCAGCTAATCTGTTGAGTTCCCCTCGGATGATGCAATTAATGGCAGCATTTGAGGAAAACTACGATTTGGTACTCATAGATGCTCCCCCAGTTCTCGGCTTGGTGGATGCCATGCTTACCGCATCATCTTGTCGTAGCGTGATCATGGTGGCAAGCATTGGTATTGTAACGCGAAGTCAGCTGACTCAAGCTACAGCCATGTTAAGTAAGTTAAATCTAATTGGGGTTGTAGCTAACGGGGTATCAAACTCTAGCATTAATTACGTACCAAATATCAAACAACAACAATTAGCGCTGCGACAAGCTGTGGAAAAATAGCTAGAAGGGCGGTTAGAAACCGCGTCTACACAGGCTAAACCCACCTCCGTGGGTTTCAAACATTCAATTTTTTCCTTAGTCCGCGCAGGCGGACTTTGTTTGTGTAGCCGCGAATTCCATTCGCCCTGGCTGGCTCTAAGTTGGCTTTTTTATAATCAAAATTTAATTTTGTTACGATCAGGAAAAATTCAGTATATTTATGCTATTTTTATAACTTTTCAGGGAAATCACGAAATCTTTAAAGAGTACATAAAGAATTTATTTGTGCGATCGCTATTTCTACATAGTCTTATAATCTAGAGATTAAAGCACCTTCAAAAAGGCTAGAAGATAACAGTGGACTGGTTTTGTTAATATCGAGACAATGAACACCTCAGCGTAATTAAACGTAGATATAGATTCATGGGTAATTTCCCTCTACATTTCTCTACTGTCAGTAGTTTCCGGAAAATCATCATTTGCCCATGAATATTAATAGTAAAGTTGCTCGTAATTAAGCATAGGGTTTAAGACCCCTAACTCCACAGGTAGCTTTGTTTCAGACTGCGGTTTAGACTACATCTAATATCATGTTCGCTTAAAGACTCATTGTTTAGGCTAACGCCGAGAGTTTTTTAACAAGTGATTAGGCGGACATGACATAATTAGGAATTACGAATATCTCCAACTTTTTGGACTTACAACAGATTTGAATTTGGGTCTTTGGCATTGATAGCCTTTGATAACTCCTCAGCAATTAACTCCTGTATAATCCCAAAGACATATGACAATTTCAATAATTCCAACTTTAGAGAATTTATATGATGTAACCCAGCAAAACCAAGATAATCGTGGGGACTGCACACTGTATTGGCGACGGGGTAAGCTGTTAGTGAAGCCGCTTGGACGAGTTAAACAACCATATCTGCCTTCATTAAATAGTAAGCGATCGCTAGTAGAATGCTTACAACATTCTCCTGTAAGTTTGGTAAGCATAGATCCAAAATTGGGTGAGGCTTTACTCAGCTTTTGGGCAGATGCATGTAAAGAAGCTCAAAAACCAATATTCCTAAGTATACCCGCTAGCAATAAACTACCTAACCATCCCTGGAGACAATTACAGCGACTAATTGATTGGATTGCTGCTTTCGTGTTGCTGTTATTAGTAAGTCCAGTCATGTTGGGATTGATTGTATTAATGCAGGTTTACTCGCCAGGGTCACTTTTTTGTCGTGAGTGGCGTGTTGGAGAACGGGGTAAACTCTTTCAGGCGATGATGTTTTGCACAACTACAAAGCACAACATCACACCGCTAGGGCGTTGGATGCATAAATACGGTCTTGACAATTTGCCCCAGTTATTTAACGTACTGCGGGGTGACATGAGTTTGACCGGATCTTGTTGTTGGACTTTAGAAGATGCAGTACAGCTAAATAAACTACCAGAAATTACAGCTTCATGGGAAGTAGAAGCCCAGTCTCACCTCTTACATCTGGATAGCCAAACACTGTAATTTATCTGTGCGGTAATTGACGATTTCATCTACCGCACTTAAGCTAAAACAAAAATTGCTCACGTAGAATCTATAGCGCAATACAGTTCAGTTAAGTATTTCTTCCTTCTTTTCCTTTGCGTCCTCTGCGCCTCTGCGGTAGCCTGCGGCAAGCCCCTCCGCGTCTACGTTAAAAAAAATTCACTTTGACAAAAAGTAAAGCCTTAACTGAACCGTATTGATCTATAGCCGTCTATCTACCCTGCCAAACTATTATTATAAACTCCATGCATTTCAAACTTCCTCAACCAGTCGGCAATCTGCTCAAAGCTAGCAGCTTTTGGCAAGACAACTATTTGATATTGCGAGAATTTAAACACTTTCGCAAAATTGCAATTTTAGCTCTGATATTTTCAGTTCTGGCGGCAACCTTTGAAGGTGTGAGTATTGGTTTTTTACTTTCCTTTTTGCAAAGTTTAACTAGCCCCAATGCTCAACCTGTCCACACAGGAATAGGCTGGTTTGATATTTGGATTCTGGGTGCTAAAACATCCGCAATTAATCGTCTATACCGCGTATCCTTGCTGATTTTATTGAGTACTTGGTTACGTGCAACCTTTAACTACTTTTCTCAAGTCTATACTGAATTATCTCAACTACATCTTGCCGATCGCTTACGTAAACAAATTTTTGAACAGTTACAATCCTTATCGCTAAGTTACTTTGCTAAAACTCGTTCTGGTGAACTAATTAACACAATTACCACAGAAATCGAAAGGATTAGACAGGGTTTTAGTGGCGCAGCCTTTTTAGTAACTAGAGGACTCACAACCTTTGTTTACTTAATATCAATGTTTTTGATATCATGGCAACTAACGCTGATTTCAGCATTACTATTTACACTTTTAGGTGTGGGGTTGTCAACTCTGAATGCTAGAGTCAGAGAATCAAGTTTTGGGATGACAACTGCTAATGCTAATTTTACATCAACAGCCATAGAATTTATTAATGGCATTCGCACTGTTCATTCCTGTGGTACCCAAGAATTTGAGCGTCAGCGTTACTACAAAGCTAGTGATAAGGTAATAAGTACTACAACAAAAGTTGTGTTTACTTGGACACTTGTTAAGCCAATTGCCGAAGGGGTAGCAACTACAGTATTGATCGGAATGATTATTTTGGCGTTCACTAGCCTTGTTACCAATGGAACGCTACAAGTTGCTTCTTTGCTAACCTTTTTCTTTGTGCTATTTCGCTTCATACCATTCGTTCAAGATATTAATGGCACGAGAGCATATCTCAGTACTCTACATGGTTCAGCAGACAACATTAAAAATCTGCTGAAAAGTGATGAAAAATATTACTTCAAAAATGGCAAACTTGAGTTTAAAGGTTTAAAAAGGTCAATAGATTTAGTGTCTGTAGATTTTGGCTATGATGAGGAAAATCTAGTACTGCATAATATTACCCTGACTATTGAAAAGGGAAAAATGACGGCATTAGTCGGAGCATCTGGTGCTGGTAAAACAACTATTGCTGATTTAATTCCTCGATTTTATAATGCTACAGATGGATATCTTTTCATAGATGAAATTGATGTCCAGCAGTTTGAAATTAACTCCCTACGGCGCAAAATAGCTGTCGTCAGTCAGGATACTTTTATCTTCAATACTAATGTTTGGCAGAATATTTCTTACGGGACTCCAGAAGCGACTAATGATGAAATTAAAGAAGCTGCTCAACTAGCGAATGCACTAGAATTTATTTTGGAAATGCCGGAAGGTTTTGATACTCAATTAGGAGATCGGGGTGTGCGGTTATCTGGAGGACAAAGACAGCGAATTGCGATCGCACGAGCTTTACTACGGAACCCAGAAATTTTGATTTTGGATGAAGCAACTAGCGCCTTAGATTCTGTATCTGAGCGCTTAATTCAAGATTCATTAGAAAAGCTATCTGTTGGGAAAACAGTAATTGCGATCGCTCACCGTCTTTCTACCATTTCTAAAGCAGATAAAGTTGTAGTTTTAGAACAGGGACGGATAGTAGAGCAAGGGAAATATCAAGAACTCTTGGAACTCAAAGGTAAGCTTTGGAAATATCATCAAATGCAGTATGAAGTAAGGCCATCAGATTAGAAACCTTATCCAAAACTTCGTTAAAATTAAATCAATTTCCCAAAATATTTGCCACAGATGAATCGGCTGTAGGCGCGTATAGATGTACGCCCCTACCTATTGGGGAAATGCTATCGCTGAACAAGAACACAAAATATGTACCAGAAAATATTTGATAAAGACCTAATTTACCAATGCTCAAATTTTGACGTAGGTGAAGGCGGAGGTGTTGAAACTTATTTAGCTTCTCTGTTTGAACATCGACCACCTGATGTTAGCGATCGCGTGATAAAATCGCTTAAGAATGTTGACCAAAGCCAGTTAAAATTATTGCACATTCACAGCCCAGATTTACTATTGCAGCTTACAGGCGAATGTCCGACTATCTTCAGTGTTCATAATCACTCATTCTACTGTCCTAGTGGCACAAAATATTTAGCAGAGCCGCGCACAATCTGCGATCGCAACTTCTCTTACTTAGGATGTACCTGGGGTAAGTTAGTAGATAAATGTGGTAGCCGTAGACCTTTAAGAACTTTTAGAGAACTTCAAACCACTCAGAACTTTTTAGATGTCTTAAAAAAGATAAAAATTACTTTTATTGCTAATAGTGAATATGTGCGACAAGAGTTGATTAAAAATGGTGTACCCCCTGAGCAAACTGTAACGTTACACTGTGGTATATCTGTACCGCGAACAGCAGTTGCACCTCTAAGTTTAGAAGTCCACCAAAATCATAGAATTTTGTTTGCTGGACGGATTGTTTCTGATAAAGGTCTGGAATGGTTACTCAAAACCTTAATACATACAGACCCAGAAATTCAACTTGATATCGCAGGTGAAGGCTGGGAACGATCCCGTTTAGAAAAGTTAGCAAACACCCTCAGATTGAGTAACCGAATCACTTGGCATGGTTGGTGCGATCGCCATAAATTAAATAAACTTTATCAAGAGTCTTTTGCAGTCATCTTTCCCAGTGTTTGGCCTGAACCTGCCGGTCTTGTAACTCTAGAAGCATACTCTCGTTATCGACCTGTAATTGGTAGTGCAGTCGGAGGAATTCCAGAACATTTACGAGATGGTGAAACGGGGATTCTTGTTGAAAGTAATAATATCAAAAAACTGGCTGATGCCATTAATGAATTGTATAGAGATCATCAAAAAAGCCGACACATGGGCGAACAAGGTTATGCTTTATTGATGAAGGAATTTACAATGAATGCTCATGTAAAAAGTCTGCGAAAAATTTATGCAAAAACAATCGCTGAATTTCCTTGTAGAGCTAAAAAATTATATAGTATCCCTCAAGCTAAATAAGTTTAGTAGAACATTTCATTAATTCCTAGCGAATTCTCTGCGTACCTCTGCGCTTTCCTCTGCGCCACTACCCTGCGGGAAGGCGAGGCGCCTATGCGTTTAAATTTCAACCCTCAATTCGCCACAAATTTATGCAAAGTTGTGCTGAGTTTGGTCAAAACATCAAATGTTGCATTTTTTAACTATGAAATATAAAGTGAGTAAAATATGTTATTGCATCAAGAACCCCAACAACCTTTAGTCAGCGTTATTATCCCCACATATAATCGACCAGAGTATCTCAAGCAAGCGATCGCTAGTGCTATAAAACAAACTTATCAAAATATTGAAATTATTATTTCTGATAATTGTAGTTCAGAAAATCCCCAAGCACTTGTCGTATCTTTTGGTGATTCACGCATCCGATTTTGGCGACATCAGCAAAATGTGGGTATGTTAGCTAATCAGCAACACGCCTTCAAAATGGCACGAGGTAAATATCTTGCTAGTCTCCATGATGATGATATCTGGAATGAAGACTTTTTAGCAAAGCTTGTACCACTTCTCGAAGCCAATTCTGAGTTAATTCTCGCTTTTTGTGACCAATATATTATAGATGCAGATGGCATAATTAAGGATGCTGGGACTGAAGAAAATACACGTGGTTACAAGCGAGATAAACTAACACCAGGAATTCATAAACCTTTCTATAAAATTGGGTTAATAGATAAAAGTATACCGACTGCGGCAGCTTGTGTGATTCGCAATATTTTTGTGAATTGGGATAGTATTCCCTCAGAAGTTGGCGGTATGTGGGATTTATATTTAACCTATATTTGCTGTATATCTGGTTATGGTGCTTACTACTATCCAGAAAGATTGACGCGATATCGTGCCCATGATCAAACTGATACTATGCTCAGTGGTAGTCGAGATGTGCAAGCAAAAATCCGCAAAGCTAAAAGCGAAATATTTTGTTATCAAGTCTTTATGGAAGACGCTCGGTTACAGGAATTTAGGACGTATTTTCAACAGAAATGGTTGGAAGCTAATACAACTTTGGGAATTGGTTTGCTACGAAGTCAACAGATGGCAGCTGCACGTCCTTATTTTTGGCAGGCATTGAAAAAACAAAAGTTTACTCTGCGAACTATTGCGGCACTTAGTCTTAGTTTTGCACCCCGATTTTTAGCCAGTAAGTTAATGAAAATATCAGAATAATATAACAGTATTGTTTGAGTTGTAGAAAGTAATTTTTTTAACTAACCGCAGAGACGCAGAGAAGCCAGTGCGTTG
This sequence comes from Nostoc sp. NMS7, assembly GCF_017115085.1. Taxonomy (GTDB): domain Bacteria; phylum Cyanobacteriota; class Cyanobacteriia; order Cyanobacteriales; family Nostocaceae; genus Nostoc. Next base: position 23,535 of record NZ_JABXKJ010000060.1, on the reverse strand, counting down.
CGGGGGTTCTCCCCGTTGTAGCAACTGGCGCGACACAGAGAGAATAAGAAGAAGATTATTTTTAATTCTTACTTTCCGCCTTTGCCTGAGATTTTATTATTAAGGGACGTAGTGTATGAAAATTTGTATTGTTACCCATAAAATCAAAAAAGGTGATGGTCAGGGGCGAGTAAACTACGAAGTTGCTCAAGAAGCAATTCGTCGTGGTCATCATCTGACATTATTGGCTAGTGAAGTCGCACCAGAACTAGAAGATAATAGCCAAGTTGATTGGGTTAAAATTCCAGTCAAAGGCTATCCCACAGAATTTGTTCGTAATTTCATATTTGCCCAAAAAAGTGCAGATTGGTTACGTCAAAATCGTTCTGGCATTGATTTAGTTAAAATCAATGGAGCAATTAATCTGGCTGCGGCTGATGTGAATGCTGTACATTTTGTCCACAGTTCATGGTTGCGATCGCCTGTTCATATTTCCCGCAACCGGCACGATTTGTATGGTTTCTACCAATGGTTGTTTACGGCTTTTAATGCCCGTTGGGAAAAACAGGCTTTCCAAAAAGCGCAGGTTGTTATAGCTGTATCCGAAAAGGTAGCTCAGGAATTAGTCAACATTGGTGTACCGCGTTCTCGGATTCGCGTAATTGTCAATGGCGTAGACTTAGAAGAGTTTACCCCTGGTGAAAGCTCCGGCGTAGCCCGGTGTAGGCATCGCCAAAAATTAGGTTTACCAGAGAACGTTACCCTAGCACTGTTCGCCGGAGACATCCGCACACCGAGAAAGAATTTAGATACAGTGTTGCACGCCTTGGTGAAAGTTCCCGATTTACATTTGGCGGTGGTGGGTCATATCGAAGGTAGCCCCTTTCCCCAACTGGCAGCATCATTAGGGTTAAGTGAACGCGTGCATTTTGTCGGATATCGACGTGATATCGCCGAAATTATGCGCTCAGTAGATTTATTTGTTTTTCCTTCCCGATACGAAGCTTGCACCCTCGTATTGTTAGAAGCACTTTCTTCAGGACTGCCAGTAATTACTGCCACAGCTACCGGAGGTGCAGAGTTAGTGACACCAGAATGTGGCATCGTCTTACCTGACTCAGATGATATCGATGCTTTAGCTCTGGCGTTGATATCTTTGGTGAGTGTAGACGCCCTGATGCAACAGATGGGTCAAGTTGCTCGCTCTGTGGCAGAACAATATAGCTGGACTACGATGGCACAAACTTATGTGGATCTATTTGAGGAGTTAAGCAAGAATGCGGAACACCGTTCTCATACCGACTTATCGCCGTCCACAAGACCTCTCACGCTGCCTTTTGGCGCTACAGGAGCAAATTAAACCTGTTGATCAGGTGATAGTGGTTGTCCGCGATACAGATGTAGAAACTTGGCAATTTCTCGCCCAATTCAACCTAGACAAACTGCCACTGCATACTGTGAAAGTGACACAACCGGGGGTAGTAGCAGCCCTCAACGCCGGACTAGCAGCAGTGGAGGGCGATATTGTTTCTATTACTGATGATGATGCTGCACCCCACCCGGATTGGTTAGAGCGCATCGCCGCTTACTTTACCTGTGATAGTCGTCTCGGCGGTCTGGGAGGACGTGATTGGATACACCACGGCAGCAAATTAGAAGACGAATCCCGTTTAGTAGTTGGACAGTTGCAGTGGTTTGGGCGAGTGATTGGCAACCATCATCTGGGAGTAGGAGAACCTCGTGAAGTCGATGTTCTCAAAGGCGTAAATATGAGTTTTCGTACCCAAGCAATCGGGCAATTAGGCTTTGATAAGCGGATGCGTGGTGCAGGAGCGCAAGTACACTTTGAAATGGCATTTACTCTGGCATTAAAGCGGGCTGGTTGGAAGATAATTTATGATCCTAACGTTGCTGTAGATCACTATCCGGCACAACGTTTTGATGAAGATCAGCGAAATAACTTTAATGAAATTGCCTTTATTAATTTAGTCCATAATGAAACCTTAGTTTTATTAGAGCATCTGCCATTTATCCGCCGAATTGTATTTTTGTTCTGGGCAGTATTCGTGGGTACATGCGATAGTTTGGGTTTAGTACAATGGCTGAGATTTTTACCTAGCCAAGGGCAGTTGGCTGGGAAGAAGTTATTAGCATCCTGGCGTGGGCGTTGGCAAGGATATAAACAATTCGTAATTCGTAATTCGTAATTAAAGACCGACTCTTTAATCTTGAATTCCTGTCAAGCCGCCAAATTTATTTATATGTACATCTAAAATTGAATGAATTCTAAGCAGATACTTTTCAATAGTTTTTTACAAGAAAGCTATTCTCCTGAAGAGCGATCGCTACAGGGTTGGATGGCGATCGCAGGCTTTGTATCACTGACTGTAGTTTGCTATTTTGCTGGTGCTACTGCCGCATTGCGCCTAATTTTCCCAGTAACAGCTTTAGCAGTAGCCGTATTTTTATACTTGCGGCATCCCATTCTCTACATCAGCTTTACTTGGTGGATCTGGTTTCTCACACCTTTAGCTACCCGCTTAGTTGACTATCGGGTGGGCTGGGACCCTAGCCGTCAAATGCTCATAGCACCCTACTTAGTGGTGTTTGTCACCATAGCAACATTCTTCCGACACTTTCCCAGCGCCGCTCGTCAAGGGGGCTTGCCGTTTGTTTTGGCTTTTATCGGAGTGTTCTATGGCTTTCTAATCGGTCTAATTTATAATCCACCTATCCCTGTAGCACGCGGATTGATGGATTGGCTCAGTCCGATCATTTTCGCTTTTCACTTATTTATAAACTGGCGAGATTATCCCAGCTATCGCCAGAACTTTCAGCGAACATTCCTTTGGTGTGTGTTGATTTTAGGAACTTATGGCGTATATCAATTTGTGGTGGCTCCTGAGTGGGATAGGTACTGGCTTATACAATCAAAACTATTCATGAGTTCAGGAAACCCTGTGCCTTTCGGAATGCGCGTCTGGAGTACATTGCACTCAGTTGGCCCCTTTGGTTCTGTCATGCAGGCTGGGTTGCTGTTGTTATTTACCAGTTCGGGAAACTTAATTTTTCCGGCTTCAGCTGTTGGTTACTTATCCTTTCTATTAACACAAGCACGTACTAATTGGGGAGGCTGGGTATTTGGAATAATTATGATTATGGGTTCAGTCAGAGCCCAGATTCAAATGCGCTTAATTATCATAATTTTGGTGATGGCAATTTGTGTTGTCCCATTGACAACTATCGAGCCAATTTCTGGGGTTTTAGCAGCCCGATTGGAAACTTTTTCTAATCTTCAAGAAGATGGCAGCTTTAAAGATAGATCGGGAAGTTATGACAAAAATCTTGGTTTAGCCCTTTCTAATGGTTTAGGTAACGGCTTAGGAAATATCTGGAAAGTCAACGAAAAAACTGGTCAAATTGAAGTGGTGGTGATTGATAGTGGCATTTTAGATATGTTTTTCACCCTTGGTTGGTTTGGAGCTATCTTTTATATGGGTGGATTAATCTTGTTGATTATTAGTGTTAGCAGCTATGGTGAAGGTCGTTTTGATAGTTTTGTTAGTGCTGCCCGCGCCATTGGCATCAGTTCTTCTGCACAGTTAGTTATTGGTAGTGGGATGTTGAGTGTAGCAGGGATGATTCTTTGGGGGTTTTTAGCTATGGCTATGGCAGGACATAAATACTATAGCAATCCTCAGATTGCCTACAAGAAGTCCGAGTTCTGATTATTACAAATTAAATAGGATAGTTAGAGATTATGAAAGTAATTATTGTAATGCCACTAGCCGAGCAACGAGGTGGTGGTGAAATGATGCTTTGGGATTTGGTGCAACAGGGACGTAATGCCGGTGTTGAGTGGCTGGTGATATTTTTAGAAGACGGCCCGATGGTAGAACAAGTAAAGTCCCTCGGTATTGATGCGCGAGTTGTGGAAAGTGGACGTTTACGCCAAATCCACCGTTTTATTGGCGCTGTTTTTCGGATAGCTGCGATCGCCCGCCGCGAACGTGCAGATATAATTGTCAATTGGATGTGGATCACGCATATATCTGGAGGTTTGGCGGCAATGCTGGCGGGGTTGCCTGCTGTGTGGTATCAACTAGAAGTACCTAGTGATCAGACTTGGTTGGTGCGAATCGCAACTTTAATCCCAGCCCGCGCAATTATTACCCTCTCACAAGATGGCAAGCAAGCACAGGCAGAAATTTGGCCTCACAGACCAACACCTTTGGTTTATCCTGGTGTTGCACTAGACCGATTTGAGCCTGATGCTTTACCAACTCCAGAAGAAGCACGGCGGAAGTTAGGCTTACCTTTACACGGGCCGTTGATTGGAATTGTTGGGCGATTGCAACGATGGAAAGGAATGCACGTATTGGTGCAAGCAATGCCGAAAATTTTACAGAAGTATCCCGATGCTCATTGTGTGGTAGTTGGCGGTAAACACGATTTGGAACCGGATTATGAGGACTTCTTAAAAGCGGAAATTGCCGCCTTGGGCTTGAAAGAGCAAGTAATTATGGCTGGGCTACAGCGTAATGTCCCGGAGTGGGTGCAGGCGATGGATGTATTTGTTCATGCCTCAAATAAAGAACCGTTTGGGATTGTGATTATTGAGGCAATGGCGCTGGGTAAAGCTGTAATTGCTGGCAGTGCAGGCGGCCCGACAGAGATTATTACCGATGGCATGAATGGGCTATTAACACCTTACGGCGATGCGGATAAATTAGCGATCGCAATTCTCCGCTATCTTGACGAGCAAGAATTTGCCCAGAGTGCGGGAATAGCTGCCAGGCAACGCGCCCTCGATTTCTCAACGCAGAATTATGCCCAAAATTTTATTAGTGCAATTCGTTCTGCGATACCAAGCGTTTCATAGGCTGAATGAAACGGTAAACTTCTTGCCAAAGTCAATTTTATGAAAATAAAACCACAGATTTACATCGATTAATTATCTATGTGCATCTGTGGTTAAAAATAATAAATTAGATTGAAAGGAATTAAATTAATGTTGATTGATAGCCAGACATTGCCACTAGATGAAGTTATTAATACCGAAGTTTGTATAGTTGGTGCTGGCCCAGCCGGAATTACACTTGCACGAGAATTAATTGGGCAAGACTTTCGAGTTTGCTTACTAGAAAGTGGTGACTTGGAATTTAATCAAGAGACTGCATCTCTTGGTCAGGGTGAAACTGTTGGAGATCCTTTTCCACCGCTTCAAGATATGCGTCATCGTCAATTTGGTGGACTGGCTAATGTCTGGAATATTGAAATCAATAAAAATCAACTTGGTCTCAGGCATGTACCGTTAGACGAAATAGATTTTGAAAAACGAGATTGGGTGCCATACAGTGGCTGGCCTTTTAAGAAATCTCACCTGAATCCATTTTATGAACGCGCTCAAGCAGTCTGTAAACTCGGTTCTTTTGCTTATGAAGCCGAGGCTTGGGAAACTGCTCAATCTCCTCGGACACATTTCACAAGTGACCGAGTTACTACCAGTATGTTTCAGTTTGGCCCACGCGATATTTTCACCAATGAATATCGCCACCAAATTAATCAATCTCCTAATATCACCACATTCCTCAATGCCAATGTGGTAGAAATTGAAGTAGATGAAACAGCCCAGACAGTGAAACGTGTACAAGTAGCTTGTTTATCAGGTAATAAATTTTCGGTTGTTGCAAAAATATTTATTTTAGCCACAGGTGGTATTGAAAATGCACGTTTATTGTTGCTATCAAACCGAATTCAAAAGAATGGATTAGGCAATCAAGATGATTTAGTGGGTAGGTTCTTTATGGATCATCCTTTTATCCGTTGTGGTATGCTTGTTCCGCAAAATCGCAAAATCTTTAATTCGATGGCTTTGTATGACTTATATCGGGTGAATAATGTCACAGTGATGGGAAAATTTGCCCTGACGGAAGAAGTTATGCGCCGCGAAAAATTACTAAATATGACCGCGTTGTTATATCCCAGAGATGAAAGGTTTAGATCGGCAGCAAAGGCTTCTGCAAAAATTTTGTTCTCTTCAATTCGACAAGGGCAGTTACCTAAGAATATTTTTCAACATTTGCAAAATGTAATTACGAATATTGATGATTTAGTAGCTGATTGGTATAAGTATAATATCAAAAAAGAATATTTGTTCCCTGATTTGAGTCATGGAGGATGGTCTAACCATGAAGGTAATGAACAGAAATATACAAAGTTTGAAGTTCTCAGCCAAACTGAACAAACCCCAAATCCAGATAATCGGGTGACACTCAGTAATCAACTAGATAAACTTGGTTGTCCTCAAGCAAAATTAACTAATCATTGGAGCGAAATAGATATTTGCAGTGTGAAGCGATCGCAGCTAGTATTTGCAGAAGAGTTTGCTAGTGCAGGTCTGGGTCAGTTGCAGATTGAATTGGATGGAGATCGTCCAGTTGCTTCTCTTAGTACCCATCATAATATGGGAACAACACGTATGCATGATGACCCAAAACAAGGCGTAGTAGACGCAAATTGTCAAGTTCACGGCATCTCTAATTTATTCATCACAGGTAGCTCTGTTTTCCCTACAGGAGGTTATGCTAATCCGACGCTGACCATTGTCGCCTTAGCAATTCGATTGGCAGACCATGTGAAAGTTGAATTGTCTCACTAAGTACAACTTTGCATAAAATCGCCACGGTTTTAAACGTAGCGATCGCCTGAAAATGTCTTTAATTTCGAATTTTGTTAGCGCAGCGTTAGCGAGTCCGCGATAGCGTTCGCGTAGCGTCTCGTAGAGAAGCGGTAGCGAGTCATCGAGCGTCGCGTCATTTTGAATTTTGAATTGTTAACCTTCTTTTTTGAAAGCTTGAGCTGCTAGGAATGCTAATGCTAATGTAGCAGCGATCGCACCCCACTGGAGAAGCGGATTTTTTTCTAGCCAGTCGGAAACGCTAGGTACAACTAAGTTACCATAATCTCCGTTAACTCTGTCGTCTTCAGCAACAGGTTGGTAAAAATTATTTGGTGCATCTTCAGACTTCGGTTCAGAAGTCCGCTGTAAATCTAAGCCGACGAGCAGTAACAGTGAATCTACTAATGATGGTGAGAGGCGCTGTAACACATCTAATATTTTCGCTACATCCCCAACCAAGTAGTCACGAGTTGGATGTTCGGCTGCATAGAGGATAGCATCAGCTACAAGTTTAGGGTCGTAGTAAGGTGGTATCCCGGTAGGTTTTACGCCTAATTTCGTCAGACCATTGTTCCAGAAAGGGGTGTTGATCACTGCTGGCTTCACACTCGTAACGCTGATCGGCCATTTTTCATATTGCAACTCAACGCGCATTGCTTCGATAAAGCCCTCAACCCCGTGCTTGGCTGCTGAGTAAGCACTTTGGTAGGGGAGCGATCGCCTACCTTCCATTGAAGAGACGTGAATCAGTGCCCCCCGTCCTTCACGCTTCAGATGGGGCAAGGCCGCCATTGCACCATACACTTGTCCCAAAAAATTGACATCAATGACATGCTTAAACTCTTCCGGTGTTGTGTTATCGAAAGTGGCAAAGATGCCGATAGCGGCGACATGTACCCATGTATCGAGTCGCCCGTACACTTCCACAGTTTTATCGGCGATCGCCTTAACTTGCTCAAATACTTCCACATCAGCTACGTAAAAAGTTGCCTCACCGCCAAAGCCGCGAATCTCCTCCACTAAAGACTTTAGCTTCGATTCACTCCGAGCCGAGACTACTACTTTTGCCCCGCGTCTAGCAAACTCAAGAGCTGTGATCCGTCCGATACCACTGGAGGCTCCAACCACCGAAACGACCTGCTGATTGATTGGTTTTAATTGCATAAATGTTACTCCTTAAAAGAAATTAGGGATTGGGAATTGGCTACTAGGGGTTGGAGATTAAAACAATTCTTTCCAACAGTGGTGCTGTTTAAGGGAGCCATTGTAATCCCTTATTTTGTAATTTCTCCTCGATCTGCTGCATTTCTTGGATAGTTTCTCCAGTCACGATCGCATAAATTTCCGTGTAGATTTTTCCGTATTTGACCTTCTCTAAAGCCGACAGAATCATCAAGTCCTTGCGATCTAGTTCTGGTTTTAAGGTCACTAAAATTGCATCCAATGTTCCTTCCATGCGGTAGTTACTAGAATATTTAGCTACTTCCTTTCCCAGTCCCAGTAAGGTATGGCGCTGCAAGCACAACGGAGTTGATCCATTGACTCGGAAATTAGCATCGATCGCATACAATTGTCCGTCTCGATCTTCCAGCACATCAAAGCCAATCACGCCGAAATAACCCTGTTTGTGAGCATACTGGCCAACGTTGGAAATCATCTCAAAGAACTTGCTCATGTCAGTGTTCCGGTAGTCAATCAGTCCGCCTAAATAGTTGCCTTCTGGAGTGACGAGTTGGGTGGTAGTGCCGATGAGGGTTATCTCTCCTAGTTTGTTGCCATAGAACTGTACGCAGTAATTCTGTACTTCATTCTTGACGAACTCCGAAACAATAATCGTATCGAGCAACTTAATATCAAGATATTTCCTAATTTCTTGAAGGCAGTAGTTCAAATCGCTAGGACTTTTGATGATATAAGTGCCTTCTCCTGAGAGTCCGTGGGACGTTTTAATTAAATATGGAAATTGTGGTAATTGAATGTCTTCGAGATTGACTTGGTGCAGATTATAGCTCTCGTATTTCGGACATTGCACCCCCAATTCGGCTAGTGCTACTTTGCTGAGTAAGCGGTAATGAGTGTCTGGATCAACAGCGTGTTTTTCTCTTTTGAGGTGATCAAAGGGAAATAGAGTGATGAGTTTGTCAAAGCGTTCGCTGTGGCTGAGATCATCCAGATAAGTCAAGCGATCCATCATCGACCTATTGGAGTAGCTGAAGCCGAAATGCTCTTGCCAGTATGCAAGCAGCGACTTTGGCGGCGGTATAATCACAATTCCGGGAATGCGATCGCCTAACACAGCCAGAATTTTCCAAGGTTCCTTTTGGCAAATCTTGTCAAAGGAGGTTTTGGTGGCTTCACTACTGCCATCTTGAATAAAATATTTTTTCAGGTTGGGATAAGCAGCCCAACTGGCAGTTGCAGGGTAATTTAGGATAAACCCATAAGATGCATCTGTGATATCTTGAGTAAACAGATCAGAAAGAGAACTCCCTTGAAAGTATTGAAAGTTATATTTTGAGTTCATTTAGCCCTCCGAGAAACCGCATCCCCCTATGGATGCTGTTGTTGTTTGATTTGACTAGTTTTCTATCCCCTAAATATTGCCATAATTTTTTACATAAAACTAACAGTTGATAATTTGCTTTTTAGCTATCTATCTTATATTTTGCTCTCTGAGATTTTAATTAACTCTATCAAACGAAATATAATTAGTTTATTTATTCTCCGAAAATAACATTGCTCCTAAATTATTGTTCATATCTAGAAGTTATGAAGCAACAAGCATGAAGGTGTAGATGTGTAAATATCGCTATGGTTGAGATATTTAACCTAATTTTTTCTGCCTGCTAGTGCGATCGCACTTCTAAAATATTCAAGCGGCGATTATAAACAGGTATAATTCTTATTTGGAGTACCTCAACACGATTTTGGAGTACCTCAACACGATTTTCAAGTACTTCAACACGATTTTCAAGTACTTCAACATGACTTTCAAGTACTTCAACATGACTTTCAAGTACTTGAACACGATTTTGGAGTACTTGAACATGACTTCGAGGTATCTGTTGCTTATATATAGGACTAGTATTTGATTTTTAAAATGCACCTAGTGGACCATCTAGGCTAAAATAGTGGATTAGACGTAGGTTGGGTGGAGCGGAGCGCAACCCAACTGATTATCAGGATGTTGGGTTACGCAAAGCCTCCACCCAACCTACTTTTTGCAACTTTCAAGCACTTCAACATGACTTCGAGGTATCTGTTGCTTATATAGCAGTCCTAAATTATTCGTGAGAATTTGAGAAAGATATAACTCACAACTCAATAATAAAACTATCTCGCAAATGAAAGTCAGCCTCCCCACCTCGATGAGTTAACGCCCAGTAAGTCACCTCACCATTTCTGTGTTTAATAACCGTAGTAATGCCAACTTCAATGACTTGTTCTGCTGAGACGATTTTATCCAAATCGACATTCAACACAAGTGCTAAATTGTCGGCTTGATTCTGAACATTAAATGGAAGTGTTGTAAAGGCTTTTTCCTCTTGCATTCCTTGACGGTAGCTATCAAAGTGGTAGACATTCCAGTGTCCGGCGGGGGAGAGGTTAAACTCCCAATACCGTAGAAAATCTTTGATGCCAACGAAGAACTCAAAGCAACTGTCTTTCCACAATTCATGCTTGCGTGAGCCTGTATTTGATGGTGCAGCTATTGTAATTTCTTTTAAATCGCCTTCAAGCATATAGCGAATGAAAAGTTTATTACCATTTCGAGCAATATTACCTGCAATTTTCAAATTAGGCAGGGATTTTGTCGAAGGGAAGGGTTGCAGGGAAAATGTCTGCTCGTTCATTTCATATCTTTAATAATATTACGAATCTGCATTTCTTGAAATTCAATACTTTCAGTAAGCTTAAACTGGACGATCGCTCTTACCAAATTATGTTCTGAGTGCTTAACTTTAAAGTAGATATTCCCTGCTAAATAATCAGCAAAAAATCTCAGTCCTAATTCAAAGCTGATCAGACGGATAGCATCGTATATATAGGCATAGTCATTCTCAGTCAGAAATGCCTTTGCTACCGAGAGATAACCTTTTAGAATTCCCTGACACAAATCAGTATCGAAATAAATACTTTCCCAATTCTCGGTTTCTTCTCCAGCCGGATTGCAACCCGATCGCAGGCAATCACCAATATCATAATGTACCAGACCGGGTTTAACAGTGTCCAGGTCTATGACGCTGACAGCTTGCTGGGTAACAGTGTCAAACATCACGTTATTGATTTTTGGATCGCCGTGCATCAAACGCAGAGGTAGTTTGCCTTCAGCTTTGGCATTTTCTAGGATATATGCAAATATTTGGCGATCGCTAACAAACTGTAAACAATAATTAACTTCAGCAGATTGACGCGCCCTAGTTTTCGCCAAGACTTCCTCGTAATGCTGGAGATAAAGCGGTGTAATATGGAACCCTTGAAGGGTGTCGGCGAGTTTTTCTGATGGCAAATCGCTGATCAGATTGTGGAACATCCCCAAGGCATAACCGATTTCTTTCGCCTGGGTGCGATCGCGCATCCTATCGAAAGACTGGGAACCTTCAATAAAGCTAATCGCCCGCCAAAAGCAGCCGTCTACATCTCTCCAGTGGTCTTGAGCATCCTTGGTTAATAGTACGCGTGGTACTTCCCAGCGACGACTCAGGGGTGTGTGCTGTAACCGTTTATGAACATGCTCAGTGAAGGTACGCATATTCTGCATAATCAGTTGTGGCTGACGAAATACCTGCGTGTTGATGCGTTGCAGGACAAAATTTTGTTCTTCTGAGGAATCTAGAGTTACTAAGAATGTGTCATTGATATTACCACTTCCAAATGCTTTAACGTCTGTAACCTTTCCCCATTCGGCGAATTGGTTAGCGATGGCTGCGCCCGCCGTTCGCAAAGCGTCTCGAAGAGAAGGCATCGCAACTAGATTTTCTGCGCCCTGTGTATTGAATTCTTCTGTCATGTTTGTGTTTGACCTCCTCACGTATATTGCACAAAGGCAATAGGGGATATCCTAGCGCAAGTGTCAAGATAATTCATAATTTATAATTCGTAAATAAATATCACCTAACTGATTATGATAAATGTAATTTTTGAACACGGTTATAAATTTTTACCAGAAATTACGGTATGAATGGTATTTAGAATAACTAGGATTTCTATCAAGTTCGCTTAAAATTTGCTCATAATCAGGAGTTATACTGTTTGACAATTATAATACAAATACCTTGGTAGGGGCACGGCATTGCCCATTGGTGTCAACTTAAGCAAAAAGGAACCATAGGATGTAATCTAATGCCGATAGTATTTTTCTCAAAAGCCCTGAGAGAATAGAGTCGTTAGGAATGATTATGGGTTTATGTCTGCTGGTCTATACGTTGGCTCAACGTCAAATCAGAGCCGCACTCAGAGAGTCTAAATCAACGATTAAAAATCAGTTAGGTAAACCAACTGACCGTCCCACTCTACGTTGGATATTTTAACGCTTCCAGTGTATTCATTTAGTTGAATTTAACAACAAAAAACACATCTCTAATTGGACTCAAGATAGAGATTTTATCCTGAATATTTTACCAGATGATTGTCTTCGTTATTATCAATTCATCACGTAATTCTTATCTCTATTAATTTAATATAGACGTTAACATGAGCTAATCGTTTTGATTCATATCTCTAATTTACGACGGCCAGTGTTGTAGGTCGCAATGACGACGCTGATCAAAGGATTGGTCATATGCCGACAAGTCCTGACATTCCTGTGATCATGGCGCGGATACCCTCCTCAAAAGATCTACGAGGTCTCCAAGTAAAATGCTCAAAGGTCTTACTTATGTTAGCTACCCAAGGATAAGCATCATGTGCAGGAGCAGAAAAAACCCCCCAGTTAGTTTCCGAAGAAGAAGCAGTAAGAGCGAGAATGGTGTTGACCACTTCGCCAAGATTGGTCTGTTTACCCGTTCCAGCATTAAAGACACCTCCAGCAAGTTCTTTAGCTCTAAAAGCAGCTTCTAAGTAAAGCTCAACAAGATCGTCAATATAAATCCAATCACGGGCAATTTCTGGGCGAGAGAGAGATAATGGAGTATTAACTAAAGCACTGGAGATGACCTTAGGAATTAGTCGTCTTGGGTTGTCATTGGCCCCATAAGTAGAGAAGAGGCGTAAGGTAGTAATGGGACTACTATCTTTGGTAGCCATAGCTTGAGCATAGAGGGTCGCTGCTAATTGGGTAATCCCATGTAAAGTATTAGGGTAACAAGGATCAGCTTCAGATAAGGGCAGATCACTGGTAGTGTACTCAAAAGAATCGCCTGTTGTAACAAGTCCCCGATATTCTATGGTTTGAGATGCTTTAATTAGATTAACGGTTCCCAGTAGGTTTGTTTTAATCAGTTCTGCGTCTGCCCCTGAAGAACCAGCTACAACTGTAGATGAAGCTAAATGGAAGATATAGTCTGGTTGAATATTTGTCATAATCTCCCTAAGTTGTTCTGCTTCTTCTAAACTAGCTATATGCCTAGTAATTTGGGGTAACAGTTCTTCAATGCGCCAAAAATTAGAACTATGCCGACATAGGATATGAACAATAAATCCCTCTTTAACGAGTCTACGCACTAAATGTGACCCGATGAACCCAGTTGCTCCAGTAACAATTACCTTTTCTGTTCTCATAAACTTGGGTTTTTCCTAGTTAAGCAAAAAATCTCTTGGGCACCACAAAGGAAGGACTGCTACAATTCTATCAGTTTGCCTTGTTCTTTCATTGACTTAGTAGCTGCTTCAAGTATGCGAATTACTCGTAAGCCATTTCGACCATCAGTTAAGGGGCATTTGTTGAGTTTAATACAGTCAATAAAGTGTGATATTTCCCTATATAAAGGTTCGATAAGATCCAATTGAGGTATCCAGATATTTCCTGTGCGATAGTCTACCAGAGGCTGATAGATGTTTTTAGTGTTTTTGACAAGAGTAATTCCTTTGTCATAAACTTTGACTTTTCCACTAGTTTCCAAATCATCATAAACAATCATCTTTAATTCCCCACCAATTATTGTTTGCCTAGTCTTCACTGGTGCCAGCCAATTAACGTGGATGTGAGCAATTAAATTACTATCGAAGAACAATGTCAAATAACCTATATTTTCAGGCATTCCCTGAATATGACTCATGCCAACGGCTGAAACTGCTATCGGCTGTGATGATAAAACAAAGTCCATAATCGCCAGATCATGTACTGCCAAATCCCAAATTACATTTACATCATATTGAAACAGTCCCAGATTGACACGTACTGAATCATAGTAATAAATATTAGCTAGTTCCTTGTTATTTATTAATTCTTGAATCTTACGGACAGCACTTGAGTAGATGAAAGTGTGATCTACCATTAAGATAAGTTGACGACGATTAGCTTCTTCAATAAGTCTTTGAGCTTGTTCAGATGTTGCTGTGAGGGGTTTGGAAACAAGAACGTGTTTGCCAGTTTGTAATGCTTTTAAAGTCAAATAAAAGTGAGTTGAGACTGGTGTAGCAATTGCGATCGCATCGATTTTGGGGTTTTTAAATAGATCTTGACTGTTCCTAGTTACCTCAATATTAGGATATTGAACTTTGGTCCTTAGTTGGGAAGGTTGGAGATCGCAAATTGCTACAACTGTTATGTCTGACATCTGGAGAAAATTACGTACCATTTTAGAACCCCAGTAGCCATAGCCAATGACACCGATATTAATTGCATCCATTCTGATTATGAGAAAAACCTGTAAAGTAGAGCACCAGCTTGCATAGCAATTTCATCGGGAACATTAGGACTAGTAAGAAGGCTTGTCAGATCGCTCAGAAGTTGAGGTAGTGGGTTGTTATCATTAGACTGGAAATCCGTTGGAGTCCAGCGTAAAAATCGCAGGTGCCGTTCTTCTACACCAAAATTACGCTTGAAACGGATTAGTCCTGGTTGGTCATCATCACTCGGTCCTAGATCAAGTATCCGGCAACCGAGAGATTGCCCAAGCAACATTCCAGCCCAAATCAGTAGGTTATTAGGACGAAATTGTAAGGCATTCATCTCTGAAGCATTGAACTTATAGTAGAGAGTGTCACCCCAACGTAGGTAAATGGTTGCGGCAATAAGCTGTCCGTCGAGAAAGGCACCAAGCGGATGCCAGCCATCGACCTCGCTGAAACGCTGCGCGAGCGCTTCAAAAAACGAAGATGGTTGCGCTAACAGACGGAACTTCTGCTTGCGGAGGGCTACGTGCAAACGAAGAAATCCTTCCCAACCTTCAGCACCCACCAGGGGTCGTACTTCTATGCCAGCCCTTTGAGCAATACGGATCGCACGTTGATTGGAACTCGTCATTCTAGACCAAAGAAGTTCTTGTGACTCCTCAATTGACAGATGATGCCACCGTTTAGACCTTGTAACTTTAAAACTTTCTTCATCTGTGGTCAGAGAATCCTTTAGGAATCGTAATTCTAAGGAAACTTCGTGGGATTGTAACTTATTTAGTAGTACTTTCCAAACATCGGACGAAGAAACGAGAGGGTCACAGACATCAGTAAAAGGTAAGGCAATGATCCGATGTGCAATCAGATCATCGATCTCACAAAACGGAATACCACCTAAAACTGCATCTGAGGTATCAGTTACAACATAGGCGCGTATGACAAAGCCATAAGCATCAGCTAATGCACGAAACCAAGGTGGAGAGTGGAAGATTCCTGCTTCTGGGTGTGCAAGCAAGCTGTGCCAAGCTGGATCTTCTGTTGGGTCGATACACTTGACTTTTAATGATGCTGTTGTCGGTGTGGTATTCTTCCTGTTGATCAGATAATGCTCTGCTATTTGACTGATCACTGATTTATGCAGGGGAACAAAATAATCTTTATGTACTCCTCTAGTCCATTTGACAGGAGCCAGTGAATTAGCTAGACGAATATCACTAGAAAAGCGTGTACATTGACTCCTATTAACACCTGCTCCATGCACTAAAGAAAGTCCAAAAATCAAGACTTGACCAACTTTGAGCGAAATTGATTCAGCTTGTTCTAATAGATGTGGTTCAAGTAGCCTAGGGGCGTAGGCCCAGCCTAGTTGATGTTGAGAAGAACCTATAGTCACATCTGGACTGACTTGTTGTATATAGGGATATTCTGAGTCTGGTGCTAAGTGTGAACTGGTAATAACCTTCAGGGCAGCTTCAGCCTCCATATTGGTGAAAGGAATCAATATGGAGATTTCGTAAGGACTAGCACCATAATAGGTATCTCGATGTAGGGGAACAGCATCTGCTTCTTGTCCAGGTCGCACTACACGCAAATAGGGATAACGTTGAATGACCAGATCTGGACCTATTAACTGCTGAAAGAGATTCAGGTTAGCAGTGATAATTTTTTGCCCGAGTTCTGCTTGCCAATAAGATGATGATAAATTGTGGAGGATTTCTAGATGTTGTTGCCGATCATCCACTAATAGATGATATTGTTCCAGCCCACTCAAATCAGGTAAAGCTTGCTCTCGAAGCCAACTGAGCAGTTGTTTTTGAACTTGAAAAACAGAGGTAGGATCTGGTAAGTCCACCACTAACCAACCATTTTTAGCTAGGCTCTCCTCTAAATTATTTCTGGTCATGGTTTCAAGAGCGAGGTAGTTTGTTGAGAACGCCACCAACTCACTAGTCTTTTTAGTCCTTCTTCCAGACTTACTTCTGCTTGGAAACCAAGTTTTTCCTTAGCATAACTGGTATCTGCTAGTCTTCGCTGCATGGCAGTCAATTGACGTTCAGGACCATACTCTATAGGTAAATTGGATTCCATTGTTGCTAGTAAGACCGTTGCCAGTTTTTTTAAACTGGTCTCAATCCCGCTAGCTACATTAAAAACTTCCCCTACCTCCTTGGTTTTGGCTGCTAGGATAAAAGCGCGTGCGACATCTTCGACAAAAATGAAGTCCATTGACTGTTCACCATCTCCAAATATAATCGGTGCTAGACCCTTATTAATTCGTTCTATCCATCTTATTAAGACCTCTGTATAGGCTCCATGTATATCCATGCGTGGTCCATAAACATTAAATGGCCGTAGTGCTACATATTTTAGTTTATACATACTGTTAAAAGATTTGAGTAGTCCTTCGTTAAAGACTTTAGTCGCTCCATAAAGTGTGGTGTTATTGTATGGGTGATGCTTTTCTGATGTTGGAAAATAATCGGCCATACCATAAATAGAAGCAGATGAGGCAGCGACCACTCTTTTTACGCCAGCAGCTACTGCCGCTTCTAAAATGTTAAATGTGCCATCAGCCATCACTTGCAAGGCTAAACGTGGCTCCTCGGCGCATTGGGTGAGACGTATGGCTGCCAGATGAAAAACTATATGTATACCATTGATGACCTTGGCTATTTGATCAGGTTCTCGAACATCTCTTTCAACTATTGTTATTTTTGTCCCAGTGGTAGCTTGTGGAAGATTCTCACGCCGACCACGACTGAAGTTATCAAAAATGATAATTTCTTTAACTTCTTCTAAGACAAGAAGATCCGCTATGTGAGAACCTATTAGTCCTGCTCCTCCTGTTAGTAGTATTTTTGTTCCTTGAAGGGTCTTTATGTTGGTCATAAGGATGCATATCTTCCTGTTTCTGAATTGCACAACAAAGCAGTCTCATTATTCTACATGAGACTGCTTTATTCTTTCTTTTTTTGGTTCTTCCGCTACTTTTATGGAGAATTAATAGTAAAGTGCCAGTTTAAGAGACTGCGTAATCGGAAATTGATGTCTGCTGGTCTATACGTTGGCTCAACGTCAAATCAGAGCCCAGACATCGACACGGACTTTGCCCAAGTATGGCGCTTGGTACTTGTCGGTCTTGTGGTGGGTTAAGCTGCATTCCCTATTTCCCCGTCTCCAGTTGCTCCCGTTGCTTACCATATTCCCGCAGCTGCTTCAAGAGGTCTTCTTGGGATGAATTCGGGATAGACTCACTGGGGGTTGGTTGAACATTGGTATCGGCAGTTTCAAAATTAGCAGGTGAGGGATTAATTGTATAGACGGGTAAAGATTTGTCATGAAACACCGCCTTTTGGGTTGGTGCTGGCGTAGGAATTAGATTATTTGGTTTGCTCACAGCAGCTTTTACCGAATCGAGAGTACTAGCAACTTGTACTTGTTGCTGCATCTGTTGGGTAGAAGATACTAAATGACTTAGACCATTCACCAATTGCAGCAGATTTTTGCGGAAAGTCGGATCACCTGTCAATTCATCCAAATCAGATGTAATTTTTTGAGTATTTTCAAACGTTACTCGTGCTGAATCTAAAGTTTGTTGCAGCAGCACCACATTCTTTGGATCATTTAAGGTTTTAGAAGCATCGCGTAAATTAGCTGAAGCTTGGGCTGCATTTGTTGAAAGAGTTTCTAAATTGTTGAGTAATTGTCCTTGAGTCAATCGATTGATAGATGGTGATAAGCTACTGACTGTAACGCGCAGTTGGTTGCTAGTTTCGGTGATATTGTTCAAAGCACCAACCAGCGCCGAACGATTTGTTGTCAACAGATTATCCAGGTTGTTCAGCAAACGATTTGCTTGAGTTGCAGTTGCACCGAATTTATCTATAGTTTGAGTCGCAGATGCATTAAGTTGGTTTGTCGCCCGTTGGACTGAATTAGCCGTAGCTGAAAATGTATTCAGTTGTTCTCGCAAGCTTTTGGTCAAACCTCGGAGATCGTGACTTAGCTCACTAAAACTGGATGCTGCGACTGTAGTTGCTTCCAGAACCCCATTCACATTTCTATAAAATTTTGGGTCATTATATGCAGTGGCTAGGTCAGTTGAACTGCGAATTAGTTCATCAACACTGATGCCAACCTGACCTTTTAACCGAGAGCCATTACAGACTATGAGACTAGAATTACAATTTTTATCTAGGGGTTTAGCAAGCACAAGCCCACCAGGTAAAGTTGCTTTTGGTGTGATGTCGATAATACTTTCGCTAATTAATCCGCTTTGATTAGCTTCCACCAATACATTCCGGGGGATAATTAGGTCAGTTTTGGCAATTTCAATCTCTACATCAATAGCATTTGGCCCTGGTCGAACCTGGGAAATAGTTCCTACCTTAAAGCCACGATAGCGCACTGCTGCTCCCTTTTGCATTCCGCCAGCGTTAGCAAATTCTACAATCGCTTTGTATGAACGCCCAGCAGCAGTAAATCTATTTAACCAGAGAAAGAGTAATCCAAATACCCCAAGTCCTAGCAGGAGTAACAACCCCACAGAGCCTTCTCTAAATGTTCGCCCAGACGCGAAGCTGCTTGTCATAAGACCTCGCATTTTTTTACCACTACCAACAACTAACAAGGAGTTATGAGTTATGAGTCGAATTTAACTCCTCACTCCTCATTCTTAACTCCTCACTTTTAAGTTTCTAGCCCCCGACTTGAATCGGTCCTTCCACACTTCCACTGATAAATTGTCTGATCAACGGATTTTCTGTGTTGTGTATTTCACTAACTGTACCCTGCCACTGCACTTTACCTTCATAGAGAAATATAAGTCTATCAGCTGTACGGCGGGCAGTGCTGGCTTGGTGGGTAACAACGGCATAGGTACTACAAGTTTCATGTGAACTTTGCAAATAACGGATTAAATCTTCGATTACTGTTGAGGCAATGGGATCAAGTCCGGCTGTCGGTTCATCGTATAGTAGAACTTCTGCGCCTTCTGTGGGGCTATCGGGGTTAGACATAATCGCACGGGCAAAACTTACCCGCTTTCGCATTCCCCCCGAAAGTTCGGCTGGATAGAGGTCGCCTATTCCTGGTAAACCTACCATCTGCAATTTTTCTTTTACCAAATCTCGGATGCGCGATCGCGGTAGCTTTGAATTTTGATAAAGTAAAAATCCCACATTCTCCTCCACCGTCAGCGAATCAAATAGCGCCGCCTGCTGAAACACCATGCCAATGCCAACCTGCTGGACACCATCCTCAATCAAACCGTCTCGCCGCACTCCTTGCACATAAATTTCTCCTTCATCGGGACTAAGTAACCCCGCCATTACCCGTAAAATTGTTGATTTACCAGTCCCTGATGGGCCAATAATCCCCAGTGCTTCTCCCCGGTAAATGGTCAAGTCTACATTATCTAGAACTTTATGGCTACCAAAAGACTTAGAAACACCTTTCAATTCAATCAATGATTCAGTCATTAGTTATTAATCATTAGTCATTGGTGAGCCAGTGCCTTGGGCGGGTTCCCCAATTTATACCCCTACAAGAGTGATGTCATAGTTATTGTACTGGTAGGGCATTGTCTGGTACATTATAAGTATATGATTAGCAAACTTTATTTTTTTAGCATAATATTTAGTTTTTTGCGATGTTTAACGTCCCAAAATCCCCTCAACCCAAAGCTGACGAAGACACCGTAGTAATTTAACGTCTCAGTAACGAGAAACTAAAACTCTAATTTTCTGTGGACATCAGCAAGGTTATATAATAGTATAAATATACTATTATTGCTATAACTACTCAGAGAAAAGCTACGACAATGAAAACTAATTAACAGGTTGATGCAATATCTAGCAATTATATTTTTGATTTGTGAAAATCAAAATTTTGAGATTCCCGAACTTGATATAAGTCGGGAATATTGTTGTTTATGAATGATTAAATAGAGCTATAGAAACATTTATAGGACTTACGCAAAACTACACGCCCTCCGGGGCAATACCCTGCGGTCAGCTAAAGCTACATGAATTGCCCCTACCTAAAAATCAGGGTTTTAGCTATTGTTTGCGTAAGTCCTGATTTAGTTTACTACCATCCAAAATTCTTGTAATTAGGAGAGTTGGCAAGTGGCAAAATTATTCACTAATATTGTAAAAATTATTGAGAGAAATCAACCTAGAGATGATGAATAGTAACTCAGAGCAGTTTGCAAGTGATAATTCCTCTGGTATTTGTCCCGAAGCGCTGGAATATATGATTAGGGCAAATCAAGGTAGTGTTCCAGCCTATGGAAATGATCAATGGACTCAAAAAGCCACAGATTATTTTCGGAAACTCTTTGAAATTGATTGTGAAGTATTTTTTACCTTTAACGGTACAGCCGCAAATTCTTTATCTTTAGCTGCCCTTTGTCAGTCATATCACAGCGTCATTTGTCATGAGACATCTCACATAGAAACAGATGAATGTGGTGCACCTGAATTTGCATCTAATGGTTCTAAACTGTTACTTGCTCAAGGTAAAAATGGCAAGTTAACATCAGAGGCGATAGAGTCAATTGTCACTAAACGTACTGACATTCATTATCCCAAATCTAAAGTTATTAGCGTCACACAATCAACGGAATTAGGAACTTTATATTCTATTGAAGAACTTCTAGAAATTAAAGAAGTTGCGAAAAAGTATAACTTAAAGATTCACATGGATGGCGCTCGGTTTGCAAATGCAGTTGCCGCGATGAATAAAAGCCCTGCTGAAATTACTTGGAAAACTGGAGTGGATGTATTGTGCTTTTGTGGTACAAAAAATGGAATGGCATTAGGTGAAGCCATTCTTTTCTTCAACAAAGAACTAGCAGAGGATTTTGATTATCGATGTAAGCAAGCAGGTCAGCTAGCCTCAAAAATGCGATTTATTTCTGCTCCCTGGTTGGGTTTATTGGAAACTGGTGCTTGGCTAAAAAATGCCAGACATGCAAATCAATGTGCTGAATACTTAGAAAATCAACTATTAAACATAGAAGGTGTTGACTTAATGTTTCCTAGAGAAGCCAACGCCGTATTTGTAAAACTACCACAAGAAGTCATTCACGCCTTAAAAGCAAACAATTGGCAGTTTTATACATTTATTGGTGTGGGAGGAGTACGTTTTATGTGTTCTTGGAACACAACAAAATCAAGGATTGATGAATTGATTGGTGATATTAAAAACGCAACTATTGACAAAGATTAAAGTATGATAAACCTAAAATAGTGAAACAAGTAATTAATTCACGTCAGTCCTTAGTCTAACCTTACATATGGCGTAATGTCATCAACTGGTAGTAGCCCCTGATCCACGTCAGGAAAATTTTCTGTAATATCTTCCAAAGTGACAAGTAGTGATACCGTTTCACTTTAATAATCATACAAATACGTTGGTAGGGACACAGCAATGTTCCCGACGATAAATCTATATGTATCAGGGTTTGTGTGAATTGATATCAAAGGAGAAAACTAAAAGGCTGCACTAGTTTGATAGAAAGATTTTACTAGAGACATCTGTTATTTGCATACAACAAAATTCTGAAATTTTACTTAACTAAATGTAAAATTAGACAACAATTTAATAGGTAGAAATAAGCGGTATCATAACATTGCAGCGATAGCGATAGAAACCCCATTAATACCAAGCTGTGGAACCATCCAGCAAAGCTAGGTGCGTTATGAGAAAATATTCCTCTTGGTGGAGTTTAGGTCAACCGCAAGATGTTGCGTCCTTAGTGGCGTTTCTGGCATCTTCTAATGGTGACTACATTACATACAAGTAGCACTTTCTTTGTGGATGGTGGGCTACTTTGGAATTATCAGGAGCAGTAGCGAGAAAAAAAACTATGTCAGATTCATCCTTATTTATTCCAGTGATTCTTGGCACTCCCCGTCAAGGCCGCCAAAGTGAATACGTTGCTAAATTTATTGTGGAGCAGGTTGCAGCAGACGATCGCCTAGAAACGGAACTAATCGATATTAGAAATATTGCGATCGCTACAGATGATGCCGGAGAATCACTCAAAGACCCTCAATTTTCTGCAACTATTGAGCGAGCAGATGGATTAATTATCGTTACACCAGAGTATAATCACGGTTATCCAGGTTTGCTCAAACACGTCCTTGATACCTGCCTCAAAGAATACATTCATAAAGCCGTTGGACTATGTGGCGTTTCAGCAGGCAGCTTTGGTGGCACAAGGGTAATCCAAAACCTCTTACCTGTGATGCGGGAGTTGGGGCTAATAACTATTTTTTATGACCTCAACTTTAGCAACGTTCAGAAACTATTTGATGAGTCGGGCAATTTAATTGACAAACCAACCTACATTCGCCGCATGGAAAGGTTTATGGACGAGTTAGTTTGGATGTCAAGTGTTCTGAAATATGGGCGGCGAGAAGTCAGCCTAGAGAAGAAAGATTAACATCCATGCTAATAAACCCTGCCCGGATGGGTGCTGATGCGATGGATACGGTTCTGAAAGTTAGTGAGAACGCCCAGAATGGTCAAGTGGAAGCCACCCCAGTTAGGACAGTTTTGATGTAAAAACGCTTAAATGCTCTAGCTGCTTCTGGAATTAGCTCAATGTACCAATACCCATTTATCTCATCTCTAAACCAACTAATTATTGCAAGTGCGGGTTTTCCAAATTCCTCATCTTTTACTCCAAAGAATCTGTAGAACTTTTTACCTAATTTCCCAATTTGACCAGAAGAGTCACCATCATATCCCGCAGCTTCAGATAACTCCCAAGTACGTAATCGGCGATTGTCCTTCATAAAATAACAATGCTGATACAACTTATTCAAGATTGCTTTGTGTCCCGGAGTCAATCCCTCATAAATTGAGTAGAATGCCTCTAGATATTTTTCCTCTGAAGGAATACAACGTTCAACATCTTTCAACACTCTATTCTTCTCCTTTTGATTTGCCAAAATGTTAAAATTCGGTGGTAATGAGTGAATATTATCTGAGTCTAATAGCACTCAGTTGTCTTTAGACAACTGAAAAAAAGTTGGTTCTTCAGTACTTGCTATGCTTAACTAATAGTTGATATACCAATTTAACAA
>NZ_JABXKJ010000072.1 GCF_017115085.1 Nostoc sp. NMS7 | reverse complement strand
ATGTCAATAATTGCAATGCTTTTAGTAATTTTTTAATACAATTTTTAATATCCTTCTGAATTTGTAACTAATAATTTAGCATAACAAGTACTGAAGAACCAAAGAAACACCATCCCATCTACTAAGGAACAGCCAGCACCCGCAGGTGACTTTGGCTGCTAAGTTATCGGCGAGATAGTAGTTTGGATGTTTTCTGTCAGCATTTAGGGCTTCATGAACCGACACGCTCAGATGAAAATTTGAACAACACCTGTAATATTTTCATTGCCATACCAAATGGCTATCGCTTCCCAGTAGATGTTGTAAATATATAGTTGTCACCCCGATCTGAAATCCCTGGAAAAACGGAATCGGACAGACCTATTTTCAAATATTTGGTATGAACTGTGTAATCACTCTCCTACAAATCTTGGCACAGTTGTTGTGGCAATTGTTTCATCACACGGACAAAAGGAGCCACATCATCCAAACCCTGCGCCACAATCAGAGCGCCTTGAATGGCAATAGCAGCATCTTCCCCACGCTCATGAGCCAGTGTCTCATCTAATCCGGCTGCCCTCAAAACAGTTGCTATTTCATCAATCCAGGTTCGTAATAGTGTTTGCACCTTCGTATGAAAGATATCTCGTGCTGACCCCATCAACAAGATGGCACACATACAGGGTTGTTGTCCGCCTTCATATAGCTCGTTAATCTGTTCACACATCTTACTCAACCGAGTGAGCGCATCCCCTCCACCGCGAAGTATCTGTAAAATGTGTTCCTCCAACCAACATTCCATAAAATCCAACACCGCCGTCACCATTTCATCCTTCCCACCGGGGAAGTGATGGTAGAGACTGGCTTTCCCCAAACCTGTCGCTTGTGAAATTTTCGATAAAGTCGCCCCATCGTAACCATACTGTCGAAACAGTTGTAGCAAGCAGGGAATATAAGTATCTTTTGCCATTTACAGAAATTGAAATCTCATCTCTTGACATTATACCGAACGATTGGTACAGTTATTTTGTACCGAACGCTTGGTACAAAATAACTGTACCAATTCCTTAATTTGCAGGGATGTCTATGCAGCATCTCGAATCGCAAGAGGTGTCAGTTGACAACGGGAGAAATCAACTTGCCGTGACTATCTCTGATTGCTGTCGTTCTTATTCCCGTTAGACCGCTAATTTTTAGCTTAACAGTGCTTCTTTTTACAGAATATTGAGGATTAACCAATGATTAAGCTTTATGGTCACGAACTCTCTGGTAACAGCTATAAGGTCAAGCTCTTGCTATCACTATTGGGCATTGAACATGAATGGATTA
Source organism: Nostoc sp. NMS7 (assembly GCF_017115085.1). Classification (GTDB taxonomy): domain Bacteria; phylum Cyanobacteriota; class Cyanobacteriia; order Cyanobacteriales; family Nostocaceae; genus Nostoc. The sequence goes on along the minus strand of NZ_JABXKJ010000072.1, from coordinate 50,718 downwards.
AGGTCGATTTGCTGAAGGGGGAACACAAAGCCTCTGAATTTCAGTCGCTTAATCCCTTCGGTCAAGTTCCGGTATTAGTGGATGGCGACACAATTATAAAAGACGCACAGGCAATTTTGGTTTATTTGGCTCGTTGTTATGGTGGTGAACAATGGTTGCCACTGGATGCTGTCTCACTTAGTCAGGTTGTACGTTGGCTATCTACAACTGCGGGTGAAGTGCGTCAGGGACCAGAATCGGCTCGTTTGTACTATCTGTTTAATGCCACCAGTATTGATATTGACAGAGCTAACCAAAAAGCAGAGTTTATTCTTACACAACTTAACCAACATTTGCGCGATCGCCAATGGTTAGAGTTCGAGCGGATAACTATTGCAGATATAGCAGTATTCCCCTATGTTGCCTTAGCACCAGATGGCAAAATTGCTCTTGACTCTTATCCTCATATTCTGGCATGGATTGAGCGAGTTAAGACCCTTCCCGGTTTTATAGGAATGCAAGGAATTGCAGCACCTACCTTGGTATAGGCAAATAACACCCAGTTTAGATGGAGAAGGTAGAGAGTCAGAGGAATTTTTTCCCTTCTCTTCTCCCCTGCCTTTTCTCTATCTTCCCCTGTTTTTAGATATGTAAAAATAAAGAGTTATATGGTACGTAAATTTACGCAAATTGCTTTCACGCCTGCTGTCAAAGTTGCTCAAGAACAACGTGGCTCACGGCAGACCTATGCTCGATTTGAGCAAAATGGGCCTTCTAACGATACCATCACACCAGAAATTGAGGAATTTATCGCCCAAATGGATGGTTTTTATTTGGGAACCGTCGGTTCTAATGGTTATCCCTACATTCAATTTCGTGGTGGACAACCTGGGTTTTTGAAAGCTGTAGATGAAAAGACTTTAGGATTTGCTGACTTCAAAGGCAATGTTCAATATGTTACCGTTGGTAATCTTGACGAAAATGACAAAGCTTTTTTGTTTTTGATGGATTATCGCCATCGCCGACGGTTGAAAATTTGGGGGCGGGCTATGTATGTAGAAGATGATAGCGAACTAATTGAAAGCCTGAAACTTCCTAACTATGAAGCAGAAGTGGAACGAGTGATTCTGTTTCACATTGAAGCTTGGAATTGGAACTGTCCACAGCACATTCCTATTCGCTATTCTGAACAAGAAGTGGCGGCATTGCAAGCGAGAATAACTCAACTAGAGGAACTTCTTGCTAAGAAGCAGCAAATCTAATTTTTGTGAGTGAGCCAAGCCAATCAAAGGTTTCAGGCGAAAATTTCTGTAAGTAAAATATGGATAAGTTAGTTCTAGCGCAGCTAACGCCACTTAGAGAGGGATAAACACTCTAGGCGTAACTGCCATGACCTTAAATCCCAGAGAAACAACGATTAAATTTCTTAGACAAATAGGCTTTACCACCGGAACCAAAATTTGGCTCAGGATTTCTTGGGACTTGCCCATAGAAATGATACCTGAAAACTGGAATAACTACTGCCGCAATGGTCAATTTGTTTACTCTCATTATATTCTCTCCGGTAAAATCACCCAGCAAGGATTTCAACTCTACTGCTGTACTTACGGAGGTCGAGACAAACAAGGCAACACCTGCTGGCGGCTGACACCTAAACGCTATGCTGATGGTTGGGCATTGGCATTTAAAATGTCATATCTTGGTGCTACAGTCAGCTTTTACCCCAACCAACCAGACAAGGGAATCAGCAATCAGCACGTTAGTCAATGCCAATGTTTATTCTACGAAATTGATGATTTGGCATTGAGTGAGCAGCGACAAGCTGTAGATTGGCTAAAGGACGAAATCAACTTGGAACCCGCCGCCGTAGTTTATACAGGTGGAAAATCGCTGCACGTTTACTTTAAATGCAGCCATTTCTTGAATCCTGCTGAATGGCTGTATCTCAATCGCCAACTGACGATTATCCAAAACGCAGATCCAGCCATTTGCAACTTGGCTCGTTCCATGAGACTGCCAGGTATGCTTCGCAGACGGGTGGTGGATGGAATATTGAGTGGAACCATCCCCATTACCCTAGAGCATTGGTCAAACTGTCAGTACAATGTGGAAGAACTAGAAACCGCATTTGATTCTACAGCCTTATTTCCCTACAAACTTTCTGAGCAACGTTGGCGCAAGTGGGTGCAACTTCTCACAAAAGCGAAAAATGGAGAAGTTATCGACCCACAAGCAGCGTTACTGCAACCTTCTGTGACTGTCCCTCGCTCAACCTTGCATTGCCGACGAGGGACAGTAACACAGGCTACAATCAGAGATAATTGCTCATCTCTTAAACAGCTACGCGCTAGCGGAGTGTCTGTTCCTTTGTCTATCTGTTTAACTTTAAGCGATCGCACTTTACTAACTCATGGCCAATTTGAGGGAAACAGAAACAATGCTGGCTACAAATTAGCTCGTAACCTACTGGGTACATCTAATTTACTCACTAGAAACCGAATCGCTTATCATCCCGAACCACGTCAACTATTTGACCGATATTGCGATCGCTGTAAACCTCCACTTGAACCAACTGAGGCGGATACAATTTGGCACAGTGCAAATAAAACAATAGCCTTTGCCAGTCGGGACTTTGGCTCAATTGTCATGAGCATTCGTAAATGGAAGTCACACCGCAAATCAAAAAAACAATGTGTAAGAAAACCAAAAAGATTAGTTAACGCGAGGTTGACAAAATCGATGTAATACCCTCCCAATTCTTTACCCATAATTTACCGTGTACACATATCTTTGTACAGGATTAAAACGGTGTGGGACAACTCTCAAATACTTGTGTGTACACGGTAGCCCTATTCTGGGGAGACTATATGACTATTAAAAGTACTATCTCTAGTTTTACTTTCCCATTTTTGGTAAATAAGACTGACGATAATTGTTCTTAGCCATCAGCCTAGCCTCACGCTTTGTCCACTGTTTTTGTAAAGGAACATCAGCCAATCTTTGTAATAATATGAACACGCTATCATCTCCAGTCAACCGAGCGATGATTTGAGCGATCGCCTTACAACAACTCCAAGGATGACGTACCACCTGAACTTCTGCAAATCTCACCACACCCCAATTGCGCTCTAAGAAAAAACGGTTACGGATTTTATCGTCATCAACATCAATGCAGTGGTGAGGTTTACCTGTATCTCCAGCATAAGGTTCATCAATCTCAATATCGAGAGCTAACCCAGAAGATTGATGGTAAAGGATAAAATCGGCTGAATAGCGTCTAGGTGAACCAGGAATTTCAAATTCCACCGCTTGACAGATAAGATTCTCTAGAAACGTACACAGCAAATGGCGAAAAAATTGCTTTTCACTGACACCTTGCTTGGCTGTACCATTTCCATCTGGGGATGCAACGCATCCTTGAAACAACGCTTTTAGATACCCCTTTCCTCGATCACCGTTAGCAAACCGCCTTGCTAGGGGTGGATAAAGAATAACCGGGTAATAGCCAGTAGACATTAGTAGTTATCAGGCTGCTCGTGTTTAACAGTTTTTATTCGCAAGTATCAACCTTAATTGTAATCAAAAAAACTCATCTCAGCTACTGACCAAGTGCATAATAATATTATTCACCATTAATAGAGATACCCATGAAAGAATTAATGAAACAGCCTTCATCTTGGCTACCAAATGGAATAAAATTTAATCTTTCTGATCAGTTTCGTCCTTTTTCTTTTACTGAAGAATTACAAATACGTTTAGAGGAACTATTAGAAAAAAATAAAGAAAACTTACTCAATCCAGATGAACAAGCAGAATTAGCTGGGTTATTAGAATTAGAAAAAATCTTCAGTTTTATCAACGCTAAACTTGCTTCTTAATTGTGGTTATCAACAATTTTGTTCGCTTAAACGTCCGTAAAAGGGCAAAATACTTGTGTGAATATTGTCACTCTCCAGACGCGCTATCGCGCCACGGTTTCTGGCATTGAGCAAGCAACATTTATGCAAACACTGACAATAACTTTAACTTCGGCTAACTCAACTATTGCTGCTAATCAAAATCTTCAACCTCCACAAAAGGTCACTTCCAATTTATCTTTCAATACTAATTTAGATTCAGGCACTATAGCTATCTTAGAACAGATTGAAGCTGAATATGAATACTACCAAGCTTGTGAGGAGTGGTAGTCATGAATTTAGCACTCGCTCACCAATCTTTAGCTGGACTTTCCCAAACTGCTGCTCATCTCTGGGAACAGCTAACTAATTGCCAGACTTCTGAAGAAGAAGCTGCTATCATCACCGCTATTTGGGAAACTCAGGAAGTTCAGGAAGAAGTTGTTGATATCCAAGCAGAACTGGCATTACAACTGGATGCTGAAATAGCGGCTATTAAGCAACGGCTAGAACATCTAAAAGCTGTACATCAATCAGCACTGTTAAGACTAGAACGCTGGCGACAAAAATTAGATGAAACTATTTTAGAACAAACCGCCGCCGGAATTCTACCTGAGCAAATGATTGGTAATTCACTTCGCATCACAATTCAAGAAAATCCGCCAAGTTGTGAGGTGCTGATAGATGCAGAACAATTGTCTCCAAAATACCGCAGAGAAAAGACTGTTTACTCAGCAGATAAGAAAGCTATCATTGCAGCTTGGAAGAAAGGTATTCCTGTAGATGGCACTCACATCCAGCGCAAGCGCCGAGTTATCTATGCTTTGACAGCAACGGCAATTCATGACTTCAAAGACTCTCTTTTAACTTAACAATAGCTTTAACTAATTTATCAGCCAACAGCAGTAATTTTACTGTTTTGTTGGCTGCTACTTATACGTCAACCAAAAAGTTTTTAGAAGTCAAGACAAGCGGACATTTCAGGTAAATACAGAGAGGGAGCAAAACAACCTATTAGTTAGCATTTCAGGCGATACCCCTAGCTCAGAAGCAAGCGATGTTTGGCGACAAGCCTTATAAGCATTTACGCTCTTAAACCAATGGTGAATACTCCTGATTCACGATGGCTGAAACTCCTGTTTTTACGTTATCAAAAGTTTGTGGAGAACTTGTTTTAACTGTTTCTCTAACTGCTCATTTTTAGCCAACCAAACACCTGAGCTACAGTTAACTCCAAGTTGATCCCGGCTAATACTGGCAAACGCTCATCACCCTGCAAAAGTTCTGGTTGTTGATTTGGACGGAAAACCAAAATGGAACGATCTTCTGGGTCTATCAACCAACCTAATTGGCAACCATGATCTAAACAATAGAGAATATTGCCTGTAACTCGATTTGAACTTTGTTCGGGAGAAAGAATTTCAATTGTCCAGTCTGGAGGAAGCAGAAAATCGTTGGGTGCTTCCCCATCAGCAGCAAAGGGAATACGCGACCAGTTGAAAACCGCTACATCAGGTACTATTGAACGGATACCAAAACTACAGCGCAGTTCTGGAAAGGCATAAGCAACATGAAGGCTTTCGGCAACATCGTTGATACTGTTGCACAGCCTTAACTGTAATCGGCTATGCTTCCCTTTTGGCATTGGTTTTTGAATAATCTCACCATTAATGTAAACGCTTGCAGGCTTTGTTTCTGGTAGCTTGAGAAACTCCTCCAGAGTCAGGGATTGGGTAATTACCGTAGACATGGCTCAGTCGAGAAAAGCAAAGGGGATATCTTTTAGTCTAGCAGTACCTACTCTCAAAAACAGTTTCTACTTCTGGCTATCGCCACAACCGCTTGCACACCAGTTAACAAGGCCAAAAAAGCTATGACTACAAAATGGCTAACACCAGAACAGGCCATTGTCAAAGCCAACCTCACTGTTACATCTGAAACCTTAAAATCTTACATTTCAGAACAACAGGGAAAAACCACTGCTGAAGAACAATTCCAAGCTTTAGGATTGCTGTTTGACAGGGAACGCTTGCGTGCAGGTAAACCTAACTTTTTACAACTTTTAGAACCAGTAAGTGATGAAAATAGCTACGCCGAAGATGAAATCGACTCTCATGAATTAGATGACGATGACATAGAAACATCTGCTACCAACAAGGGAAATCAACCAGAACCATTTATTTTCGAGCAATGCAAAGTTCAAATCGTCATCACTTTACTACCTACACAGCAAATAGGAGATAGACCTGTAATGATTGCTGCCAGCAGTCACGGTGATTTCCCTGTAGTTACCATGCTCAATCAAGAAGAACTTGGTGATTTACCACCTGCAATTGTTCAACTACTGGACGAACTGAAAGCCGATTTTCCTAATCGCCAAATTCGCCGGAATATAGCCCAGACTCAAGCTGTCAAAACCAATAAACCGCCCACTGCCCAAACTCCAATTCGCACTGAAACTGCTAGCTCAGATACTACTAAACCAGCCAGTAATACTACGCAAATTTCACTGTTTTAAATGCCATGACTGCTACAAATAGCAATAAACTACTCGTCATCTACGAAGGTCAACAGCACTGGATTCCAGAAGCGATCGCGGTTGACGACCAATTACTACGGGATGCCTTCACTCCTCTTTGCGCTGAACTGGCAAACGCAGACATTGAGCGTAAACCAGGAGAACCCATTCACATCATCAAGAAGCCCGGTAAAAAAGGTACTTCTCCTCTAGATTGCCTGATAGTGGCTCCTGAAGAAATCAACCCCGCAGTCCAAATGTGCTACCAAATGCGTCAACGTCAGGTCATCACTGGAATTGACTGGCAAAATGCAGGACAGCTATCAGTCCAGATTGAAGAGGCGATCGCAGCTGGGACAGAATTTTCTCAGTTACTCAACCAAACCCTAAAATCCCTAACAGCCTGCACTCCCACATCTAGTGTTATTCCTGAAGGTTTTTGAGTGCTGATAAAAGGAGTTGGAAATTGACTTGAGGGGTAAATTATTGTCCAAATGACAGCAGTTTGCATTTCGGCTGAAGTAGACCCCATACCCTACCTGCATCTCTTCTTTAATTCCAACCCCCATAATAACGAGTTGTACAAAATATGTCTCACCTCGTACCCCTCAGTATGGCAGAGGCAATTTACAGCCTTTATCAGTGCCAATTTACCTTAGATGCCACAGAATCACTCGATTATCTGGAAACCCAACTCAACATTTACTCTTTATTAGCAATGTATCAGCACTACTTTCCCACCGAATGGAAAGCCAGCCAAGCTCCTATTTACCCACCTACAGATGTAGATTGCCATAGTCCCAGAGAACTGGAATTCATTGTACTGATTTACACTCATCTGTTTCCGTTATCCCACTGGACTGTAGAAACAGCCTACGAGCAAAGATTGCACAGCATTCCTATTACCCCAATGGGTATTGACTGGACAATGGATGGAGAAATTGAACATCTCAAAGATGGTTGGCAACTACTTTTACCTTTTAGCCATGACAGTCGCCGTTGGCTCGATGACATACACCCAGAAGGTAGCGATTGGTTTGATAGTGAATTTGCTATTTACGAAATTACGTACAGTGACATCGACCACCCAGACAAAATTGACCACAAAAAACTGAAACGGCAGTGTCATCACTTAGATAATCCTTTAAAGTTTCTGCCTTTAACTTTAAAGCTGCTAGACCATGAAACTAAAAACCTTTGGTTGGACGAGTACGCAGACGATTATTACTACCAACCTGACTGCACCTCTTTTCCTTGGTCAAAAGCATCTATTGATTTGCTCACTAGAAAATGGCAGCAAGCCGACCGAATGTTGAACTGTGCAGCCAACTTAATTGATTGGCTAGAAGCAGACTTAAAACCTCATGCTCAGATTCTACTACAACTATGGAAACAAGCATTGAAACCACGTTAATCGACGTTACATCTACAGCAATTCTATCCAGCGAGATTCTACGAGCAATTTTGGCAGAACCTCCCCGAAAATCTCCAGTAATTCAAGCAGAATTGCTGTTTTTGGATGGCATTTACATCTTCCATCACCGAGACAAAGAAATTGCCGATGCTCATATTTACAAATGTATCTCACCGGCAGCCCTGAGAATTGCTTTTAGCAACGAACCAATTGATACTGGTTGGATGGAACCAGGAATTGTGCGTTGGGGTACGGGCAGTACAGACACATATTTGGTAAAATTCATCCCACCAGCCACTCATACGATCAATTGCGATGAACTTGGTTCTTTAACCGTTCCGCTACCTGCAATGGTGTTTGTGGGGAAGGGATTAAAATATTGGGTTTGGGCAATTCAAGAACAGGAGTTTACTCCTCAAGCACCAGCCTTTCATGTGCCACTACCCAATGTCTACAGTTCTGGACAGGTGTGTTGGGGAGTGAACGAACCACCTGCTGCTAATGGTCTATCAATTAACCATGCTTGGAATTTGTTTATTTCCAGTATTTTCACCAACCATCTAACAATAAGTAAATCACAAAAATACCGCAAGGATGTTCGCCAGCAACTTCTAAAACTGCACAAAAGATGTAGACGTTCAACCTATCCTGTATCTGACCTTGTGCCTATCGGCAATCAGAAAAGTGTCGCTATGCTTGTACAGGAAATCCTTGATGAACCCATTGCTTGAAGGTATTATTGGTTACAAAATTATCACAACTTCATCTCTCCCAACACACACCAGCAGTGGACTAGAGTACCTTTATGCCGGAAATGGCATCTTTGCTAGAGCCATTCGTCCTGGCATAGAGGTATTAATGCCTATTTGCTTGTGTTCCCAAACTATCAAAGGGCTACCTCACCTAACACCTTATCTCAAAGTCACTCCCTTAATTCCCAAATCGCTGCTACTGGAAATGTGGCGGTCGAGTTATCAAGCTGGCAATCAATTTCATGAAATTCTCTTTCACCTCCACTGTACTGATGCAGGCTGGGATTTACAAGTCCCAGAACAAATTCAAACTCCAACTAGCTGCCAGCCAACTCATTCTGGCAGTGACTCTTCCCACCAGAAAGCGGCTGTAGACATCCATTCCCACGGTTCCTTACCTGCCTTTTTCTCTACCACCGATAATGCTGACGAATCTGGCTTTCGCATCTATGGAGTACTAGGTAGAGTTAATACCCTGAAACCAGAGATTAAATTACGGGTTGGACTGTTTCGCCACTGTTGGGATGTACCTGCTAGAGCAGTGTTTGACATTGACCGAGACTTTTTTATGCTTGATGTCTCACTTTCATCTGGCTGTAAATTTTACAGTACCGATGTACCGCCTGTAAATGTGATGGAAAAGCTATGGAGGTGAATTTCACTTTAGCAAATGCCTGTTCCCTCACCAATACCTATATCAACTTAACCAACTGTACTATGGAGCTAAATCTTGATTTGGCAAATGCTTCTCCTGTCGTGACTGTCAACTACTCAAAGATAGAACTGTGGCTAGTTGGGTGCGGCGGCACTGGTTCTTGGCTGGCTCCTTCTTTAGTTAGATTGGGCAGAGTTCTTTCTCAGCAAGGTAAACAGGTGAAACTCTACTTTGTTGACCCGGATCATGTTGAGTCAGCTAACGTTTTACGCCAGTGCTTCTGTGATGCAGAAATCGGACTCAACAAAGCCAAAACGCTGGCGCTACGCTACTCCCTGGCTTGGAAGATGGAAGTTACAGCGATCGCTCAACCTTTCCAACCCGAATGGATTGTCCCCAGTTACAATACCCTGATTGTCGTCACTGCTTGCGTAGATAATGCCAAAGCCAGAGAGTCAATTACCCAAGTACTTCAGCACAACACTCATCGCCCTGCGCCTCACATTTGGCATTTAGATTGCGGCAATTCCAAACGCAGTGGTCAGGTACTGTTAGGTTCCCATCTGTCTACTAACCGCAATGACTATCATTTCGAGGCTTTGGGCTGCTTTCGCTTACCTGCGCCAACTATACAGCAACCTGACTTACTGGTTCCACAGCCACAAGAGTTGGCAGACAACAACTTGTCCTGTGAACAAATGGCCTTGCTCAATAGCCAGTCCTTGAGCATTAACCAGCGAGTTGCTGCGGAAGCATTTGATTATTTGCTGCAATTGACGACGGGGAAACTACGACGATTTGCTACTTATTTCGACTTAGAAAGTGGTAGCGGAAAATCCCTGTATACAACGCAAGTCAGTATTATGCAGGCGATTCTCCTGGGTCACTCCTGTGCGTAGGCGTAGGCCGTCGTAGACATCGCTCCCCTCTTAAGTTAACAACCAAGCACTGTACAGTAGCAATTGTACAGTGACTTCAATTGAGCAAACCAGCCCGTAAAGCTAATACTGCCGCTTGAGTGCGATCGCTTGCACAAAGCTTGTTCAAAACCCCACGCACATATACTTTTACACTTCCCAAGCTGAGATAGAGTTTCTGGGCAATCTCGTTATTGCTATAGCCTTGGACAATTAACTCCAAGACTTGCAGTTCCCGATTTGTCAATGGATCTGCTTGCAGAATGCTTGCTTGCTCTGGATCAATTGCAGAGATCGTCACCGTCTGAGTAGCATTCGGTTTTACCGCCGCCGCCGCTCCTTGACGAGTATGCTTGAGAACAATACGAGCGATCGCTGGATCAATCCACGACTGACCTTCATGGGTGATATGCAGCGCTTCCAACAACAACTCGAACTTAATTGTCTTCACACAATAAGAGTCTGCCCCGGCTGCAAACGCTGCCAGTACCATCTGCTCTTTGGCAAAGGAAGTGAGCATCATTACTTTTGTCTGTACTGCTGTTTCCGGTGTCAGAGATTCCCGAAACTGCTGCACCAGCCATATCCCGTCTCTATCCGGCAAGCCAATATCAATGATCGCTATGTCTGGTTTTGTGCTTTGGAGCAGTTTCAGCCCATTGGACGCTGTAGCTTCATCACCCACGACTTGAATACCTTCTTGCTCGTTGAGAGAACTACGCATCCCAATCCGCGTTAAGCTGTGGTCTTCAATAATTACCACTCGAATATCTCCCATCATTTACCTCAGCAGCTTGGTAACTATACTTTTCTAATTGTCGAATATGGTTTTAAGCAAAGGATTACTCCATTGGACGAAAAATTTTAGCTATTCAGCCAAAATGTGGCTATTGAGATGCAAAGCGGCATTTCAATGTTATTAAACCTGATCCAGGTTGAAACCAGTAATTTTTACAGTATTGGCTGAAAAGTTGATATATCATCGGCTACATATCTCAACTAGCTGTTGAAAAAGCTCCAGTGTTCAAAATGGACATGGTTTAATCTGAAAATTCTCTGAAAAAATCTTCCCAAAGTATAAAAAAATATAAAAGTACTGAAGTTAGACTGAAAGCAACACAGTTTATTTTGACCTGTGTCCACATCACACCCATAGGAGGATGCAGCTTATCTCTAACCGAGAATCCTGGCTCTTACACATAGGCAGATTAACAATTGCGTTTTATGAAGAACACTTTATCTTGGAATATAACTTCAGAACAAAAAAACCAAAAAATTCTGCTGGTGGATGACTCAGCTGACAGCCTCCGCTTGCTGCAAGTCACTTTGAAGCTGAAGGGATACAACGTGACCATAGCCGACAGTGGTGCTGAAGCATTGGTAAAAATTGCCGAATCTCCTCCCGATTTGGTACTGCTAGATGTGGTGATGCCGGATATGGATGGCTATGAAGTTACCCAGCAAATTAAGCACAACTCAAACTTACCTTTTATCCCAATTTTGCTGGTGACAGGGTATGAAAAATCAAGTGTCGTCAAAGGTTTAGATGCAGGTGCAGACGAATTTATTCGCAAGCCGGTAGATAAGAAGGAATTACTGTCCAGGGTGCGGGCTTTGTTGAGACTAAAACACAGTATGAACGAACAACTGTTTCTCAGTCAACGACGGGAAGATTATGTGACCCGCCTCACTCACGACCTGCGAACTCCGTTGATAGCTGCTGACCAATTCCTGAAGTTGCTGCAAAGAGGTGTTTTTGGCAATACCTTATCAGCAATGCGTGAATCTTTAGAACAAATGGCTCAGAGTAACCAAACTTTGTTGTCAATGGTCGATACCTTGTTAGAAGTTTACCAGTATGAAGCTGGAGGCAAAACTTTGGATTTCTTTGTGGTTGACCTGTGGGAATTATGTCAGCAAGTAGTCCAAGAACTAATGCCTTTGGCTGATGTTAAACATTTAACTCTCAAAGCTGTCTTGACAAAGGGTACTGAAGCTTCTTTAGTTAGGGTTAGAGGCGATCGCCTGGAACTACGCCGACTAATCACTAACTTAGTTGGTAATGCCATTCGCTTCAGTGATACTGGGTCAGTAGAAGTTCGCCTCAATTCCACTGTTCAAGGGGTAACGATTGAAGTAGAGGATACAGGTATTGGCATGAATCCAGAAGAACAATTACTCTTATTTGATCGCTTTCGACAGGGCAAGCATCAACGTCGGGGGAACGGTTTAGGATTATATTTGTCCCGTCAAATTGTTGAAGCCCATCAGGGAAATATCTCTGTTTCATCGACTGTAGGGAAAGGCAGTATATTCACAGTTTATTTACCAATCAGAATTCAGGAGTCAGGAGTCAGAATTCAGAATGAATTCTGTACGAGTGGCGGATAGAGCAGCGTAAAGCCTTCTCTTCTCCCAAGGGGAGACGCTACGCGAACGAGAGGCAACGCCTTCGGCATAGCTTCTCTACGAGAGCCTGCGCCAACGCTTAGAGCGAGTTCGCGTACTCCTGCGGAGGACAAGCTACGTGTAGCGTCTCGTAGAGAGCATCTGAATAAATGGTGAAACACCACACCAAATTTTGAATTTCGTGGTGCAACAATCGAGTGGCGGTCACTGAGCTTTGTCGAAGTGTGGGTCAAAATCCCCCACTCATCGATTCATAATTCATAATTCTTCTTTTTTTAACTGGGGAAACAGCTTGTTCAAAAATGTTATTCACATAGAAAATTGGGTAGATCGAGATTAAGGACTCGCGCTGAAATAACTTACCTATTTTATCAAAAAACCCGATAATCAAGGCTTTCAGCTATTCTAAAAAGTAACTTATTAGTCAATACGGTTCAGTTAAGGCTTAACTCTTTGTCAAAGTCAATTTTTTTAAGGAACCGCCAAGGACGCAAAGGAAGAGAAGAAAGAGAAACAAGAAATGTTTAACTGAACTGTATTGACTTATTAGTGGGTGACTCTTAAGGGACGTTTTACCAAGATTCATCTGGTTCAGGTGGACGCCAACCACGAGTAGTTGAACTTTGATCACCTAGTCGATCAATTGCCCCAGGATCGCTATTGAGAAATTCATCTAAATCTTCATATCTACTTGGACAATAATAACCTGATGTAGGTTTGATAGGATTTTTCTTAATTATTATGCTTTCGCCAGATTTGAGATGAGCATATTCGGGGTAATGCTCATCTTGCGATATATCATCAGAAGGAGTGATCAACTCATCTCCTGGTGAATCTGGGTCATCGTCATAAAGCATTACTAATAAACCATCTTCTAATCGTTGAACTCTTTTATTCATAAAATCTAGTGGTAGCTTCAAAATTGTGTATCTTAAGTAACACAGTAAAACAATGATAATACGATTAAAAGCCCTATTCAGCTATTTAACTTTCTTGGAAGTCTGCTAGCAGAGCTAATACCGTATAAAATACCGTCTGCCATGAAATCAGTAAATTATCCACTTGGATGATTTTATCGAGTGTAATTTCGTGCCAAGGTGAATATTGGAGTCTCATGCTTGCTAGATAAGCTATCTAATAGATTATTGGTAATGGATTTAACCACTAGAGTCTTAGAAGGTTCTGGTCTGAGTATACCTATCTTTGATGGGTCGTATAACAATGGTAAGGGGAGATATTTATCTGAACCAGAAATCATTAAAAATTCTCTGCTCGAACAGATGTTTGAAGCAGAAGATTTACAATCTCTACTACTGGTTAAAATTGACAGTAAAAACCCAGATGCCAACCATTTAAGACAAAGAACCTTTCAGGATGGAATCCGACGCAAGCTAGCTTTCAGTTCTGGCAATAGTTATTACTTTGCTGATGGTTCACTGCATAAAAAAATTAGACGCTTATTCGCTACAGAACCGGATACTGCCTGTCGCTATGGTTCTTTGCTAGTTAGCAATTGCTACAAAGGCTCAGAAACTTTTACAGGGCTGCGAGTTAAAATTGTGGACTTTGAAGACCCACAGTATGCTCATTATAAAACAGGAGACTGTCACGGCAAGATTTCGCCCCAACTTGCCAAACAATTGGGAGGAGAAGGCAACTGTCCATTCCAATTTCGGTTTGCGTGGAGGAGTAATTGGGCTGAACCAGATAATTCTCAGTGCCCAAAAACCAGCTTCTTATCCAAAGGTACTTTCCTACCTGATGCGACTTTGACTGATGCCGTTCCCGTAGCGTCTCGTAAAGAAGGCTACGACATCATTATGGATCGTTCCTCAATTAAAGGCATTAAAAAGTCAGAACTCAAAAACTTAATACCCTGCGGTGACTATGAGTTTCCCCAAGCGGTAATCGGTAATCGAGGTAACGCCAAAGCCACCAGCTACGATAATAGTTGGCAGTTTACCATTTGGTACTCAGAAGAAGCAATCAAACAAGATTTGAGCAAACCCACCGAAGAAAAAGCTAGAGGACTTGCCGAGTTGCAGCGCAATCCCTTGGTGTTGGCAAAATATATCATCCAACAATATGACAAACAACAGCGATCGCAGCAAGAGCAGTCAGAAGAAGCTTTTAACGAAATTGAGGGTAATGCTAACAATCAAGCACAGGAATCTCGCTGGATTTCCCTATTACGCAGCGATAAATATGGTCAATTGATTGAAACCCCCAAATTCCGCAAGTTTGCTACCGATTACATAGCCAATCAATGGCGTGACTTAGCAATCAAGGGTGGATACAACCATAATTCGGGTATGGCAATGCCGTGCGATCGCCTAACTCGTGGCACAATCTGTGTACCCCATCTACCGGAAGGAGATGTCATTCTCACCCGTTACCCCATCGTCAATTCAGACAACATCCGCCTCTACCAAAACATCCACGACCCAGAATTGAAGAAAACTCGCAATGTAGTTTGGATTCACCCCAAAGATGCCGAGGAATACCACCAAGCCGATTTTGACGGCGACCAATTAATGGTCAGCCCTGCCAGTAAACTGCCTAATATTGCTCAAGAAACTCTCCGCGCAGGTGAACCGGGACGATTTGAGCCAGTTAAACAACGCCCTAAGCTGGCGTATACGGAAATCACAGATGAAGAAGGCAACTTAAAATACAAAAATTTAGCAGACATTGCTGCTGCCAGCAGTCAAAATAAAGTAGGGCTGGTAGCAACAAACATTGGACGTGTACAGTCATCAATGCCCCAAGACAGTGAGAATGTGGAGCGATTTGGCAGACGACAAAGGAAGTTGCTAAACCGCCTATTTCAGGCACTTCAGGTTGAGGTAGATTCGCCCAAAAGTGCAGAAAGATTGGAAGATATCAAAGAAATAGGTGGGGAAAATTTGCTCGCCGATGCCAAAAAATGGTCAGAGTCTCACCCCAGTTACTTCTTTGACTTTAAAAAAGATGAACGGCTTTATCGCTCCTTTGCCATGCCTGCGGATGCTCCTGGCTCAATCAACGTCATTGCAAGAGTTGTAGTCAATCCTTTGTGGGAACCAACACGCATTCGCAGCAGAGATAGGCATGAATTTCGCTACCTGTTTCCCAAAGAGACGCTATCTGTAGATGCCTTGGAATGGGCAGAAGAACTGAAAACAAGGTTTCAGCAAGCTAGAGACGAGATTAAGGAACGGGTGGGAGATGACAGGGAAGCCTTTAATGAGGAACTAGGGAAGCTCTACGAAAGCTATCGGGCGGAAATTGATGAATTATTCCCCACTTCAGAGGAACGATTTGTAAGTCGTGCGGACAGGCTCAGTCAATGCGTAGCGTCTCGCACAGAAGGCGCAGCCGCACTGTGGCATACACAACACACCCGTCCAGAATTAGATCGGCATCGCAAAGACTGTTTAAAGCTGGCAGAACAGATGGAAATTACGTTTTCGTTTCAGCACGATTATGAACTGCCAAGCGTTGCATTACCACAGGATATTTATGTTTTGAGTGTTCCTTTCGGTGCAGGTGCTATTAAATGGAAAGAATCTTTAGAACAAAAGGGAATTAAATTTGATGCCACTATTCATCCTCAATTACCTCTGATTGAATTTGCTTTAAAAGACTTATCCCCCAAAGTAGTTGATAAATTAGCAGCTAAATTTGGTGAAAACATTAACGATTTAGATGAACTTAATATCACCTTGGATTTGAGAATTATTCCTCCCGCAGATCATAGTTGGGCAACATCACGTCAGGATTCAGGTGTTGGTGCTTTGGCATATAACCTGTTTACAGAGGAAGTATGTCAACAACTTCAGGATTTTCAGTTTGATGAAATTAAAGTGTTGGGTATCAAATACAACCACTTTGCCAATGAAAACTTTGCTAATAAGCAATGGAAAAAGCGCAGTCTTACTTTGGAAGTGGGAGTTTTTGAGTTACCCGAATCTCATCCAGAGTTTTATCGTTACAACGGTACACCGATATTACAGATTGATGGCAAGAATTTAGGTACTTTTGCTCCTGACAGCCCGAAACTGCCGATTGGTGCCACATTTGCCGCTACTTTGCAACCAGATGGGTCTAGTATTATCCTCAAAGTTAATCCTGAGTCAATCAATCTGCCAGAAGTTCCATTACCGGAATCAGAACCAAAGTTAGATACTGCTGGGCAATTCCGAGCCATTCACCGGGAACTCTGGCGTAAAGAAATGTTTGATAATTTAGTAGGGGCGATCGCTACTACAAAAGAACAGCGACAAGCCAATCAATCTGCAAGTAATGAAATTGAGCAGTTTAAGATAGGTAGCCATTGGACTGCTTATGTGCAACCCAGTGGTGATTTCATTGTGCGGAATGAAGGTAAGCGGACGATTTGTCGAGGTAATCTACAGACGGGTGAGGAGATATTTCCACTTTCAGAAGAACGTGCCAGTGAGCTAGAAGCGATGATTTTAAAGAGAGAACGATTACTTCACAGAAAACATGATGTATCACATAATGGACACCATATTAGCAGTCAGGATATAGAGTTGAACTAAAGTGGTAAAGGAGATTATTTAAATGCGTAAAATAGTATAGGCGCTTTTATCAAATTACGATTACCTTTGAAACCGCGATAATAATTCCTCACGGTCAGCCTGTAAAAGTAAGCCAAGATATTCTTCCCTAGATAACTGCATTAATTGAGGAATAATCGCCTCTAACTCAGCATCTAAATTACCAAATCGTAACTTCAAAAGCCCGGAAATGACTTTTCTTCGTTCGGCTTCTGCACCTTCCTCTTGCCAACTGGTCACAAATTCCATTTACGATTACCCTTGAAACCGCGATAATAACTCCTCACGGTCAGCTTGCAAGAGTGAATCCATATATTCATCGGGGGAGAATTGTAACAAAGCGGGAATAATGCCTTCTAAAGAAGCATCAATGTCCCCAAAGCGCAGCTTTAAAATCTTAGTAATAGTTGCCCGTCGTTCTACCTGTATTGCTTTCCGTTCCCAACTGGTGACAATTTCCATATATACCTCCTGCTCAGTTAATCCCATTGTATCGACCACAGCTTGAAAGACTTCTTCTTCTGCTGCATTCAGTTCCAAGTACACATCTACAAATCCAGAAATTAATTGCATCCGCGCTGGGTCTAACCTTAAAGTTGTCAGCAACCGCAAACATTCCGCCTTCACCTGCGGACGTTCTGACACCGCAATATTCATCTTCGCCATCAACGCCGCCGCCACTGGATTGTGTTGCGTTAGAAAATCCCGCCAACTTAGGCGATTTAATTGAATTGCTGCAAACTGAAATTCCAGCACCTTTAAATCGGGAAACGTGACACGATAATTTTGCGCTTGGGTACGTTTTGGTTCGTCGAAGGAGAAAATCACAACTGGATAAATTGGTAAATCATATTTTTCATGGAGACGCGCAAAATACTTAAACATCCGCTTCGCAAATGCTGTCTCAGTATAAGATTGATTTTCAACGTGAATTAAAAAACAAGTGTCTTGTTGCTGATAACGCACCTGCGCCAGCAAATCAATTTCTTTCTTTTCTCCAGATGTGACATCAGTAAACACATCTTGGGGTAAAAACTGAATGGAATCGCGGTCTATTTGGCTGGCTACTTGAGGCAGGAATAAATCGAGAAACTCAACAAAGAATGTAGATATTAATTCTTTGAAAAGCCTGTCATGGTCAATCATCCTAGCAACTCCTCCAACACATCCAAATCTCTGCATTCGACACAAAAAACACCTTACGGGTAAGGTTTATATCCTGGTGTAAATTGTATGTCGCCAACGCACTACAAGTCGTCCAAATGCGGTCAGTCTTTAACATTATCTCGCCAGTAAGCATCCCTGATATTGCTCCTGCAATCCGCGCCCTGTCTAATCCGATAACACCACAGTATACCTGAGTTTTTTGGTGAATAGGTTATTTTCAACCGACAAGTCTTATGCGAACTGCTTGGGAAACTATTGCATCAGTTGCGGTAGATTCGTTGGGAAAGTTCAAATAATTTTAGTGATAACAGCATGATCTTCAAGTGTTCCTTGTTGATTTTGAGATTGTTTTAGAAAGAATTCTACGGCAGTTCCTTCTGCAAGATGATATTTGTTACATTGTATATCTCGCATTCCGAAAAAATAACGCTCATTATTATAACTATTTAAATGTCCTGATTTTTGATTGCTATGTATTCTATGAATTTTACCTTGAAAAACCTTTTTATCTCTTAACTGATCTTGCTTACATATATTAATAATTTGTGTTTGTTTTTCTCTTAAATAATTTTATATTTCAATCTTTGGATAAGGAATTTTGTAATAATTAAGAATTTTGCTGACTTCATCAGTTAGTCTCAAATCATATTTTTGAACTATTAGCCCAATTAATTCTGCTAACAATTTTGATTTTTCAATTTCTTGAATTTTATAATAGCATCTAGCCATTATAAGATAAAGTTTAATTTTTTTATCTTCATCTCCTTGAAATAAAGCAGCTTTACAACAGTTGATCAACGCCTGTTCATGGTTTTTATCATCAAATTCAATTTCAGCAATTTCTTGATAAATAAACCACTTTTGCCCTTTGTGACCTTGAATAATCTGTAATAAAATACTTTTACCTGCTTCAATATCACCTAAAGCTATTAAAGAAAGTGCTTTTCTTCGCTTAAACCAAATGTCATTATCATAATGAAACTTACTAATAGATGATAAAGCTATATCACAATTATCTATACATTCTTGATGCTTTTCTTGCTTTTGCAATAGAGAAGTTAAAATTGAGAAATATTCTTCATAATCAGATGCTTGCCTTTTTATTTGACCATCAGTATCAGTAAACTCTGTTTCATTCGTTGAAAGTTTTTTTGGTTCTAACTTAGTAATCCATTCTTGAAGTTTATTGACATTGATATTCGGTTTTTTATAAGCCTTAATTAACTTAAAAATACCTATTGTATAAGGACAAGGAACCCTATCTTGGTTGGTTATATAGTCTTTTTGTTCTGATATTTCAGTAATTTTTTTAATCCCTTTTTCATGTTTCCAAATATAATCTTTATTAAAGTTCTTAACGTGCTGATCGAAAAGATACCAGACATAAATATTCTCAACTGGTGCTTCATGGATATGAGCAATTACTATATTTTCAATATCAACATTTTCAGGAAGAATCGCATTATTTCTTAAGCATTTAAGCAAAAAAACAGTATCCAATGAATGGAATTCATTGGGAAAATCAATATAAAGTTGATAGTAAATATCAAGGGCTTCTTGAAAATCACCTGAATCGAGTTTTTGTTTAGCTAGGTTTGTAAGGTCTTTTTTTGAAGATGACATTGTGGTTAATTGTACTCGTGAATAACTTCTTGAAATATCTTCCATAAATTAGGATCATCGCAATAAATGGCAGTAATTGTGCTAATAAAACCTTTTTGTTTGTAATCAAGTTTGATACATAATTTACCATCTCCATTTGTTCCGAATAACTTTATCAAATCATGAGAATTATTTTCTGAAATATATTCAGAAATATATTCTAAATAAATTTCTTTATTTCTTAATCTCTCGATTAAATTATTGTATAGTTTCTCTCTCCAACCATCTTTTTTTTCTAAAGTGATATTAGAAATAGCTATCTTTCTTGTCAATACAAATAATACTTCATCCTTAAACTGTGGAGTTTCTGCTTTTTGTACAATCGGAGAACCAAACACGCCATTACTTTTATAAGAAAATATAATTGTTGCTGTTTTATTTTTATTTGTAGTTTCAGTAACTTCGTAAATTTCTTGATATTGGTTATGTTTAATTGCTTGTATTCTTAAGTTACTAGATTGGAATTTTGTAGAAATAAATAAACTTAAACTTATTAAAACGGTATTTTTAAATTGAGCATCAAAATATTGTTTTAAATCCTCGCTTAAAGATTCAAATAATAACTTACTTAAATCAGCATCTTGTTTTGATATAAAAGAACTTTTCACCCAATCTTTATAATTATTATTATCACTGGAATTTTGTATTTTAAGATTAGGATAAGATAAAGGAGTTATTGGTTCATATCCGCATAAAACAATCTGAGAAGTAGCTCTAGTAATACCTGTATATAACCACTTAAAATAGTCTTGATTAGTTCTTCCTCTATTTTCCCCTTGGTTTGTATTAAATACAACTTTTTGCCATTTATAAGACATGGCTTTGTGTACAGTCATTGCATAACCATATCGAATAAATGCAGTATTTTTAAACTTGAAGTAGTTACTAGCAGGATCATTTTGAAGTCGCAGCTTAATTTTATTTCTGTATTGTTTTTTTGCGTTCTTTAATAAACGGTTTAATTCTTTCTCTTTTTCTCCAAGCCTTGTCTTAACTTGTTCTCCATTGTCTAATCTGATTTTAAACTTAGATATATCAAGTTCTAATGCTCTATACTCTTCAGAGTCTCGGAGATGATTATACTCATCTGAATGTTCAAAAATACAGGCGTTAACTTCCTCCTTTAATTGATTGTTAATAATAATTTTTAAGGCAATTTTCTCTTCTTTACCCAATTCTGCTTGGGGATTATTTAAATAATTCTCTAGTAGTAATACGCTAATATTTTTTTGGGTTACATTTAATTTAATATTGACTTCTCGAAAGCTTAAAGTAACTGATATATTTTTTATTTTTATTTCTTGTTTGCTTGCTTCAAAAATTGCGTTTATTTCTCCAAAATCACCATTATAAATTGATTTTATAGGAGCAAATGGATCATGATTACCTACACTAATATTATTGTAGAATAATACAATGTCACCAACAGCAAGGTTTTTGTCTAACTTTAATAGTTTTCTTCTAATCCATAAATTGATATTATGTGCGTTTTCATTAGAAAAACATAGGATGTGAATGTCACTTTTATTCAATTCTGATATGTAAGTTTCTATTTTATCTTTTGTTAAATGAATAACGGCATCTGATGTTTGATTAATTTGTAAATCATTAAACATCTTATTGCTAATACCTGAAACACATTTCAGTGCTTCAGCATTAATTGGCGAATAGTTTGTTTTGTCTGATAATTGAGCAACGTCAACTACTAATTGATACTTTTCTTCCAGATATTTACGAATAAGAGGTGATTCTTGTTCATTTCCAAAACTTAATTGAAATGGATCGCCGATGAATATTATTTTTCTTTTAGAATCTTTAAGGGCAGTAAATTCAAGATAATCTTTTAAAAGATGACCCGAACCAAACCGGAGATCAAAACTTTCATAAAAACTATCAGATATAAGCTGTGATTCATCGACAATAAAGATGGAATTATCTGAATTATTACATTTTCTCAATGGTACAATATCAATTATATCTCCTTCATCAGTTTGATCGCTTTCATCACTTCTGTCATCAATTACTTCTGTAGGAGTACCACCATAAATATAAGAGTAAATACTATTTACATTTTCAAGATTATAAGTGGACATTAAGTTTCTAGCAACTCTTGTTGATTCAGCAAAAGATAATACCTCTTCAATACCTAGTTGATAAGCAATTTTTTCAATATAAGGAATAAGAAATGATTTACCACTATTTGACGTTCCTTGTAGAATAAAAATTTGGATTTCTGAATTTTTTACGAAATTTGTGATCTTGTTTAAGACTTCTTGTTGATCCTCATCAAGAAGACTGAAATCTAGAGTAGATTTTTTACTACCTATTTCTTTAAAAACATCCGTTGATATTTCCATTAATTTTTAGTTAATACAATAAAGAACTCAATAATTAAAATTTAAAATTTGTGGCGTAAATTAATCTTAATTCAAAGCATCTCTCACTTGTCAAGGAGTAAAATTACGCAATTATTGTCAAGCAGTGCGATCGCCCCCTTACAGCTACACCTACGCATTTCGTTGGCTATCTAATGAAGCGTAGTCACCTTTTGTTTAACTAGCGACTTACGTTAATAGCCAACTGGACAATCAATAAATCGCCATTTGGTCTAGCTGTTTTTAGATAAAGTCTTGTTAGGTTAACTCTTAAGGCAATCAGCTTTTAGTACCTATGGCTACCAAAACACTGACCAAACCTAAGCAAAGACAAAATTCTCAAAATCGCTCATGGGAAAACCTGACAGATCGCCGTAAACTCCGCCATATTGAAAACACATTGGATAAAGCGATCGCATCCTCAATTCAAGATGATTCTATCCAGTCCCACGAAGACTTTAAAGCCTATGTAGAAAACTACAGCCAGGAATCGGGTAAAGCCCCCATCACAGTAGAACTCTGTGTTGGAGGTGGAGATGATGACGAGATTAGAGGCTATCGCTTCTACCTCACCAATGATCCGAACCACAGAACCAATGGCAAATACCTGATTAAAAACCTCGAAGGAATTACCAGCAAAGATGAAAACTACTTCACCCCTTCTAACATTGCTGAAATTTGCGGTTTTGCTGAAACAGAACTAGACGATCTCGATGATGAATTAGAAGATGACCTGCTTGATTTAGATGAAGAAAATGAAGAAATAGATGATACAAACGACGAACTAGACGACCTATTAAATGATGATTTCAACACTAAACTAGACGACCTAGATGACTTAGGTGAAGAAGACGAGCCATCTGTTAGTCGTGTTAGCGCAGCCCAAACTAAAACTCAAGCCAAAACTTCAACTAAAACCCAAAGTAAGTCTCAGCCTAAAACACAACCTAAAACTCAGGACAGAGCTAATACCAATAAAACTGCTGCCAAAAACTCCAAATCCAGAGAGCCTCTAGACGAAGCTTCGCGTTTAAGTGCCACAGCTGCCACCAATGGACGAGAAGTAAATGGGGTGAATTTAGCAGGCTTAACAGGTCAACTGGCATCTCTGGGAATTGCGGTTGGACAAGGTGTTTTGGAACAGCTAGCAGCCGAGGCTGATGAAAAGCGGCTTGAACGAATTCTCAAAGAACTGCAACAGCAGAATGACCGCGTAGATAACATAGCCAGTCGCTTGCAAGAAGCAAAGCCGGACTCACCAGAGTCTCAAAAGTCTCAAGATTTTCAAACTGTATCTGAAGAATCAGTCACAGATAATCCACTGGCTGTAGCTGCTACCAAAATCGGCTCGAAAGTAGACAATCTTGGTTCCCAACTAGACCCCAAATACCAATCTCAACCATTTGAATTAGATAAGGATACCAGTGTTAGCGAACAGCTTGACCAAATTGAAGCCTACCTGAAAGTTCTTTCCAAGCGACTTGACCGTTTAGAAATGGTAATTAGCCGATTGGAAAAACAGATGGCAGCACCACAGAATAATTCTACTGTTGTCGAGTCAGAAACTGATGCAGATATTGTCCAACCTAACTCTGCTAACCAGCCACCAGCAGACGTTGACATTTTAGAACATCTAACGAAACGCCAAGCACAGCAACAACAAGCTGCTTGTGCTGATGCTTTATTGGGGTTTGCCAAAGTTGCTGGTGAGTTATTTGACCAATCACCCCAAGCAGGTATTGCCATTTCCAGTAACAAAACTTTATGGGTAGAAGCACAGGACAAGCAGGTAGCGATGCCTGCGGCGGGCGTAGCGATCGCTTTAGAAAATACCCAAGGTGAAACACTCTTTGCTGGTACTCGCACTCAGGGACAGTGGGCGATCGCACAAGACAATCTCAGCCCTGATGAAAAGGCTGGTATTTGCAAACTGCCACAGTCAAAAGAAGAATACGCTCTCAAAGCCAGCACCCAAGCATTAATTCAAAAATTTCAAGAACAACTACCTAACCGATTTAACAGCAACGATGAACCGACATTCACCTGGACTGAAAAGGGCAAAGTCAAGTACGAATTTGAAGTCGTGAAACTGCCCAATGGTACACGGCTACTTCAAGGATTTAACCCTAATCGTAACGATGAACAAGTGCTTGATGCCGTTTTAGTACCAGGGCAGCCCCCGGAGATTTTGCAGTGCAGTATCCCCCTGCGTGAGATAGAAGCGCTACTGGACAATCAGCAATCAACTCGCTCTACCCAAGCCCAGACTGATAAAGATACTGCAAGCCAAAGCCAGAAACAAACTCAAAGAAAAGCCAGCAAACCAGAAATGCAAGTTTAATTCTACCGAGAAGAAAAAAATGAACAACACAAAATCTCACATTTCTCAGTTAAAACTGCTGCTATCTCGTAAATTTTCAAACAACTTGAGAAACCTGAAAATCAACCGCACAGACTTACTTTTCATTTTACTATGTCTTGCGATTGGAATTTATTTGTTAGCTACCAAACCCATATTCGTCACTATTTTGGGATGTGCCACCATTGTTTTCTTGAGTATTGGGTACGTAATTCGGACAGTACCAATTCTAGAAAAGTATTTAGGTAGAAAAATTCGCTTCTGGCATATTGTTGCCGCCATTATCACTATTACCGCTTTACTCGATACCTTTACAACTCCAGCCCAAGCTATTTTCTTAAGCGGGTTGGAAAGCTTCTTCAACAATTTAGCCCAACAAAGTTCCCAAGCAGGAGGCGGTTCCACTAGCACTTTGGATGCCAATGTTGTTGGTTTGACATTTAACCTCATCCGAGGTGCATTCTTGCTGCTGGTTGCTGCTGCTTCTCTATTTGCCTATAACCAAGCACAGCAAGGTAACGACTGGCGACCGATTGTTACTCAAGTTGGTTTAGCGTTTTCCATCGTAATTGCCATTGATGTCATCACTTTCATATTTGTCGGTAATGGCACAGGAACAACATCAGCTATAAGGTAAACCCAACTTGAATTTTGTATCCATTAAATAAGAATTCAGAAGTCAGAAAACATTCGTCAGAATAGCGAATTTGCCCACTCTATCGAAGAGGGTTTGAAAGAACTACCTCCCGGTGAAAAAATTACCTTTTGTACAGGCTGTTATAGTGATGATACTGAGTCATATTCCCTACGGACAGGCTCTACCAAGGGAGTACCTCACAAACGCCAAACCCCACTTACTGCCTTAGCAGACGATTGCCACTTGAAACCAGTTTCTGTGCTGCTTCGCAACGAGCAATTGCGGGTGGAACAACTCAAGGAAGCAGGTTCTCGCCAAATCTGGAATCAAATTGCCTTCTGTACTTGGACGAGCGATGATGAAGCTGGTTCACAGCAAAAGGATTTTGTGGGTGGACTGATTGAAAAATGCAGGAAATTTGGCTCTTGGGCAGTTGAATTGATTACAGGGAACAAACGCATTTACCAAGAGGAGTTTTTCAAAAAGCTCTTACTGCAAGGGTTTCAGCAAGGATTTATCCAGTGGGAATTGCTGCTCAATACCAAAATTGGCTTAGAAGTAACACCTTGCAATGCTACAGATTTGTGGCAGTGGCTTTGGAATCGATTTAATGAGGGTGCAGCACCTCCTATTCCCCAAGTCATTACACTGAAGGAGACTGAGACGGGACTGGAGTTAACAGAAACCCTAACCACCGACAAACACATCTGTACATTACTGATTGAAGGACAACAAGGACGTTCCGCTTGTCCCGAACATCGGGGAGATAATGACCGAGTTTACCTCACAGGTAAAAGCAAGGTTTGTGGAGTCATGGTTGTAACAGATCCCCCCGTCGGTTGGTCTAATGCCCAAGAGCAGCTAAAGTGGGTCTGGAAAATCCTTGCTTCCAGCTACGTCCACGATACAGAAGCTTGGATTGAAATCAGCCGCAGCAATGACTTCTTAATCCAAGACAACCTAGCGCGTCAGGCAAAACAATCCAAAACAGCCCGCACTTTAGCCATAACCAAAGGACAGGGACGGGACGTTGGAGCGGAAATCAAACAGGAGGAATCCTTTGAAGCCCAACGACGACTTTATGAAGGCACGAAAGCGTTGCACTGTGCGCCTGTATTTCTAGTTTATCGTCACAGTGCCCAAGAGTTAACCCACGCTTGCAACTTATTGGCTAACAGTTTTGAGACTGCCAAAGTCATTCGAGAGCGTAATATTGCTTGGGAAATTTGGCTGCAAACCCTGCCGATTACCTGCAAATGGTTGCTGCACGGAGGTAATCTCAGCGAACGCAGAATAACTTTAGATACCCATACTGTAGCTGGAATTATGCCCCTAACTGTCCCCAAGGACATCGATAAACAAGGTGTGGAATTCCTTACCAGCCGTGGTGGCAAGCCTATTTATGTGGATTTATTTCACCAGCAGATTGGACGCGCTCTAATTACAGGTACTTCCGGCTCAGGAAAGAGCGTTTTGGGATGGCGTTTTGCTTTAGAGGCATTAGCGAACAATATTCCCGTTGTTGGTATGGATATCTCTGCTATTGGTAACAGCACTTTCAAGACGGCGATTGAGCTTTTGGGCGAACAAGGAGCATATTACGATATTTCCAGTGGCAGCAGTAACCTAGTGGAACCGCCAGATTTGCGACGGTTCGACAAGTCAGAACGGGAACGGCGTATGGAATCTTGGAAGGACTTTATTCGCAAAGCATTAACAGCGATCGCAATGGGTAAAGTCACAAACCCCCATTTAGCTCAACGGGTTGATGCTTTGCTGGTCAAAGCTTTGGACGTATTTTTAAAAGACCCAGAAATTATTACTCGCTACAACCAAGCCTTTGAGATGGGGTGGCTTTCACCAGAATGGCAGCAGATACCCACGCTACCAGATTTCGTCAAGTTCTGCACTAGAGAACGTCTCAATCTGAGATCCTTTGAAGAGATTGACCGACAGGCACTTAACCAAATCCAAAATCAGGTTAGCGCTTTACTAGCATCTAGGTTGGGGAAAGCGATCGCTCGTCCCAGCACTTTTTCCCCATTACCGGCGATTAAATTCTTTGCCCTCAGTGGATTGAGTAACGAACAAGATGCTTACTTGATGGCAATTAACGCCCATAGTGCCTGTATCCGTAATGCCTTATCCCATCCTAAGAGTTTGTTTATTGGCGATGAGCTTTCCGTATTATTACGTAAAGATGGCTTTGCCCAGATTATAGGCGAAACCTGTGCCACGGGAAGAAAAGAAGGCATTGCTGTTCTGCTGTTGTCCCAAGACCCGGATACCATTTGCGAGTGTTCGACAGGCGCTCAAATTATGCAGAACATGACCTACCGGATTACCGGACGTATTACCAGTAGCGGTATTGCTTCTTTCCAACAGTATCTGGGCTATCCCGTCAATATTATCAGTCAAAATGCGACTGAAGCATTTTTGCCCCGTACCAGCGACCTTTATTCCTGCTGGCTAGTAGAAACAGGTGGTAGATTCTGGCGTACCCGCTTTTACCCTGGCGAAATGATGCTGGCCAGTGTTGCCAATAACCAGGATGAACGGGAAGCACGAGAACGGGTGATGGCTCAGTATCCAGATACCCCCAAAGGCAATCTGTTAGGACTGAGAGCCTTTACTGATGCTTACATTCCTGCTTTGAAGGAAAACAGAGGCTTTAAGCATATTGGCAAAGAGATAGATCAAACCCCAGTATTGCGCGATTGGTTAAGTCCTGCGGACAGGCTGCATCAAAGCGGAGCATCTCTGCAACAAGAAGGCGATCGCCAAGAGAATAACGATGATCAACAGGCTCAAGAACGGCTGATTGCAAGTTGATGTATCTAGAAACTGCATTAAGGAGGGTAAATCATGAAATCTAAACTTACCTTTATCAGATTGATAGCACTGATTTTAATTTTTGAACTTGGTTCTATCGCCAGTCCAGCCGTTGCTGGCACTCAAGACAACGGTCGAGATCCAGTAGCTGCTGCTGTTAGTAACAAAACTACTGGTAGTAGTATTTTCACCTCAGACACAGCATCTCAAATCAATGATTTTGTGGGAGATGTCAAAAATTTCGCTCAAAATGACCTATTTAATCCTCTTGGCAATTTGCTCAATTCTGCCTTGGGTGCAATTCAAATTCCAGATTTAAACAAAGTTTTGGCAGGAATCATGAACGGTTCTGCCAACAACGATCCTGGTGCCGTGCTGTCTGAAACTTTGGAGAACAAAACCAATGGTCAAAGCTCTTATGGTATCCGTGAAGACCTTGGTAAATATGCTACTAGAACAGTTGCCACAGAGATAGCTAATCAGGCTACTTTGAGCCAAACAGCCCAAAGTCAGATGGCTCAAATTAAGCAAGCTACTCAACAAGATACTCAAGAAAGCGTCACCTTGGGTGAGGAATCCCAAAGTTTAGATGTCACTCAACAGATTTTGCAAAACCTATCCCAACAGACTGCCCTTAGCAGTCGCGTCAACGAGCGGATGCTTATTGAAGCCCAGCAAGCACGCATTGACAGGGCATTGAGTAACACCTTAACCGCTCAAACAGCCAAGGAACTTTCAGCCATCAATACTGCCGATCGCCGTAAGAGTGTTGCCGCCGGTAATGCTGCCACTCAACAGGCAGGCTTATTGATCATGCCTGGTGGCATTACTCTTGGTTCTGACAAGCAGTAGCTAGGAATTGGAATCTTAGAGCTAGTACCGCCGTGAATTCAAAAGTCGAAAAGCTGATTAATCAACCTTTTTAGCTATTTCCGTAAGTCCTGTCAATTTTAGCTGCGATCGCTAACGCTTTTGACACTCATGATCCACATTATTGCTCAATCATTTCCGGTAACAGGCGGAGAATCTGATGCCTTAGAAATTATCTCCAGTTCTTTAGAACTTTCTCGCGCTACAGTTGAGTCGTGGAATACCGTCTGGCTAGTTACTTTAGATCCGCTCGGTTCGGCATTATGGATTGGCTTGATTAAATTGGGCATTACCTTGGGAGCCGCCAGCATCTTATTTGTGGCGCTGACTACTGGCAAGGAAATCATTGAAAAGCAATCATGGTCAGAACTGGCATCAATCTTTGTTTGGCCTATCGTGATTATGATTTTCTTGGGGGCCAACGGCAATATGCTGGCGAAGACAATTACTGTTATCCGAGGCTTTGCTTACAACCAAGTGCAAAGCGTTCTTCAGCTTCAAGTTGGTGAATTAACATTTCGAGATGCTATTACCAATGTGGCAATTAGCAGTATCGCTAGACAACAGCTAGAAAACCTCTATAGCGAATGTCAAGGAAAAGTCGGTACAGAGTTAGTTGAATGCTGGAACTCAAAGCAAGCCCAGGCCCAGGCAATTGTTACCAAAGCTGAAGAGCAAGCTAAATCTCCACTCCAACCACTACGAGATTTTGGTAGTTTTCTCTGGAATAGAACTTTACCTGGTCAAATTGGTACTGCTGTTCAGTTTGCCAATGATCCAGGTAGTGTGTTTCGAGATACTGCCATCCCCATTATTCGCTTTATCTTGTATGCCCTGCAATGGGGCTTTGTAAATATTTTGGAAGCTGCTCTGTTGCTAACAGCACTATTTGCACCGATCGCAGTTGGTTTATCTTTACTGCCATTACAAGGTCGTCCTATTTGGGCATGGCTGACAGGGTTTATTTCCTTGTTTGGTGTTCAACTTGGTTACAACATTTTAGTAGGTTTAGCAGCCGTCGTGCTGGTGAAGTCGGGTGCTGAATTAGCATCTGATGTAGCATTTTTATGTTTCCTGAGCATCTTTGCACCAGTTTTGGCGGTATTGATAGCTGGAGGTGGGGGAATGGCAATCTATAACGGCATTTCTGCCAATGTCAAAGGCTTAATCGATATTTTTAGCAGTGCCATTGGAACTGCTACCAGTATTGCTCTACTCCGTAGGGGGTAATACCAATTTTGAATTTTAGATTTTGGATTTTGCGGAAAGTCTGTAGCAAGATCCCGCAGGGTGCGCCGACTTCCGCCTCTTTGTTTGCGGCATAACTTCTCTACGAGATGCTAGCTTGCTTCCCCGCAGGGGTACGCTTAGAGCGACGGAGGAGCGTCACTTTTCAAGACAGTCAATCACGGGAAAATCCCACAATCAATGGATGAAAATCCTTATTCCCCTATTCCCTATTCCCTATTTTCAAGCTAAACGGTCATGTGATGAATTACACAACGAGGGCATGAAAATTAACCTACCCTCATCCTTAGTCCCCAGTCCCTAGTCCCTATTTTCAAGACAGGCATCAGAACTTTCCAAGACGAATTAAAAACCTTTAACACAAGGCTGTTCGGTGGATTTTCAAATAATACTACTTATGCCAATTTGGTATGACTCTGCAAATTAAACGACTTCAAGCTCCATTGCTTCCAGAAGCCAAAAACCTCCTAGCTGTTTGCTTTATCTGCCTAACTGCATTTAACGGTCTGATATTTTTGTTGACTCTATTCACCGCTTTCAGGGTCAATAAAATCGCCGATCGCAAGACGACCTTTGCCCAGTTGGTAAATGGCGAGACAATCTACATTTCCGAGCAAGACCGCAACTGGCGTTATCCAGCTGTAATTCAAAAAGTAGTTAGTGACTGGACAACCCTAACATTTAACTGGGATGACAAACTCACTGGCACTAATCAACCAGACCAAGGCATTCAAGTTGGTAAAAATGGGCGGATTCCCACAAATACTTGGTTTGCTTCCCTGCTGCTAGAACCGGAATTTGCCAAAGCTTCTCTACCAAAGATTGCCGAATTAGTTCCTACTAGCTTCTTTTCAGGTCAGCTGCGTAGCACCACTATTATTTCCTATCTGTCAGAACCGAGAGCAGTACGACCTGGGGAATGGGAAATAGACATGATTGCTACCCGCATCTTAGTTGACCGCACTACTGGTAGAGATGAGCGTATTCCTTTTAACCGCACATTTACCGTCCAAGCAGTGGAGATTCCCCGATCTCCTTTAGGTAAAGATGCCCCCCTGGTAGAAGAGAAAATTTATGAAGTGCGATCGTCTGGACTGCAAATTACCAAGATGGTTGAGTTCAATTCTCAGCAACGACGCTAAAGGAAAAAGGTAGAATTATGACCAATTCAAATCAAAACCATGAATTTGACTACCTAAATCAAAACTCTGGTGATTCTTCGCCGGAATTCAACAGTACTAACGGCAATCATCGCTCTACCCAAGCCACTTTGGTTGCTGATGATGATATCAGCCCTGAAGAGGAGCAGTTGTTGGCAGGTTATAACCCTACTACAAATCACCTCATTTCCGAAGAATATCGCTTGAAACAAGATGCAGAAGGAGCAGTAGAGCGACCGTTAGCAGAAAAACCCAGTGTTCGACTAGGTTCAGTAGTTGCCTTAGTGGGAATCGTTATTGGCTCTGTAGCACTGATCTGGTTTGGATTTCTCCAACCTAAACCTCCTGTTAAACAAGTAATCCAAACTCCTACTACATCTCCAAAAGGCGAACCAGTTTTAGATGAATCTGCCGAACTTAAAAGCAGATTAGCGTTTCAAGACCAACGGCAACAACTTAAAGTGGAACCTATTGCTGCTAAATCCCCAAGTCCAACCCTACAAAATAAACCCAAACCAACGCCATCTCCTCAGACTTTTTCACCGCGCACAACTCCTACATCACGCACAACACCAATAACTCCTGTAAGAATTTCTCAACCTGCGCCCCCAGTAGTGCGGTATATTTCTCGAAATCCTGTCAGTTATCAAGCTTCACCACCAATACGACAGCCTGAAAGTAATGTCGATCCTTTCCAGCAGTGGAGTCAACTAGCTAGTCTGGGACAGTCGCAAATCGGTAACTCTAAAGTAGCTGAAACTCAGTCAGAAGTTGCTGTTAACACTCAAACTCCAACAGGCTCGAAACCAACAGCTAGGACATCCATTTCCACTCCCGAAGACCCTGGTATTCAAACAGTTTTAATTGGCTCCAAAAGCACTGACAGTAAAACTGATAACTTGACTCCAGGAATGGTAGGTATCCTCAATCGTACCCCTGTAGCTACAACCAATCTCAATGTCAATGAAACTAAAGAGGTAGCACTAGGTACATTTGCTCCAGGTAGAATTATCATGCCGATGATTTGGGATCAGGGAGGGAATAATCCCAGCGATCGCTTTGCTATCGAATTAACCAAACCTCTCACAGCCACAGACGGCACGGTGGCACTCCCGGCTGGTACTGTTTTAGTAACGAAAACAGTGGCAGTAGGTAAAAAGAATAACTTGGTATCTGCTAGTGCGATCGCGCTGATTTACCCTGACTCCCAAGGCACGGTCAAACAGGAAACCATTGCGGCTGAGACTCTGTTAATTCGCGGTCGAGGACAGCAACCGTTAATTGCTAAAAAGCTGAATGATGTGGGAACAGATATTGCCCAACAAGATTTGTTAGTTGGATTACTCAGTAGTTTGGGTAAGGTGGGAAGCATAGTGAATCAGCCCCGCACTCAATCTAGCACTGTTGTTTCTAGTGGCACTTTTAACCAAAGTACTATTACTAGTAACTCTAATCCTCAGATTTGGGCGGCGGCGTTGGAAGGCTTTTTTAGTCCAGTCAGTGAACGTCTGTCTAGACGCTCTGACCAAGCAGTGCAGGAATTACTACAACGTCCAAATATCCAGTTTTTACCTGAAGGTACAGAAGTCTCGGTTGTCGTCAATAGTTTTTTGAAAGTTGAACGATGAAACAATTTGCTACTCTTATCATCGGCACTAGCACATTACTGCTCAGTGTGACAGCACCTGTTGTACAGGCACAAGCACAAACTCCTGCATATCGCTTGATTGAACGGGATATGGCTGCAAACAACAGAATTCAGGTTCAAATTACTCCAGGACGTGCTACACCTATTAGCTTCACTCAAACCGACGAGGCGATCGTCTATATTTTGGTAGCAGATCCTTCACAATTAGTCTACACCACAGATACAGATTTAAAAAGCGGACGCGCTACAACCATCTTCCTGAGGGCAATCCAACCGCTAAAGTTTCCAGGGGCTACCACCACTGCCATTACTAACTTACTTGTGCAAACTGTAGACAAAACGGGACAAAAGCGACTCTACAACTTTGATATCGTTCCAGTGCGTAGAAACACTGGGTATGTTGGTATTCAGATTGCAAATGCGTTCGTCGTACCCCTACAGGGAAGCAAGCTACGCGTAGCGGACGCACCAGAAGACGTTGCCGTTGGCGGAGCCTCTCGTAGAGAAGGCATCGCCTCCGGCACTGCGCCAAGACGCGGAGCGGCTTCTGAAAGTAGCGCAATCGCTGGACAGCAGACACTATTAATAGATAAAAATCGCAGAGCGAGAGTAGATGATATTGAAACCGGGCTGAGAATTGCTATTAATCGGGGTTACACCAACAAAAGCGATCCAGTTGTTCTTAAAATGCAGCAAGTTTTAGACCTGTTGCGAAATACCAGAGTCACAATAAAAGAAGCAGCTACATCTGTTGGTGTTCCAGTTGAGGTTATTTCTGAATTAGGAAGAATCGCCTTAAATGACCGCCTACTCAGACTAGGACACCAACGCTAGAGGTGATGCATTATGCACTGGTTAAAATACATTTCTTTTTACTAAATTCACATAATTCAGAATTTGAAAATAGAAAAATTAATTAATGCAATAATTTTGAAGCAGGGAGATAGTGACGGTCAAAAAGCCAACTGAGTGATAAGTCAGTAAGCATTGCTTAATGCGGTTATTTGAGAATTTGTTGAGAACACAGGCTTCTTAATGACAATATGCGTTCGCCCTAATCTGGATGCTGATGCTAAGTATTGTCATTTTCCCCTTTGGTGATAATTCTTTAAATCGCTGTCTAGTGACCAGATAAACACTTCACTCATTGGGAAGCGATAACAGGACTTATGAAATTCCTGAATAATGCTAAAATCACCGAAACTGGTTCCTTCTTGCTTATTAGGAGCTTTGTTTTTGCCAGCCAGATCCGGGAACTGGTCAATCCACTCCAATATCTCTGCCGTGTTTGGGAATGTAGTAGGTCTCCAGGGAGCTACGCCTGTGAATGCCTCTTTAACTTCTTTAACAAAACGTAGGGCAGTTTTCCTTCGCATTGTGCCATCGCCGTTCTGGGCAATGTGGTTGCCTGTTTCAAGTATCGTCGCCATAGGCAACAAAAAAGTACAGCCAGATTGAGCATAGGTCTGAAAATCTTCGAGAACTGATGCTCTATGCTGATTATAGTTGGGAACGTTCAGTATTTCGAGGAATATGCTGGTATCTATTAGGCAGATACTACTCATTGCTGTACTCCTGCAAACGAGACAGCCATTCCATAGCTTGCTGTTTTCTATCTTCTGGTGTGTGCGGCGACTTGACAAACCGATCCACTACCCCAGCAGTTACCAGTTGACCGAGCGGCCCCTGAGATATCAGACTTGGGAAATCGTACATATCCCCAAGCCGTACAAGGCGGCTATCTCCTGACTCTGGATCTCGGAAACAAAACACTACATCACCGAGAGCCGCATCGGGTAAGGCATCCATTAGGGCTGGGTTGTGGGTAGAAAGCAGCACCCGCAATTTCCGCCGCTCGGCAATATCCCGGATGCTGGCGAGTAGATGCTGGGCGCGGTTGGGATGAACGCCGTTGTCGATTTCCTCGATTACCACTAAACTACCAACGGGTGCCGATAGCATAGCCGCCGCGATCGCTAACACCCGCAAAGTACCATCGGATAACAATGCCGCCTCACAATAGCGACGGGTATTGCCAAAGGTTTCTGCTAGTCGCACCATGACTTCATCCCGTGGGCCGAAAAGGAAATCTAGCCCATCTATAGCCTGTTCTGGTAGACTCTGGATAAAGTTGAGAATTGCCTGTTGATTTTCGGCTTGGTTCTCCCACAAGCGATACAGGACGCTGGAAAGATTGGTACCATCTTCTTGTAATCGCTTATCAGATTTGAAGCTGTACTCGCGCATTCTGGCGGGGACGGGATCTAGAAACAGGATGTTCTTTAAAACTCGTTGATATTCGCGGACGGTTTCAGGAATTATCTTTTGGGATATGGGGTACTTTGGATCAAAATGGGCAGGGGTGTCTAATTGCACGAATATAGCCATCTGATCGCTGCACGTTACTCGTGGCTTGTTCTTCCCCCTTGTAAAGTTGTTATATGCGACACCAACATCAGTCTCTACTCCTTGAGAAGGCTGATCTAGGTCATATAGCGGGACTTGACTTGTCGAGCCAACGATTCGCTCACTACTGATGTGCAGTTCTCCGTCACGCACATTCAGGGTTATATCGAGTTGGTTCCAGTCTGGGTAGTCTAAACGGCAACCAATGGTAAAATTTGACTCTCCCCGATGGCACAAGTCATTTACTCGACCGCGTACAACGCGCTCTGCACTATTCACCGCATATTGAATGCTAGAAAGTTTTTGTCCTTGTGCCAGCCATGACAGAAAGCGCAGACCTTCAAGGGCATTACTTTTACCTGCGGCGTTTGCACCTATTAGTACTGTCAGCGACCCAAGGGGCAATCGGCTTGTACTGTAGCTTTTGAAGCTGGCGAGGGTAAATTCTGTGAGCATGGCACTCATCTTACAATTATCATCTCAAGGCTCAATGGTGGAGGGAGGCGAAGAGGGCATCGAGTTCTGACAGTGAGGCGTGGTGACTCATCTCTAAAGCCCGTTACTGTGAGTCGGTTATTGTGCAGGTTCCGAGTTGGGGACAAATAATCTCTATTGCCTTACTCTTGAAAAAAACAATTCTGTGTTCGTTATCTTCAGAGTCTCCTAAAGTGACTCGTTTACGGATGCTCATGTTTTTCATATCAGAGACGGTATTCTCAAAGAAATCCGATTGATGCCCACAGTCGCAGCGAAAGGATGATGGATACAGTTCTATTGCCATCTTACACACCATGACTTACCCCGCCAAATACTACCATGCTAGTCAGGCGATATTTGACAGGAATAGCAAGGTAATCAGTGGGGTATTCAAGCAAGAATACCTCACTCGCTAGCTGAAAGATGTCCAGAAAACCCCGTGAGATCAAACCAGGATACTGTTATAGCGGTTATCGATTGGATGAGAACACCAAAGTCCTTGCTGTCAAATCATTTCAGCAAAGTTTTTGTATCTCACTGAACTGCACACCGCTATATCACATTACCATTCGCTGCAATAACCGTGAGTTTCAGTTAACTCACCACGAATGCCGTCAGGTGATTGCTATACTGTTGATCAAGTTTTTAATACCTCAATGATCTTGTCCACGAGTTCCATTGGCTCAATTGGTTTGGTAATAAAAAGTTGAAACCCTGCTTTTAAAATACGTTGCTCATTTTTGGCTTCAGCAAAAGCAGTGAGAGCGATCGCTGGAATTTGTCCCCCTTGCTCTATAGTGCGGGAGCGAACCTGACGAATCAAGGTAAAGCCATCCTCATCTGGCATACTGATATCACTAATCAGTAAAGTGGGCGATTGCTGTTCTAAAAGTGCCAATGCTTCTTTTACTGATGCCGCTACTAATACATCTGCCCCGGCGCTCTGAAGAACAGTCTGCATTAACATCCGAGCATCTGCATCGTCATCCACAACCAGAATGCACAAGTTCTGCAATTGGGCAATTTTCTGATTGCCATGCAGCAATTCTCCTACTACTAGCTCCTCATTACTCAACTGCTTTGTCATTTTCACGATAGGTAGCCTCACCGTGAATGTCGAACCCTTGCCGAATCCCGCACTGGCTGCTGTGATATTGCCATTGTGGAGTTCTACAATTGTGAGAGCGATCGCTAGTCCTAACCCTAATCCACCAGCAGAACGAGTAGTGGAAGCATCACGCTGACTAAACCGTTCAAAGACGAATGGTATAAATTCTGCTTCTATGCCCCTCCCTGTATCAATAACAGTAATCTGAGCTTGAGACTCAACTTGTTCCAACCTCACCTCTACACTTTCATTTTTGGAACTAAACTTGATTGCATTTGAAAGCAAATTCCAAACAACCTGTTGTAAACGAATGGCATCACCTAAAACGTTGGACACAGCAGCATCAAGATGTAACTGAATTTGAATTGTAAAAAAGTAATGATTAGCTAAAGCAGCCAAAAACACTGATGTCAATCCTGAAGTGATGCTACCGTACCAAGTATTTATAGAAATAGCAATCAGCCACAAGCTGAAAGAACTTGTGATTCCAGTTACATCCTCTAATCCCAGCTTTACTAGCAAGGTTACTCCCACACTGAAAAATGCAATCGCGTAGGGCAGGTATTTTTGTTTGATAAATAACATAGAGATGGGAGCAACAGGATTTTGTGAGGCCGGATAAAAAAACGAGCGATGTCTACGGTGGACCACGCCTACGCTAAAAACTATTTTCAGTATAATCAAATATTTAGTATATTTAAATACGTGTTAATGCGTAGTAAGATTTACTAGGTCTAATGTATGGCTTAGGGGGCGCGAAAATTTGTAATGACAAGAATTAAAGTAGGATTTCCGAGTAGCAATAATTTTAAGATTGGGGATGTTTACGTTCATCGAAAAATATATACAGCAGAATTCAGAATTCAGGAGTCAGAATTCAGAAGTAAAACAGGCTTTACACCTGGGTTTGAGACTTAGCTTGTGTACAACACCCAACTTGAAATCTGCTGTATGTGCAACTCCAGATTTAACTAAATCATCTGAATGTTAAAAAACTTTTAGAATTGACAAATATCACGGAATGGAATCGACAAATTGCTAAAGAAAGAAAAAATTAGACAAGTCGCTTTGAGAGCATCCAAGTGTGCTTGAGTAGAAGTGTACACAACCAGTTGATTAATATCTGCTTTTAACTGTTCTCTAGCTGCTATCAAAGCTACTAAAGAAGCACTACTGGCTGAGTCTTGAATTACTCCTCCTCCTGTGGTCGAAGATTTAAACTGCGAGGGAAGTTTCAACATATCTATTAACCAGTCTAGAACATGAGTTTCTAACTCAGTACAAGCTGGAGAAGTTGCCCATAACATTCCTTGAACTCCAAGTCCTGCACTGACTAATTCTCCTAAAATTGATGGTGCAGAAATACCTGTAGGAAAGAAAGCAAAAAAGTTTGGAGACTGCCAATTAGTCAATCCTGGTACGATGATTTCATCTAAATCTTGTAAAATGTCTGCAAAAGACTCTCCTTTTACCGGGAATGTTTCTGGTAGTTTGGCTCTAATGTCTCCAGGTTCAACTGGAGATAAAACAGGCAGTTGCTCTACTGTTTCTAAATAATTAGCTATCCAATCAATAGTTTTATATCCCCAATGACGAAATTCATCTGAGGACATATGATATTCTTGATTATTTTCCATATTGTTCTACCGTTTAAAACTTATTATTTGACACCACATATTTTATACTTTATCTGAACGGCTAATTACGAGTCGGTCTATTTATACAATTACATTCCTTAATATGCCTAAACCTTGCACCTTCAGCTCTACGACATCTCCTCGCTGCAACCATCGGTTTAACTCTAATCCACAACCATTACCCACTGTACCAGAACCAATAAATTCACCTGGGTATAATGTTTCATCTTGGGAAATGTAAGCAATTATTTCCTCAAAAGAAAAATGCATTTCACTACTGTTGCCTCTTGACCACTCTTCGGCGTTAATACTGGCACTCATCGCTAGATTATATGGATTTGTAACTTCATCTGGGGTGACTAGATAGGGGCCAATAGCGTTACCTGTATCAAAATCCTTTGCCTTAGCTGGCCCTAAGCGTCCTCCCATTTCCTGTATTTGGATGTCACGGGCGCTGAAATCGTTGTAAATCGTGTAGCCACCTATATATTTATGTGCTTCTTCAACAGTGATATTACGCCCTGTTTTACCGATAAAGATCCCGATCTCTAATTCGTAGTCAAGTTTTTTTGTATAGGTAGGCCAGTATACTTTTGCATCTGTCCCGACAACACTGAAGGGATTACCTTTATAATAAACTGGGGACTTGTACCAAACATCAGGCACACTGAATAAAGGTTTCCCTCGCCATTTTTCTACCCAAGCATCTACATTGGCAAGGAATGGCGATCGCCACCTAACCACAGTCCGAGTTGCTTGAATGAGGTGCTTTTCAAACACCATACAATCACGAATAGAACGCGGTCGCGGTACGGGAGAGAGTAATATCACATCACTCAATGGGTGAGTAGTTCCTGCTGGGCGTTGAGTAGAAACAAAATCTCGGATTTTTGCAGATGCTTCGCGGGCTACTTCTCCGCCATCCAAAAAAGCTTGCATATCAACTAAAAAAGGCGCAATGTCCTCAGACATTACCTGTCTGCCTGCTTGCAAACTTACCACAGTCTGGTCATTATCAACGAGCAAACCCAACAGGGGAATTGCCTGCGGGTCAGAAGTCAGAATAAACGTCAGTAGTTTCATGGGGTGGTTAATTTTCGATAATGCCTACTACCCGCGATGGCCCGGCAGAGGCATCTTTAATTTTCAAGGGAAAGGCTGCAACCTTGAACCCATAAGACGGCAATTGATTTAAATTAGCTAGGCGTTCCAATTGACAGTATTCTTTATCGATCCCCACAAAATGAGCTGCCCAGAAAATATCATCTCTGCCACTTTCTTTCGCCTCTTTTGCTTGGACTCTTAATGGTACGTCCCAGCCCCAGGAGTCAATACCCATAACTTTGATACCTTTATCAATTAGCCAATGAGTTGCTTGGGCACTAACACCACATCCGTGAGTAAAATATTCTGGCGTTCCCAGTCGTCTATCGTTCCCAGTTTGGATTAATACAATATCAAATGGTTTGAGCTGGTAATTAATCTTTTCTAAGGCTAACTCAACATCCTGCACTGTAATGGCAGAACCATCTGACTTGTGTCGCATATCTAAAACAACACCATCACTGTAACACCACTCCAATGGAATCTGATCGATTGTCTTGGCCTGCTTACCCTCAGAAGTTGGTGCATAATGCCACGGTGCATCCATGTGAGTTGTGCCGTGAGTCGATAGCTTGATCGTTTCATTAGCCCAACCTAATTTGCCACGAAGATATTTTGGCGTAATTCCAAATAGTAGCCAAATAGCAAACCGTCCAAACTTATGTCCCTGATA
Source organism: Nostoc sp. NMS7 (assembly GCF_017115085.1). Taxonomy (GTDB): domain Bacteria; phylum Cyanobacteriota; class Cyanobacteriia; order Cyanobacteriales; family Nostocaceae; genus Nostoc. The sequence goes on along the minus strand of NZ_JABXKJ010000072.1, from coordinate 10,253 downwards.
AGTGACAACATTGCGTGCCCACCAGGGGGCCCAATCCTTGTCATTTTGCAGCGTATCACTCAAATCAATTATCTGCAATTGGCGATCGCTAGATGAATTAGCGCCTTTGAAATTAAGTAGTTCTGTCATTTTTATCTCAGAGGAAGAACGATAATATTTTCCAAGTATTTTACTGAGAATCAGGTAAATTATCTCAGCTCGACTTTATCCATTTTTTGGCAACGCTCAAGCTGACGCTGAAAGCTTTGTGGGACGGTAGTTTTACTTTTTCGTTTTCAGCGATAATCAGTGACATGGAAAAAGTTTTTGCCAAAAAGCTAGGGTTTTGCCGAAACAAGAGAAGCAAGTTGTTAATTTTGGATAAAGTCGAGCTCAGAGGATGTTTGAAAAGTCGGTGATGCAGCATCCGTGAGAACGGATGGTCAAATACCGTGGTACACGACAACAATGCTTATTTGAGATTGGTGTCGTCTAATCGATATTTCTCGACAAAACGCCGCGCTCGGTTGGAGCAAAACTCTACTATTCGCTTTGGTTGGTTGCGTTATGTTCTGCTACCTTGGCTCTCGATAATTACGATTAGTGGTGTTCTAGTTGGCACTCTTTATCCCCCTCCGCCAGCACCGCTTCACTTAGCACCAGTTGTCGTCTTAATTTGGCTATTGCTGGGCATCGGAGTGTTAAGGTTTCTGCAAATTCACAAACCCGAAGCTATTCGTCAGGCAGGTAGACTATTTGTCGTTGATGAAACTGAAACCCTCAGTTAGAAGAAAGCGATCGCTCTTGAGTGATGGTGTAAGACCATCGGTGAGAGGTTAAGATAATTTTACTTTTGTCATTATCCAATTCACAAATTATCTCAGCTTTTTATTGCAAGCGTACAGATACACTACCTGCATGGGCTGGCAAACCTTCTGCCTCTGCTAAGGTGACAGCTGCTTTGCCTATTGTCTGTAATGCTTGTTTGTCACATTCTAAATAAGTAATTCGTTTGAGAAAGTCGTAGACACTCAAACCAGAGGCAAAGCGGGCAGAACGGGCAGTTGGCAGTACATTGTTGGGGCCTCCTAAATAATCGCCAATCGCTTCTGGAGTATAGCGTCCTAAAAACACGCTCCCGGCACACTTAATTTGATCGGCAAGCAGTTGCGGGTTGTCTACACACAATTCCACATGTTCAGGAGCGAGTTGATTGAGCAGTGGTATACTCTGTGCTAAATCTGACTTTTCCCGTTATCTCCTTGATGGAGCGATCGCTTACTATACCCCTAGCCTAAAGCCCTATTCTCTCGTGATTAATTATCATTAAAATAAAGTTGTTGAGAATAAGATATCATGTGAAACCCTTGCTATTTCGTTGTTTCACGACTTAACGGGAAAAGTCAGGTTAAAACAAGTCTGCTATAGATAGCTACAGATATCTGTATATAGCTGTAACAGCCGCTCTCTTCCGATTTGCGAATGTCCTAAGCTGCCTGACCACTGCTATAAATATATTGATTGCCGATGATGCCAAATGGATATGGAAACATATTCCTCAACCCAGAAGGAGTGTTGTTTTTCGGAGAAGCAAAACCAACAGCTATCGCTGCATTGAGTGGATCAATTAATGGAATTAGCGAAGCGATGACGATCCAAACACTTCCTACTTTCGCTGCAACAGGTTCTTTTCCATTTCAACTCACCCAGCAGCAGCAAAAAGCTTTAGATGCAATGTGGACATTTATACAGCCAACCGTGATGACTGCTTTATTTATGCTGGTTGGCTATGCGGGAACCGGCAAGTCAACTATTGTTTTCCAACTAGTTAAAGTTCTTGTTGCTGCGGGTAAGCGAGTTGTACTGACTGCACCCACTAATAAAGCTGTAGGTGTGCTGCAACGCATGGCGGCAGAAAATGGTGTAACCGGGGTAGAATTCTTCACCATTCACCAGTTGTTAGGACTGGGTATGGTAACTAGAGGTAAAGAGAAAGTACTTGACCAAACTGGGCCTTCTTACATCAATCTATTTGATGTTGTCTTTATTGATGAATGTTCCATGATTGGCAAACAACTCTGGCGCTGGATTGAGGATGTTGCTAACCAATCATCCACCTGGACAAAAATCAAAATTATTCTCATGGGCGACCCAGCACAGTTAAATCCAGTTAATGAAGGAAAATCCCCTAGTTTTCAAGTGCCAGATAAAGCAGTATTGACTCAAGTTGTGCGTCAAGGAACTGGTAGCCCTTTGTTAGAGTTTGTCACTGCTTCTCGTTATGCAGTTACCAAGAGCAAGTTTCCTTTTGAGCCTTATGCCAAATATCTGCCTGATAAAAGTAATGGGGCGCTGATGGTTAAACGTCAAACTTTGCTGCGTTATGCCTGCAAAAAGATGAAGAGAGAATTTGCTCAAAACCCAGATTGTTTCCGAATTTTGTCCTGGACTAATACTCAAGTTGACTTTTACAATCAGCAGATTCGCACACATTTATATGGTGAAAATATCAATCGGTTTATTCCTGGAGAGAGATTAATCACCAGAGATCCTGTGATGGCTCCTGATGGTAAAACTACGATTCTTTCTACATCTACAGAGTTTACTGTTTTAGATGTCTTTGGGGATCGTTATAACAACTATGATACTTGGAGGTTGAAGGTAGAGACAGATGAGGGGATTGTGCGTCAGTTCTATGTTTTGCAGGAAGATGAGCAAAAACAATTTGACCAAGAAACCAAACCTTTACTCAAAAGTGCCAAGCGAAATCCCTTTCTGTGGAAGCAGTACTACAAACATTCAGAGCAGTTTGCCAACATCAGAAACTGCTTTGCATTAACTGTTCACAATAGCCAAGGTAGCACTTTCTTAGAAGCGGGTATTGATGGTCAAGATTTGAGTAAGCGACTTTATCCAGAACGAGCAGATGACAGTAAGGCAGTCTTGGCAAAGATTAGAGAGTTTAATCGTTTGTACTATGTTTCTAGCTCACGGGCTAGACAACGGATATTAGTTATCCGGTGATAATTGTGTGTAGCAATCTCGACACAAAATTCCGATTAATCATTCGTGAACAATGAGAACCCCGATTTATCTAATAAATCGGGGTTCTGTGCCTTGTGATTTTCACAAATCAAATAAGCTAATGACCATTTAATACCAAGTTGTGATATATAGTATTATTTGCTTGAAAGCTAGTCCAGCAGCGCTTAGATACTAAACAATACTAACTTTTGCAACTTGGTATAAGTTGCATGAAAGCAGGGCTTAAGCCCTTACTACAAGCGAATAAATCTGGGAAAATAAATGGCGATTAGCTTATGATTGCTAGATTATGAAATTGAAATAGATAATGTCTGATTAAACGTTTGCCCACTTTAATAACTGCTTAATAGCTATAGAAAGCCTGTCTTTTTTTTACAATATCTCAGCCAATAATCTGTTTATAATAGCAGCTTTTGAGTCTCTAATGCTTTTTGAAAATTACAATCAAGGTTATCTATATTCAGTAAGTAATTAAATGATTGATATGAATAATATTATAGCCAAAATTAGTGGTAGAAATGTAAAGCTTTCGCTTTATTGTACTGATGTTAAAAATTTATTGTTCCTAGTAAATGTGATACAAGCAGTGATTACAAATTCAAGCAAAACCTTTCTAAAAGACGCTGTTGTTGAAAGATATAACATCTCTAATTTGAATAAAACTCGCATACGTTTCAAGATTCAGTTAAAGAAGACAACCAAGAGTAATGCTCCCAAATGGACAGATGTTCTCAAATATTCTCAAGATGAAGAAGATGAACAAGAATCTGACTTAGTGAAGGTTACAACCTCAGAAGTTGGTTTAAAGGGCATCAAAGTTTTCAAAGCTTTAGACGAAGCAGCAAACCAATTAAGGCAAGAAATTGCTTCAGTCCAAGAATGGATGAATTATGACAATGGTGATTGGATTTGTCCTATAGACTTAGCGCCCTTGGTCTGGAATCAACTAATCGGAATTCGAGATAATATTGCACCTGTTTTACGCACTCAACTGAAAGAAGAGTATGAAAAGGGGTACACAGACTATCAAGAACGTATTGATAAATTTCTCTCACTCAATGCTTGGCAGTTATCTGTAGAACAACAACAAGAAGTTAAGCAGAACTTAGCCAAAGCTTTTCCCTGTTTAGAGGAACTAGAGGACTATTTACAAGTAGTAATTGGTCGTCCTGTCATTATTCCCGCCATCAGTGAACAATTGTCAGAGAAACAAGCTGAATGCTTAGGGCAAATAACTCGGTTTATCGAACAGTATGACAGAAATTTAGAACAAACACTGAGGGAATCAGCGATCGCTGGAGGAGAACAACTAGCAGCCCAGTTGCTCGAAGATTTGAGTAATTGGGAACCAGGACGCAAGCCGGTCAACTTCAAGAAGAAGATGGAACGCCATTTCAAAAAAGTCCAAATGCTTTTGGCTAACGCCAGTTTTGAAGCAGGTAGCAGCCTTGGACAAATGATGGCTCATCTAGAAAATGTTCTGGAAAACGCTTCTGTGGATGCCAAAAAGCTGGATTCACAAGGGCGTTCTCAGTTACAGGAAAAAATGGATGAAATTTGCTCCAAGCTTTTGGATGAACAACGCCATCTTCAACGATTAGCAAGTGATGAGGGTATGGGCTTAACCAGAGCTACAGCGATGTCTCTCAAACTTCGCTAGAAAAAACAATCAAGAACGTGTCTGTATCGTCGTTGATCGAAAACGAGGTGTGGGGGAGCCACTGCGGTGGACGGGTTTCCCGGCATAAAGGAGGCAGTGCGTTGCGGGGGTTCCCACGCCACTTGCTCTACTTGGGGAACCCCAAGTAGAGCAAGTGGCTCCCCGTTGTAGCAACTGCCGTCAAGTGGCGTTGTAGAGGAAGACAATGCGCCCACACTTTCCAAGCTTGCTACGGAACTGAGAGGGGAAGGAATTTTTTGCTTCCTTGTCTATCACCACTGTTCGCATTAATTTACCAGTCCACAGTATTTAGAGGTAGGAAATGTCACATTTTTCAACTGTCACCACAAAACTAACTAACCGTGAATGTTTAGTACAAGCTCTACAAGATTTGCAGCTTACTGTCCAAGTTTATGAAAAACCACAATCACTCAGAGGTTATTACCACGACTCCCAAGGACAAAGTGCTGAGATTGTTGTCCCTGGTCGTAGTTTAAGTGTCCGTGCAGATATCGGGTTTAGGTGGGATCAGGAGGCAGGGGTGTATCAACTCATCCATGATGCCTATGAAACTGTACCCCGACTAGGAGAAAACTTCTTTTCGCACACCTTAATACAAGCCTACGGACAGAAGATGGTTCGCGCTAAAGCAGCCCAGTTACAAGAACATCTGGGAGAATGCACCATCACAGAAGAAACCAATGGTCAGGTACATACCCTGCGCCTTGCATTTTCAGCACATCAGCAAACCCAACAAGTTCGGAGATAATTTATGGAACGGACAATCTTGATACATTTTGACACTGCTACAGGTGAAGTGAAAATCATTGAATATTCAGTTTAACCTCAAGTATTTAGTAGAAGCAGCCAAGGCAATTCCTAGTTCCGCTATCAAAATGCACTTGCAACAATCAGATCATCCTGCCATGTTGGTTCCTTATGGAGATAGACCAAATCCAGAACTGCAAATGGAAATGCGTCAATTCTTACTGCCACTTTACACTCTAAATGCTTAATAAGTGTTAACCGCAATCTTGAAGTTTTGTAGGGTGTTTTGGATACGAGTGGTGTTTATTTTAGACGGGGATTTGAGGAACTCTGGACAAAACTGACAATATGAACGAAAATTCTCGATTTTGACAAATATAAACTGTGCATTTTGGCGGTAAATATCCGACTATTTGCCGCCAAAATGCCAAATTTATCCAGTTTTATCAAGAAAAAAGGAAGCAAAGCAGGGTGCAAGAAGGAAAGAGAGAAAAGTATGTTTTAGAATCTAATCGTTACCCAATATGGTAAACACTTTACAATCAGAGTATTACTCAATAGTTCCACCATGCCAGCAAAAGACATATACCATAATGAAGTCAAGAACGCATTGATAAAAGACGGTTGGACTATCACAGATGATCCTTAAAGGAGGAAATTTGGCAATGGATAAGCTAGAGCAATACCGCAATGGTATTAAGAAGATATTAACTGAGTATTACGAAACTACTAATACTCAAGTTGTAAAAGATCCGGGAGTTGAAGTAAGCGATCGCTTGGCTTTTGATGAAACAAGAGATCAATATCTTTGGTTTCGATTTGGCTGGGATGACAAAAAGCAGATACAGTATATTATTATCTATCTCTGCATTAAAAATGGCAAAGTTTGGGTGGAAGAAGATGCAACTAATTTATGCGTTGTTGATGATTTGCTATCAGCCGGAATACCCCAAGCCGATATTGTTTTGGGTTTTCATCATCCCAGTAAACGAGGTTTAACAGAATTCGCTACTGCTTAAGGAGGCAGGTAAAAAAGATAAATTTAGCGTTTTATGAGCCAAGGATATGAATTCTAAAATGGCTATAGCTCGGTTGTAAATTCCATAAACTTCTCCACCTGTTTCAACGGTTAAATAATTAGGTGTACTCAACTTCTGGTATCGGTAAATCTTCCTGGAATTGAGCAAATCATCCTACTTTGGATTCAAAATTACACCCCCTTAACAGGGGTAAGGGCGACAACTTAAGGTTAATGAATCCTATGTCTACAGTCGCCCTACATCAAAAATATCGACCCCAGACAATAGCCGAATTAGTTGGACAGCCCTACATCAAAACTGCTCTGACTAATGCTGTAAAATACCTGCAAATTGCACCAGCTTATTTATTCACAGGTTCTAGAGGCACAGGTAAAACCTCAACTGCTCGGATATTTGCTAAATCCCTCAATTGCCTCAACACTAAAAAACCAACTGACCAACCTTGTGGTATTTGTCAATCCTGCCGTTCAATTGAAACCAGTAATAGCCTAGATGTTAGTGAAATTGATGCTGCTTCTAATAATGGTGTAGATGATGCCCGTGCTTTAATTGAGCGCAGTACCTTAGCACCTGTTGCAGGACGTTACCGAATTTTTATTCTCGATGAGTGCCATTGTCTAACCGGTAACGCCTTCAACGCCTTACTTAAGTGTATTGAAGAACCACCACCTCATGTTGTTTTCATTTTCTGCACAACAGAATTGCACAAGGTGTTACCTACCATTGTCAGCCGTTGTCAGGTGTTTAATTTCCGCACTTTGTCTGTTCAGGCAATTGTGCAGCACCTCCGTATTGTAGCAGATGCAGAATCTATTTCTATTGATGATGAGGCACTAACAGCGATCGCACGACTCAGCGATGGTGGACTACGGGATGCACTGCAATTACTAGGTCAGGTGAGTCTTTTAGATGAAGATATCACTGCTAATCATGTCATGGAAATCGCTGGTGGTGTGACAGAAACAGAATTAATGTCAATTTTACAGGCAATATCCACCAACAACACCTTTAACTTACTGCAAGTAGCAAGAGTTTTAGTAGATTCTGGTAAAACGCCCAAATTGATTCTCTCTAACTTACTGCAAACATACCGAGATTTACTGATTATCAAGTCTGCACCCAAAGAGCAATCCCTGCTAACTGGTTGTGTTAGCTATGCTCAACTCAAGATTTTAGCAAATCACTGGAATTTCGAGACGCTTAACTTGTCTCTAGCAGAGTTACAAAAAGCAGAAAACTATCTGCGGTACACAGTAAATGCTGCTGTGTGGCTAGAAGTTTGCTTACTGAACCTGATACCCAATTTATTGCCTGTCAGTGCAAGCAAGACGGTAACTGCTAAACCTGTGCATGACGGCAAGTTGCTACCAACAGTTGGAGTATACACCACAAACAAGGTGACAGCTAAACCTGTAGATGACAAATTGTTACCAACAGTTGCACCCCAGACTACTAAACTGGCTCAAATTTGGCAGCAGGTGATGGATATAGCTAAACCCAGCAATCAAAAGCTGTTGGCTCATGCTCATCTTGTTAAATTGCAAGGTGACAAGGCAATTTTAGAGGTTACACCAGCTTACCTGAATAAGTTTGAGAGTAGTAAAGAGGCGATCGCTAAAATGCTGCAACGAGCTACCCAAAGTCAACAACCAATGACTGTGTTAATTAAAACTGCCAACAAGAGCAGTAATGGGAGGGTAAAAGGATGATTGTCTTGCTGACAGGCGACGACCAACACGCCATCCAAGAACAGCTGAATCAATACAAAGCAGAGATTGATGCCCAATGGCTCACACTTTGCTATCACCGATTTCCAGCCGATCAGCTTGACCGAGCTATCAGCGTAGCTCGCACTCGTTCCTTGACAGGTGGTAAAAAACTGGTGATTGTGGAAAATTGCCACCTCAAGCAGTGGGGTGATACTGAGTTGTCAACTTTGCAGCAGCTTGTTCAAGTGCCTGAATTCACAATTCTGGTGTTTGTCGCCACCAATCTAGATAAGCGCCTGAAGATTTACAAACATATTGTCAAGTATGCCAAGTTGTTTGAGTTTCCATTAATACCAGTTTGGCGTACTGATTTGATTGAAAAGGCGTTAGCGAAGCTCGCCGCAGGCATCGCTATTCAAGCTAAAAAAATCAAGCTGGTGTTGTCAAAGAATGTGGTGGAATATCTAGCAGAAGCAATTGGTAACGATATGACCCGTGCAGCCACTAAGTTACGCAAACTGTATATTTATGCTAATGGCAGACAACTTGAGCTTGCAGAAGTAAAAGAGTTGGTGCCATGTCAGACTCAGAATAGCCTACAACTGGCATCTGCTATTCGCCAAGGAGAAAGTAATCAAGTTTTGCACCTGTTGGATGATTTACTGTCACGATCGGAACCATTAATGGTGATTGTTGCTACTCTCCTAACGCAGTTTAGAACTTGGCTGTGGGTTAAATCTGCAATTGTTTCTGGGATTAAGAAAGATAGTGAATTAGCTCAAATGTGCAGTATCAGCAATCCTAATCGCATTTACTATTTGCGTCAGGAGGTGGCAAATACAAGCATTAACGCTTTAGCTAAGGCAGTAACTATGATGCTGGATTTGGACATGTCTATCAAGACAGGTGCTGAAGCGAAGTATTTACTACCAACAATTCTTAGTGTTAGTAGGTTATTCAAATTAAATTAATCAGCAGAAAATTGACTGCTAATTTTGGATTTTGGATTGTATATTTGATTTCAGTCTAAAATCCAAAATCAGTTATCGAAGTGCTGTATTGAGGAGAAAGGCTTTAACTTTAACACCTAATTGTGATAATTGTTCGCCTTGTTTGTCAAATTTTTCTCTGGCCTCCTCAATACTAAGTTTTGGCGATTTTCCCTTTCTAGAGTCGCTCTTATCCCACTGTTCACAATTAAACCAACCAATTAGGTAAAGACCATGTTGGCAAGTATTATCTTTTAAATAGCGATTAACAAGCTGTATCTCCATTGCACTATCTAGCTCATCATTCCAACAGCCTTTTACCTCAATAATGACTGTTACAGAATCAGAAACCTCTCCAGTTGGTTTTTTAATAACGGCATCGACTTGAATATCAGTTCTCTCTCCTCGACGAATTTCGACTTCACGGTTAAGTATGATACCTCTATTTTTAAGATTGTTTAATTTAATACCAAATGAGTAGCGATTAGCAACTGCTTCAAAAACCCCACGACCAAATTCTGTATCCTGTCGAACAACTGACCAAATTAAAGACCAGTCATCAGAATCAGCATATTCAACTAAAATTTTAGTAGTTAACAAAATTCTTTCATATTCTTCCTCTTCTGAAGGTAGTGGATAAGAAATGAGACTCTTAACAAATTCTTTAGCTTTGTTACATCCATGCTTTAAAAGTTCTTCAAGCAAGCGTTGAGTAACTTTTGGTTTGAGTGCTTTGTCTTTTATTTTTTCTAATATTTCATAATTAAAATGTTCACACCAGCATTTATCAAATTTGTCAATAATGAAGATATTACTATATTCTTCATTCTCTTTATCAATTAGTAAATTTAGTGTCTCAATAGTTTCATTAGGAGCTTTTATATATGCTTGTTTAACTAATTCAAGGTAATAATCTTCTTTGTCAGTATTTGGGTAGCCCACTATAATGGATGCCCATCTTTGCCAGATTTCATCTGCAATATTATCTAAAAATCCTGGTGATTCTTTACTGGAGTTTAGACTAAATACGAGCGATCGGAAGATAACACATACAGACTTACGG
>NZ_JABXKJ010000131.1 GCF_017115085.1 Nostoc sp. NMS7 | reverse complement strand
GCTTATTAAATTGGCATTTTATTTATTAGTTTGGCATAACAAGTACTGAAGAGCCAAAAAAAGACTGTTTGTCTTGCTCCAGAGCTATAAAACACGAGTTATAGGGAGCTTGATTGTAAAGAAATTAGGCTTCCAAATGACCATAAATTACACCCTTACAAAGAAGCTTTAAATTGGCATTATAAGCAATGTAAGTGGACAAATGATTAATAAATAGGTACTAATCACCTCTCCAGTACCTATTTAATAGGTACAGTACCTATTTCTTCTGCCAACGCGCATCTGGCCCTCTCCCCAAACATTCCAGCCGCCCCGCAGTCTGCTCTTGGGTCTTTTTATAGACAGTTTACACCCCCTAGATCCCTATTCCTTCGTCAAAAGACGAGCCGTGTCAAACTTATTGCAAACAGTTCTCAATTTCTAACCTGGCACACGCCGAATAAGGTTCTGTCCCGGTCGTTGTCTAAACCGTGACTGAAGATTAGTTGTATTTCTTCCTGCGTCAGAACCTTGGCGCGTCCGTGCCGATTGATTTTCATTGTGCTTACTGTAAACCCTGTGATCCACAGCCAACAGCTGATGCGCCTCAGTTAATCAAATTTGTTCGGTGTATTAACAGACGTTTCTACAACACATGAATCTCAAAATATAATTATGCGTCCCCTGGTGTTGACGGTGGTGGTCTACCCGAAGATTCCTGATTGTCCTCTGAAGCGGACGCTGTTTCTGAAGCGAGTTTTTCTATTTCTTGTAGAAGTTCCTGCGTCTTCTGCTCGGCTCGTTTGCGAGCTGATGGTGACATTTTCGCTTGAAGTATCTTAAAAGATTTAGCCATTACAGTTCATTCCCCTATTTCAAAGTGAGCAGATGAGATGCATACTCTGCCTCTGCTACGGGAATATTCTTCTCGTACCACCGATTATCTCCAGTCTTATCTCCACCAACAAGGAGAATAACAGTACGGTTGGGGTCAAAAGCATAAAGTACGCGAAAAGGACGACCTGCGTGCTGAATACGCAATTCGCGCAGGCGAGAAAGCTTGGAACCATTGATTTTAGAGCTATGCGGGTGGGGAAGTGTCGGCCCCATCTTTTCAAGTAAACCGACTACAGCTTTTACGTCGATTTGTTCCTCCTCGCTCAAAGTATCCCACCACGCGCCAAATTTGTCAGTATACTCTACGCACCATTCCGTTGTTTTTTCCGTAGCGTGGAAGGTGCATAGTGTATTACCATACTCTTGAGTTTTCTTAAAGCTTGCGTTTTGAACCCGGTTTTTGAGTTGGCTGCGATTTACCATGTTTTCTCCCTTGTTTACATTCAGACACACCAATCCTATGGATTGTTAAGTTCTGAACGAATGGGAGAAATAAACTAAGTCATCGTCGCACTAAGCCTCGATAAACAACTCAACGAACTATTTGCTTGCCAGTCACAAGCACAACTGACGTTGTAACTTGATTAGACAAATATGGGTTAACAGAACAAATGTAACATTGCCTTGTTGTCAGTGTCAATTTTATGCCTAGCAATGTTTGATAAACCGCAATTCTTCCATCGGATCACCACAAACAGAGACTTTACTCTGTGCGATCATCTTGGACTGTATTGGTTTGAGAATTTACTACCTCTGTTGTGACTTCCTCTACCGATAAATCAACTGCTTTTGCCACTTCGGAGATGCTGTAGCCCATGCTCAAAAGGCGTGCTGCTGCTTTTAATTTGGTTTGACGTTCCAAGTCTTGGTAGATTCGTGTTTCTTCAATGTTCAGTCCCAGCATAGCTTCCACTTCCTCTCTACTCAACGAAGAAAACTTGTAAACAGCAATTGTCGTAATAATATCTATTATCTCGTTTTTGGGCAGTGTGCCAGTAGACTGTAATTGTACTCGCTCAATTAATTGCTTCGCTTGCTCTGCCATCGTTTTATCCGATGCGATTGTCAACTGCATTAAATTGATGCCTATTGGCAGAATATTAGGAGTACCTAACTCATCCAAATAAATTCGCTGCACTTGGTCGCTGTTTAAAAACATTCGATGAATTCTTGTATTGCTTGGTTCCAAACTGCGATTTGGGAAAATTACCACACAGTACCAGTCATCGTATTCAGACCGATTCCGGTTCAAATACATCATTGATTCGGTAAAAAACCGATGATACAAACCTTCATCGCTCTGGAATTGAACTTCTGCAAAAAAGATAACTCTGGGTGTTGCACCCTCTGGAGGTAAAAAGACCCCATCAATGCGAAAGGAGGTTTCTTTCACCTCAACTGATTCAAATCGATAATTCTGCGCTTGCTGGGGACGGTCATCAACAAGTTCAAAAATTAACGCAGGAAATCGCTTAAATATTTGGTAATAAATAGAGTCGCGTTTCACTAAAAACCGAAATAAGCATATTATTGATGACTGATTTTATCGTTAATCTTCTCTAGTTCAACTCTTTATTTAGTGAGTGAGACAGGAAGTATCTGTAGCAATCACCGCTATTGTGGTATACAAAATGGCGCTTGACAATACCTAAACCATTATCCAGATGTGGGGGTTAGCCATCACACATTTATGCAGAAGGTTGAAAACCATCCATTACAAAAAACCCCCAACTCATCATTGGGGGTTTTTTGCTACTTAGTAATAACTTCTACACAGTTTTGTAGAAGCTGAATAAAAACTGGGTCTTGTATATCTTTGTATAAAAGATAACTATTATGCAAAATGACTAGCACAATACTGACCAGCTTGAGCCTTATGAGAGTTTTGTTTTTCATAGTTTGAGAGGATGTTTTAGTACATCAACCCAAACAGCAAACTATTAATGTTTAACTTTGCTTTTTAATAGCTATCTCTACTGGCTTCTCCTGGCTTTCAAACGGCTTTCTAATAGCCTGACTAGCCAACTTGCCTAAACTCTTAGCTTTACGTAGCTTTCTCTAACTTCTCAGATGTTGCTGTTAGAGTTGTTACACACATTATAGCACAACATTAAAAATGTGGTGAAGTCAAGATGGGTTACTTATTTGACTAGGAACAACTCTCATAAGAGCTTTCTGTCCCAACTCCTAGACAATACCAGAGGGCGATCGCTCTCCGTCAATGCCATCCCAGATAGCTCACGCATTAGGCAAGCTAAATGCAACAAAATACAACTTGTGTCGCACTGGCGATTTTAGTGAATTCCACTTTGCTAACTAGATCCCTAGATGTAGCAAGTTTGACCTGCTAGGTTAGACTGGAAACGCTTAAAGTCTTAGTTGTTTGTTTGCGGTGCATTATGAGTCCCAAATATCGTAAAGGGCAAAAGGTACAAGTTTACAGCCCAGGACAGCAAATAATTCGTGTAATCGCCGAGGTTCGGCCAATAGGTGAGACTTGGGAATATTCACTATTAGAGCCTGATACTGGAGAGCTATGCCGTGTATATTTTGGCAGTAGTAATGCAAGTAAGGTTGATTGGCAATTAGAACGTTGGCTGCATCCATACTCTGGGGATTAGCTGATATATTTCAACTAACTTTAGAACAGCATTTTTAGGGTCTTTTTACTGACAGTTTACACCCCGGAGATCCCTATTCTTTCGTTGACAGGTACACCATTATTAAGTTATTGCGAATACTTTTCAATTGATAAATACGTCCGCAGTGGCAATCAGCCCGACAATACGAACGCTACAACCCGCATAATTTCGTTAGCTGATTAAACGGGAGCAACGCGATTTTGTGATGTTGGACTTGAAACGAGCGATCGCTAAATTAGT
>NZ_JABXKJ010000211.1 GCF_017115085.1 Nostoc sp. NMS7 | reverse complement strand
TAAGTACACAGCGCCCAAACCCAAAGTAGATTCACGGGCGATCGCAAAACAATGGTTGCAAAATTAAACTACCCAACCCGACGCCAGCGTCGTCGCCAAAGACATCAGAGAAAAAACCAACTAGACGCGATTGCACTTAAGAAAATCCAAGGCAATATGCTTTGGTTATTTACCACCTTTGGATACTCCCGCCTGACATGAAATTACCAATAGTTTTATAAAGATGAAAATCATAAACGCTCGCTGGTCTGCTAGTGATGATTGTGTAGGTGCCGGCAATCCTGAAACTTACGTCTGCGATTGCTCTTGGCCGATGCCAATAGATTCAGAACGTGAAGAATCAGCAGCCCAAATCGCGGCTCATATAGTGCGATCGCACAATTGGGTACTGGATTTATCAGAAAAACAAGTGCCACTTGATTTTTTAATTGAAGCTTGCGATCGGGTTATTGAGCGCAAAGCTCTACTGACTGTCACTCTTGGCGTGATTGGGGATAAGGGGGCGGAAATTGCCGATAAACAATTAAAGCTAATTCAGCAGGCAATTTTTTTTCTAAGGGATGCAAGGGATCTTGAAATCAAAAGGGATCGTGAAATCGATGGAAGCCATTAGCCTTTTCTCCGGCATCGGCGGATTTGAGGTTGCCCTCAATCAAGTTTTTGGCAGCCAAGCACAAGTAATTCAATCGGTGGAAATTGATCCAGATGCTCAAAACGTGTTGCGATCTCACTTTCCCGATACCCCAATTCATCGAGATATCTGCACCTACAACCCCGATGTCAACTGGAATTATACAGACGGAATCGTGTTTGGTGGATTCCCTTGCACTGATGTCAGCAACGCTGGAAAAAGAGCCGGACTTGCCGGACCTAAATCCTCTCTTTGGTTTGAAATGCTCCGAATCGTCGCCACAGCCAGACCCCGATTTGTCGTTGTGGAAAACCCTACAGGGCTTATCCACAACGGACTTCGAGCAGTGCTTGGGGGACTCCGAATGGCAGGATATCAGTGGGACCATCCGCAAATCATATCAGCTGCGGAAATCGGCGCACCCCACCAAAGGGAGCGGTTGTTTATCGTTGCCTACCCTCACGGCTGGAGTCAAGATAAAGAGCAGCCGCCCTCCTGGGCAAGTCAAGTTGGAAGTGAGACTGCGATCGCTCGGACTAATACCCCCTTCCCAGCAATTGAGCAGCGAGATGATGGCGCTGTTTATGGGCTTTCCCCCGAAGTGGACAGCGTGCCTGTCTCAGTCCCCAAAGGTACACCAGGGAGAATCCGCAGCCGCTATCTCTACGGGCGATCCGTTATCCCTGCCTGTGCTGCGATCGCCTTCAGTAGAGTCAAATTCCTTCAGGAGTGGTGGCGAGATGCTTGAAAAGGTAGAGAGTGACAGACATCCCCTTGATTTTTACGAGTCGCCCTCATGGTTTGTTACTGAATTATTACGCCATGTGAAATTGTCTGGTGTGATTGGTGAACCTTGCGTAGGTGGAGGTGCGATCGCCTCCCTTCTCCAAGTTTGGCCGCATACAAAACTTATCTGGACAAATGATATCGATCCAGAAAAAGCGGCTGATTACCACCTTGACGCGATCGCACCTGAATCATGGGATCTGTTTCCAGAGTGCGATTGGATTTGTACCAATCCGCCTTATGGGCAAAATGCCGCACCAATTATTAAAAATGCTTTTAAAAAGGCGCATGTAGGTGTTGCAGCGTTTCTTCTGACAAGTTTTCTGGAACCTTGCGAGGATCGGGATGCTTTTTTAAAAGAACATCCACCATCGCTTGTTTTAACCCTGCCTCGCTACTGCTTCCGCAAGGATAAGAAAGGTAGTCGCTGGGCAACAGACAACGCCACTATCTCATGTTTCGTGTGGGACAAAAGGGCAACACAGCAACGGATTATTGTCCGTCCTAAATCTGAAATTGTTGGCTTTTATAAAAATCCTGATCGTGCGATTAGCTTCTCAGAAGCGCAAGGAATTGTGGCGGCGATGTCTACGACGGGCGTAGATGCAGCTAGCGGTGAAATTGAAATAACTACAAATTATGAAAAACCTATGGCAACTACAACATTCCAATTTTCGGGAACTCAACAAATCGCTAACCAAATCGCCCAAGTACAAGAGCAGCTAAATCAACTCACCACATCTCTGAAGCCATACCAAGAGTGCGAACAGAAAGCTGAGGAATTGCGGCTAACTGTGGCAGAGTACGGGCGTGAGATGACCACAAAGGGAATTCCCCAAGAAGACATTTTAAACTGGGCTAAATCGCTTTATAGCAGCGCTAGTGGTGTAGAGTTTATAAATAATGATAGCGGAGTAATTGCTGCACAAAATGAGGTTATTAGTGGTTTAAAGACTGAGTTAGCAAGAGCGACTGTACAACGGGATGATGCGATAGCTTCGCTCGCCGTAGGCATCGCAGAATCGGAAAAAATAGGACGTGAATCAGTAGCACTATTGCAGGCGCTTGAGAGTAAAAAGAGGGAATTGAAAGCTTTGTTGGAGCAACAGACAGACACCGCCACAATTGATGTTTTGCGTCAAGAAAACGCTTCTTTGATTGCAAAAAATCAGGAATTGGAAGTCATGACGGATGACATGGACGCACAGCTAGCAGAACAGCAGTTAATGCCAGAGGTCGAAGTATTGGAGCAGCAAATTTATGAATTGCGATCGGAGCGTGACAAGCTTGCAATAAAACTACAATTTTACGCGGCGAGTGAGGCTTCTCCTACTGTAAAAACTAAAGCCAATACTATTCCTGAGCAAATAATCAGCGTTTTAGTAGGTCAAAGTGGCTTGTCAGGAAATCAGATAATTGAATCTTTGAGAATGGACAGCGAATCTGGGCGAGGAATCTACACGGCACTGAATCGACTTTTAACTGAAGGCATTATTTCTCGCAATCCAGACCCACTAGACAAGCGACGGAACCTTTATAGCTTGTCATCAAATAAGAATACTCAACAATTAACAAATAATACTCAACACGATACCTTGGCGAGTTCCGTATCAGAAAACAATACTCAACAAAATACTCAACACGGGCTAAACCTTAGCTATCCGCTAACAACAAATAATACTCAACACGATACCTTGACGAGTTCCGTAGGTGGTGAGACTGAACTTGTAGCGATGCCTGTGGAGGTTGCAGCGTGACCACCTACTCAGTCAAACAAGTGGCAAAAACGCTTGGGATAGGTACTTCTACAATTAATCGGTGGATAAGGCTTAATTATCTGAAAGCTATCCGCGAAGGCTCCCGTACCTACTCAATAAATAAAGAAGATTTGAAAAACTTTTTGGCAAATCCACCCAGTTATAGGGGCAGGGGTTGCAGGGCAAAAGGACTTGTTGCCCTGATTGATAGAGATGTATTGAAAGCGCTGTAATTATTATAGTCTTGTGCAGAAAGAACAGATATTGAATTAGTGCCGATGGAGGTGCAGAAGTGAAAATTCCAACCTTAGAAGACCCGCATTTTATCGTTGAACTTGACGGTGATGCCAGTAGCCCTAACCCACTACGAGCAATTTGGAGGGCACAACATCAGTGTGTATCTGAAACTTTTGTAGGCAATGATTGCCCAATTCCTAATGACCCTGGTGCAGCAATCATCAAACATCAGTTAGTGAGCGATCGCGGTCATTATTCAGTATTAAGATTCGCATTTGCAAAGTTTAATATAGGCGGTTTTCCGCACGATACAATTATGCAAATGCGGACACATCAGGGTTCGGCTCATCTAGTCCAGAGCAATCGTTTTACTTATGAACGTTTCATCAAAGTTGCCGAAGACAGGCTAGACGTTGAAAAAGTATTTTACTTTCGCCCAGTCGGTTTTTATAGCGATCGCGGAGGTAGAAAATACGATTATCTAGAAGAAGAAAGGGATAAAGATAAACGAAATTCTATTGAAGCTTGCAAAAACTACGCTTTTAAAGTTCAATGCCTAAAACACTCTTACGAACATGCAAGGCATTGTTTACCGCAAAACCCAAGACAAGAATACACCTTAGCTGGAGACATTGAAGCTACGTTTCACTGGTTGGATCAAAGAACGAAAGCTGATGCCGAGCTAGAAACAAGAGTACTTGCGGAAATGGTCATGCAAAAACTTGATTTGTGGATACCGCCACTAGCCCAATGGTATCGAAAGGAAAGATACGGTAAGGCAATACTAGCACCGTAAATTATGAGTATAAAACCATCACGAAAAATATTTAAAATGCAAGGTCGGAATTGGTACATTACTATCTTTTTGCAGCCAAACTTCATGCTGAGAAAAATAAGGTTTAAAGATTATTTCTGGCATAACTATTTACAATTGGGTTGGCTGGAATTTGGATTTATGTACAGACATACTGGAGGTTTAGATGATTAAATTTCTTGCTGAACTACAAAATGGTGGAACTTTGTACGGATTTGGATTAGCAGAGGCTAATCTCAATAGGCTGGAATTCAACAATGAACCGATATTTTTTGACTTCGAGTATGCGAAACATCCTGAACTCTTTGGATTAATTTTGTATTTTAATGAATTTGAAGAGCCTGCTGAAATTGCCGAAAATATTGAAGCGGTACAAGAGCGCTCTATTCCTTTTATTGATGAGGAGCATGGTGTGAATGGAGACACCTTGAGAGTTTTCCCGATAGCAAAAAGAATAATGCGGGAAATGAGAACTCCACTCTGGAGTTTTCAAACCAAGGCTACTATTACTAATCCCAACGATATGCAAATGTTCTTTTCTGGACGCACTGAACACGAGCTTGAGCAGTACTTTTTGGAGAAAGGACTAATCAGCCCTAAAACAAAACGGACATACAAGGGATTTGGAAAATAGTACATGGAAGATCCAATCAAATCAGGGATAATTGCGGAATTGAAGAGGGGCGATCGCTTCGCGTCCGAACTCAAGGACGCACTAAAAATTAAGCGATACCCAGAGTTATGGACAGCAATTTCTGAGCTAGAAAAAGATGGGATAGTGGGGCATTATTTTAAGGAAACGCCACCAAGCGCGACCCTGGCTTATACGCTTGTGCATAAGGAATTGAATCGACCTTTTTGGAGGCAGTAGTAATGCAGAAATGTGTTCATTGCGCGAGTCTGTTTGCATCAGCTAAAAGCTTGCGTAAATTCTGCTCATTAGCTTGCTCGAATAAGTTTAGAGAGAAGCCAATAACCAAAACTTGCTCTGTTTGTGATAATCAGTTTACAGATACAGGCAGAGCAAGGCGGGTTTTTTGTAGTAGAAAATGTGCCAACAAAGGCAGTTATGAAAATCTTTGGACTGAGGAAGAAAACGATAGACTACTCAAGCTAATCAACAAACTGCCAGTTCGGATTATTGCTAGAGATTGGAATACTTACGCCGCCAAAAAGGGGTGGAATCAGCGCACAGAAAACGCGGTGGGCGACCAGATAACTAAGTTATGCAGAAAACACAACTTGACCAGTGTTTGCACCAAGGATGAGTTTAAAATGACAACTTTAGCTAAATTATTAGATATTAAAGTTGACAGGGTACGAAGTTGGGTTAGGGGTGGCTTGGTTGCAAAAACCCTGAACGGTAATGTTGGATTAAGATGGAATTCAGTTGCGATATCTAAATCCGATTTAGAAGAGTTCGCAAATAAACGCCCCGAAGTATTCTATGGGATTAACCCATCTTATTTAAGAAAAGTAATTAACAATAAATCCGTAGTTGATAAAATAATTGAAAGGACAAATACCCAATTACTAAAAAAGCGCGACTATGCCATTGTTAGACTAGATCAACCTGCCGTGTATCAGAATACCGAAGAAGCAGCGATCGCTGTCAATATGACTCGCCAAGGTATTAGATATAATTTAGAACACGGCGAAGCTATGGTTAATGGTGCTGAATGGGCGCGATTAGAATATGCCCTTTTTATTGTGCCTTCTGCAATTCGCAATGAATTTAATTACCACGCTGGATGGATATTAGTAGAAGTTTATCAAGATTTGAAACGAATCGACGGGTTTTCTAAAAGGTCAGTTTTGCCAACCGCAAACAGGATTGCAGTTCAAGTGACAATTATGGCTTTCAAGCGAAATCATAAAGAGGCAGTAAAAGGCATCTCCTTGACTCCTAAAAAAGATATTTGTGAATTTTGGAAAGAAAAAATAATTGCTAATATTCAGAAATTTTATCAAAGGGAAGATAGTAGTTGCTTTAATTGGATACTATCGGCTATTAAAAATAAAGTCGAACATATTATTAAAGACAAAGTAGAATTAGAAGAATTTGCGCTAGACACTATCAATGAGCTTAATAAATATTTTCTAAATAAATCTTTTTTACCTAACGGATATCAACCAAAAACAGCAATTGAAAGAGCAGATTACTATAGTGCTATTTTTGGTTCCTCTATGGCGACAATTGATGTTAGCTCAGACAAAAGGATGTCAATAATTATTTTAAAAGCACTTAAACATCAGCATGAGCAGCAAATAACGAAAGAGGCTTATAATGAACAATTCTTGCGACACAACTAAATTTTTGAATAATGAGCAATTGGTGCTTATACTTTTTTGGTATAAGCATCCCAATGAAATTATTTATGAAGTAGTCTCAGATGGTTGGCAATTAGGAGATAAGCGCAACTCTAGTCACGGTTGGGTTGAGTGTGTTTTGGCAAGTCGTTTAAGTTGTCAAACTAATATTTTTGATTTCTACAAATACAATTTAGCAATATGTCACTGAGATACTCACGCCGCCCCTTTGTCCAATGTGCTTTATAAATCGGGGGACGTTGTGATAAAGGAGCGATACCAAGGGCGGGCTTTCCTGCGGAACGCCTACGCTTTGTAATAACCATTTTTGCTCGTCATTCATCGCTCCATGTCAAACCTAAAGTTATGGTCTGTTGGTACAATATTTGTTACCTGGCATAATGGTAATTTTTCAAAATCAGCCCCGTACCCCATACTCACCTCAACGTACCCTTCCCCAATTCGCATCACAGTTTTAGCGGGGAATAAATATTCATCTATTAGTCCATCTGCCGCATCTGATAAAAGTGGGCATAAATCACCAATGTTATCTACCGCTAATATAAAATGGGGGTTTTTTAAAAAAATAACTGCCTGATTCAAAGCTTTTAATAGCTTTTGTGCAAAATCCCGAATATTTTCTACTTTAGGTTGTGGAACATTATGTAGTAAACTCAAAGTTAAAAAGGTTTCATCTGGCGATCTCTCAAATCCATCGTCAGGCATTTTAGCTGCAAAACTCATTAGATTCTCAGCCCACCAATTGCATCCCGTAATTATTTCCTGCTGCAATGGCAAAGGTGAAGGGGCTTTGAATAATGTTAAATCAATGTATTTCTTAACATCTTCAAGACTATAGGAGTGTGGATTTTCCCTGTTGAAATCACATAGGTTCATCGCTTCATAATTGCCTACAAAAATCTTTACGCTATACACCTCACCAAAAGGATGTAAAGAAAGTGTATAACCCCTGTAATCGTACCAATCGCTATCATCATTAGTGAAAAACAGTGAACTTGAAATTGCCTCTGCTATGGACTCAAATCTGTTTACTTTACCAGCGTGTTCTGGTGGAAATTTTATAGTTGATTCTCTAGTATATTTGATTTCGGTCGAATATTTTTTTTTGCTAACAACAGTTGCAACCACTTTAGGGGTTTTCACAGAAAGGCGATAATCTCTATAAAAGATTTGTTGACCAACACTCAAAGCTTCTCGTTCTTTATTAAGCATATTTTTCACCTTTATTAATAATTCGGTTTGAAGTATTGCGTGTAGTGACATCATTTATTTCTCCGATGGTAAAGAGCGATCGCCCCCCAATACCTCAAAATTTTCCCACAAACTATCAACATATTCTCTCAAATCTTGCGGCCTCACTCGCCAACCTTTGAATTTTATCGCGTTCAATTCTCTAGATTTGATCGCAGTAAGTAAACGCGATCGCCCAATTCCTGAAATCAATGCCGCTTCACTCAAATTCAAGGTTAACTTGAAGCTCAATTCCATAATTTCAGTATCAGCGAACAATTGGTATACAGGTTGTTGCACTGGCATAATAGGAGACTCATGAGTAATCGCGCCTTGATAGGTAGGGCTGCGCTCCTCCTTGATTCTCTCCAACTCCTTCAAGGGAAAAAACGGCGCTCTTCCATGCTCAGTGTTTTCGTAGCGTACAGCAACTTTATGTTTTTTTACATACCTTTCTAAAGTGCGTTCTGAAATATTGAGATAGGCTTGAGCCTCCTTCTTGTTTAATTCCGCCAACTTCCGTCACCTCCGGCAAATAAGTTGTCTTCAGTTTAGATTGGCACTAGGTAAAAATCAAGTTACGTTGGTCATAAAGCTGATTTCATTTATGACTCAGGCTACCAATTTCATATCGATACTAATTCGAGAAATACTTCATCCACTATTTGAAGATATCAAGGAGATTAAGCAAATGGCTTCAGAAATTCTTACCGACATTCAAGCAGAAGATGCAACCCTTCAAACATTAGACGACCGGATTTCTCAGGTTGTAACCGATTATCAAGCTGCTGCCCAAACCCAAAAGGATGCTTATAGCGCACTTGATGAGAAATATAATGCACTCCTAGCGCAAGCCGGGACATCTGTAGACCCAGCAGAATTAGCTGCTGAGAAACAAGCGATCGCGGATTCTACAGCCAAGGTTGATGCAATAATCGCTAGGTTACAGCCTGCAACAGATTCATCGTCTCCAGCTTCGGCACAACCTCAATCCGCGACAAACTGAATACTTTCAGCACTCCTAATAGGGTGATCAATAAATAGAACCCCCAGCAATGTTTTTGACAGAGTGTCGGAAATTACAGTTAGTGGCACTTCTATTTAAGTAAAGATGGAAAAGAAAAAACTAGGGTAACGGCATTACCCTAGTTTTTTCTTACCGAAAAGTTGGGTCTAAAGCCCCGTCCTTCCAGGACGGCTTTTTCTTGATTATTGCTCATGGCTGTGGTAGAATTACGCTAGGTGTAAAGGCGTAACCATGCTTGTATTCGAGGCAAAACTTAAGGGTAGTAATGAGCAATATGAAAAGCTTGATGAAGCAATTCGTACTGCTCGTTTTGTCCGAAATTCTTGCCTTCGCTACTGGATGGATAACAAGGGAATTGGGAAGTATGAACTGAGCGCTTATTGTGCTGTTCTGGCTAAAGATTTTCCCTTTGCTAACAACCTCAACTCGATGGCACGACAAGCTTCTGCTGAACGGGCTTGGTCTGCAATCACTCGGTTTTATGACAACTGCAAAAAGAATGTAGCCAAAAAGGGTTTCCCGCGCTTTAAGAAGCATCAAACACACGGCTCTGTAGAATACAAAACCACAGGCTACAAGCTTTCGGAGGATAGGCAAACTATCACTTTCTCCGATGGTTTTAAAGCAGGGAGCTTCCGTTTGTGGGGAACCCGTGATTTGCACTTCTACCAGTTGAATCAGATTAAACGAGTTCGGGTTGTTCGTCGCGCTGATGGGTACTACGCTCAATTCCTCCTTGATGTTGAGCGGATTGAGAAACGAGAACCAACGCATAAAACCATCGGATTGGATGTCGGTTTGTCTCATTTCTACACCGATTCGGACGGGCAGACAATTGAGAATCCCCGACATCTCAGGAAGTCTGAAAAATCCCTCAAACGTCTTGGGCGTAAACTTTCTAAGACTAAAAAGGGTTCTAAAAATAGAGTCAAGCGTCGCAATCGTTTGGGTAGAAAGCACCTCAAAGTAAGTAGGCAGCGTAAAGATTTTGCTGTGAAATTGGCAAGATGCGTTATCCAGTCTAACGACTTGGTTGCTTATGAAGATTTGATGGTGCGGAACATGGTTAAAAACAGAAAGCTTTCTAAGTCTATTTCTGACGCAGCATGGTCGGCTTTTCGTGATTGGTTGGAGTATTTCGGCAAAGTTTTTGGTGTGGCAACGGTTGCTGTTCCACCTCACTACACTAGCCAGAATTGCTCTAACTGTGGGGAAGTCGTCAAGAAGTCTTTGAGTACAAGAACTCATAAATGTCACCATTGCGGATTTGTATTAGATAGAGACTGGAATGCTGCTCGGAATATATTAGAGCTTGGACTACGTACCGTGGGGCACACGGGAACGCTTAACGCCTCTGGAGACATCGACCTCTGCCTGGATGGGGAAACTCCTCCAAGTAAGCCGAGTCGCGGAAAGAGGAAACCCAAGAAGTGATTCTTGGAATCACCGACCGTTTACGGCGGTGAGGATGTCAATAAATATTGAGACTATTTCAGAGATTAGACCCGTTCGGTATTGCTTCCTTTACTGCTTTTTGGATCTGCTCAATAACCATTGGGTGGATTGCTGGAGGAAGAGGGTCATTGTATCGTGCAATAAGTCGAGTTTCAATCGCGTCTGTACTGATATATGATCGGCTGACTGTTTCCAGCGCTTGGACAATATCTGAAAGCGATGCCTACGGCTGGCTACGCCTACGCGGCGTTGCGTTCAAAGCCAGTAATCGGACTAATAACTGCCTTAAATATTCCTCAGCATTGCTAATCTCTTTAATGATTTCCTCGTTATCTGGCTGCATATTTTCATCCTTATTTCTTGTAATGTACTATACCAATAGCATTTGCTGCTGGCACATGAAACCACGCTTTATTATATTTAATTGAGTATATGGCTCCTGCGCTTACATCAAAAAGTGAGGCTATCTCCCGCGCTGTCATTGAAGTATTTTGAAGTAAATATTTAACTTGAGAAACTTCTACTTCTGATAGCTTGGAATTTCCCTTTTTAAAAGTTCCTTGTTGACTTTCTAATGCGTTTAATTTACGTTTATTCAAAAATCTATCTATTCCAGACTTATTTAATCTAGACTTTGATTCAATTAATTCTGTTAATTTTTCTAGAATTTCATTAGAGGGATTAACAATAGATATCGTTGAATAAAGTTCGGTTGTTATAATTAGTCGCGTATAACGTTCAGATATATTATATAGACTTCCTATTGCAGCATATGTATCTCTTGTGCATGAATTTCTGCTACTTCTTATTACCGAGTTATCGGTGTGTTTCCCTAACCATTTTATCTCTCCAATTTCTTGGTCGGTCAACTTTTTATAATACATAATTTTCCCACCACACTGCTTGCATTTAGCGGTGAGAGTTGTCACCGCGTCCATGAAAATGAGCCTACCGAAGATGAAGAAATGTCGGCAGACTCATTGATTACGATTCATTAGGGTGCTTTGACAACAACAGATATAATTCTATCTCAGCTAGCAGCTAGGGACGTAGATCCACTTCACTAAACTTAAATTCCCACTCTGATAGGCAATAATCCATCTGAAATCCCCGAACGATCGCTGGTCGCTTCTGAATATCTATCCGTCCGTATCTAGTCGTTGCCAATTCCCCATTATAGACAGCAGTGTTTGGATCATCACTTGGCTCAGGAGAGCAAAAATCAATTATTTTAATGGGTGTATATGTGGTGTAAGAAGAGGTATTGGCGATCAATGCCAACCTCTCAATAATGTAAAAAACAAAAGCCGTCTGTTGCTTAACTGTTGCCGTAAAAATCCTACGCGTGGTTGTATGTTGCGCCACAGTCGCGTTAAAACTTGGCTTAAATCCTCTGTCCCCTTGCACCTCATCAGCACTCTCGTAATTTGGGAATAATCGCAGGTAAACATAATCTGCGCTATCACCGTAATTAGTGGGGTCGAACTGCCATAAGTTGTAGTGACTGGGGTTAAATAATTCGATAACTGATAGAGGCGATCGCACTAACAATTGTTTGTTGATGAAGGGCGGTAATAGCTGAGATTGAGCGGCTTGGATTTCTGAGAGTAGTGTCATTAGCGATCGCGTCCAATTCGAGCGGTAAAATCTCTACTTTCCTGCATCAATTCTTCAATAATATCCGATCCCTCTTCTTCCGTAATTTCTTCTTCACTTAATTTAGCCATCAATGCTAAAACAGATACAGCCCCAGCATAAAAAGCTCTCCTAGTTTCTTGCAATTGAACTGGTGAACAACCTTTAGGTAAAACTTGTGCCTCATAAGATTGCCAGTGAGAGGAAATGGTTAATTTAATTCTCTTGCGTTTACTCATCGTTTTATATGTGGCGATCGCTTTTGGGTTTACCTTTTAGCCACCGCAAAAACTTAATGTTATACCACCCTACCAACTCCCCTGAATTAATTTGAGCCATACCCCAAATCTCTAATAAATAAACAAATGTTCGCATAAACAAAGCTAAACTTGCTTCTACCCGAAAATAAACCCACCAATAGACCCAAGCTAAAGGGTAAACATCGGTACGCACACAAATCTTTTTTAAAGCATAGGGTTTATCCCAAACTTCCTTGTAATTCCAAGGAACATCTACACTTCTAACGTAAATCTCTGGCATTTCAAAAGGGTAGCCCGTGGAATAACTCTCATCCCACTCTACCCTTATTGTACATATTGGCAACAAGGGGACTGCCATGACATTTTTACCTTGGAATCCCCAACTATTGCCCTCTTTGTCCACAAAGAACTCTGTAATTTCTAATTCTTGGCAGAGCGTTTTAAGTGATTTAACTTCAATTCTTTCTATTAATTTTATCGGTTGTAACATGAAATTATCTTGTCAGTAACACCCCTAAATCATAAAGCTGTTTTCGGACATCTTGAGTCACTTTGTTAGCAGCTTTCCCGTTGGTAGCATCATCTCCAGTAAATTGATTGTTAAGGGTAATATTTACTGCTCCCACCGTCTTTTGAGTAGCTGCCTGCACATCACTAGATTTTACTTGAATTGGCGAAGCAGCTTGCGTCCCAGTGATTAATCTTTGAGTGGATTGTGGTATCTGTGGTATCGCTCCAGTTGACAGTACCCCTTGTATCATCGCTTGCAACTCTGCCAACTGAGAGGATATTGCGCTGCCGCCCCCCAATGCATTGAAATTTACATTTTTGGCATAATCCCTGGTCGAAGTCACCCCACCCCGTTTTAATATATCTTCTCTTAAACTCCTTAACTCCCTTCTCCCTCGTCCCTTGCTCACCCTAGCATTGGCCAATCCAAGGCGGTTTTGGTCATCCTGTAATTGCTGAGTGCGTCCCAAATTGTCCAATTCTTGTTGTCCTTGGGTAGTAACAAGTGTCTTCTCTTGTCCCAAAAGCAAACCTTTAAACTGCAACCTCAACTCCTTGTCCACTGCTGATTTAACATCTAGTGCAGCTGTATCCTTTTCCTCTTGAGTCACCCCAAATTTCGCCTCCACTTTTTTCTGTTCTTTCTGCGCCTTTAATGTGGCTGAAGCCGCATCAGACTGCTCACCTTGTAGTTCCAATTCTTTCATAGCCAAGTCAATCTGTTGCTGTTCCTGCTTCTCCTTAGTGATCTCCTTCTCAATCTCAAATGATGCCCGCGCTGAATTGAGACGATTTTCCGCCGCCGTCTCCGCAAGTCGCGCCTGTTCCCGTTGATTCTTGGTGGTTTCTTTTAATACATTGAGTTCCCCTTCATAGAACCCAGCCACTGAAGAAACTAAATTTTTCTTCGCTTCCAGTAACTTGATTTGATTCTCAAGGGTACTGCTGATAAACTTTTGTAATTGCTCTTGCTTCTCCAGCGCTTGGTTTTCAGCAGTAGCATTATTTTGAATCTGCTGAATTTCTTTATTGAGTTTGTCTTCGACAACCCTAAACGCCGCTTCTCGTTGTTGAACTTCGTTATCAATTAGTGACTTAGTTATTTGAGAAGTTTTCAGTCGTGATGCCCTAATTTGACCCTGACGCTGTTCTTCCTTGGCAGGGTCGCTAAATGGTGGTAGTGCCTCAAGTTGGGCAAGTCTATCTTTCTCAAGTGCTAATTCCTTTTTAATGCGATCGCCAGCCGCATCCGTTCGTAATTTCTCCGCTTCAACTTTGTGGATAGTTTGAGTGGCTTCTAGTTTGTCAATTTCGACTAAGCGATCGCTCTCAGATTGACTAACAATATCAGTCGCTTTCTTCTGTGCTTGGTCAATAAGTGCAACTTGCTGTTCTTGGTTTTGAGCGATCGCATCAACCCCGCGCTTACGTATATCCGCCTCTTGTGCATTAAGTTCATCAAGCCTCTGGGCATCTCCCGCCTTCACAGCTTTGACTCGTTGGCGTTGCACTTCGTCAAGTTCAGCCTGTAAACGTTGCTGAGTCAGCAATAGGGACTGCTGGTTGTATTGCTGTTGAGACACGATACCTTCAGCCAATGAAGCCGCTAATTCCTTCTGTTCATTGTCAAGAAGAGCGATCCTAGCCTTTGACTTATCCTCATCAAATTTCTCAACAGCATCAGCCCCACGCTTACGTATATCTGCCTCAGTCGCATTTAACTCATTAAGCCTCTGAGTATCCCCCGTTTTCACCGCTTTTGCCCGTTGACGGTTCACTTCGTCAAGTTCAGCCTGCAACCGTTGTTTCGTCAGTGCTAGGGACTGTTGGTTAAATTGCTGTTGTGATACCTCACTCTGGGCTAATTTGGCGGCTAATTCCTTCTGTTCGGTATCAACTAATGCAATCCGCACCTTTGATTTTTCCTCCTCAAATTTCTCTGTAGAGGCAGCAATTTTTTGGCGGATTTGTGCCTCTTTCGCGGCGATCGCCTCAAGTCCTTCCTTGTCACTCTTAGGTAATTTTGCCCTTTCTTCCTCTAATTGCTTGATTTCAGCCTCACCTTTGGCTTTGGTGATGGTGAGCGATCGGGCATTGTATTCTTGCTCGGTTATCAGTCGCTGGGCGTTTTGGGAGTCAAGAATTTGTTGTTGTTCATCATATTCTTTTAGTGCCTCAGCCCTACGATTTTTTCTTGATTCAGATTGAACGGAAGATAATTCTCCTTCATTTTGCTCTAGCTGAGACTTGCGTTTAACTTCGGATTCTGACTGAATATTGAGTGATGCCTGAGCCGCATTTTTTTGTGATTGCAGCCGTTCTAGATTGGCTTGCTCTAGCCTAGCTTTCTGTTTATCGTCTGCTGTATTACCTGGATTGGCTGTTAGCCTAGCTTGGCTTGCAGCAATTTCTTTGTTAATGCGGTCAACTTCAGTATTTACCTGAGCAACACGCAGAGCATCTTCTTTTTGTATGGCCGACTTAATTAACTCAATTTCTAACTGTAACTGGCGCTCCTTAGACTCCAGAATTTTTTGCTGTCCCTCAAAATTCCCTATTACCTCATCGTCAATTTGAGCCTTAATCTTTTGCTGACTAACTTTAGCTAATTCATTCAAGCGATTAAGCGAGTCTTCACGGGACTTGACTATCGCATCATCAGTACTTTTTTGTAAGTCGAGTGTTATCCTGGTGTCGTCCCGCACAATGGCCAGCCTCGCCTCAGCTTGCTGTTGGCTGATATCCCCAGCCTTCAACTGTTGTTGAGTATAATCGACTACATCCTTAGCTGCTTGCTTGAATTCCGCGTCAGTCGCCGGGTGGTTGAATTTAGCCAGCGCCTCATTAACTTTATTCCCCAATTGCTGATATTCATTGCCTAATACTTGTAAGTCCTTAGGTTGCAACTTCGTACCTTCAGAGTATTTTTGTAACAACTTGATCTGATTCTCTAGGTCTTCAATTTCAATTTTTCGCGTCGCTTCTTGTTCTGGGCTGAGATTCTGTAATTCTTTAATGCTTTTAATTTTATCTTGAATTGATTGAACCTCATTCTGCTGTAGGGACTCCAATCTTTTGGACTGTGCCTCTTCTTCTGCATCAAGGCTACCATTAGCAATTCTAGAATCAGCTAATACTTTCAATTTTTTGGCTAAATCCAAAGTCTGTTCGCCTTGGGCATCTATTTGTTTTCTATATTCCTCAAGTTCTTCATTGCCGTCCTCTAAATCCTTCCTTCCCTTGACTTCAAGAGTAAGTACAATTAATCCCCCTAAAGCAATCAAGGGTAAAAGTGGAGCTAGCGCAGCTGTAGCCGCAACTCCAAACGTTGCTAATTCTGGGATTGCTGCTGCAATCCCAGCCTGAAGTGCTGGAAGTCCGCCCAAAGCCAAAGTATTAATTACTACTTCAAATCCACCAATCGCAGTGTAGGCAGCGCCAGCAGACTCACCAAATATGATGATTTGAGAAATGACGCTAATAAGATTTATGCCTAGCCCAACAATTGCGGGCTGCAACAAGCTCAGAACCCCTAATAAAAGGCCAGTCTCTATCAGGATTTGACCAAAGGGAGAGTTGGAAATCTTTGACAGTTCTAGGGCGATACTAGCTATTAAATCGAGTACTGGAGCGGTTAGCTGAACTAAAGAAACTAGCAGGTCTGCGATCGCTCTAGTTGCATTCTCAGTAGCAATCAAATTAGCATTTAACTCATTCCCTATCGCTTGGGCTAATTTTTCTATAATTGGTTGTAATATTGTGGCTATTTCCTGAATCCTTGTACCAATTTCTAAGAAAAAGCTACTAATTCCTGAAATTACGCCGATTATTGTTTCTCGGTTGTTTTTTACCAACGTATATAGAATATTTAATTGAGTGACAATCGGCTGTAGAAATGGCTCACCTGCAATCCTGCCAAATTCTAAAAATAATTCTCTCCCGTTGGCAACGACCCCATCAATTGTTTGGGCGGCGAGAGCATTACCGGCTCGAAATGTTGCTAGTTTTTTATTTAGTTCGTCAACAAATACACCTTGCGATTTCCATCTGTTAACTATTTCATTATTTAAATTTAAAGCACTTGCCAGTCTATTTTCGCTGGAAACTTGCCCCTGTAAAATTAGCTTCAACTCGTTGCTTGTTTGCTGGAGGGGGATTTTTAAAGTTTGGGTGGCCGCGCCAAATCCCAAGGCTAACTCAGTGGATTGCTGTAGACTTGCCCCAATTTTCGAGCTTTCATTAGCTACTGATTGAAATAGCGGAATGAGGTCGTTAGACGTAACCCCGACTAAATCAAAAGACCCTTTTCTCAAATCAGCGATCGCCTGATTTACGGGTTCAGTTAATGCCTGAATTGCTTTGGTCGGGTCTTTAACCTCAAAACCATCTGAGATGACTTTATTCGTAGCCGCTAAGGATGCTTGTGTAGCAATTAGCTGTCCTTGTAGCTCTACGTTTTGACCAATTAGTAACTGATAAGCTTGTTGACCTTGGGCGGCAAAGTCTGTAATTGCTTTTTTAGTTTCGTTATAAGCAAGACTTAAAGCACCAACAACGCCAACATTCTCTTTTAGTCCAGAGATAATGTTCTTGACTACAGGCGACGCTTGGTCGATCGCTTGGAAAATCAACACCAATGGTGAAATTGCTGCCACAGCGAGGCTCCCAGGATATAATTAATACATCCTGAGTGCTACAACCCCAGTGTATTAGCAAAATGGGCGATTGAATAGCGATCGCCCTATTTGTTATTGATTAGTATCTTTAAATAATGATTTAGTATCGCTGGAGGTTTCCTGCCAAATCATCTGCAACATTGCTGACTTATCAAGAGAATCGCTTTTGTGACGCATCGGTTTAGTAGCGATCGCCTGTTCCGCTTCCTTTTTAATGTCGGGTGATAACTCAAAAATCCTTGGCAAGATAGCATCACGGCATTCGGAGGCAACGTCATACTCATCCTTCAAGAAAGACTCTGCTTGCGAGAGATCGCATCTCCACCAATCAACAGCAGCTAAGTGGCTATTTAATACTTTGCTAAGTTTTTTAGCTGTTTCTGAATCCTTGTCCTTTAGTAGATAGGTGTCTACTTCAGTTTTTGCGGATATAACCTGAGTGGCATAGTTGCCGATATTAGTCCCCACACTAGCGGCTGAATCGACTTGCTGTAATGATTTTACGGCTTGACTTAACTCTTTTGAGTTGTTATTGCAAGCCGTAATTAAGCAGGATAAAAGACCTGCGATTGCAAATGCATGAATTTTCATTGAGATTTTTTTGGCAGAAAACAACACGGCAGAAATATAAGCAAGGCGGGAGCGACCCGCCATCTCTGCCAATTACGTTGTAATCTATTACACAAAGGATTAATAACGGTAAAGACACTGATTACTTGCGATGCCGTTCGCGCACAGAAGGGCATCGCACCTACACCAAACATCTATTTCCCCGCCTCAAGAAAGCTAGTTACAAAAAAACACCGCTCATTAAGCGGTGTTCAAATAAGTTAAGTATTGTATCTAATTTTTCTCGTGAATTTCATCCGTGGCCTTCTCCAGATGCCCCACAACCTCTTCAAGCCTTGGTTGCTCACTTGCCCAGTTAGCAATAGCGTGTAACAAGTCTTCAAAGCTATAACCTTCGGAGAGTAAGACAAGCATGAATTCGTGAAAAAACTCTGTTAACCCATCACGGCGAGAATCTTGCAAGCCGTGGCGAATTCCCCTAATCGATTCTAAATCCATTACTCCTGACCCTCGTTTAACTGTTCAGTAAGTGCGGCTATTCTGATTAGATGTTGGTCAATTAATTCTTGAACTTCCTTGCGTGACTCTTGTGTTGCCACTTCAATCTGGCGTTCTTTGTAAATCTCAATATAATCAGAGTATTCATCCACTAAAACGGTGTAACTCCAGCCTTCGCCCAGTTCATAGGCTCTCTGTGTACCAGGGGGATGATATTCTAATCCGGTGATTTCGCCTTGTTTTACCCGTTGTCCAAAATGATATTTGGGCAGTTCCCAACTGTTAGGAATTTTCATTTATTCTCCTCTACAAAATAAGAAAGAGACGCATTATTGCGCCTCTAGGTGAATAACTTAAGCAGAATGCACTGGTACGTTTTGTACATTTGCTGATTGGATATGCTGCATCCACTGCTTAATCGCCGCTAGCTCCTCAAATTCTGGACTAATCGCGCTACTTACGTGCTTTTTAAAAGAATTTTCAGCATGATTAGGATGGTCGATTTTATCAGCAGCCCAAGCTAAACACATAGTTTTTATAAGTTCGTCAACTATATGTGGTTCAAGCTGACTGGGAAACTTGGCATCCTGAAAACTTAACCATTCCTTGACCAAATCAACAGGGTAGTCAAGCAAGGTGCGTATTTGCTTAACTCGTAAGTCTTGCGGGTGTACTGCTGCCACAGTTGGGGCGCCTGATTGCGTAACGGGCGCAGTACTCATCCAATTCTTAAGAGCTTGCGCCAACTCTAATCCTGGTTTTAGCCAACTGGTATCTTGCAATTCTGGGCAACGAGATTTACTGATGTAGAGTATGTGTTCAGCAGAGAGTTCACCGGCAATGTCAAATTCGTACTCAATCCCCGAAGTTTGAATGGGAGCAGTACCAATTTTCGTTGGTTTCATCTTGCCGTTAGAATCCCTTTGTGTGGTATCCCACTCAGTCTTGCTCCGCATCGTAGCAATGATGTGGCATCGGGAACTCACAATAGCATCTAGTAATTTTCGCTCCAAAGGACGAACATTTTTCCAGCCGTCAAAGCTGGTTCCTCCTCCCCGATTAGTGCCAGCTAACTCTAATTCGGCATACCAAGCATGACTTAGTGAGTCGATGACAATCACTTCGTAACCAGCCGCTTCAGCCGATTTAATTGCCTCAATGTATTTAGCTGGATGATGGCTGTCAAGTTCACACACATCAAATTGAAATAGGTCAGCGTAGCGACTTGCAGAGCCTCGCTCAGTGTCGATAACTGCTATCTTCTGACTGATATCTGAAGCAATTGCTAAGGCGGAATAGGTTTTACCCGCGCCTGCTGAACCACTCAGGGCAAGGCGGATCTTTAAATTTGATTTGGTTGCTGGTTTAAACATTTTTCCTCCAATATTTTTGGGTGGGACACCGCCCACCCGTTGACTTTTGTTTTATGCTGCTAGCAGTTCCATGCGATCGCTTGTTGCGCTCTTATTCTTCAACCGCTCCCATTCCTCACTGCTAAGTTCGTCAAAGGGTTTATCTAGTAAGTCATCTACGAAGCGTGCAACAGTGGGAAACGTTTCCTCTAAGAAATTCTCTACAGCTATTTGGTGTTTACACTTGACCCCTCGGTAGTGACAATCAGCACACTCACAGCGTCCTTTAAATTCGGGGTAATTAGGACGCACCACATAATAGTGGTCATTCTCACAGTTGTGGACGACAAACTCATCCCCATGCTGTTCTAATACTTCAATCGTTGCGGCTCGTTCTTCTCGTGTTGTCAATGCCTGAACTTGGCAATGATTATGCTTGGATAATGTGCCTGCAATATACTGTGACTTCACCCAATCAGTCGCTTGGCAATAAAGACTGGTGCGATAAACCTCAATTCCAGAAACAGACACGTACCAAGCGTTTAAAGAGTTGAAAGCATCGTGGGAAAGTTCAGCAATCGTTTGACCGTTGGCTTGTGCTTCAAAGTTGTAGAAGCCGTCAATGTCGGTGAAGGTTACGTCATTAGCAGAGAGTGCTTGCTTAGGGTAAGTCGCATGGGTCATAATCAAATCAACTCCATCTTTGTGGTGAGTGTTTCAAAAAGCGATCGCACAACTTTCCAGGCAGGGCGATCGCTTTTTGGTGTCTATATTTAGTGTAAGACAGTGGCTAGCCACTGTCAAGCAAATAGCGAGAAATATCTAGCCAAAAACATTGATATGTCTAGACAAAGGGGTTTAGCCTTATTTATAGCCACTGGCTAGATTGTTTCGATATAGTGTTAGTAATTAAATTACCGCAATAAAATGTCTGAGAAGTCTAATGGCGTTGCCAGAAAGCGAAACGCACAACTAAGTATTCGCATAAATGATTCCTTATATGAGGAGTACAAGAGCCTTCTCGACAGGGAAGGTATAAGCATGACAAGTGACATCGAAAGTTATATTTCTCAACGAATCGGCAGAACACTCAAAGCTGATAACGTGATTGATTTCACTGAAGTACTTAAACAGCAGCAGCAAGAAATAGAGGTACTTAAAAAACAGCAGCAGCAAGAAATAGAGGAGTTGAGAGCGATGCTGGGGGAATTAAAGGCGGACTGGCCGCAGAAAACCAGCAACTCAAAAGCCAGCTAGAAACCTTCTTAGCAAGCGCTAAAAATCTAGTAAATATAGCAAAGCAATCGCCCCCTACAGATACCTAGGGGGCGATTGCTTTTTGAATGGCTAGCATCTGGCTAAATATTGCTTGCAATATATCTAGCCAGATGCTAGCCTAGTTTTTAAGTATTTCAGAAGCAAAATTAATTATCTCCGATGATAACCTTCAACGAATGTGCCATTGGAGCGAGTGTAAGAGTGAACATAGGTTCCACTATTGGAGCCAGAATAACTAGGTGCATAACTCGGACTGTCGCTATAGCCAGAGCGACTACTTGCGGAGCGATCACCGCACGCTTTAACTGATGAATCAAATTGCCAAGAGTATTGACAATTTCCTCTTTTAGTACTGGAGGAACCACCAACATAATCATTTTGCTGAGATACGCTTGCTGGCATTCCATCGCCGCACAAGCTTCCTAAATTAATTATTTTGCCGCTTTCAGCTTGCATATAGCAAATTGGCTTCGCGGCTTCCTCAACCTGTTGTGCTACAGCAGTGTGACCAAAACCAAAAACAGTTAGTACAGAAAAAATGCAGCCGATACGAACAAAATTCATGTTAAATACTACCAAAATATCAATCGCTTGGTTGAAGTGGAAAAACATTTA
This sequence comes from Nostoc sp. NMS7, assembly GCF_017115085.1. Lineage (GTDB taxonomy): Bacteria > Cyanobacteriota > Cyanobacteriia > Cyanobacteriales > Nostocaceae > Nostoc. The sequence continues at coordinate 31,068 of NZ_JABXKJ010000211.1, read as the reverse complement.
TATACAAGGTGAGAGCGATGGCACCGAGAGCCGTAGGCATCGCTCTCAACAGGAAACGTATCACCAACCACGAGCGTCGATAGCGTGACAGTAATAGCTCATTGCAAGGCTAGCAGGGTTGTCTGTTGTTCTGGGCTGAACTTGTTGGTGTACTTTCTCTTCGGTCAACTTAACTCCTTGACTGTAAGTTCTGAGTGCGACAATCGACAAGCTTTCATCTCCACAGGAAGACCGAACCAAGATTTCGGTCATCAAGTCATTTTTCATTTGGTAAATCTTGAGAACATGGCCAAATCTGGGTTCGCTCTTTTGCATACTAGTCCTGTCCAGCAAAAACGGATCGCCATCACTGTCAAACCCAACGTTCACAAATTTTTCTGCACGTTGACCAACGGCTGCACTGTTCAAACTTAAGACTGAAATAGTTATGGCAGACAACACTACTGTTAAACGCTTGAGATGCTTCATGCTGGATACTGAGTGGTTAATATCCTTATTTTTAACTTTTTATCAGTAGACAGTGTTGCAGTAAACACACTGAAAAATATTTAAAGTTTGCGTGAATCGAATCTAGCTTTTGGCTCTTCCTGAAATGAATTAGTGACTTCGCACTGATGTGGAGCCAGTTTTACATAAGAATTTTATACGGAGAATAAGTATGTCGGATCTCACATTGACTAATGACGGTGTAAATCCATTTGACCAAATCAGGCTTCTTGATGCAGAAGGTATTGAGTATTGGGTTGCCCGTGACTTAATGCCCATACTGGGATATCAGCAGTGGCGACGATTTTATGAGGCCATATCTAGAGCGATCGCCGCTTGCCAAAACATGGGGCATGAGATTGAAAAGCACTTTTTGCCGACGGTGGCAAAAAGTATAGGAGGTAGACCAGGGGATGATTACAAGCTTTCTCGCTATGCTTGCTACTTGACAGCAATGAACGGCGATTCTCGTAAACCAGAAATCGCCGCCGCACAAAACTACTTTGCTGTTAAAACCCGTGAGGCAGAGTTAGCCCCGCAATCTCAAGAACTAGTTTCTCAACTGCTGTCCAAGTTTGAAGAGCAAAGCCAGGTGATTAAGGAGCAGGGTAGAGTGATCGCAGAACTCCAATCCCAAGTGCAAAACCTGCTACCGATATCAGCTGACTTTATCCCGCCTGGATGGGACGCTCCTGTGTGGGAGAAGTTACCGCTACAGGATAAACGACATTTTAGGTTTATGTTTCGCCGTCGTCGGTTCCGTCCTGGCAATGAATCTGATGTAAAAACATTGCCTGCTATCACCAGTCATCAGGTAAGACTTCAGCAAAAGGCTGAGGTTGAACGACTGACGGGTGTTGTATCAGAGGAAGAAAAACAGAGATTTGACGCACTCAAACAGCAGGTGTTGAAACAGTATCGCTCATTTGGGGGTGAGTCATGAGTGTGGCAGTAGCATCAAAAAGCAAGACTACCAAAGTGTTTAACCGCCGCCACTGGATTGTTCCAGAAGAAGACACGGTATTGATGGTGGATCAGAAACCGTGTGTCTTAAAATTCTGGCATCAATGCTGGTTAGCAGACCCTTACGGATCGCGTTGGATGAAGCTAGCAACCAACCTTAGTGATTCAGCTTTTAGGTTTGCAAGAAGAGCATTGGAAGCAATGCGTCTATTCATATTCCGTCGCATCAGTTCAGAAAGCGACGGCAGAACGTCCTATTGGGAAGTCCGAAATTTACATGGTGCTAGGGTCAAGGATTTTTGGCGTGGCGAAAAATCTCAGGTGGATACCGCCTCAAATAAACGGGATATCACCTCAGAACAAGCGAATACCGCAACGAATAAACCGGATATAGTTATTCAAACCCCTGCTGTACAAGCGTTTCAAAACCCTTCAGGAACTCCTCAAGAACACATCAGCAACTCTTCAAAAGAGTTGCTGATGTGTGTCTCTTCCACGCCAAACGAGATTTTGCAAGGTGATGAGACGGCGATCGCACCCTTTGGGGGTGCATCGCCTCAAACTGTCGAGGGCGTGGAAGAGAAAGACTTGCCTATGGCAACCGACTGCACGACGCTAACGCTCGTGGATGCTACAGAGAGTCAACCCACTTCGTTGCTGGCTGAAAACCAAAATTCTGGTGTTGAGCAGAAAGACTGTCATGAGGGCTTTTGTTCCGCCGCGCCTGCCGCGCAGCATGAACAAAACCTTACAAACACCGAGATATTAGACATTCTAGATGCTGCAAATCAGGGAGTTTGTCCGTCCAAAGAAGCGATCGCAGACCTGCTAGAAACACCTCATGCGCGAAGTCTTTTGGGTGCAATCGTAAGCAACCCGCAGTGGGGTATCAATTTGTCGGATTACTCCACAGTCCCGCAAGATTTTGCTCAGAACTCTAAGTTGCGATCGCAGCGACTTTCAAGACTTAAATCCTATGCGGCAATGGGGCAATGTCCCCCTGAAGAATTCCTGCAAGAATGCCAAAATGACCCAGTGCTAAGGATTCAAGTTAAACGAATGGGCGTATTGCGAACTATGTAGCAAATATATCCACTTCTACCCGTTATTCTTCTCGCTGAATGGGAAGTATAAAATACAGTCTATTGGATACTTAAAATGCTTTTTAATTTATGCAAGTCATCTTTTCGTTTTAACAGACATAAATTTTTGGCTTTTTTCCTAGCTGCTTCAACCGTTCTTCCTTTAATACCTACAAAATCTGTTGCACAATTTGCTTTATCAGCATCGCCAAATCATACTGCTCTCTTTCCTGATTGCTTAAACGTACTTACCCTGTGGGATTTTGGAGCGGAAATGCGTACTGGGGGATGAGGATGATCGCAAGCATCTTTATTGATATCCAACTTGTGGATCTACTCGACCAATGCCCAATTCAAGTAATTTATTCTTTGTCCCGTCACGATCAACACAATAATAATATTTTTTATCCCGAATATTCGCTAGGTAATATCCAGACTTGCCTGCATTAATTCGGAATAATTCAACTACTATTTGTCCTTCAGTAATGTCATAAAGTGCTTTAATATCCTCATGATTTGTTGTAGTGGTAGTTACAAATGATTCCAGATTTTTAATGAACCAACGCCCATTTCTGCACTCAAATATCCGAAAGTAGCTTGGGTAGATAATAGTGGTATCCATGAGTTAAAATCTGATAAAGTGGCTTTTTAAAGCCCCTCCACAGGGGTAGGGGCTTTAAACAAACTAATTAACCTTGAGGATTATCCTCATTCTCTTCTAGCTCTTTTGGAGCATCTTCCGCAGGAACAACCTCTCGTTCGCCTGTAGCTAAGTTTTCCTTGAACCAGTCAGGCTCTCGCGCGGGGTTGTCTTGTGGAATCTTCTCATAAACATCAATGTCATTGGGGTTGGCATCTTTGTTTTGTCCGTTTCCAGATTGAGTCATTTTTTACACCTCCTGGCAAGGGGTAGTGTTTTTTGTCCCTTGTATATCGACTATAACCCGGTTAACCGGGAATGTCAACGATTGACTTAATTATTTTTAGCGATTATTATGGTGGCTATCACTAGTTAACCAGCAATGACCAATCCCACGCCAGTACAGTCAGAAGGTTTTAAGAAGCAGCAATTTAAAGTCTACGACGAAGAATTGACAGAGCCATTATCAAAGAAGGTAACGGGCTTGAAGTTACCGCAAAGCATTCACGATGCCCTGCATGCACTTCCACAAGAAGAGAGGGTGAAATACCTGCGGCGGATAATTTGTGAGGCAGTAAAGCGAGATTTGATTGTTGGGGATTGAGGGCGATCGCAAGTTTAGTACTACAAGAGGTGGAGGAGTCCCTCACGATATGCGAAAGCTGATGCCGGAGGGTGAGGGCGATGGCACTGAGAGCCGCTCTCCTCGCAACTCGTCATTGTGTTCTGCTTAATCTCGATAAAATAGATACTAAAGGTCAACATGAAGTGAAGCAGACCACAGTTACAGCATTGCTTGACGCTTATAACAGGTTGCAAGAGATAATATTCGACTTGTACGCCGAATATGAGAAAGCAATGCAGAATGAATTTTATGCTGACGCTAGTCTCTTGGAGGCAAGAGCCGAAAGACTTTTTGAAGAAGCAGAATCAATCATCGTAGTTATTCAAGAGCAAACAAATGGATAGAGAACGACTACTAACTATTGCCTCTGAAGTTAAAGATTTCAGTAGCAGGGGAATTGAGTTGATACGCCTTGGTAAATATGTCGAGGGTCATTCTTTAATGCGTCAAGCCGTTGATGCTGGGAGAAGGTCGCGGGGTTTGATTAAACAAGGCCAAATCCAGCAAACTTTACAAGCCTTAGAAAAAACACATCCAGGATAGACTGACATATACTTTTTTTGTAAATTCGCCTGTAGTAGTCACTACAGGTTTTTTGTTTTTAGATCTATATAGAAACAGAATGCGGCGTAAGCTGCACTTCTGTTTCAGTCAGAATAAGGCTTTTAGCGATTTTCGGTATGGAAAATCCCTTATAATGTAGGGACACGACTCACCAGCAAAATAAGGGATTCCATGCCCAAAAAACCCTTGATGAACGCCATATTTAAGATTTGGCATGATTTTTTTGTGCTTCGATTACCGCAGATTCTACTTGCTTATCAGATAAAAAATCTGTTGAATTAACTTCTGGGAACAACTTTTTAGCAGTTTTCAAAGAAAGTAAACATATTCCAAGAAATTTTTGGCGATCGCTGCTCAGTTTTTTTATTGTGCCTGCTTTTAAGCAATCTTCAGACAATTGATTGCTGTATTTTTCTCCTGCACCTGCATCCTCTTTGGAATCAACTATCAACCCTGAGATTGTATAGCGGTAATAAGGCGACATTTTAGCTAACGCTAGTGTTCTAGAGAGTTCTGCATCCATCAATTAAACTCCTACACCCTTTTTCTGCCCATCGGTAAATTTCAGATTAGTATCTTGTACAGTAACTTTACTTCTGTTTAAAAGATTCATGAAGGTGTTAGGTTGGTAACTCTTGTTTAGGGCGATCGCGTCAATACCGTGTGTGATCGCGTAGCGCCCCGAAGCCCCATCCCCTAAATCTCCCCAAAGAACCAAACGCAGTTTATTAGCTTTTTCTTTCAATTGCTGAAGTTGGTGGCTAGAATCTCCTTCTTGCTTCATAATTTTTACTTTTTCCTTCGCCTCCCAGCTATTAACTTTCTTTTCAGTTTGAGCAATTTGTTTGGCGAGTGCCTTTTGAGTCACAACAACAGCATCGTTGCTCAGTGCCATCCGCAAAGTACTTCCATCCGGCGTTATGTAACCGCGTTTAGCTACCTCATCAAATGTGCGGTGATATGATTCAGTATCTCCCCCATGTATAAAACTAGAGCCATCCTTGGACAGAGATCCAGAATTCCCTACATAAGTCCCATTCCCATATTGTCCATTACCTACAAAATAGTCCCCATTACGGAACTGATCAGCGAAATGTTCAGTTGTCACACCCCGTACCATCATTGTCGATCCAGAAGCAGCTAATGAATTCATCTCTTTTTCGGATTTTACTGCTGGTTTGCCATCGAATCCAGACTCTTTATAAAGCTGCTTGAGAACAGCATCTTCCTCCCCTGGGTTAAGTTTTAATTTTCCAGCATCATCATAAATTTTTTCAGTAATGTCCGCAACTTTACTGAAGTCTCCATTTTTAAGTGCTACGTCCATATCTTGCAGGCGCTGCGATCGCCCAGGCTTGGATTGCTTCAAATCATTGGTTTTGATTTGGGGGTTTCCATCAGGATCTGGAGACGCTGGGGGAGTAATGGAAGCAGCAGTTTTTTTGGAGGTGCTATTTTTTTTGACTGCGCTTGTCGCGGAGGGTGTTGTGGTAGCTAATGGGGCTGATGGTGCAGAAGTCGTAGGGGTAGATCCACCTGTCGTCGAAGGCGATCCTTTCCGTTTCTGCCCTTTACCACCTTTCTCTACAATCGCCTTCACCACCGCCTTCTCCTCACCACTCAACCCCACTGATTTACACTTGTAGCCGACCTTGATGCAATAAGTTGAGCTGTCAGCACGGGTGCAAGCCGAACTCTTCCCTTCTTTGCACTGCTTGGATTTACTACCGGGTGCAGCAAATTCATATTCTGAAAAGTTCTGCTCTAGATTCCCGGTATCAATTTGGGTATAATCTACATCCCCTGTATCAGAATCAATACTGAAGTTAAACTTTTTCGTTAATACTGGCGAAACAATATCAGAAAATACCCCGATAATCTTACTCCCCTCTCTACGAGACGCTCCGCGAACAACCTTCACCCCTTCAAATCCAGAAATCCCATCTGTGTAGCGCTTCTCTAATATCTGCTTAATTTGATTGCCAGTTTCATCAAAGTTTAAGGGGAAGAGTTGGGCGATCGCATCTAACTCCGAGATGTCAGACTCAGAGAAGCTTGTACTAGCTAGGTGCCAACGGTGCAAGTTGAGGAATAGTTCAGCTACTGGCATTGGCGATCGCCCTTTTGAAATCAAGATTGTTGGTTACGTGCATACTTACTTCATGACTCAAGAACACTTGTTTCTGGAAAAATCTTTAAATCGCTTAACTCAGAATTCCGACGAGCAATACGTATTGTCTCCAGTAACTCAAGGATCATCAAATAAGTTGCTTTTTCCCAAGAAATATCTCCGCCTCGCCAAAATCCAACAGCTACACCAAGTTTTGGTTCCGATTGCGCTAGCTTTAAGATATATTCTTGAGTCAGCAAAGCATCGTAGCCTAAATGTTCATTTTGTGTAATTTTTGCGGATATTGACTGTTCCATAAGTTTTGTCCTGATTTTTCTAAACGTTTCTTAAAGGCGATCGCCTTTCTCGCCTCATAATTATCCTCCTCAAACCCAACATCAAACGCCCCACTATCTTGTTGCTGCTGCGTCTGCTGCTTTTGCTGTTCGGCTTGTACGGCTGCCGTGTCCTCGTAGCCATCGCCGTACACTTCCTTAACTTTATCAACAGATATCTTATACCCGATAGTATTAAGTGTATTATCCCGATTCACCCGTTGGTTAAGATCCTCACTTTCTTCGAGTTCGGGAAAGTGTCGCCAAATCATCGGCGGCTGGGCATCGGGGACATTAAGCTCAGTTATCCATCTGGCTAATTCTCTGAGTGGGCCAGTGGAGAGGCGATCGCTATCAAACTTGGCAAGAAATATCGTACTCCCATCTTGATGCGTTTGAGTAGCTGCCCTAGAACCAGCACCTTGGGGGAGTTCCAGAGAAAGGGTTTCGCCTAACACAAGTTTACTCATCTCGGCGTTGCACCAATCGATCGCTGTTTGGTATACGTCGCTTGTTGATGAGCGTTGGGCTTCCATCAGTACGGCATCCCATCCCGGGGGAAGTGTACCATACCCTTTTTTAAACATCTGGGCAAGTACTTTGGTGAATTCCTCGCGTTGTTCTTCGTTAGATTTACCAGCCTTACCCATGATTGATGGTTGGGCATATTTATCAAGGTAAATTAGGCGTTGCTTGGTTAGCTCCTTTTTGAACACCACTGCTAGCCAATACAACACCCGCCCTAGCCCAATACCCCACGGATTATCATTGATGCGATCGTAGGAATGGCAAAGTATCCGTTTCGGGGGAACCGTCATGCCTTCATAGTAATCACTTCTAGATAGCAAGCGGATTTCGTAACCTTCGTAATAGCCAATATCTTCGCCTTCTTTGCCATCGGGAATTTTGAAGCGAAACCGATAGGTGGGCTTGGCTGTAGCTCTTTTAATCTTAGTTAGGTTCCCGACAAGATCCCATTTAAACTCAAGAAAGCTTGTGCCTCGCAAAAAGGAAAACCGATTCATATCCGAGCAGGTTTTATCAAAGTCGAAATCGGTCAAAATACTCTTGACGACATCGGCGGCTTTTTTGTCCGCCTTGGAGTCTGAAGCTGGGGTAACTTTCCATTCACGGCAAGTTACATTACGATCGCGTGTCTCCAGTACTGCCTTTGCATGGGCATCTTTTAGTACTAAATCATAAAAATCTGTGTCGCCACCCAGTAGGTAAAGCAATGTGTCGTCTGGGATTTGAGCGAAACCATCAAATAGGTAATGCCTGGGGTCGGTGTCGGCGGCGGCGATTTCTTGGGATAATATTGCTGAAAGAGGCATGAGGCGATCGCGGGTATTTGAATTAAATTATACTCCCCCAAAACAAAACCCAGGAACAGAGACTTTTACTATCTAGCTAAACATTAAAACCAATAAAGCACTTTTGTTTCATACTCATCAAGGAATTCCCAAGCTAATTTATTCCACCTAGCGTCAGCAAGTGCATTATGTTCACCCTTACCTTGTTTTGGTAATTCTGGGTTTTCAAGGTAATCGCACCATTGCTTAATGTCACGGCAATACATTGGAAATCCTTTTGGCAAGTCCATCATTGTGCCAAAAAGTTGGCAAAAGCAAACCCAGTCATAATCTGCATAGTACGCCCAAATCTCAGGTTTTTCTGTTACCTCCAATTTTTTAAGTTCGTCAAATGTATGGTGATAAAGTTTAAATTTTGGAGTTTTTTGCTTAATAAAAGCCATCACATCAAAGGCGATCGCGTCTTTTGTTTTCCAAGAAGGATTATCGCGGCTTGGCAGTTGAGAAATAACGTTTTGTTTTACCCAATCACTAGCTTCAACCTACTGGGATTCGCGTTGAAGATGCTATTGCTTGGGCAAAAGAAATTCTTCGGCGCTATGAATAAGTCTGTATCTAAGAAAAATCTCATAATTCAGCACTCAAAATATTAACGTAAGTACTTGGTGCGACTTGCTTCCAATTAGCGATCGCCTCCTTCACATCTTCATCATCCACAGAAGCGATCGCCCCAAGCTAAAATAAGCTTGGGTCTTGTAGTGGTTAAAAGAATGAGAGCTTTGTTATCTATATATATTTTAGCGACAAGTTTTTTAGGCTCAATTGTGCTTTCTTACTTTTTGTCATCTATATGGCTAAAGTTGGATAAGCCTTCAACACTCACTTTGTGCGTAGTCGTAGCAGTACTTACTTTCACAGTGGGATTGGTCAATGAGATAAATTCATCTATATATTCTTCCAGTGACGATCTGGATCTGATTTCAACGGTCACAGCGATCGCCTACTCAGTTGCTATTGTCTACTTGCTAAAAACTCAAAAATGTCAAAATATCAGAAGTGATATAAAGGTATTCTTGTCAGACAAAGACCCTAACGAGGTTGATTGTTGTCCTTACAGGTTGAGTCACAATACTTTACTATCCCAAGCAACTGAAAAAATCTGGGAGCAGGAACGTACAAAACGACTAGATGAGATATTGCTTTTGACCGACATAAATTCTTAATACTATGCGATCGCATCCTGTCTATATAGTCCCTTCAATTTGTACCAATGAGCAAGACTCGTAACGATGCAGCAAAAATCTTGATTGAAAAGGGCTGGACTTTTGAGGAAATCGAATCTGTCTTGGTTAAAAAGGCAACTAAAGCTAAAGTTCATCCACAAAAACAAATTAATCAAACAAAGAGCAAAAAAGCTTAGAGCGATCGCCTGTGGCAGGTTGCACATGATAAAATGCGATTACCCCTTGTGAAGTAGGCATTGTGCTGCCCAGATACTATTACATCTTAGAAAACCGCGTACCCATAGAAGAAACGGATATTGCTGAGTGGGAGTTCTGGATGGAAACTCATGACACACTTGTGGCGTTAGCTGAGTTTGAGTGGGGCAGGATGTCTACTGTATTTTTGGGAAGAAATCATAATTGGAGTTTAGAGGGACAGCCAATTTTATTTGAAACAATGATTTTTGGAGGTGGTGATTTAGACGATACCACTTTTAGGTATTCAACTTGGGACGAAGCTTTGTCAACACACAATGCTATTTGTCAAGTTCTAATCGATGCATATTCACCTAGCCTAACAGGTGATGAACTTGTAGCCAAGGTTTCACAGCGTCTTCTTCCAGGCGCTGAAAAGTAATATTGCCGAAATGCGTAGCTCACGTTCACAAGCGATCGCACCCTTACTGAAATTTATACATCTGCCGTCCTAACCTGCCATTACACTCAGCAATCCACAAATAGTAGGTTGCTTTATACAGAGGGTTAGCAAGAAAGCTTTCATGCAAGCACAAAGACATATCCTCTGATTCTTCGTACACCACATTGTTTTTTTTGCACCAAACTTTGTAACCGTAAAACCACCTTGATTCTAATTCCACAAGCGATCGCCTCATGGTTTTGCATACAAGCTTTTCTGCACCAACTCCCACTCACTTGGGTTTGTCAGATCAACCGTTCTGACTGCTGTTACATGATCGCCGTAATTATCCGTAACAATATAAGTATGAGATGAGAGAACGCCTCTCACGATATCACCTGTTTTGAGATTTTTGAATTGCTCTGGTGTCATATCAATAGCGTGCGATCGCTCCATAGATTTCTCTATCTTCCCCACCAAAATCAAAGCTAACATCAGACTGATAACTGTCTAAATGTAGATAAAAAGCCACTTCGCAAAACATAGCAGCATAGTAAAGGTCATCTATATTATTTTTGCCCCGCTTCCACTTCCCAGATTTGGGATCGTAAGAAGGGGCGGATAAATGAGTGATAGGCGATCGCTCATTCCCCATCATTCCAAGCCATATATCCCAATCACTCGGTAAACAGTATTTTTCCATCGCAAAGGCGACCACCACAGTTTTTAAAAACTTCTCAGAGCGAATATGCCAGCAGGGGTATTCAATGCCACCATCATTAACAGTTGATTCAACAGCTGCATCTTTTTGACCTGGCTTTTGGTCTGCCATTTCAAGGCAGCTGACACGGCATAAATCTGAGGCATCGGCACGATCTGGTTCGTTGTCGATAATACCGTAAACAACGCCATACTCTTTCAACTTCTCAGGAATGGCATCACGCACCACATCGCCACCGAATAGCACTACACGGGTGGTTTGTTCAATAACTTCGGCAGTACTAAGAGAGGTTCGATCCTCCGGGAGAAAGTAGGCACAAATCCACAACCAATCTTCGGCGCGGCCTTGGTCAATACCAGCTAGGATAAAATCGGGTTTGCCTAAGCGTGGCATTAGAGCGATCGCACTTTTGAGCATATCTAAACTAACGTTAGTCGCCCCAGTTGTCGAAGCAATTCCGCATCGCTGTTGACTCCAGTCAGCCGGGTTAGATGTTTCTAGCCCTTCCCTGATAATTTCAGTAGCTAGGTTATACTCGGTTTCCCGTAAGAGGGGACTAAGGCAGATACCCACCTTAATGCGACGTTCTGGGTAGCCTTTGGGGAGAGAATCTAGGAACGATCGCAGGTTAATTCCAGTTTTGATGCAGCGAAACCACGCTTTTAAGGTGCGGTCGCTCTTGGGGATTTCAGTAAAACAATTGGGACAGGCAAAGTAAGCAGACGCGATCGCGGATTGCGGATTATGGTGATGCCAATTTACTGGCCTCCCCGATTCTGAGAGGTAAACGGGTTTATTGTTTTTCTGCTTAATTTCCCGCAGTAAGCAGCCCATCGGGGTGAGGTTGAATTCAGCTTTACACTTGGGGCATTGGGTGTGGGGGTGAAAGTCATAATCAGCCGTTTCAATCTCTAACTCAATACCAAGCCCCGACCCTGGAGTCCCGATTTGGCGAATTGGGCGGGATGGTAATCTCCCAGCATCGAGGCGACGGTCTAGCGGTGCGTCTGCGCCTGGGGGATACTGCGATCGCTCCTCTTTAAATAGAATATCTCTACTCACCCCAACAGCAATCCCACCAGCCGCCGCCGAACCATCACCATCTTTTAATTTACTGGTGGAAACGTAGACAAACTGGGCAGTTGCACCTTTGACTTGGTAAAGGGTATTATTTTGCGTGCCTTCAGATAGCTTAACTTTAATGTTTTTGGCTTTGAGCCATGCTTTGATTACGGGGCGGAAATTACTTGGAACTTGGATGTTTAGCGATCGCTCTTGGTCGTAACTCCACAGAGTGTTTAAGCCGCCCTCTGTGATGCAATAACAGAGGAGCAAAGTATGGGCTACCGATTTGCCGATTTGACTTGCCCCGGTAGCAAGCACCTCTGCTATGTAGAAGGTAGCTATTAATTCATAATATTCTCTATGCCAGTTATGCAGCGTAAGGCGATCGCCTCTCTCGTTACGCCCCCATTTCTCGACTGCTGCAACAAATGGCTTTCCACCTTCGTGGTAGGCAGTTTTCACAAAATCTGGAGTTAAGCTACTCTGTGTCGGTTGATTCGGGTTTTCGGCTAGTAAGCGATCGCAACCCTTCTTCAATCCCGGAAACGCCATCAATTATTACCCTTGCTTGATCATCTGTTAGCAAACCCTGCGACAATAAATGCGTTACTGCACTCATGGTACTCATGGCTTGGGGATATAGCCGCAAACGCCGCATTAATTTCTCCAGTGCTGCTAACTTATCGTGCATCTTTACTTCTACAGTGCAAATTTTTCCTTCTTCTGTGTATCGCTCAGTAAATTTGATTGATTGAAGTGCAGATTTGCCGCGATCGCTTAAAGTATCACTAGATTTTACTGATATTGAATTAGAAGTGAAATCAGCAATATCAGTAAAATTTGCAAAAGCTATTTTAGCAATTTCTGAAATTACTGAGGCTTCAGTAAGACTCAATAATTCCCCCAAATAGATTTTAATCTTAGGATTTGTTATAAGCGCAGATGCCCCAGCAGCAGCCGCAGATTCAGATTTTGCCGTGTACCCAGCACGAAGATAAGCTTTAGTCCCGTTTAAATCCTTGACGTATTCTTGACAAAATCTCAGTTGTAAATCAGTTAATCCATGCGGGTTTTCTGCTCTTTTTGCCATGCAAGGTGCTAGAACTTAAGCCAAATCTCAATATCTACAGTCTATTCTGGTTATGGGAATTCTTGTTGGGTTCGTAGGCGATCGCTTCTTTAACAGCTTCCCATCATATCTTTCCCTTAAATCATAAACGATGATCGGTAGCTGTGCCGACCTAACAGTGTCCCTCCATTTCTTGACATAAATTTAATCACTGGTTTCCTTTAATTTCATATTTACTAGATGAACACGAGCCGATTCATAGCGAATCCCTACTCTTTCTGCTATTTGCAAAACGCTAAGACCTTGCTCATATAATTTTTTGATTCTAGCTTTCAATAGCTTTTTAGTATTTGAAAAACTAAGAATTGGCTCTATTCTTGATTTCAATCGCCCATCTAAAATTAATACAAGCTCAAGTCTATTTTTAGCATTTAATTTATAGCTAGCATTGTAAAGATGACTCTCAATAGTTCTACACTTGACATCCATTGCTTTGGCTATTTCTTTATTACTGAATCCTTGTCGGACAAACGCAATCACTTCTCTTTCTTTTGGCGTTAAGCTTAATATTGGGTGGCGAATCATAAAAAAGCTCTTTCCTTAAGTCTTAATTAGCAACATCTTTTGCTCGACAGCTTTCAAAAAGTCAACCACTGCATAAACATCATACTCTACAGTTTTCCCGCCAAAATTCGCATACCGAAGAGCGATCGCCCTGGGGCGTTCAACCTTAAAATTATCACAGTCTGACGGCAAAACAGTAATTATGTCGGGTATTTTCTCAAGTAAAAACTTTCTGTCACCTGCTGGTAGATTGCAGAAAAACTCAATTAACTCTCTTTTTGTATATTTTGAGTTAATAACACGAAAATACTGCTTCATTTGACGCAATTCAGAAGCACGCGATCGCCCATCAATAAAGTACTTAAAGGTGTATCGCTCTGATTCAGGGCAAGCATTTGACAAACCTGCTATAAATCGAAAGCTTTGTATAGTGAAGTCACGATAAGCCTGCGCTTTAGTCATGGTCTTTCCTCTTTCGGGTTGCCGCAGAGATCGCCTCTCTGCTGAATCCGAAAACTCATAAACTGAAGGCTATTGCTCTCAACCACTATTTCTACTTGGCTTGCGAGAAAATCAGTAAGCGATCGCCACTCTTGATTTTTGCGTTGAAGATAAGTTTGCTCTATCAATTTCAAGCTATCTGGTGTCGGAACCTCAAGAGACGGGAATTCATTGTGATTAGCCACCCAATACTTTAATCCCAAATTATACTTTTCCTCAATTAAAAACCCACTGTGTCCAGTCTCACTTAAATAAGCTGCACACATAGAATCTATGGTTGAGTGGAGTTTCATGATAAAGTTTTGTGATGCTTCAATTAACGGTTCGTTGATGTTCATAGCGATCACCCTCAGTCAATAATTTTAAATTTAGCATCCAATTTTCCGACTTGACTAGATTGAACCATTTTGGCGTTCTCACCAAAAACATATTTAAGCACCCATTCCATTGGAGGGTTCCCAGTATTGCCCTTATTTTGATATGCAGTTATTATCTGCGGGTGTTTGGATAGAGCCTCAACCACGTCTTGTCCAACGACAGAAGAACCGGAAAAATCAAAATCAACCATAAAGCGATCGCTCCCACCCTTCTATTTCTGAATAAACTTTAAGAGCTTTTCTCAAAAAGAGTTCTGACATAGCCGAACGGCTACAGAGTGAAGTCTTTAACTCGACAATATTATAAGCGTATTGATATCGACAGAGAGTACCCGCACACATCCAAGAAACTCGAATTATCCAGCATTCAAACTCTTCCTCGAAGTAAAAATGTATTTTCGGATCGGTTAACTTATCATGTTTTGTTTGGTTTATTAATTTTATCTCATCGACAAACCTAGAAAAGATTTCTCCAGCGAGACTTGAAACTAATTCAATTTCTTTATGCATAGCGATCGCCTCTACTTCTCAATATAAAATTCATCTTTCCATCCATAATCAGGTATCGGCAACGATTGATTGACCTTACACCAATAAACAGCCTCTTTCCTACTATCAAACGATTGAAGTAGCAATTTTGTATTACGGTTAAATACCTTGACCTTTGACATTAGTTTCTTCAAAATACCTTTATACAAACTTCAGCAAAATCACTAACTACATCTATGCCAGTTTAGTATATATTAGTAATAAGCAGGCAATCACTTCAACTCGCTTGTATAGGAATTTGAAAATGAAATCTCCATCTTTTTTAATAGTTGCGTTAGTCGTTGCACTGTTGGTTTTATTTGGTGCCATCAAAACTTTAATCACCCCGATCGCCAAACATTATTATGCTCAATACCAGCATCATCGAATGGTTGAAGAGCGTAGAAGCCGCTTTTATGGGGAATTGAAAATGTTAATGTCAGACACGACGGCGTTGGCGTAGCCTGCGGTAGGTATCGCGTGATCCACCCAAAATCGACATTTCAAAAGCTATAGTCGGATGCGAGAAAATCAACATTAGGGTAGCTAGGATGATTTATCAGCGCATCTCGGTAAGGGCAGTCAAAATCACATATTTCTGTGCCTCCCAAAGTGCAACCCTCGCCAGGTACAAAACCGCAATCGAACGATTTTTCATCGTCTTCATCACCATCCCAATAATCATGTAAGTCATAATCTGGATCATCGGGTTCCAGGTATTCGGGATAGCAAACAAATCCAGTCATAATTTACCCACGCATTGAGAAGCTATCGCCTTTAACAACACTTCAGCATTGTCTTCTGAGATATTCGCACATAATGCCCGGACAGTTTTCTCGGCTTGCTTGTGATCGTAACCGGGATTTTGAGACATTGCTGCGATCGCGCTTTGGGCTATGTCTGTTTTGATTATCTGTTCAACCCTTCGAGCTTCCTGGAATCTTGCCGTCAAAACATAGCCAGCCGAAAGCATAGTACCCACAACTGCAAAGGCGATCGCTGTAGCCCATGCTTCATCGACTGACAGCAGTTTTCTAATGTTTTCAATGCTGAGTACCAAGTAAAGGATGATGGCTACATCGGGAAAAGTTAATTTCATAGTGAATTTTCTTTTTTCTTAATCTCGTTCTCAATTAGCTCAATGATTGGTTTAGCCAGGAATCTTTTAGCAGTTTTATAAAAGTTCTGATAGAAAATATTCACAGATTCATTTTTTTCCTTCTCTTGCACCTTTCTTAGCTCTTTTATTCTTCTCTCAATAATGTTTAATTGTACATTTTTGACTCTTAAGCTCTTTTGTGCAGATAAAAACCAGTGTCTATCAGAATAAACACCTTCTGCGGCTGCAAGACTTTTAGCTTTGTCAATTTGGCTTTCTATGCTAGCAATTTGCACCAAAACCGACTCTCGCAACTCTAACAAATAATCAATATCGCACTGTTGGATATTGATAATGACTCCATCTCCCAAATAAACATCAAATATTTGTTTCTTTTGCTTTTCATGTCTATCTGTTAAGAAAGTATTTTCACTCATGCTAAATTGTATTTTACGGATAATTCTGTTACTATCTCTTCACTATTCTTATTAGTCATTAACCGCAAGAATTTAATCGGGTCGCCACCTTCCCGACATCCAAAACAATAAAACATACCGAACTTTGGTGCGATCGTAAAGGTGCAATTCTGTTTGCAGAAGGGGCAATCCCCGTGATAATCCTTGCCTCTGGCTGTCAAGTGTACGTAATCAGAAACAATATTGTGTATGTCTGTCATGCTGACAGTTCTAGCTTTTTCTATCAATGCTTCACTCATACGGATTAGGGTCTAACTTTACTTCTTTAATTAAATAGTCATAGGGGGATTCTTCACATATCTCCCAAATTCCATCTGATGTTTGTCTCCACTCACCTGGGTAAGATGCGATCGCTTTTTCAAGAGTAGAATATGCTTCGATGTAAAATCCTGGCTCGTTTATTTTGCAATCAGAGCTTGCATAAATATAGATTGTCATCTAAAAACCTGGGATTCAGAAAATTCAAACCCTTCATTTTTTGGAATTAAAACACGTAATTTTGCTTCTTTATCCTTTTCAGTATATATAGATGATATATATATCATACTATTTGTATCATCATCTAAGCGTCCTGACATATAGAATTCTTTATTAGGATTATAGTCTTTAATGATACTCCTGTCTAAATCAGTCAAATCTTTATTAGTTAAAAGTACATAACCAAAAGGAAGCATAGGTTTATTGTAAAGAATCATGCCTCTACCGAATTTTGCAAAAAACATTTTTGCAGCATCAAAAATGCTAATAATTTTATGAGACGACTTAAGTATATCTGGTATATCACTATGTAATCGGGTATTTCCTGAAGAATGATTCAATGGAGTATCTTTTGTTTTAGCACTTTCTTTGTTGGCTAATAAACTTAATTTTCTTCGCTTTTTGATTTTCGATAGCTTGCTCATGTCCAATGTCCTCACAATTAAAACTTGTTACAGTACTTCTAACAAGTTATATTTAATTTTGTCAGACTGTATTTACCAGATAGTCTAATGTATAAGCCAGAAATAGAATAAGTTTATATTTAACAGTTACAAAACTTAAAATCCCTCCTGTAGCACAATCCGATCGCGCCCAACCCCAAGATTAAATCTCCAAATAATCAACCGCCAAATCTATAATATTTCTCTCATCGGTTTTACTCAACCTCCCCTCTGGTAATATCTGTCTTTTGGGCATCTTCCGAGTACCACGCTGATGAAATTCCGATGGAAACGCTATGGTGATTTTGACAGATTTACCTTGAATTGTTGCAGTAGGGCTTTTCCTCATGTCCCCTTTGCGAGTCAGGATTTTCCGGGGATATCCTAAGCGTTCCTTTTGGGCGATCGTCGCTGGGGATAACGGAGCCCATTTTTGCCCGTAGGGGTCAGTTTCGGTTCTAAATCCCTGTTCAGCGCGTTTGAGCAAATAATCACCAGTAGACTTGAGAAATTCAGTAGGTATGGTGAGTTTTCCACCTAATCGGGTGAGTGATCGTAGAATGGGTTGTAAATCTGCGAATACTTGGATCATGGAAATTACCTTAAGAAATAAAACTTATATTGCTGAACACTTAACCGATACCAATTATCTTGCCCTTGGAGACTTGTTTTTGGGAGACCATGGGCAATTTTATTTAGATGGTGTAGATGATTACGAATCCTTGTCTAACGCCGTTAAGAATAAATTAACGCAGCCATTAAGAAAGAAACTATCAAATCCAGAAGAGAAAGCTGCGATCGCCCATTCATTATCTGCCATTTTCCCGTCTTTACCACGGGAGTTAGTGAGATACAACGGTATAAATGATTTTGCCATGAATTTGACATTGCATGAGTTGCTTTCAAGTGCTATCACTATTGGGAATGCGCTCAACCCTCAATCCCAAGTTCCTCTTGTAACCAAAGAAAAAAGTGAAATTACGCCTGTACAAGAAGCTGCTATAGTAAGGCTTTGGAGCAACATTGAGCAAATAAAAGATGCTGTTGATAGTACCAGTTTTGAGGATTCAAATACTGAGGATCTTGACCGCTACAGAAGTAGGATTGATTCAATTCTCGGTGAAGCAGAAAATTATGCTGATGAATGGGGATTTAAAAGCATTGCAACAGGTAGGCTTCCCTCAAGAAAAGACGTGCTATTTATTCTTAACAGTATTCAAGGGCGGGAAGACTGGAAAAGACTGGAGTTGCTAAAAACAGCTAATATAGCACGGCTTCAAGAAAAGCTGGTACAGCCAAGTCCAGAAGAATTGGCAAGGGCTGCAAATATAGCGCGGCTTGAGGAAGAGTTGAAGTTTGCTAAATCTGGTAGAGGGTTTGGGGATGCCAATAGCTGAACTATTTCTCAACTTGCATAATCACCGTGCCACTGCGGAATTCTCAGAAACTGATATCGGCGAATTAGACGCGATCGCCCTTTTATTCCCCTTGAACTTTGACGAAACTGGCGACCAAATCAAACAGATCCTAGAGAAACGCTACACTGACGGCATCTCCGGTTTGGAAGGGGTGAAGGTTGTTCGCGGAGCGTCTCGTAGAGAGGGGAGTAAGATTATCGGGGTATTTTCTGATATTGTTTCGCCAGTATTAACGAAAAAGTTTAACTTCAGTATTGATTCTGATACAGGGGATGTAGATTATACCCAAATTGATACCGGGAATCTAGAGCAGAACTTTTCAGAATATGAATTTGCTGCACCCGGTAGTAAATCCAAGCAGTGCAAAGAAGGGAAGAGTTCGGCTTGCACCCGTGCTGACAGCTCAACTTATTGCATCAAGGTCGGCTACAAGTGTAAATCAGTGGGGTTGAGTGGTGAGGAGAAGGCGGTGGTGAAGGCGATTGTAGAGAAAACAACAAAACAACCACCTCAAAAACCGCTTTCTGAAAAACCGCCAAAAGCATCTAAGTCTAAAAAAGAACCTGTTTTGAGTCTGCAATCTCAACCGGATGCCTATGGCGGTAAACAACGTCAATCCTCTACAACGGAAATAGAAAGGAAGGAATATAGGGGGGAGGTACAAAAATCTACTCTAGATAGGGCAAAGAAAAATTTGAAAAAAATACCAAATAGTCCGCCTCCATACCCTGAAGAATTGGCAGGGGTAGAAAGTTATAGTAGTGCTTTTTATGGGCAGATGAATGATTCTCTTAGAAATGGATCAGATGCTCTAAAACCAAATATCAGAAAGATAGTTGAATCTCACATAAAGATGACTAACGCTGCCCTTGAAAATATGCCGAAATATGAAGGGTCTGTCTACCGAGGGGCTATGTTGCCCAATGAGGTGTTAAGTCAGTATAAAGTGGGGAATACTGTAAAGGAAAAAGCCTTTGTTAGCACTACAACTAATAAAGAAGTAGCTAGCGATTTCGCCTCTACTGATAGTACAGTTGAGGGATATACTCCTGTGCTTTACGAAATTAAGTCTAAAAAAGGTGTTTCTATTAAAGATTTTTCTATCATTCCAAAAGAAGATGAGGTTTTATTTAAATCTGGCTCAAGCTTTAAGGTTTCAAAGATAGAAAAAAAGAATGGGCAGGTCAAAATATATATGGACGAAGCTTAATATGTCTGACGATTTCAGCAATCTGCAAGAGAAAATGAATTTTCCTTTGGGACTTCCAGGCGTTGGGAAAATTGAAAAAAAACCGCCGAAGGTGACAAAAAATAAGCCAGATCCAGACGCAAAGCCAATACCAAGCTCAGAAGATGCTGACAAATAATGTTGACTTTAAAAGGGCGATCGCCCAGCAATTCGACCCCGATACCGACTACTCAGAGTTTGATGAGGCTGAGGTGGACGGTGCATTTGAGGCGACAGTTTATCAGTTATTGATGGAAAGGGGGATTAACGCCCAACCCCTAACCCCTCGCACCGACGAGATAGCAGAGGCTGTCAGGGATTCCCTAAAAAATGAATTTAATCCCTACCGCCCAACATCTAGCACCCAATCCCTAGAATTTGGCTCAATCATCCACCGTGTCATTAAGTGGAACGGAAAAGACATCGGCTTGGAATATGAGCCAGGACAGGTAAGGTTCCCTGGTCGTCGGAATTCTCGCAAGCTGCGATCGGGTTACGGCCACTTGAGGAACCATCTTGGTTGTGATGGGGAAGCCCTTGACTGCTACCTTGCCCCGGCATTTTTTGACGATACTACAATACCGAGCGATCGCCTATTCAAAGTTTCTCAAATATCCCCAGAAGACGGGAGCTTTGATGAAGACAAAATGCTTTTGGGCTATCAATCCTTGGATGATGCTAAGGCTGCTTACTTGCGCGAGATGCCGCTAGATTATTTTGGTGGAATTAGGGAAATAGGAATCAATGATTTAGATCAATATGCTAAACCGCAAGACCCCAAAACCGGAGTGGCTCATTTTAGCGAACAGTTATCAGATATCAAAGAAACACTGACTCAGTTTTTTGATTTAATACCGCCTAGTCCCAATTTCTCAGAGGATGCAATAACCAAAGCGGTAGAGTCCGCCTTTGCCCCCCACGTTTCAAGACTCGATTTACTAATCAGCAAACTTGAGTTTGGAGAGCCAATACAGATTGAGGGTGAGATATTGGAGGATTCAGAATATGAGGCGATCGCATCTGTTGACTCTGATGATGTGCAAACAGCAGTCAAAGACTGGGGTCAAGAATTGCCCGATGAATTTAAAAACTTAATAGGAGAAGAAGATGCCAATAGCTGAGTTATTCTTAAATCTGCATAATCACCGCAGTACTGCGGAATTCTCAGAATCTACTATTTCAGAGTTAGAAGCAATATCGCAACTCTTCCCTCTCAATTTTGATGAGCAGGGCAACCAAATTAAGCAGATATTGGAGAAACGTTACACCGATGGCATCTCTGGGTTTAAAAATGTCAAAGTTCAGGGGAGTAAGATTGAAGGTATATTTTACGACATTGTTTCCCCGTCGTTGACAAAATCGTTCAATTTCACCATTGATTCTGATACGGGGGATGTAGATTATACCCAAATTGATACCCCCGTTAATCCTGCAAGTTTTTCAGAATATGAATTTGCTGCACCCGGTAGTAAATCCAAGCAGTGTAAAGAAGGTAAATCTTCAGCCTGTACCCGTCCTGATAGCTCTGTGTATTGCATCAAGATTGGGTATAAGTGTAAATCTCTGGGGTTGAGTGCAGAAGAGAAGGCGGTGGTGAAGGCGATAGCGGAGCGGGGCGGAACGCACATTGTCGAGAAAGGAAAGGACAAGAAAACACCGGATACCAAAGTTCAAATCCCATCTCAAGTGGGAGATATTTTAAGCAGAAAAACAGTTGATGCTCTCGAATTGCCAAATACGGCTACTTCTAGAGTTGAAGGCTTGGCAAGGTTTACCGGGGATAAAAAAGAAGCAGACAATATTATTCAAGATAACGTTTTATTAAAACATTTAGATACTGCTGGTTCCGTTAGGGATGTAAGTCCCTTGGGTAAAAAATTTGCAGAAACCGCAGATGAAGAAGCTTTGAAGATTTACAAAATAGCTTCTGAAGACAAGAAGAACGAACTGTCTGATCCCAGAAGTCCGAATGCTTTCCAAAAAGATATCCTTGAGAAATACGCCAATAATAGCAAAAGCAAGGCAGCAAAGGCGATCGCTCAAGATTTGCTAAAGAGACGTGATAAATTTGAAAAGGAAATGGAGGCAAAAGATAGACAGAAGAACAGCAAATCATCAGATTCAGGTACTTCATCAGGTATCGACGATCTCTTAACAACAGGTGGAAATCAAAATTCTGTAAAAACCCCTAGTAACTCCTTGTCATCCAGTAATTCAGAGGTAGTTAATGATCCCGGCAAACTAAAAGAATTAGCTAAAAAATGGAATTCAGGTATATCCGATCTAAAAGCAGCGTATTCAGACATTCAATCTGATAAACCTGTTTCTAATAAAAATCCATATAACGGATTATCTAAACAGCAGATTGAAGACTCATTCGGCGTTGCTGAATTTCTCCATGATTATGCCAAGGGGACTAAAAATAGTTTCCAGGCTGCAACAAGCGATGAAACAAATGCCAGAAATAAGAACTTGGCGGGTGTGGTAGATTCATCCGGTAATTTACAGGCTCTATATAAATACAAAATAAGCAAAGATCATGTATTTGTAACAGATTTAGCTACTTCTCCTGATAATTTGCTAAAAAGCGATAAATCCGTAAAAGGTGCTGGACGGATGGCAATACTTGATGCTGTAAAAAAAAGCAAACAATCTGGATTTGATGGACGCGTAGAATTAATTGCTGTGGAGGGGGCTATACCTTTTTACAAAAAGATGGGTTTTGAGGTAAAGTCAGGAGATAAATATATGGTGCTTATGCCAGAAAATGCTAAAAATTTATTTAAAAATTTGGGAGAAAAATGGTAAGCCAAGAAACTACACAGCGATTTATAGAAGAACTAGATTCCTTGGAAGACAATGCTGGAATAAGTCTTGCTCGTGAGTCCACCTCCCGTCTTGGCTTGCAGCCAGATGGGAGAGTGGCGAACCCGGAGGGTGATGAAGGATCAGACAATAAACAATCGGATACAAAATCGGTTGCAAATTCAACTAAATCAAAAGCGAAATAGGCGAAAATGCTTGATTTCGCCACCGCCACCCAAAATCCCGCTTACCGATGGGAACCCAATTCGCGCCGTTACCGCGTTAGCGAAGCGGGGCGGAACGCACTTCGCACCTCCGGTAAATTCTTATCAAAAAGTGCGACATCTCTACTCACCCAACTTAGAATCGCCCAAGTTACCCAAGATTTGCACTCATTAGGTAATCTACTCTTAGATGGGAAAATCACCCTGAGAGCGTGGCAAGAGCAGTTTGCCGAATCCCTGAAGATACTCCACACCCAGCAATATCTCTTGGGTATAGGGGGACAGTCTCAGATGGAGAAAACAGATTACTTGGTATTGGCGCGGGAACTCAAGAATCAGTACAAATATCTGAGAAACTTTGCCGTTGATTTAACCAAGGGGGTGATGTCACCTGCTCAATTCCAAATCCGGGCGGCGATGTATGCTAAAGCAGCCAAAGTATCGTATTTTAGGGGAGAAAAACAAGCGGCGGTGCGATCGGGATTGGATGGTGCTTATAGAGTATTGGGTGAGAGCGATTATCATTGTATTCAATGCCCTCAGTATGCGGCTATGGGTATAGTGCCAATTGATGAGGTTGTTTATCCCACACAGAGATGTGATTGCAGGATTGCATGTCTTTGCAGATTGGTGTTCACTAAATTATCAGACGCAATTAAGCCTAAAGTTGTTGAACAACCCCCAACGAGTGATGATGCAGCCGACGAAATGGTAAACGCTTTAACCTACCGCCAAGTTAAAGAGTTGGTTGATGACTATAAACTTGATGCTAAGGGGAATGCAGATGAATTAAAGCAGAGATTTATAGGGTTTTTAGGCAGTCAAAATACTAAACAATTGGGCAATATTAAAAATTATATTCAAAAAGTGAAAGAACGGATTAAATAATGCTATTAACTAACCTATTTCAAAATTTAAGAGAACACGCGATCGCCTCTAATAGCCTCAACTTTGCAGAGGAGCTAGTACCCTTTGAATTAGTGCGATCGCTTCGATATTTAGAATTTGATGAAGCAGGACAGCAGTTAAAATCTCTGTTGGAGAAAGGCTATCAGGATGGCATTGATGCAAAGAAAAAGGTGTGATTCCGTACAAGAAGCCTAGTACCGCAAGGCGAAAGTTAAAAAGCTTGTATTGCCAGTTTTTCCCTGATTATCTATTTACGCCGTGCTGTACTAACTGCATTACAAAACGATATATAAACCGCAAACCCTAAAGAAAACTGAGGGGTTTTTGCATGACGATTACAACCTAGACAATCTTCATGCATAACCCTTCTGCGAACTGCTACGGCAGTCAATCCAGAGGGGTTTGTTGTTGGTATTCTGGGAATAATTCAAACTCACTCATTTCTAATACAGAAGCGATCGCCTTCCTCGCAGCAGGCCAAGGTCTGCTGTGTCCTGACTCAAACCTACTAATAAAATTACTATTAATATGATGCCCAGACTGGATTAGCAGAATAGCTAACTCGGTTTGGGTTAGTTTTTTTTGAAGTCTCACCTGCTTTAACGTAACGCATGGCAGATACTCTGTAATTTTAGGCACTGCAACTATAGGAAGGATAGAAGGATATCCTTTTCAAGATAACCGCTATTAGGCTATTTTAAGCAAAACTGGCAACTGATAACTAAGTAACATTGGCAACCTCTAACTTGTATGAAGTAGAAATATTTTTGGCGGGAACTCGACCAGCATCAAATGGAGTTTCCACCACAATTACACCTGAGTATCTACAAGAGGTTGTCGATTCGTATAACCCTGAAGCTTTCCGCGCCCCATTAATAGTTAGTGGGAATTTGGGACATGACATAGGGAATTACACGGACAAAACAGTATCCAAATCTAAAGAATTATGTCACGGCATCCCAAGTTCGCTGAGACGAGTAGGCGATCGCCTGTACGCGGGGTTTGAAAAAATATCGCGTGACTTTGCCCAGTGGGTGCGTGATAAACAAATTCACTCATTTAGTTCAAGTTTCTATCTTCCCAATAGCCCCAATAATCCGTATCCAGGCAAGTGGAGTTTGCGCCATATCGCAGGGTTGGGGACAACTCCCCCAGCTTGTAAGGGTTTAGCTCCTCCCCCAGAGCCGCCCTCAGACTGGTGTGAGGCAGGGGAATTTGAGTCTTATGCAATCAATTTTCAAGATAACGAAGAAGGAGTAATCAGCTTTGGTATGTATGTAAGCTCCCCCCAATCCCCTTGGGTAATCACCGCTGACCTTTTTCAGCTTCTACGAGAAAATATGATCGATTCTGAGGATCTAGAGACGGCAAATAGAGTCTTGCCGGCTGATCAGATTGCCGCATTGCGGGATGCTGCAACAAGGGATGCGATGAAAGACCAGCAAATTCTCCAATTGCAGATGCAGGTAGCCCAGTTGCAACAAGATGCTGATGACGATGATGACGATGACGACGACGATCCATCTGTGGGGTACGAGGAAAATGAAATGACTGATTACAAAGCAATACTGAAAAAATCGGGCATGACTCTTGCCGAGGTGGCAAAAGAATCTGGACTAACGCCCCAAGAAGTATCTGATATTTGCCAATCAGGAAAAGTGCCTAACGCCAAGCAGAAAAAAGCTTTGGATAAAGTTTTCGCAAGTGATTCTGATTCGGATGAGGATGATTCCACTGATATGAGTGAAGAGTTAGAGCAAAAAGCAGCTGACCTTGCAGCGCGTGAGGAGGCACTGACAAACCGCGAACGTGCCCTAGAACACCAAGAAGTTTCCAGTTTTGTTGAGGGATTAGTCAAGGAAGGAAAATTAGTTTCGGGTCGCCGGGAAGATACTATAACTCTTTTGCTTAACACCCCTAATACGACAGAAATTGAGTTTTCAGAATCATTGGGTAAGAAAACCCCACGTCAGGCGCTAATGACAGATTACGCTAGTCGCAAAGCTTGGAACTTCTCTGAAGACATTGTAGTAAGAGAAACTGCGCCAAGCCCTGCTAGTTTCAGCGCACCCGCCGGATACAGCGTCGATGGGGACAGTAATAAGATTTACATCAAGGCGATCGCCTACTGCGAATCCCATAAACTCGACCGCAATAACCAAACTGATTGGAATCAAGCATTGGAAGCAAGTATGCGATGAACGGAGTAGTAAGTTTTTACTCATAACTCATAACTCATAACTCATACAGCACTTCCTTTTATGGCCTTAACCGCATTTCAAGTAGCTTCTAAATCCATTGACGACCACTCCCTCAAGGCACTGACCCCGATATCAGTGGGACTGGCTGTTGATTATGCAGGCAACCAAATTTCATCTCTTGGGGTTCCTGTCCTGGGGATTGCCACCAGCGATATCAGTATTATTGGTGAATATTTTGCAGTTGCGGTGCTGGGTACGACTGTCGCCCGAACCGGGGGAGCGATCGCACTGGGAGATCCACTGAAGATTGATGCTTTTGGACAAGTAATTAAGGCTAAGTCCGGTGAGTCAGCCTTTGCTCGTGCCAAACAAGCTGCATCGGCGGCAGGACAATTCATCGAGGTTTTCATTACCAGAGAACCCCACCAAAATGATGTAATTACAGCGTCTGGGGCAGTTGGAGCTAATTTAGCAGTAGATTACACAGGCGCTCAAGTTAGCACAGTAGGGGTTGCTATTTATGGAATTGCCCGATATGCGGCCACTTCTGGAACCCCAGTGGCGATCGCCACAAGTGGAACAACTATTGCTCAAATCGGCGGCACGGTGGCTATTGGTGATCCTTTAACTCCTAACGCGAATGGCCAATTAATCACCGCAACTACCGCAGGACAATTTATTTTCGCCCGTGCTAAAGCTGCGGGGACTACTGGCAATACTATTGAAATTTTTATTACTAGAGAAGGGAAATTCTAACCGAAGGAATAAGTAATGAGTAAGAAGTAATGAGTAAAACTTCTTACTCATTATTCCTTCATCACTACTCATTACTCATTACTCATCACTCATTACTCATTAAATAAGTGGCAATTTTAAATCTAGATCAAGCACGGGTCATCGACCCCATTCTTACTAAGCAAGTTCAGCTTGGCCCATCCCAAGGCGATTATGTTGGTAATTTAGCGTTTCCTACTGTTCCAGTCTCGGTGCGATCAGGGCGGATTATTCGTTTTGGCGATGACGCTTTCGCGCTAATTGATACTCGCCGCGCCCCAGGCGCTCGTACCAAGCGGCGTGCCCTGACATATAGCTCTGATAAATACACCCTTTATCAAGACAAGATTGAGGGTGAATTACCAATTGAATTTTTGGAGGAAGTGCAAGCAAATCAAGTACCAATTGATTTGCAGCTGATGACGGTCGATTTAGCCAAGCAAACAATTGACTTACGGCTTGAATACGATCAGCTAACATTGCTGAGTGATCCAAATGCTTATTCAACTTTATTCAAAGTAGTCTTAAGTGGCACTTCCCAATGGTCAAGCGCAGCTTCATCCCCCAAGACTGCAATTAATGTTGGCAAGCAGGCGATTAGAAAAGCTATAGGGAAATACCCAAATACAGCTATTTTTAGCTCTGGTATTTTTGATGCGTTAGATGTGCATCCTGACATTAGGGATCAGTTCAAATACACCAATGACAATTCTCTAACTACCGA
The DNA here is from genome assembly GCF_017115085.1 of Nostoc sp. NMS7. Classification (GTDB taxonomy): domain Bacteria; phylum Cyanobacteriota; class Cyanobacteriia; order Cyanobacteriales; family Nostocaceae; genus Nostoc. The sequence goes on along the minus strand of NZ_JABXKJ010000211.1, from coordinate 3,487 downwards.
TATGCTTAAGCGATATTGGAATCTAGAGAACCTTGGCATTGCAACAGCTTTGGTTATCGATCCTACTTCAGGAATAAAAGTTGACATCCTAGCGAATCAGTTTTGGCTGGGTTATGTAAACCCTAGCCCCACGCCAAATATAATCACCCCTAGTTTTGGCTATACATACTCTCTCAAGGGTTTTCCGATCGCCCTTCCTGCTTACTGGGGTGAGAACGAAGAAACTTGGTATTTCCCAGTCAAAGCAGAACGCGATCCAGTCATTACCTTCCCCGGTGCAGGATTCTTGTTTCAAAATGTTATTTAGGAAGCTGAAAGAAAAATAATAGTTCACTCATTACTCATTACTCAACTTTATGGCATTACCCACAGCTACTTACGAGGCGATAGAGAGGATTAATCATAATAATCAACCTTATGAAATTGGAGATACTTTAGAACTTGATGAAAGGCAAGCTAAGGAACTTCTAGAATTAGGCGCGGTTAAAAGGGCAACCATAATTCTCACTCCCATAAAAACCAAGGAGTAATCATGCAATATGCCACTCCTCTTGACTTTGAAAATGAGGTGGAGACTCAAGAGACAATCCAGTTAACAAATCTTGATAACCCCTCAGCTACTACGGTTAACAGCGATCGCCTCTCCCAGATACTTGATACTGCAAGCGGCGAAATCAATTCCTATTTAGCGACTCGTTACAATATTCCCGTTGTTCCGATTCCCGATATTCTCAAAATCTACTGCATTGATATTGCTTGGTACCGGCTAGCCAAAAATAATGCTCCTGAGCAATATGCCACCCGCTACACCAATGCGATCGCTCGTCTCAAGGATATTGAGAAAGGTGTGATGCTGTTGGTGACAAATGAAGGAGTAGCGATCGCACAAAGGACGGCAACAAATGCTTTAGTTGATGACCGAGGCTTTACCTTAAATGATTGGTCAGCTTCTTATATTCCGAGTGAAGAAAGACCGAGTTTTACAGAACAAAGATTAAGGTTGTACTGATGTCACAAGTCCCTATCCCTATAGAAGAATATTTTCGTTATCACCCTCCAATCCCAGGTAGCGATCGCGTCCGTAAATATGATCGCATCAATGCTCTTGCACTGGAATTTGCTAAGGCAATTGATACTGAAATTGAAGATGAGGTAACTAAGCAATACGCTATTTTTGCAGTTCAACAAGCGCGTATGTTTGCTAATCAAGGTGCCACTGTTGATGAAATTAGACAAAATATAGAAAAGGGGAATTAGCTGTGTCTCCCTCACTAGAAGATTTTTTTCGCAATCATAAAGATAAAACAGTAGATTTTGCACTACGGGTCAATCATTCCGAAGATGGTTCCATCAGCTTTTATATCCATCCTCAAAATGTAGATGGTGAAACATGGGACTTTAAGGTTATAGGAAATAGTCTTTTTCTAATCCCTCCTGTGCCTCAGCGTTCAGATGCTAATTGAAATCAAACAAGCGATCGCCTCTCAACTTCAACCCCTATCTGACAGAGCGCGGATAGTCGTAGATGACAGCGACGGAAAAGCTGGAAGCGCTGCTCAAATTACCAGTGACTACACTCTAAGAATTGGCTACACCTCCGGTACTTTCACCCCACCCGATACGATTCAATCAGTTGGACTGCAATCAGTAAATCGCTCTTTTCAGGTAGCAATTGAAATTAAGGATTTTCGGAATGAAGATAAAGCGATCGCTCTGGTTGAAGATATCGAAAATCTATTAATGGGCTTTCACCCATGTGTCAGTGGCGTAATTGGAGAAACTTATTTAGAGAGCGATCGCTTTGCAAAAAACGATAGTGGTATTTATTTTTACGTTGTTAGTTTAACTGTTCCCTGCGTTTTGGTTAAATAATATGTCAGTTGATAGCAAGTATGGACTGAGAACTGTTTCGAGGATTTCACTTTCAAGACAGGCAATTATTTCTAATAGTCCTGTGTTGATTCCCTTCCCGGTTATTGTCGCACCCACGACTTTAACAATTGCCCAAAATGAAGATTTAAAGGAATTGGAAGACGTTTCTTGTAAGGGTGAAAGTGTTGTGGCTTTTACCTATATTCAAGGATTCAAACCAGAAATATCATTAGAATTTTCCGTTGGTGCGCCAGAACTTGATACCTTTACTCACGGGCGGTTGCTAGCATCGGCTGACGACGTTGATGGGTTCGTTTATTTTGAAGCTGTGATGAATACGACCGCGATCGCTGCTCGTGTAACTGGAACTGCGGGTTTTGAGGTAACGGTTCAAGATGCGAACACACACCCTGAGATTTATTATATTGACCCCACAACAAAGCTTGCAAAGCAAGTGGCGATCGTTGCATCTGCCCCCACTGGAGATCAAATTACAGTTGGGGCAAGCTTGGGAATTACCCTCAGTGATACCTTAGCGGCAACAGGGTCTACAATTCGGGGCTGGGTGCCCTGTACGTTTGCGAAAGCTACAATAATCACCGCCCAACTCTTGGATGTGGTGGCAGTTAAAGCGGCGGGGATTGATTTTAACGGGAACTTCGCGGGATTCCAAGCGCGGAACTGTTCAAGGCTTCCCGCAGGGCAGTTGGGGACAGATCCAAAAAGAGAAGTTAAGTTGCGGGTTCTCCCTGATCCTAACGACGGTACTGGCTTGGGATATCAGTTCTATTACACCAACCAGCAAGTAGCGTGTTAGGCTTTCGGCGATTGGATACTCATGACGACTTTTTCTTAGTTGCTGCACCCAGCCTAGAATTAGCGCCGATTGCCCGTGCCTACCATTTGGAACTCCTCAACCGAGTGCGACTTCTCCCTCATCATCACCTTGTAGAAGCCGATGCCGTATTGTATGAAAATTACGCTCCCTACTACCAGAAGATAGGCGATCGCCTGCAACCAAACTTCGACCCCAGTGTACTGTCTTCCGCATCTCGCCATAGTTTTTTCATAGCTGCTGAGAGTAGAGGTGACTTTTGGATCTCAGGCTTGGAATTACTTATGGGATATGACTATGAGAAGTCGGAAGTCGGAAGTGGAAGAAAGGAAGTAAGGGTTACTTCAAACGATTTTGAGATTGACGTACTCGCAGAATTATTACTGCTTCCCAACTCTACCCAAATTGAGTATCTAACTAAAACTCGATCGCCGAAACAATTAGCAGCATTAACCAAACAGGTGGGCGATCGTTTGCGGGGGAATGTTGCAATAGAGGAGTTGCAACGGGAGCAAGATTTGAAAATGTTTGAAGAACAGCAAGGGTTTGAGCAATTAAAGAAAGCGGGATTTAATTTGTGAGCAATCCAAGATTGATAGGCGGACTTACGGCAGAAGGAAACCTGGTAGCGATCGCCGTTAACGATGAAGGTAAACTAGAAATCGATGTTGCTGTCTCTGGCGGTAGTGATACAACGGCCGCCAATCAAGCCTTACAAATCGGCGTAGAGGAACAAATACGCGATGGCGTTGCCAACCTTGCGGAACGCTTACCTCCTAC
>NZ_JABXKJ010000116.1 GCF_017115085.1 Nostoc sp. NMS7 | reverse complement strand
CTACGATAGAGGATGTCTTGCGTTTAGCGTCCTAATCTATCTGGCTACTGCTATAGTAACAATCGTGGGATATTTACTTTCTGGATCGATGAAATTATCCAATTCTGCCTTACCCTGAGCATCATCCCCAGTAATTCGCATAATGTAGCGGCTATTCTCCGCCACCAAATCAGCATTCTCATTTACCAATACCACCCGCATCCGTTCTGCGTGGTCAGTCGTCTCACAAAAAATGATAGTTTTGGCAAAGCGATCGCTTGATTTAAGATAATCAGAAATAATCCGTGCAACTAGCTCAGTGCGCTTCTCTAGCACCAGAGTTTTCTCAAAATCTCGTTGATTATACACTTGGTCGGGAATTTGTTTACCATACTTATCCCGTTGACCTGGCTTTGGTTTCCATCCACTCAAGTCTTTATCTAAATCAATCCGAATCACTTTGTAAGGAGCTAAAAAACCATCTTCAATCCCTTGTTTGAGCGAATAGGTAAAAAGTGACTCACCAAAATAATTGATGTTAGAAGCTTCTTCTGTCTCCCTTGGGGTAGCTGTCAAGCCAATCTGTGTAGCATTTCTAAAATATTCCAAAATCTCTCGCCATGCGGAATCCTCAGCAGCACTTCCTCTATGGCACTCATCTATGATAATTAAGTCAAAAAAATCTGGCGAAAATTGGCGATAAATGTTTTTCGCCTCTTCATTTCCCGTTACTGCCTGATAGAGGCATAGATAAATTTCATAAGATTTATCTATCTGTCGCTTCTGAATTTTGGTCATTCTTGAGCCAAAGGGTTTAAAGTCATTGACTCTAGTTTGGTCAACCAAAATATTCCGATCTGCCAAAAACAGGATACGCTTTTTTGCCCCCGATTTCCACAAGCGCCAGATAATCTGAAAAGCGGTAAAAGTCTTACCTGTACCTGTTGCCATCACTAACAGAATGCGATTTTCTCCTTTAGCGATCGCTTCAATTGTGCGATTAATGGCAATCTGTTGATAATAGCGTGGCTGTTTTTTATCAGGACTGGGGTAGTAATCTTGAGCAACAATCGGCTGAATCTCCGAGTCAATTCCCTTCCAATCACAGTATTTTTGCCAAAGTTCCTGCGGTGTCGGGAACTGCTCAAGGGGGATTTCTCGCTCTCGCTGTCCTTGGGTAATCGTGCGATCGCACATCATAAAAGCGTCGCCATTAGAGCTAAAGATGAATGGTACATCAATTAGTTCACCAGTTGCGATCGCTTGCTGCATCCCCGCACTGACACCGTGATTATTATCTTTAGCTTCAATTACAGCCAGTGGTACACCGGGTTTGTGATACAGCACATAATCAGCGCGTTTCTGCTCACCTCGACTAGCAAGCTTACCCCTAACAATCACCCTACCTTTTGTCAGCGTCACTTCCTCACGAATCTGAGTGTTGATATCCCATGCCCGATTAGTTAGAGCAGGTGTAATGTACTTTGTACAAATATCACGTTCACTCAAAGATTTCTTGTCAATTGCTTCTGGCATAAAAGGGTAGGCTTTCGGTTAAGATGACAATTGGTATAATTCTACACTCTATCTTTGCCTGTTGTTAAGTGTGAAAATACTAGCATTGTGCTATGTGGCAACCACAAAACCTATATATTCAAAGTCAAATTAGCTACTAAACCTTTTGAGATTGTCCCTTAATTTTTGATGAATGCGATCGCACCAAAAGGGAATCACAGTTTGCCCTTGACAAAGAGCTTCTAGCGCCGCCTCTTGATCAAATTCTGCTAATGTTAAATACTTTTCCTGAGAGGCGTTAGATATCAGCATCAGTCGCCTCATCTTTTTTTTCGGCACAAACTCCTCAAACAGCCAACGCTCCTTATCTTGCAACATAGCCAAAGCTTGCCGGCAAACTTCAAAGCTTAAGCCAACAGACAATAAATAATGCATCACTGTTAGCGTCAATAGGTCAGCTACGGAGTAGTAAACATTACGTCCCTTACCTGTGGTATTCACAGTTGGTAAAACAACACCTTTATCTCGCCAATACTGTAACTGACGACGCGAACAATTAGTAATTTCAGCAGCTTCTGTGCTTGTGTAGAATTTTTCTTCCATAGAAATCATCCTACAGAAGCATTTTTTTAAATTTAAATTTTTTAAGAATACATAGTGTATTTATATGACATTTTATTTTTATGAGTCAGATTACTATCCAGTGTCGTCTTATTGCCAGTGAATCAGCCCGCCAACAACTCTGGACGTTGATGGCAAATTTGAACACACCCTTAATTAACGAACTACTCGAACAACTTGGTAAACACCCAGACTTCGAAAATTGGCAACAAAAAGGTAAGCTCCCAACAACTGTTGTTAGTCAACTGTGCCAATCCCTCAAGACTGATCCTCGCTTTGCAGGTCAACCTAGCCGTTTATATATGTCGGCGATTCATATTGTGGACTACATCTACAAGTCTTGGCTGGCAATACAAAAACGTCTACAGCAACAGCTAGACGGCAAAATGCGCTGGCTAGAAATGCTTAACAGTGATATTGAACTTGTGGAAACTAGCGGTTCTAGTTTGGAGGCTATTCGTACCAAAGCCTCTGAAATTTTGGCAATAGCTATGCCAACATCTGACTCAGATAGCTCTCAACCCAAAAGAAAAAAGGGCAAGAAGGCTAAAAAATCCTCGTCTTCCAGCCCTGACCGCAGTTTATCCAATAAATTATTTGAAGCTTACCAAGAGGCAGAAGACATCCTTAGCCGCAGTGCTATCAGCTACCTATTAAAAAATGGCTGCAAACTTAGCGATAAAGAAGAAGATCCAGAAAAATTTGCCAAACGTCGTCGTCAAGTTGAAATCCAAATTCAAAGGCTTACCGAGAAGTTAATAAGTCGGATGCCTAAAGGTCGAGATTTGACCAATGCTAAATGGTTAGAGACACTCTTCACTGCTACAACCACCGTTCCTGAAGACAACGCCGAAGCCAAGCGCTGGCAGGATATTCTCTTAACTCGACCAAGTTCTCTTCCATTCCCCCTTGTTTTTGAAACGAACGAGGATATGGTTTGGTCAAAGAATCAAAAAGGTAGGCTGTGTGTTCACTTCAATGGATTGAGCGATCTTAGCTTTAAGGTATACTGCGACAATCGCCAACTTCACTGGTTTCAACGTTTCCTAGAAGATCAACAAACTAAACGTCAAATCAAAAACCACTATTCCAGTGGCTTATTCACTCTCAGAAATGGTCATCTAGTTTGGCAAAAAGCAGAGGGTAAGGGCGAACCTTGGAACCTTAACCGATTGAGCCTCTACTGTTGTGTTGACGATCGCCTATGGACTTCTGAGGGAACAGAACAGGTTCGTCAAGAGAAAGCAGATGAAATTACTAAAATCATCGCAAATATGAAGCAAAAAAGTGACCTAAAGGATACACAAAAAGCTTTTATTCAACGTAAAGAATCAACACTTAATCGAATGAATAATAGCTTTGAGCGTCCTAGTCAACCCCTTTACCAAGGTCAATCACACATTTTGGTTGGAATAAGCCTGGGATTAGAAAAACCTGCCACGGTGGCCGTAGTAGATGCGATCGCTAACAAAGTCTTGGCTTACCGCAGCATCAGGCAATTACTAGGTGAAAATTACGAACTCCTAAATCGCCAGAGACGACAACAGCGATCGCTATCCCATGATCGCCACAAAGCACAGAAAAGCTTCTCTCCTAATCAATTTGGTACATCTGAGTTAGGGCAGTATGTAGACAGATTAAGCTAATCGGCATTTAAGCTGCATAATATAAATGCAGAGCCGATTGAAAGTAA
>NZ_JABXKJ010000181.1 GCF_017115085.1 Nostoc sp. NMS7 | reverse complement strand
CAATCCGGTGTGACCCTTTGTATCCTCTTATTTTTCTTCCTATCCCCTATTTATTCAGCGGATACGTTTAATTTTACTTGTTGCAGCAGTAGCCCTAATTGTCTATGCAATAACTAATAAACGGCGGTATTTAGCAATTTATAGCCATCGCAATGCAATAGTTGTTTTCATGAATAAGTCTCCAGAACTTTATCAGCAATTTACTATGAATGTGCTGGCATTATCGCGCAAACTAAATACACCCAGTAATACACAAACAAGACAGCCTCAAACCCAAATTCAAACTTAGTTGATCAAATCTATGTATGTGAACTCCAGGATAGGGAATATAAATTGAAGCTCTATCTAAAATAAATTGCGTAGGCGTAGCCCGTCGTAGACATCGCCCACCCCACCAATTATTAGAGGAAATACGTTACTAGGTGGGGTTTTTTGTATATTCCCTCGAAAAGGCAGAATCGTTATTTACCTAGAATCTTTAATAAAGCCTGCCGATAAATATTTATTCCCTGATTATTTAAATGAGCGCCATCTTCTGAACTTAAATCATCTTTCAAAGCCTGATTCTCATTTAATGATTGAACCTGTTGTAGTTCCAATGGTATATGATTTTTAATTGCAACTTGATTCATCACAGTATTGATTTGCTCTACCCGAATATTTGTTGCTGAAATACTTGGATCTTTACTAGCGGCAACTGTTGAGTAAAAAGCGGGAATTAAGAATATTTGATTACTCCCAAGGCTTCGCACTAAGGAAATTGAATCTTGGAGTTTGTTCGCAAATAAGGAATCACTTAATCCATACCAGGCATCATTACCCCCAATAGCAATCACAGCTTTTTCGCATTTAACTTTAGTTGGAATCAGAAGTTTTAGTTGTTCAACAAGTGAAATACCGCTTATCCCATTTAAGGCAAAATTAAAAATACCTTTTCCCAAAGTATTACCCATTTCAGCAGTTACAGAATCTCCAAACAAGCAAGCCTGGAATTGCTTTCCTTGAGTAGCAAATTGCTGATATTGAACTTCAAGTTGCCATAAAGGTGTAGAACTTAAGTTATCTTTAGGTGGTATTTCAATAGGAGATAGATTTAACTTACTTGCTATTTCTAACACTGCTGGAACATTAATAACTAGTCTTTGACTAGGATATGCTTCAAGAAAGCTGATGATCCCCAAACCCTCTTGAGAATTCGCCCCGATGATCACAGCCGCGTCTAGTGCTTGTACCCCGGCTTGGTCACGACGGGCGATACCTTGGGAAACCGCAGATAGAATTTCTTTAGCTAGTTCTGTATTTAACAGCTTATCCAAAGCCACAATATCAAGAGATGCTTTTACTTGTAGCGCCTGATGAAACTCTTTTTGTTCTTCCCGACTGAAAAATTTGAGAAAAAATTGCAAATCAAAAGAAACTTCTTGCCTTTGTGCATACTTACGTAAATCAGCAATAGGTAGCGATTCTTCAAACACACCATAGCGAAAAATAATTTTCTCAGCGGCAAAACAGGGCATTGCAGTCGTACTCAGTAATACAATGCAACTACATATACTCAGCACCACATGACGTAAATATCTCATAAATCCTAATTGTTTGCGTAGCGTTTTCTTTTTATTGGCATTGCCGACGATACTCTCCAAAGCTGTTGGGTAGTCTTACCAACTCTACCAATTTTTGAGAGCAGCTTTTTAACAGCCAAAGCATCACCGATAGTGCCACGGAGAACGAGTCATCGAGTGTCACAGCCCCTTAAAGTAGACATCACTCCTCATTCAAGCGTTCGCGTTCAGCGTCTCGTAGAGAGGAAAAAAAGCATCAGGAGCGTAGCTTGCCGCCAACTCTTGGAGACGCTCCGCGTAGCTTGCTTCCACGTTCGCGGAGCGTCTCGTAGAGAAGTGGTACGGCATCGCCCCTGATTCAAGCGAGGAAAAAATAGCATCAGGGAAGATGAATCTGAAGACAATATCATCACCTTCTGAGTAGAATAAGCGATCGCTTCGTTGGTAGCTGGGGCAATGACAGATGTAAGAAGTGCGATGGCGTCCCGCCCGCCGCAGGTCTTACCCTGAGCCTGCGCCGTTCGCGCAGCGTCTCGTAGAGAAGGGCATCGCACTTTGTTCGCCGTATGCCTGTTTAGTGCCTGTAGAATCCGTGAATGCTGTATCCTACAAACTCAAGACATTTACACACCCAAAGGCAACGTTAGACCCCGGCTGGTTATTAGAAAATCAAACACCAAGGGGAAACTTGCAACTAGGTCAATCCCAGTGATTGAAGATTTACGGCGTTTACTGGTTGAATATTACCCAATGGCAGGAGATGTTTATTTGTTTCCCGGTCGTAGCGATGGACACATCAGCGAAGACTCAGCCTCTAGGATTTTGAGAGGAGCTTGTTTGCAAGCGCACCATACGACAAACCAAAAAAACCTGCTGTTAAAAGCAATACAAGGGTTTTAAGTTGTGTAATGGGGAATTGGGTTTAGAGATTGTCATTTGGTAATTATTAATTTATATGTTTAAAACTTGACAATTGCCATTGGTAAAAATTTTTTGTAATAAAATCTCTTAAATCAGTTAAATCAGTTAGTACCTGTCTGAATAACTAAAAAAATCAATGTGAGGTGACAGTGAAAGTTTTTAATTTTTATAAAATTAGCTTGGCTTCAGTGTTTGTAGCTACACCTTTATGTGTTTTATCTCTAAAAGTACTTGCACAAACTCCACAACTTCAAGCTATATCTCTTCAAGAGCCAGCATTTATTATTGATAGCGGTTCTACGAATACTTGTCCATTTACAATTAGCGTATTGCCATTAGGAAAGGTAACTTACACTATTTGTAACAGCAAAGGTGCTGGCGCAATTAAAGTGAAGACAGCCATGAAATTTTTTCATGACATTTTAGCAGCTAAACCACTGTCCAAATTATCAGTATTACCAGTAAAATTATCAGTATTACCAGTATATGATTTATGTGTCAAACCTGCTTTGTTTGGTACATCAATTGAAGTGAAATATCAAGGACAAACATCTCCAGATATTAGCTGTCCAGGTCATAATTCTAAAGCCATAAATCTGGAAAGTGATGTATATAGCATTGAAAATGAATTGAACCTTTCAACTACCAGAATCCTGCCTATCCTAATCCCACCCTTAATTCCACCTTGCAGTGGGTTTACTCCAGTTTTTTGCGAAGTGCCTGAGGCACCTGCCTCACATTCCATGTGCTGCAAAGGTTTTACTAACCCTAATTACGAGGGATTTTTTTGATTTATACACATGAACAAAATTTAAATAGACGATGTAGAGCGATGCCCTTCTCTTTCAGAGACGCTACCGCGAACGACAGGCTCAGGGTAAGACCTACGGCGGGAAACTACGCACCTCGCCACCGATACAAAACCCCACAGCTAGAGACGCGCTACGGGGTAAGAATGAGGGTTATGAGGGGAATAGGGCGATTGAAAGGGTTAGCAGTAGCCAAGCAAAAGCACTGGCTCTACCTCACAACACCCAACACTTAAAACCCTCTCAACTCTCTAAACCTTCCCAACCCTTTCTAACCCTCCCAGCACTTCCCAACCTTCCCCAACACTTCCTACAAAGCCCTACAACGCCTACAACGCCTCTTAATCCCTTAGAAATTGTTTTAAGTACGAAGAACCCAATCACGTCCCTCTCTCTGAGTTTGACTTAGTACAGCACTTTGATAAATCTGTGGCGAATTGAGCGACCTAATAGTAAGGCTTTACGAGACTCTATAACGCTACGAACTTGTCAAATCCTCTACTTAGTCACCACAACTGCTTAT
>NZ_JABXKJ010000023.1 GCF_017115085.1 Nostoc sp. NMS7 | reverse complement strand
GCATTGGGCATTGGGCATTGGGCATTGGGCATTGGGCATTGGGCATTGGGCATTGATTATTAGTCCTTTGTCTTCACAAATGACAAAGGACTAATGACTAATGACTAATAACTAATTTGCAACGTCACCGATGCTTCCACTTCCTGTTCACCGCCAATTACAGGCGTGGAAGCATCTGCTGACTTAGCAGCCTCAGCCCGTAAAAACATGGGTGGTCGAGGTGGATTGGCATTATTAACTTGAATGCTGACTATTTCTTTGGATTTGAAACCCAAAGCACTGAAAACAGCATCAGCTTGCTGCTGGGCATCTTGGGTGGCTTCTTTTAATGCTTGTTTTTGCGCTAAGGCGATCGCTTGATCATTCGCAACAAAACTAATGCCGTTAATTTGTGTTGCACCAGCCTTCACTGCATCATCCAATAATGTACCAGCTTGCTCGGTAGGAATGCGAAAACTCACGGTGTTATTGGCAGCATAGCCTGTAATCCGTTGCACATTATTGGTGTAGCTGTAAACTGGGTTGAGACTGATACCAGTAGTTTGTAATTTTTCAACATTTTGGCTCTTGAGAAACGCAACCACAGCAGATGACCTCCGGGCGGCTTCTTGCTGTACCTCCTGTGCTGTTTTCCCTTGAATCTCCACTCCTAAACTGACTTGCGCCAGGGTTGCAGGAGTCGTTTCGACTCCGTGACCACTGACACTAAGGGTTCGCCACAATTTCTCTTTTTCTTGTGCCAACGCAGGTAGTACAAAAGTTGCACATAAAAGCATTGCTAAAGGCAGTATTTTCCACAAGTTCCCATTTGGAAACTGAAAACCGGGTAAAGCGGCTCTAGTCATAATATTTGCACTCCTCAAAGTATCCACAGATGTTTTTAACAAGGGTATGTAACAATCTTCTGGTGGCCGTTAAGAGTCAACGGCTACCACAAGTTTTTCATAACTTCAGTGCGATCGCACTTATCCGATTTGTATGTTCTTACTTTGACACTGCGATCGTCAAATGCTGAAATGGTTACATTTTTGGAAACTAAAAAAATTACACTCGCCTTTTTGGAGATTTTGTCGTGGCGTATTGGCTGCTAAAAACTGAACCGGAAAATTATTCCTACTTCGATTTGGAACGAGACGGTAGTACAGTTTGGGATGGAGTCAATAATTCTCTAGCACTCAAACATATACGTACCATGCTTCTTGGTGACTTGGCGTTAATTTATCACACAGGCAAAGAACGGCAAGTCATCGGTTTAGCAGAGATAGTTAGTCAACCCTATATCGATCCAGCACTCAATGACAGCAAACTGGCAGTTGTAGATGTACGGGCATTACGAAGAGTATACCAACCCGTTACCCTAGCCCAAATAAAACAGGACAATAAATTCACAGATTTTGATTTGCTGCGACTTCCGAGACTGTCTGTAGTCCCGGTTGGGGAAGTCTACTGGCAACGCTTGATTTATCTGACAAATAGTATAAATTAATACTTATTTAAAAACAATCGGATAATTCATAAACATTAGTGTCAATTTAAGCCTTGGGGAATAGAATTCGCGGCTATACAAACGAACGCGAACAGCGTCTCGCAGAGAAGTCCACCTTCGTGGACTAATACAAAATCAAACCGCAACGCGAGAGTCATTAGTTAATTTCACCTAGATTATTCGGAAATTTCCGATAGTAAATTAATTCATCAGCTCATTACAACAATTGCTGCAATCATTTAAGGGTTTCTTATATATGGAAGAGCATTTGTTGCAAAGTATTAAGCGTTTGCAGCAACTGGTTATAGATTTGCAAGAAATGCTTAAGGGTTTCTTATATATGGAAGAGCATTTGTTGCAAAGTATTAAGCGTTTGCAGCAACTGGTTATAGATTTGCAAGAAATGCTTAAGGGTTTCTTATATATGGAAGAGCATTTGTTGCAAAGTATTAAGCGTTTGCAGCAACTGGTTATAGATTTGCAAGAAATGCTTAAGGGTTTCTTATATATGGAAGAGCATTTGTTGCAAAGGTTTAAATTTTGATAGATAAAGCTAGTACAGCACGGCGTAAATAAACCACCGATTCAAAATCAATGAAACGCTTACTCTATAGACCTGTTTGAATTTTGAATTCCGCCTTGTGGTACTAGAGTGCATTACGGCTTAAGCGATGGTAGTCCTACCGTTACTGCCACAGCATTAGGTTTGACTATTGCCAATCACGTCTCCATTGGCACAGATAGATGTTTTTCAGAAACGCGTCAGAATCAAAGAGAAGGATTTTCACAGAACCCATGCATTTGTTAGATCCAATCAGCTTCACTTTTCCTCTGCTGGCTAGCGCAACACAAGCCGCAGACAGTTCAATGGTAGTCGCAGCAGTGCTACTAAGCTTAGTAGTCATTTATCTCGCCAGCAAAGTTGGTGGAGAGTTATCAAACCAAGTGGGTTTGCCGCCTGTCTTAGGAGAACTCGTAGGTGGTGTGATAGTTGGCATCTCTGCTTTCCACCTTTTAGTGTTTCCAGAAGGCAGCACAGACAGTTCTAACTCTTTGATCATGTCCTTCCTTCAAATCACTGCTGGTTTAACCCCTGAAGCGACTCCAGGGGTGTTTGCAGCGCAGTCTGAGGTGGTTTCCGTTTTGGCAGAATTGGGTGTGATCATCCTGCTCTTTGAAATCGGCTTGGAGTCGAACTTAAAAGACTTAATCGCAGTTGGTATCCAAGCCACCGTCGTCGCAGTCGTGGGGGTAGTAGTACCCTTTGCTGCTGGTACTGTGGGACTGATGATTTTGTTTGGTATCGATGCTATACCCGCAATTTTTGCCGGGGCAGCTTTGACTGCCACTAGTATTGGTATTACTTCCAAAGTGCTGTCAGAATTGGGGCGACTCAATTCTAAAGAAGGGCAAATTATTTTGGGTGCTGCCGTAATTGACGACGTTTTGGGAATTATCGTTTTAGCGGTAGTTGCTAGTTTAGCTAAAGATGGCGTCGTGGATGTAAGTAAAGTTATTTATTTGATTATCAGCGCCACTGGTTTTATTTTAGGAGCAATCTTACTAGGCAATCTTTTCAATAAGTCCTTTGTGGCGATCGCTGATAAACTCAAGACTCGCGGTGAACTGGTAATCCCAGCATTCATCTTCGCTTTTGCTATGGCATACCTTGCCGCCGTTATCCACTTAGAAGCAATTCTGGGAGCTTTTGCGGCGGGTTTAGTCTTAGAAGAGACAGATAAGCGCAAAGAACTACAAAAGCAAGTCTGTCCGATTGCCGATATGTTAGTGCCAATTTTCTTTGTGGCTGTTGGGGCAAAAACCGATTTGGGAGTGTTAAACCCAGCAATTCCCGACAATCGTGAAGGTCTAATTATGGCAACTTTCCTGATCACAGTAGCCATTCTCGGTAAAGTAATCACAGGCTTAAGCGTGTTTGGTAAACCGGAAATCAACCGTTTAGCGATCGGTGTGGGGATGATTCCCAGAGGCGAAGTTGGGTTGGTGTTTGCTAGCGTCGGCGCTACCAGTGGCACTCTCTCGAAACCATTAGGGGCGGCAATTATCGTGATGGTTATCTTGACAACCTTTTTAGCTCCTCCTTTGTTACGATTTGTATTTCCAGACCCAAAAACTGTGGATGCAGGCTCAGAGCAACTTATCTTAGACGGTTCCTCTGGGACTTCGTTAGTAATTGAACCACCTCAGTCGAGGGTACCAGCATCAAATGATAGTGGGAACCTAGAAACAACAAAAGAATCTGGGGATATTTAATCATTGGGCATTGGGCATTGGGCATTGGGCATTGGGCATTGGGCATTGGGCATTGGG
>NZ_JABXKJ010000179.1 GCF_017115085.1 Nostoc sp. NMS7 | reverse complement strand
CAGAAATTAAATATGCGTTACCCAGAACCCTTGTAGAGACGTAGCAGTGCTACGTATCTACATTCTTTTTCGCAGATGTTTAATAGTGGTAGGCATCAGCCATTCATGCCTTAACTTGTAATTAATCTTTAATTAAAGCTAGCTTAATCATGAGGCATAGATAATAACAAAGTGAAAAAAATACAATATCCCTCAGTAAATATTGTCTCTAGTAGGAATACTAATATGCTCAAGACAAACCTCATTCTGTTCTTATTAGCGTCATTTTTTGCTGCCCCCGCCGCCAACGCAGAGGTTAAGCTGGTCGCAATTGGGAGCCTGAGTGGTAACATCAGTGACCTCTCCAGCAAAACTTCCGCTCCCCTTGAAAATGGTGTTCCAGGAAACATCCTCGGTGGTTTTGGGTCAGGACTGGCCTACGCTGGCCGTAACACCTTTATCGCCATCCCAGATCGCGGACCGAATGCCAAGGCATACAATAGCGCTGTGGATGACACAACATCCTATATCAACCGCTTCCAAACCATCAGTCTGAAACTCATACCTAGCCAGCTTGGTTCAGCGTTGCCCTTTACTCTTACTCCTTCTCTAATTGACACAACCCTGCTATCGAGCAAGAAGCCTCTCTACTACGGTACTGGGGTGGGACTGGGAGTACCAAGCGGTGTCCCGGCGCTGAATGCCAAGAATACCTACTATTTCACTGGACGCTCAGACAACTTCGACCCCAGTCAGATATCGACCTATCCCAATAATGCCCGCTTCGATCCTGAGGGTGTGCGTGTATCCAATGACGGTGAGTCCATCTTTATCTCCGATGAATACGGCCCCTATGTGTACCAATTCAACCGTGAGACAGGTAAGCGCATCAAGGTCTTTACGCTCGACAGCAAGTTCGCAGTCAAAAAGCTAAATCCTGTTGGTGATACAGAGATTAGCAGTAACACATCTGGACGTGTTGCGAACAAAGGTATGGAAGGTCTGGCGATTACCCCTAATGGCAAGACTCTAGTCGGCATCATGCAGAGTCCGTTGCTCCAGGACGGTGGTACTAATGGCGCTTACACCAGAATTGTTAAGATCGACATTGCAACAGGTGCCACCCAGGAATACGCTTATCAGCTAGATAATATCGGCACCTCAGCTAAACCAAAATACTCGACAGTAAGTGAGATTTTGGCCATCAACGATCGCGAATTCCTAGTAGACGAACGAGATGGCAAGGGGTTGGGCGATGGCTCTCAGGCTGCTTTCAAGAAGATATACCGGATCAATCTGACGAATGCTCAAGAAGTAAGCAAGATCACTGGTGAAAAGAACCTTGCGGGTAAGGCAGTAAATAAGACCCTATTCCTCGATGTAGTAGCTACCCTGACTCAGAATGGGATCAAAGCAGAGGACATACCCGCCAAGCTTGAAGGTTTGGCTTTCGGATCAGATGTGGTGATCAAGGGCGTAATCAAGCATACGCTTTTCATCACCAATGATAACGACTTTGTTGGTACCATCACGTCGGATGCTTACCATCCAGCAGGTATCGAGAACCCAAACAAGTTCTTCGTCTTCGCAATTGACACTGCTGATATTCCAGGCTTCGTATCCCAGAAGATTAAAGGAGAGCATAAATATCCGGCGTTCTGGGGAAGAGAATGATCGCAGTATCTCTTGTGGCGTGGGCATCTTCCCATTAGTGTCAAGTTAACAAAGTTAGAGTCTTGTCAAATGGGTAAAACTTAACATATAGCAATCCTATGTCCAGATCCCCGACTTCTTAAAGAAGTCGGGGATCTAAATTTGGAAAATTTTGATCTGAATAGACCCCCTCGAAAATGACCTTTCAAAACCAGTTAGAGTAAGGGTTATAGAAGGGTAGGGTTTTGCAATCACTTTCCCCTCACGGGGATGGAAACTCTACAAAACAGTATTTAATTTAATTGAATTTATCAAACCCCAAACTTGGGCAGATTTGTCTGATATCGCAGTTGCAAAAAGCACTGGCGGCTTTACAGGAACTAAGTAATCTCGATTCTCACCAGGGCAAATCTCCTAATTGGTCAGGGGCTAATGTATCATACAAATGGGGATAAAGATGGGCGGCAAGAGAATTTTTAAGCGTCCCACAACTAACAAAAGTTATTCTTAGGAAGGCGATCGCAGAAGATAAAGAAGCCAGCCAAGAGAAAACAGCATGACCAACACACAGCGACTAGACCATGTAGAAGGTGAACTCGAAACTGTTAAGCGATTGCTAGTGTCTACTGCTAGCTATGCCGATTCATCAAGCAAGCGGCTTGATGAGTTGACCATCAAACAAGATCGTACCCAATCTCACCTCGACGAGTTGACCATCAAACAAGACCGTACCCAATCTCACCTCGACCAGACAGGGGTAAAGGTTGACCAACTTTCTGATAAGGTTGATAGTTTTATCACTCACACGCAACGCCTATTTACAAAGGCAGGCGGTGAGATAGAGGAAACAAAGGCACGAACTGAGCGATTAGAAGCACTGATGCTAAAGCTTGACCGAAACTTTGAAGAACAAAAATCTCAGTTTCAGGAGTTTCAACTCACCACAGGGGCTGCTTTGGAGCGAATTGACCGAGTTTTGGACTATCTACTCAGACAGCAAGGCGGTAATCCAAATCCCCCATCCTAGCCGCGATCGCACCGAGGGACTGAACAGTATTGGCTCTCACAAACCTTGCAACAAGAGCGTTTGACTGATTGTTACTCAGTAGTGTATTCAATTAAGAACCGCAATGTTATATGCTTGAATAAATCACGTTAATTCTATAAAAATATATATTTTAAGTAACTTTGACAACCGAACTAGAAGACATAGCAATAAATAAATACGCCTTGGGACTACACACCACCACACCGGAATTAGGTTTGGCAATTAGTAATTTGGCCAGTGAAACTCGCTTTCAAGTTTGGAATTTGGGGCGTGATTTATCTAGCTTAATACATCAATATTTAATTGAATTTATCAAACCGCAAACTTGGGCAGATTTGTCTTATATCGCAGTTGCAAAAGGTCCTGGTGGCTTTACCGGAACTCGGATTGGTGTTGTTACTGCTCGGACTTTGGGGCAACAATTAAATATCCCTGTATTTGCGATTTCAACTTTAGCGGCGGTAGCTTGGTCAGAAGCAGGCAAAAGTCAAAATTCCAAAACTATCGCTGTGGAAATGCCAGCACAACGAGGTCAAATTTTTGCTGCTATTTATCAGTTTGAGCCAGATAGTTCTAAACTAAGAGCGTGTTTGTCAGATAGAGTGTTGACACCAGAAGCATGGCAGGAAACTTTAGCGAATTGGAAGACTAATTATCAGTTGATTCAAGCCCAATCTGGGTTAGCAGCAACGGTGACAAGTATTTTGGAATTAGCTAATCTCGATTGGCAAGAAGGCAAGTGTCCTAATTGGTCAAAGGCTTTGCCATATTATGGGCAGCATCCAGTACAGAGTGCATAATGCTTCTAAACCTTCTAAACTAGTTATCTAATGATTAATTTACTCATTTTGAGCATGGCTATGTCCGTTTAGATGTCTTAATACGGATGTTATCCAGAAAGATTCGGGATATCTACCCCAAATGTAGTACATAGCCGGAAATATTCCGTATAATACCTGAATATAGATATTATCTAGAAAATTTCTGTCTATTATGAAGGCAAACGGCCATAACCCCGGTTTATCCTCACTTGCTCCCGGTAGATATCCAGAAAAATTCCCTCTAATAAGTAGTTAGGCTGCATATAATTATGGGCTTCTCATGCAGTAAGGGACTGACAAATAAAAAAACATCCCAAATTTTCTAGTGGGATGGGTGTCCCCACCCGTCCCATATTCAGGGCGGGCAGGATGCCCACCCCACAAGATGGATAATTTATTTCTTGGA
>NZ_JABXKJ010000130.1 GCF_017115085.1 Nostoc sp. NMS7 | reverse complement strand
TCGTGGAAGCAAGCTACGCGCAGCGTCTCGTAGAGAAGGGTCTCGTAGAGAAGTGGGGGCTACGCCTACGCCTTTAAAGAAAAACTTTTTAGTTTGCTGAAAATCCCAAACCGTTTTATCTCCTGCTTAAGAACACGCTCACGATCAGCAGATTCTTGTGGTGGGAATTCCCAAATATCACGTATCTCATGTTCTTCGTGATCTGTTAATTGGAGATGATGTGGTAATTGAGACTGTTGTCCAAATAACCAAGGTACTCCATTTAATAATTCTCTTTCTATTCCATGAAACATATTTTTACCCTTATTAAAAATAAGGTGATTTTGACATTTAGCTTTTTACTTCTTGCTGCAATTATTGGCATTTGGCGATATCTTCGTTAAAACTGCTGTCCCAAAGTTGTTTCACATCAACTTTTGTGGGAATTACACCCGCTTGAAAAAAGGTATCAGCAACCTTTTGCTGAGAAGCAATAGCTGCGTCAGAAACAGGAAGTAATTCTTGACGACGCTGTTGTTGTCCTTGCTTGGCATCCTGATAAACGATGCCTTCATCAACATCAATGGTAGTTGCATAATTCTTCGACCATTGCTTGAGATTAGATTCCCGCCAAGTTTGGGATTTCTGCAAACGACAGAGAAAATCAGCGATCGCAACCTTCTTTTGGGGATCAGCGATCGCATTGGGTGAAGCAATAATCACGAAGTTACCACTCAAAATATCTTTTGCAGATTCCAGCACCCGCGCCCCTTCTTTTTTGGCTTGGGGGATGGAATAACCGTAGGTAGCCCAAGCATCAAGCTGTCCTTTACGAAAAGCCGAAAGCCCATCGGGTATTGATAAAGGAATTGCATTGATATCCTTCATCCTCAGCCCGACTTTCTCCAACATCTTAATCAGGAAGTAGTGGGCAGTTGTAGCTTTAACGTAACCTACATTCTTACCTTTGAGGTCAGCGATCGTTTTGGCAGTCGAGTCCTTGGGTACGAGTACAACTTGACCAACCGTCGGCCCTTTGAGAGCGGCAATAATTTTTACAGATGCTTTCGATTCAATCGCAAAAATCGGCGGAATTTCACTAGCAGATCCCAAGTCAATCGCACCAGCATTGATTGACTGTACCATCAAATTACCCCCAGTAAACTCAGTAAATTGAGTTTGATAAGGGAAATGATCTAGTCCAGCTAACTTTAAATTTAAGTCCCAGCCACCTTTAGATTTAGCAACATGCAATTGAGTTGTATTCGATACTGCGATTTGGGATGGACTAGGATTAGCAGCGATCGTTGCCGGACTGGTAGACTTAACCTCTGAGCAAGCCGTTGTTACTACTAACAAGCAACCCAGAGAGAAGAAAAAATTCTGCTGCAAATTTATAGACACGTTATTTTTTGGTATAAAAAGACAATGAAGAAAAATAACCACCAACTACTCTAGTAAACCTGGTTCTTTGCCCACAATTCGGTCGTAGAGTGGCTGAAAGCTAAACCAACCGCCGGAATGAGTTCCTACTTGGTTATGAGTAAAAGTTGCTGTTTCGTGGTCAATGGGAAGTGGTTTGCCAGCTGCTTCTGCAAGCAGTTGGGCTTGAGCCGATCGCTCAAAAGAAATGTACCAAAAAGCAGCTTCGTCTACTGTCTGTCCCACCGTCAAAAAGCCATGATTCCGTAGGATGACAGCTTTGTTGTCTCCCAAAGATTCAGCAATTCTTTTACCCTCGGAAGTATCTAAAACTACTCCTCTATAGTCATCAAATAGAGCCTGGTCTTGATAGAAAGCACAAGCATCTTGAGTTAGGGGATCAAGCAGGCGACCAAGGCTTGACCAAGATTTCCCATGCAGAGAATGAGCATGAGCAGCTGCAACTATATCAGGTCGCGCTTCATGAACCTGTGAATGAATGGCAAAAGGGGCGCGATTGACGGGAGCATTACCTTTGACAACTTCTCCTTCTCTATCGACCAAAATCAAGTCAGAAACCCGGATGTGGCCAAAGTACTTGCCAAGGGGATTTACCCAAAAATGGTCGGTAAACTCTGGATCTCTGGCGGTGATGTGGCCTGCTGTTCCTTCGCTAAAGCCAAAACGAGCAAACAGTCGAAATGCCGCAGCAAGGCGTTGTTTGCGGTAGAGTCGTTCTTCTTCAACTCGTTCAAAGACTGGCGGTTGTGGTCTAGTGAAATTTGGCATGATTTTCTCTTTCTTGTTTCATAAGTACATTGGAATATCCAGAGCGTAAAGACCGCAAACTCTTTTGTTCGGGATGATAATGATGTCGCCAAATACTATTAGTATCGTTACCCATGACATGGATTAAGATAGATGGATAGAATACTGGATCTTTGCTACCTAGCGGCGGTAGTTTCTAACGGACACACTGCCGTTGTAATATCTACTCGTTGCGGAATAATTTTTTGCTCTAGTAACCAGTCAGCTGTTTTCTGAAGATTGGCGATATCTTCAGCATTAGGAAATACGTAAGACTCTGGGCCTCGATTTTTAGTCACCTGCTTGGCTACCGCATCAGAGATTTTTAGCTCTTTAACTAAAAAATCTGATGCAGCATTAGTGTGTTGATTTAACCATTCACCATCCTCACTCAAAGCAGTGAGAGCAGCTTTCACAGCTGCAGGATTTTCTTTAGCTGCATCAGTACGAACAACCATAATGCTGTAAGTAGGGGCAGGGTGTGTAGTGGTGATTCTTCGCGCTTTATGTTCTAATTGGGCAATGGAAATATAAGGTTCCCAAACTGCCCAGGCATCAACAGAACCTTGATATAGAGCAGGTGCAGCGTCATTCGGTGATAAGTAAACTCGCTGGACTTTATATGAAGGAATATTTTCTTTTTCCAAAACTTTTAATAACAGATATTCGCCCGCACCACCTTGATTAACAGCAACTTTTTTACCTATTAAATCAGTCGGTTTCCGAATGGGAGAATCACCACGAACTAAGATGGCACTACTCAAAGAACCTGGATTAGGGCGCTGTACAGAACCAATACAAAGAGGTTGTCCAGCAGCAATTCCAGAAATGGAAGGAATATCACCACAGCCGCCAATATCCGCTCGATTCCCATTGAGAACATTTAAAAGCGTAGCGCAACGGTCAAATGGCCCACTCCATTCAACTTTAATATTTTGCCTTACTAACTGACGCTCTAGCTCACCCCGTTGACGTGCAATGGGAATAATCCCACCTTTTTGGTAGCCCAAGCGAATCACATTGTTTTTCTCTGTAGTTTTGGTAGTGAGAGTTTTTGAAGAGGAATCTGAGTTAGGTGCGGCATTAATAGCTTGTTGACTGCAACTAGAAGCTATCAAACCAAGAAAAGACGTTGCGATCGCAAAGTTCTTACTGGCAGAACATTTTTGTTTGTACTGAAAGCGGTGTTCTTTGAAATAATTCACCACAATTGACTCCTTGGTATCAATTTTTAGGAGTTTAAGCAGCCATATCTATGATCATATCGATCATAATACACTAAATTTATCGATTTACCGTAGTATATAGAAAGAAGATACCACCTTTTGATGGGCATGTTCAAATCTAATCAATATTTCTTTATCTTTGACTATAAGAATTTAGTGCAGGTATTTCTATGTGAATCTACACTCAAGTAGTGAGAAAATAAACTGTAAAAAGACCATAGACACAAATATCAAAATAATTCTTTGGTTTGAGCGACAAAGTTTCAGCAATGCGACCAAAAAATGGGATGGCGGCGAGAGTTAGGGGAACTAAAGCGGCTGTAGTACCGATGGAAGTGCTAACAATTAGGCGTGTTAGTGGTGTTAAAACCATAAGCAGAATATATAAAAGGAAATGAGCGTCCAGTATTGACGATCGCACCCAGCACTTTATGCACTTGCGGAAAATCTAGCAAGTTTCCGGGGACTGTCATCACTACTGGAGTTTAGACTAAAAGCAGGCGATCCTTAACAAAGGAGTGTACGTGTCGT
>NZ_JABXKJ010000118.1 GCF_017115085.1 Nostoc sp. NMS7 | reverse complement strand
AATCCTCCTGTGTTTGTTATTTTAAGCACTGCATAGCCTTAACTGAACCGTATTGATTTATAATCTTGAGGTAAAAGACAAGCTCAAAGCATTAGATCAACTGCTTTATAAAAGAGCAGAGCTAATGGCAGCCAGTTCGCAGTATCGGCTGTATCAAGGACATAAACAAGTCGATCTGAGCAATATACCGCTATTGGGTAGTGGTTCTCACCCCGCTGATATTGAACTGGTTTATGTTCGCTGGTATGACTCTGAAGGTAAACTTAAGCGGTTTTTTGGGACTCCACCTCCAGAACAGTTACAAACAGCATCTGGTTTTCTGACGATTAAATCCGTTGACCCCCTTACAAACGAGGCGCTTTGGTTGCGTCAAGTCACGCTACTTGTTCAAGGAGGAAATTCGGTGATCGGTTATCTGCAAGTTGCTATCCCGCTAACAGAAACTCAAAACGATCTCAGACAATTTCAGTTAATATTGACCCTGGCTGTGCCTGTAGCACTGGGGTTAATTGGACTTACAGGTTGGGTGCTTGGCGGCATAGCTATGCAACCCGTTCAGCAAGCCTATAATCAACTGCAACGCTTCACATCAGATGCTTCTCATGAGTTGCGATCGCCCCTTTCTGCAATTTTGACCAATGCCCAAGTTGGGTTACTAATGTCCGCAGATTATCCCCAAATCCATCCCTCAGTGGAGAACATCATCGATAGCGCCAAGTCGATGAGTACCTTGGTCAATAACCTACTGCTGTTGGCTCGGCATCAGGGACAATTAACTCCCGAATCTCTCAAAAAGGTTAATCTTAATAGCTTGCTAGAGAATTTAGCAGTTTATTATAATACTCAAGCTGCAAAAGCGTCGCTCAAGTTGATCAACCATTTACCAGAACAACCTATTGAGTTGTGGGCTGATCCCGATTTGCTGCGGCTAGCTGTTGAAAACTTGCTCAACAACGCCTGCAATTACACTCCGTCTGGTGGAACTGTCTGGTTACGCTTAGAACCTCACCCAGATCGGGCGGTAATTCAGGTCATCGATACTGGAATTGGAATTCCAGAGGCAGATTTACCTTACATTTTTGATCGCTTTTACCGGGTTGACACAGAACGTGCCAGAGAAAGCGGCGGATTTGGGTTAGGATTAGCGATCGTTCAACAAATTGTCCAGGCTCACGGCGGTCACATTCATGTGATGAGCAATGAGGGTAAAGGCTCGACGTTCCAGATAAAATTACCGCTTATGAGCCATTCCTAAATCATCTTCAGGTCTATTTCTCCAGTGGCAGTAGACAGATTTAACATCTCTAGGTCTGCTTGCTTTAGATGCATTCTTCGTATTTATACTGAGATTTATTGTTTAACTGCTTTCATCGACAAACTAATCCGCTTGAGTTTCTCGTCGATTTCTAACACCTGCACTTTTACTACTTGTCCGACTTTGACAACTTTGTTGGGATCGTCTACAAATCTATCAGCAAGTTGGGATATATGCACTAAACCATCTTGATGTACGCCGATATCGACAAAGGCGCCGAAGTTGGCGACATTCGTCACGATTCCCTCTAGTTCCATTCCCACCTTTAAGTCTCTGATTTCCTTAATTCCTTCTCTGAAGGTGGCATACTTAAACTCAGCACGAGGATCTCTACCTGGTTTTTCTAGTTCGCTGAGGATGTCGCGTAGTGTAGGTTCGCCGATGCTATCGGTAACGTATTTCTTCAGGTTGGTCTTTTTGAGTTTTTCGGCAATTTGCGTCACCTGATTTAATGGCACATTTAGATCAGATGCGATCGCTTCTACTACAGAATAACTCTCTGGATGCACTGCTGTATTATCTAATGGGTTGTCACCGCCGCGAATCCGCAGAAAACCTGCTGCTTGTTCAAAAGCCTTTGGCCCCAACTTCGCAACTTTCAAAAGTTGTCGCCGATTTTTAAAGGCTCCATACTGGTTGCGATAGGCGATAATGTTATTGGCAATTGTTGGCGTAATCCCAGAGACGGAAGTCAGAAGTTCTTTGGATGCGGTGTTTAAATCTACGCCGACGTAGTTCACACAGCTTTCTACAGTGTCATCCAATTTCTTTTTCAACAACTTCTGATCGACATCGTGCTGATATTGTCCCACACCAATGGATTTGGGATCGATTTTCACCAGTTCCGCTAAGGGGTCTTGCAAACGGCGACCGATGCTAATGGCGCCGCGCACCGTAATATCTAAATCCGGAAATTCTTCCAGCGCCACAGTACTCGCAGAATATATAGATGCGCCAGACTCATTTACCATCACCTTAACTGGTTTGCGTTCTATGGTTTCTAGAACTTGCGTGACAAATTCCTCTGTCTCGCGGGACGCTGTACCGTTACCGATGGCGATTAACTCAATTTTGTACTTTTCAATCAGATTTTTGACAGTTTGTGCTGCTTTGAGTCGTTGTTCAGCCGCTTGGTGGGGAAATACCGCCTGATATTCCAAAAATTTCCCAGTTTGGTCGAGGACTGCAACTTTACACCCAGTTCTAAATCCAGGGTCTATCGCCAGTGTTGGTTTCATCCCGGCTGGTGCAGATAGCAGCAACTCCCGCAGATTAGTTTCAAATGTCTTAATTGATTCTATATGTGCATAGATTTTTATCTCAGAAATTACCTCTCCCATTAGAGAGACTTTCATCAAACGGTTGAATGCATCCTTCAACATCGCTTGATAAAAATCCCGAATTGTGCCAACTTTGGTTTGAATTTCTTTTGACTCAAGATAGTAAAGCACCGTATCCTCATCAAAAGCAATTTCAAAGCTTAATATTTTCTCAGCTTCACCCCGACACAACGCCAGCATATTGTGGGCTGCAATATTTTTTACCCTAATTTGATAGTTTCGGTACATCTCAAATTTGGTTGTACCTTCGGGATAATCATCTTTGATGCGAGAGACCAATACCCCTTCTTCTAGGAGATAGTCGCGGATATATGCGCGTAACTCAGCTTTTTCAGCTACTTCTTCCGCCAAAATATCAGCAGCACCTTTAAGCGCTTCTGCTGCTGTTTTTACTCCCTTGGTTTCCGAAATATACTTAGCCGCTTCTGACTCCAGGGAAGCCGTTACAGCATTTTTTACATTTAGCGACTTGATAAATTCCGCCAGTGGTTCGAGTCCTTTTTCTCTGGCGATGGTGGCGCGAGTGCGTCGCTTTGGTCGATAGGGTAAGTATAAATCCTCAAGTTCGGTTTTTTGTAAGCAGGATGAGATTTTGGCTTTGAGTTCATCTGTAAGTTTACCTTGTTGAGCGATCGCACTTAAGATCACCGATTTTCGTTCTTCCAGTTCTGTTAAATAAGTATATCGTTCCGCCAGTTCACGTAGTTGCACTTCATTCATCTCATCAGTGCGCTCTTTACGGTAACGTGCAATAAAGGGAATTGTTGCACCTTCCGCCAAAAGTTCCAGCGCGTTTTGCACCTGATGGGGTTTGAGGTTTATTTCAGTTGCCAGTAATTGAGGAATGTTCAGCATTGGGTGTCTAAAATGAAAATGCTACTACTAAAGGTAATATGCTAGATCCTGATCCTGTCGCAAGGCCAAAGTTTTAAGCTAATTTACCAGACGATTGTTCACTGTTGCATTTGGCGAAGTAAACAAAACCCACCTACGCAAGTTTTAAATCCGATTAATCCGTGTAGCTAAACGATAGTTTGTATAGCATAGCGCAGCTATGCTGATGTCAGTTCGGTAGTTCAGATGGCATTCGTCTAATTAGTCGAATCAAAAAACCTTTAACTTATATCTTGCACCAGGCGACTAGAAGTCGCGCGCCAGGTGCTTCAAGTCGGCGGAGCCGCCCAACGCACTGGCTTGGCTACACAGGCAAAACCCACCTCCGTGGGTTAAAAACCTTTGATTTTTTCTTAGTCCACGGAGGTGGACTTTGTTTGTATAGCCAAGCCAGTGCGGGAACAGGGGGTTTCCACGCCACTTCCTTCAA
>NZ_JABXKJ010000182.1 GCF_017115085.1 Nostoc sp. NMS7 | reverse complement strand
TTAATTTTATCAAACCCTTTCTACATAAGCTTTACGTCAAGTGTTTCTTGAAAGTCTAGATGAATTGCCCCTACAGTATGTAGTTTTGCGTAAGTCCTATTTATATAAAAAGCAGTGGTTTTATATAAAACCACTGCTTTTTAATAGTGACTATCCGAAGTTGATAGTCATTTCACCTTATGAGCTTGGTTGCTGATCGGGAAACATACATTTATCAGAGTCACAACCACTAGGGCCAGCCTCTGACATTTCGCCGGAATCGTAGCGGCTTAAGACTGCACAGAAATCATCTGTTTTGCGCCGTGTTTTCACTTCTTGAGTCAAGCGATCGTAGGTTGATTTATCTATTGGTTCAAATGGTAAACGTGGGAATGATTGCAAGTCATCAAAACGGGCTAAAAGAGCGGCTGAAATATATCCTTGATCATTTTGGATAGTTTCATAGATACGCTCTGCCAAAGGTTCGATTTCATCAGAGCGAAGTTCTAAAGTAGCTGATGTGTTGTGAGTCACATACCAACGTTGAACCTGGAGGACAAAATCAAATTGGGCTAAAACTGGAAACTTAGAAACATCGATTTCATCGGCACCTGGTAAATCAGCCCAAGTTACAGAAACAGGGATTTCTACTAACCACTCACTCACCCGTGAATCAAAGGGGTCGTTAAGCAAATTCCCCTGTTCATCTTTGTCTGATTGAGAGGGAATGACATTGTAACCATAGTCAATACAAGCTAAGGCTACTGGGTCATTTTTGCCGAAGGTGATGCGGCGAATAAATCTTTGGGCTTTCGGGGGATGCCATCCTGAACTAGCATTAGTTAATAAAGCCTTGGTGCCACTGGGTTGGACTGTGGTACAGCGATTTGGACGTTTGAGATTGTGGCGATCGCAATAATCCCAAACCACCCGATGTACAATATCTCTCCAGGAACTTAGATATTTTTCTTCCTCACGTTTGAAAGCTAATCCTTGTGCAGTCGCAGGTCTTCCTTTTTCCCACCAGCGCAGCCAATCAACACCAAAAGCATGAACGAAGAAATCAAATAAACCTGTAAAAGAAACTCCGACAATCGGGTCTAATTCACGGCTATATTGATAGCGTGGTTCTAAGAATTTGTGATTTAAAAGTGCTGCTACAGATAGCGCCCCAGCAGTGAAAGCCTCTTCCTGTTCTTTGTAGTTATGTGGGTCAATTTGATTGAGGTGAACCTCAGACAAATTGCAGTGGAAGTTACTCCCGATGATTTCCATATTTGTTACCCTAGAAGCTTTTTATCCCCTAGTTCTACTGCTTGATTATTCGCAGTAGCTCCGCGTACCTTTTGCAGATGTGACTTCAGATAATAAAAGTTTTTTTCACATCTACCCCCGCACTCTTGGAGAGATTATATTCTAGACACAAATTTCTGATGTCATCTAGTTCCACTCTCTACGCTGTACGGTGTCAAAGACTTTTTAATTCCTTTGATTACCACGGGATTAGCATCTCAGCTTTCCCCGTTTTTGCGAGGTTTTTAACGTGAGGCAAAATCACTTACCACACGGATTTAGCCCATAGCGAGCTAAACGATGTTCTAGCTCATTAGCATCAAGATTTGAATAGCGTTCCTGTAACCACTGTTTTGCTGTTCCTTGTTCATAAGCTTGTAAAAACTCAACTTTCAAAGCTTGTGTTGGTAGCAAATCAATGTTCGATCGCGCCACAGCTTCACCAGCCCATTGAATCGCTCCCTCGCCACTATAATATTGTTTGCGGACAGCATCAATACATTCTTCTAATGTTGGCTTGCGGTGAAAAACTCTCGTATGATTTGCCATCCTAAGTGCATCACGCTCTGGATCGATTCGCCAGTTGCCATTTTCATCCTGCTGCCATAAGTTATCTTTGGCATCGGCGAACAAACTATCTTCGCTAGAACCTTGCCTCATGCCAGCGCTATTATGTGTCAGATAGCCATCACAATAGAAACAATGAGCTTCTTCGACTTCAATATCGTAAGTGTGGACATGATCATAACTGCCCAATCCTTTAACACTAACTGGAATATCTAGCGAGATATCAGCTTCAACGATATAGCGTTCATAATTGGCATCAACAGTGCGAGAACCTTGGAATCCCATATCTCGCATTTCGCTATAGGTATAAGCCTCCCGCATGATTGCACCGGGGAGGGTGAAACCATACATTTTCAATCCTTTTTTCACACACCCTTTAACTGAATGTGGTGCAATAAGTGCGTTGTAACGCTCTTTGAGGGCTGGTATTGTGAGGCTGTACTTAACTTGCCATGTTTCCTGTTGTGGATGGGTAATGCTAATTCTGCCAGCGATCGCCAAACTGGATAAAACTGCACTAACTTGTCTAATAAATGACCGATAGACTGAGGTAACTAAGTGAGGAGGTCGGTTATTCACAGCACCATCACTGTCCATTAATCCAGCTAGATAAGCCGCCCTGATATCTACTGAACCCTGCAAAATAAAACTAGGAATTGCTAGGGAAATATTAGGCTGCTTGATATAGCGGTAGAAGTACTCAGCTAGTCGAATAGATGAGCAGATTGATTTGGCAGTGTTTTCACCCTTGATGATGCCATGAGTAGCAGTCAATCCAAATAAAGCTAAAGCAGCATCTATTTTGGCTTTAACTCTAGCTGTGAGTTCCGTATCTAAACTATTCATTGCCCATTCAACACGACTATAGGGCTTATCATACTTATTGCGACCGAGAGCAATATAGCCGTCACCGTGGGTTAACCCAATTAGCCAAGCAATCTCAGCTGTCAATTCGGGAATTACAAACGACTTAGCTGTACGACTGTTTGAGGGTCGAGATTCAGTAAAATCAGCAGGTAGATGGGTAACTGTACCAGGTAGAACTTGTGTGTTGTGCAGTAGGCGATCGCCCTCAACTAGACTTGCAATGGACTTCCAGGTAATTTCCCCCTGAGCATTTGCAAGAACTGCTTGTCTGTGGTTTAAAGTTGCTCTAGGGTAAGTCGCATTAGTTTCAATTTCATAGACATCCTGAAATCCTTGGTCAAATTTATCAACAACTCGCCGAAATCCTAAAGGAGTTTGTACTAAGTCACCCACTTGGACATCGCAAATGGGAATAAGACCTTTAGAAGTATGAACTAAGGCATCTTCAGGTAGACAGCGGCGAATATTACCAGCAACAATTGTGACAGCAGCTTGATCGATTAACAAACAGCATTCAATTGAATTTAATTGTCGTCCTACAGCTTTATTGAGAATAGATGCACAACGCTGATAAAGTCCGGGTAATTTAACCGGATTAGCAACTCCTCCAAAGCCGTTAAGAGTTTCTCCTGCTTTGCGTACATCGCTGATATCAACTAATACTTCAACTGCTGTTGAAAAGTGTTCATTAGTGGAGAGTTCCAACAGGGCTTGATATGATTCAACCCAACCTTCACGGCTATCTCCAACGTGAATAGTGACGCTGTTGCCTTCTATATGAGTTTCAGTATATTCACGCCGATCTTGTTGAGGAGCGCTACCAATTTCACCTTGTACAGTGACATTCAAATGATTACGGATGGGGGGCAACTTGTTAATAAATTGTGGTTCTAGGACGGCTCCAGTACCACAGCCCATCATTGCCAAATCCATCATTAATCCGAAGGCACTCCAGTCTTCTAAATTGGTAGAGGTGCAATTATAAGCGCCGGAAAAGTTCTTTGGTTTGCTTATCCAGTCTGTACCACCAACCCATAGCCAGCGTCCACTTGGCATAGCTTTCAAGTTGCGCTGCATCCGATCGAGTATGGCAGCTTCTTGTTGAGTTAGCTTCCCCAGCTTGATTAAGCCGAGTAGAGTGCGATCGCACACCTCATCCCATGTTTCCCTTAGTCCCGCCTTTGTACGGCGGCTATAGGTTCTAAAAAATACGGGATTAGCAGCCGGTGCAGTTTCGGGAAACTTTGCACTCTGGCGTTTTCTTTCGAGTTCTCGAACCATATATTAGGTGTCTTGCGTTCTTGTTGCGTGCGGACAGATTATGACTATACGCCAAGTAGTTTTAGTATTAAAGATTGTCAAATTGTCCACTTTACGCTAGGGATAGACCGTACTATTTGCAACAAAAATTTATGATGTATAATGTCCGTCACCCTTGGATAGAATCTCAATATTAAGTCTTAATTAGCACCAAGAATTACCCAAAAACCTCACCCTGTCCCAATACGGTTCGGTTAAGGCAAGAGACGCGATAAATCGCCGTCAAGACAAAGGACTGATTATTGTAAAGACGGCGATTTATCGCGTCTTTGTGATTAGCGGCGTGTCATCAAAAAACCTTATCCGAACCGTATTGCACCCTGTCCTAACGAACATCCTTCTCCTTACCAAGGAGAGGGACAGGTTTTGCGTAGCAGAACCAGGGTGAGGTTTCTTTGGCCTTATGTGTACACGGTAGTCTAAAAGGGGAGAGGTCAGAAAAAGTTGAAGATCGCATTATGATCGAATTATTCAGAGAATCGGTAAATTCATCATGTTAGAGTACGATCCATTAGCTTGCTTGCCCTCTTCTGAGGAACTGCCAGACTCTGACGATACTCCTCTGGATAATGAATTACAAGATTTGATTCCCGGTTTACTCAAGGCTATATTGGCTATGGCTTGGGCAGATCGGATGGATTGGTTTTTTGGCGTTGATATGGGTATTTATTATCACCCAGATTTACCGCCGATAGTACCAGATGGGTTTTTGAGTCTGGGCGTTGAGCGATTTTATGATGAAAACCTCCGCCCCAGTTATGTGCTTTGGGAAGAGAGGAAAGTCCCAATATTAACGCTGGAAGTGGTATCTAGAAAATATCGCGGTGAATACTCAACTAAGAAGCAAGAGTATGCAAAACTAGGGATTTTATATTATGTCGTCTATAACCCGACTCGTCGCCGCAAAGCCCGATTAGAAGTTTACAAATTGGTTAATAATCTCTATCAATTACAAGATGAAAATCCCGTTTGGCTACCAGAGATTGGTTTAGGAATTGGTATGGAACGGGGAACTTATTTAGGCATTCCGCGCGAGTGGTTATATTGGTATAATCAGCAAGGGGAAAGGCTTTTAACACCAGAAGAACAGGCAAAACTTGCCCAACAAGAAGCCCAGCAAGCCCAACAACGCGCCCAATTATTAGCAGAAAGGTTGCGATCGCTCGGTGTAGATCCTGATTCTCTATAGATGCTTGAGTATTTATAACCACAGCTTAAGTTGTATTAACCACAGCTTCACTATCTATAACCACAGCTTAAGTTATATTAACCACAACTTCAAGTTTACTTATAACAACATCAGCGTTTGTAACCACAGCTTAAGTTGTATGAACCACAACTTCAAGTTTACTTCTAAAAAGTTGAGGGTTCTTAATGTATTATGTTAAAATTTGTCAGCCGATACAGCAAAGTAGTGGATATATGCTCGTGCGATCGCTCTCAAGTAAAATAGCGATTTTCAAAGGATTAGTTTTAGTTGATAGCCTTGAAAATCACTGGTGCTAAAACTACACCTTTTGCCTCTAACGCAGCCGCAACCCGTAAAATTAACGCTTCATTATATGGTGCTGCGATCAATTGCACACCTAAAGGTAAGGCATTTGGGCGCTGAATTGGTACTGATAAAACAGGTAAACCGATAAAAGATAATGGTTGAGTAAATAGTCCTAAATGAGGACGGACAAGAATTTCTTCGCCATCCAAAATCATCGTTTGTTGACCAATTAGCGGCGCGGAAATTGGTGTTGTTGGGGCAAGAATTACATCCACATTTTGAAAAACTTCCCGAATGCGATCGCGGTACCATCTTCTAAACCGTTGTGCTTGGAGATACCAGCTACTAGGAATTAACGCCCCAGCCAAAAAGCGATCGCGTGTCGCTGGATCAAAATCTTGAGGACGACTTTGCAATTTATCCAAATGCAGATTTGCACCCTCGCTAGCTGTAATCACAAAAGCTGCTGCACGGGCGCGGTGTGCTTCTGGTATGGTTACGTATTCAGTGACTTCTATTGCATCAGCTACTTTTTGGACTGCTGCTAAAGCTTCCAGTTCTGCGCCTTTGGTGAAATAATCAGCTGCGATCGCAATTCTAATATCAGAAATATCTTGTTTAAGTTGTGATAAAACCAATTCAGGCGGACGCTTTGTACAAATTGGATCGCGATCGTCTTCTCCTTGAAGGACATCAAACACCGTGGCGATATCCTGCACTGAACGCGCAAAAGATCCAATATGGTCAAAACTGCTAGAAAATAAAGCTACCCCAGCACGAGATAAGCGTCCATAAGTTGGCTTGAAACCAAAAACACCACACAACGCCGCCGGAACGCGAATAGAACCATTAGTATCAGAACCCAGCGTCAGGGGTACTAACCCAGCAGCAACAGCCGCCGCCGAACCACCCGATGAACCACCAGCAACTCGCTGTAAATCATGGGGGTTGTGAGTAGCACCGTAATGGGAGTTTTCCGTCACAAACCCGTATGCGTACTCATCCATATTCAAAGCGCCAACTAGCACAGCACCCGCTTGTTTCAGCTTCGCCACTGCTGTTGCATCTTGTTTAACAGCTGGATTTTCTGCATTAATTTTTGATCCCGCCAGAGTCGTTAAACCAGCGATATCGAAGAGATTTT
This sequence comes from Nostoc sp. NMS7, assembly GCF_017115085.1. Taxonomy (GTDB): domain Bacteria; phylum Cyanobacteriota; class Cyanobacteriia; order Cyanobacteriales; family Nostocaceae; genus Nostoc. Next base: position 47,675 of record NZ_JABXKJ010000182.1, on the reverse strand, counting down.
TCACCGCAAAAGGCACACCAGCCAGCGTTCCCGGATTATTACCTTGGGCAATTTCGGTGTCAATGCGGGCTGCATCTGTTAAAGCTGTTTCAGCAGTCACAGCCGTAAAACAGTTGAGTTGATTATCCCACGCGGCGATTCGGGCGATCGCAGCCTGAGTAACTTCCACCGCGCTAACTTTACCTTCACGCACAGCAGCAGCTATTGATACAGCATCATTCATGGTTGAAAAACTGGTGCAACTTCAATATCCTCTGGTAGGGGAAACTCATTTACAAGATTAGTGATCGCCCTAATTCTCTCAAAATTTGCCACCACACCATCACGATACTCATCTCTTAACTCCAAATCCAACAACAACCCCATTTGGTCAACATACTCACCCACATCAAACTCTTCTCTTCTCATCTCTCTTCCTTTGATCTCCGCGAACGCGGTTCGTTATTCTAAATTTATAGCGGTTTTCGGCCTTTATGAGGCACATAGTTACCCGCAATGTTGATGATTTTAAACTGACACCAGTTACAATTATGAATCCTTACAGTCTTGAGTGAATTATAACCACCCAACCCGAAGCTTAAAGATTGACGAGATAAAACGGATAACTCAATCTCAACTTGGTTGAGCCAAAATACTATAAAATGGCGATCGCACTGTGCCAGTTGCGTAAGTCCTGTAGGGGAAGGGATTTGAGGGGGCAAAAGAGAGTGGAAAATCCAATAAGAATTCATGCTCAACTGTAGGCAAGCGAGCAGGGGGACAGGTTTTGCGTAGTATAAAAACAAAAACCTCACCCTGTCCTAACAGACATCCCTCTCCGAACTCACGGAGAGGGACAGGTTTTGCGTAGCAGAACCAGGGTGAGGTTTATTTGAGCTATTGGATAAACCGTAAATTGTGGAGAGACTTGTGTGTACAGCGTAGGCACGCATTGGCATGGATTGAGTAAAGTTATGTCTTTTCTAATCCCTCTCGGATTTTGGCCTTTTCCTGCCAAACAAACTAGTCATACTTAATCCAGTAACCAACAACCCCAATAGTCCTAGTCCGTTCAAAATCGGGTAGATTCCCCCTAAACCGAAGATTTCACCACGATGAATTGAAAGCAGTAGACTACGCGGAACTCCAAGATTAGCTGACCACTCACCTACCAGCGTAACCGCAATCCCAGTTAACAATGTTAAAGCAAGCGGTAAAGCTAAAATAATTGCTAGAGTCCGGTGGTACTTGCGAAATGAACGCATTATTCAAATTCTCCAGTGGAAACTATCGCATGCAACTTGATGAGGTACAGAACTATTTATTTCAAAGTCAGATTTAAAGCTTGTTTTTTTACTGTCTTTTGACTCCTGGTGATATGTTAATTAACCTTTAGAAACAGTGGCGATATTTGTGTCAAGTGTTTGTAACCCCTTAAGAGCTTTCGCTTTATCTTTTGCTTTCAGCGCACCCTTCACCTGGGTTGCAGCATCTTCGATCGCATTATAGGTTTTTGAAGATTTAGTTTTGACACCATCCTCAACCTTAGACCAAGAATTTTCAAACTTATCAAATTCCTGTTGAGCTTTGTCAAACTTTCCGGCTGACACCGCAGTTTTTGTATTTGAAACTACACTGACCAAAGTACCAAAACCTCCCTGCGTAGCACCAGGAGTTTTGGATACTGTTGTTGCCGCAGTAGTTTCAGTTGCAGCAGGAGTCTGGGTAGCAGATTCTTGAGCGCTGTTGCATCCTACCAATGTCAGTAAGCCAATTGCAGTAACGGGGATGATGTAGATTAAGCGTTTCATCACAAATACCTCTGGAATAATTATAAAATCACCAAGTACTGACGGTATCAGCTACTATATCAGCAAACCTGTCCTTTAAAATTGCTGGAGAGGTTTTCCTTCGTGCAAATGCTGCAATCGGCTTATAAGTAATACCAATTCTATGTGAGGCTGCGCTTTATTCACGTAGGGGCAATTCATGAATCATTGGTGTCAACTTCAGAAAAAATCTGCTTTGAGAAGACGTTTTGCCCTCATCCCCTAACCCCGAATCCCAACTTGGGATTCGGGGAACTAGATAATTTGCTCCCCTCTCCCAAAATTGGGAGAGGGGCTGGGAGTGAGGGTCAAACCTTAGTTGGGGGTTTATGCCGCATCATTTTTAATTGCTAATAAAGTGTTATTTATTGCTTTCCTTCTGTTTAAAAAGTCTTGAATTCGGTTGAGAAATTCTTCTAATTCTGAAACTAAGTTGATAGTACCTCTACGCTCTTGACAGTAAGCCAATTGTTCTAATTTGTCAGCTACTAGGTACATAGTTGTGGCTCCAATGTTGGCACTAGCACCTTTAAAGTGATGAGTTTCTCGCACAATTTGCCCAAAGTCATGAGATGCGATCGCTGTTTTAATTATCTCTAAACGGGGTTTCATATCTTCAACGCATATTTGCAATAGATTTAATTCAAATTCTTGATCATTTCCCGATATTCGATGCAAGTGTTCCCAATCAATTGCGAGGTCAGGGGAAACTGTCTGTTCAAACACAACTGCCTCTTGCTTTGAGAGAATCACGCCTGTCCAATGCTCTAGAGTTGTAGCCAATTTTTCTTTAAACACTGGCTTACTCAAATAGTCGTCCATTCCGGCATTGAGACACAATTGTTCGTCTTCTTTCATCGCATTAGCCGTCATCGCAATCACCACAGGACGACGACGCAAGACAAAAGCATCCTCTTGCCAACGATGAATTTCTTTTGTGGTTTCCAAACCGTCGAGAATTGGCATTTGGCAATCCATTAAAATCAAATCGTAAGGAATTTTTTCTAATAGCTGTAAAACTTCCTTTCCATTCGCAACGACATCGGCTTTGTAGCCCAAACTCTGGAGTTGCTTCAAGGCTACTTTCTGATTCACTAAATTATCTTCTGCTAGCAGAATTCTTAACTTGAATTGAGTAGAAGGGTTAGGGTAAACGGAAGTAAGAATGCTTGAATCTCTACTCTGGATTTCTTCAGTAGACTCTAGCCTCCAGTCTCTAGCCTCTTGTTCTGATTCCGGCTGAGTTTGTAAAGTAGTTATGAGCGTATTCAGGAGTCGTGATGCCTTAATGGGTTTGACCAAATAAGCAGCAATTCCGATTTTCAGCGCCTGCTGCACTTCATCCCGGTGATTACTAGAGGTGAGCATAATCAAAGGTATCTCAGCAATTGCCGAATTGGCTTTAATTTGTTGGCCTATTGTCATCCCATTTATTTTGGGTATTTGCATATTAACTAAGACGACATGATATGATTTACCCTGCTCACCAGTTTCTTGAATAACTTTCAGGGCAGCAGCAACACTCTTAGCGTAATCTACCTGCATTCCCCAATGAGTCGCTTGATGGGAGATAATTTTGTAATTAGTAGTGTTATGATCCACCACTAACAAGCGGCGATTGTGCAAAAGTCCGCGATCGCCCTTGGCGTTGGTATTTGCGTAGCGTGTCGCAGACAAGCCATCGGATTTTGGCAAAACAGGCTCAACTTGCTTCGGAAAAAGCACCTCAAACCAAAAATTAGATCCTTTCCCCATCTGACTTTCTATCCCAATCACTCCTCCCATCAAGGTTATAAGTTGTTTACAGATGGCTAATCCCAAACCGGTACCACCATATTTGCGAGTCGTAGAAGCATCCACTTGGGTAAATGGCATAAAGAGTTTGCGTTGGTCTTCAGGACTAATGCCAAGACCCGTATCTGCGATCGCAAAATGGATGGTGGCTGTAGTAGAGGAAAGCGTACGCAATTCGGCTTGCACTAATACTTGGCCAGCGCTGGTGAACTTGATCGCGTTGCTGATTAAGTTCATCAGAATTTGCCGCAGCCTACCAGAATCTCCTTTGAGGTAAATGGGAACGTTGTGTTCAATCAGTGCGGCAATTTCTAATCCCTTGTTATAGGCTGAAGGAGCCAATAATTCCACCACTTCTTCTACACAAGTGGATAGGTCAAAATCTAGAGTTTCGAGAGCCATCTCTCCAGCCTCAAGTTTGGAAAGATCCAAAATCTCGTTGATTAAACTTAAAAGGGCATCTCCACTACTACGAATTGTTTCAATAAAATCTCGCTGTTCTGCATCTAAGGGAGTATCTAACATTAAACCGGTCATTCCCAATACAGCATTCATCGGAGTGCGAATTTCATGACTCATATTCGCCAAAAAGGCACTTTTCATCTGAGAAGCCATTTCGGCTTGGCGATAGGCAATTTCAAGTTCTTGTCGCTGACGAGTTTGTACTGCTAATAGTTCGGCTTGGGCTAAGGCAATACCCACTTGGTCGGCTATTTCGCGCAAAAGATGAGTTTCAAAGCTAGACCATTGGTGGAAATTATAAGACTGATGAACTACGAGTAAACCGCGAAGTTCTTCTTTCACCAGAATGGGCACAACCAAATTGAATTTGACCCCAAACTGTTGCATTAATTCCAGATGGCTTTGTTCAAGTTCCGGCAAGTCCAAATTAGCTAGCCCCAAAATCCGTCCTTGACGGTACTGCTGTAGATAGTACTGTTGGAGATATTCGGCTTGAAAGTAGGGGAGGGTGATATTTTCCTCTTTAATTGCTGGTAAGCCAGAAACTACAGCTTCAACAACGGTGGTTACAGATTCATCGGGTAAAAACTGATAGATCAAAACTCGGTCGGCTTGGAGAATCTTTTGCATCTCCTGGACAGTGATTTGGAGAATTTCTTCGATTTGCAAAGACTGGCGAATCTTCAGGGTGATTTCGGTAAATAGTTGCGATCGCAAGTTTTGGCGTTGTATTTCTTCTTCACCCTGTTTACGCTGGATAAACTGCCCCACTTGCTCACCGATAGAATTCATCGTTTTGATCAAATCTTGGTCAGGTGGCTGGATTTCCTGGTTGAAGCAGGTAATCACACCGAGGATTTTGTTACCGATGCGGATCGGAAAACCGAAGGCTGCGTGTAGTTGTACTTGATCGCTGATTTGGAAGCGGGAGAAACTGAGTTCTTTAACGACATCAGCAATCCAAACAGGTTCACAACTCGCCCAAACACCACCAGGTAGTCCAATTCCTGGGGGAAACGTGGTTTGCCGATTCAGTGTTTCAAACTCTTGCACCTCAAAGGATGCTTTATGCCATGTATCGAGGAAACGCAGCACATTTGCTTCCTGATCTACCATCCAAATTTCACCCAAATCCCATCCCAAACTCTCGCAGATTCCTTGCAGGATTTGGTGAGTGGCTTCGCCCGTCGTAGCGGAATCTGCTAAAACTTGGGTTACAGCATATTGTACACTCAGAAGCCGTTCAGATCGTTTGCGTAAGCGCAGCTCGTCGGAAATATCCGTGATGTCAATGCCGGTCCTAACAATGTATTCCACCGCTCCTTCATAGTCTGTTAAGGTGGTATCTGACCAGGCAATCAGTCGGCGACTGCCATCCTTCATTAGCCAATAGTTTTCGTACTTCAGCAAGCCTCTACCAACTTTCAATTGCTCAAAAACTGCTTTGACAGGCTCCACCTCTTCAGGAATTATAAATAAGTTCCAGAAATACCTACCCCTCACCTCATCGAAGGAGTAACCTGTTGTTTGCTCACAAGCTTGATTGAAGCGAACGATTTGCCCTTGAGAATCGAGAACTATTACCAACGCGCTGGCTGTATTCAGGACTGCTGAGATAAAGTTGCGTTCTTGGTTTAAGGTTTCTTCTGTTCTTTTGCGCTCACTCACCTCACGATAGATCAAGTAGTAGACTACAGCAAGAACGATAAAACTTAGACAGATAGCGATCGCAAGTGTCAGAATTGTGTTGCGAGTCCGAACCCTTCCTGCTTGTAACAGTTGCTGAAGCCGCTCCATTTCTTCGTTTTTGATCTCATTGATGATCTTGTCGATATCATCCATGAGATTTTGTTTATCATTTCTCAGTAATACTTGCAACGCCGATTCTAATCCCTTGTTCTGGCGCAACTTGATAGTCTGTTTTAGTTCAGTAACTTTAGCCGTTACCAGAGATTCAAGCGTTGCGATCTGCTGTCGTTGGTTCGGTTGATCTGCTGTTAAACTCTTCAGCTTGGCAATTTCTTGATCGACGTTATTAAGTGCTGTTTGATAAGGTTTTAAATAAATTTTTTCTCCACTAACAATGTAACTATTTTGTCCAGTTTGGGCATTCTTGATCTGGAACACTAGTTGGTCTAGACTTCTGATTTTTTGGTATGTTTTTTTGGCTATACTACGATTATTAGTAGATTTTATTATATTTTGATAAGAAACCCCGCCAATCAGAACTAAAATTACCGCCGCCAAACCAAAACCTGCCGCAATCTTTTGGAAAAACTGCTTGCGTACCTTCTGCGCCTGTTTGCCTTTCTTGGTAACAAGTACCAAACTTGTTAAATTTCGGCGCAATTCCAGTTGCTTCATGACTTGACGACCCAAAGCTCGTAATCCCTCCACTTGTTCTGGACTAAGTTCTCGTGGTACGTAGTCAATTACACATAGGGTTCCGAGGGCGTATCCCTCAGGGTTATTCAGAGGTACACCAGCATAAAACCGAATATTTGGATCAGATGTTACCAGTAGGTTTGTAGCGAACCGTTCGTCATCTGTTGTATCAGGCACAATCAAAACATCAGGCTGTAAAATAGCATGGGCACAGAATGCCAAATCTCGATGTGTTTCTCGGGCTTCCATTCCGACTTTTGACTTGAACCACTGACGATTTGTATCAACTAAGCTAATTAAGGCAATAGGAGTTTGACAAATATAGGAGGCTAAATGGGTGAGGTCGTCAAAAGCGGCTTCAGATGGCGTATCAAGAATCTTATACTCCAAAAGCGTCTCGATTCTCTGTGCTTCGTTATCAGGTAATGGTGCTTTCATCCTTAAGCCTTATCTATATGGGAACTGGGGAAGAAGCAGGGGGGAAGGAAATAAGCAATGCCCAATGCCCAGTTCAACAAACTTACTTTAATTAATGACAAGAGTTTAGTTAAAAGTGTTAGCGTAATTTCACTGAGTTCGGCTTATTCAAAAATCGGTCAAATGATTAAGTCCCTGCTGTATTTTTTGTGGGCTGGTTTATTTGAAATCGGCGGCGGCTACTTGATCTGGTTGTGGTTGCGTGAAGGGAAGCCCTTCTGGTGGGGCATATTGGGGGGAATTGCTTTAGCTTTCTATGGGATTATTGCAACTCTCCAATCGGCAAATTTTGGCAGAGTGTATGCGGCTTACGGTGGCGTGTTTATCGCAATGGCAATGCTTTGGGGTTGGAAGGTAGACGGGGTAACTCCAGACCGCTACGACCTCATCGGAGCTTGTTTAGCTTTCGTGAGTGTTTTAATTATCATGTTTGCACCCAGAACTTAATTGAGATACTCCCACGGCTCTACTTCGTTAAAGCCGTTCGGTCAGCTAAAGCTACATGAATTGCCCCTACCGCGTGTAGTTTTGCGTAAGTAATAATGCAAATTAGATGTTTTTCAGCTTAGTTGTAACAATAAGTAACTGAAAATTTTATTTAAATCTCGGCAACTACAATCAGGATTATATTTTTGTTAACATTTCCAGAAAATTATGGTTAAGTATCTTTCAAGACAAAAATGTGTCAATAAAAGTAATCAAATGTAGTTAACAATACAATTCGTTGGTACTTAGGAAGAAAAACAAGTGTTGAAGAAAGTTGTAATGATTGGGGCTATCACCCTACTGTTTTTGGGAGTCCCGCTAATGGGCAATGCTTTTGCCCAAACGCCAGCCCCTGCTGTGCCGACTGCTGATACTGGAGATACAGCATTTATGCTGATTTCAGCAGCACTGGTGCTACTAATGACACCAGGATTAGCATTCTTCTATGGTGGATTTGTGCGATCGCGTAACGTCCTAAACACATTGATGATGAGCTTTGTGTTGATGGCGATCGTGGGTGTCACCTGGATTCTGTGGGGCTATAGTCTTGCCTTTGCGCCCGGTTTACCGTTCATCGGTGGATTGCAATGGTTCGGGTTGAATGGTGTTGGCTTAGAGATCAGCGATTATCTCAAAGGCTCAAACCCGGCGGAAGTCGTCTCCTATGCCGGAACGATTCCCCACCAGGCATTCATGATCTACCAAGCCATGTTTGCGATTATCACCCCAGCCTTAATTTCTGGGGCGATCGTAGAGCGGATGAGTTTCCGCGCCTATTCGCTGTTTGTTCTACTGTGGTCAACCTTTGTTTACGCTCCCCTCGCCCACATGGTCTGGGCGAAAGGTGGATTTTTAGGTTTGTATGGTGGTTTGGGTGCCCTCGACTTTGCAGGTGGCACAGTAGTTCATATTAGTTCTGGGGTTTCCGCCCTAGTAGCTGCGATCGTCCTTGGTCCTCGGAAAACCCATCCCGATCGCCTTAGCCCGCCGCACAATGTCCCCTTTATTTTGCTGGGTGCTAGCTTGCTGTGGTTTGGTTGGTTCGGTTTCAACTCTGGGAGTGCCTTATCTGCTGCTAGTGGAACTTCTGGGAACTTAGTCACAAATGTGGCAACAACAGCCTTTGTTGCCACCAATGCAGGGGCGGCGGCGGCGGCTTTAATGTGGGTAATTTTGGAAGCAGTTTTACGGGGTAAACCGACCGCCGTGGGAGCAGCTACCGGAGCCGTTGCTGGTTTAGTGGGCATCACTCCTGCCGCCGGATTTGTCACACCGCTATCAGCGATTTTAATTGGTTTCATCACCGCCTTTGTTTGCTTCTATGCGATCAGTTTCAAGCACAAGCTAGAAATTGACGATGCTTTAGATACCTATCCCGTGCATGGCGTTGGTGGTACAGTGGGGGCAATTTTAACGGCGATCTTTGCCACGACTCAAGTCAACGGAGCAGGTAAAGACGGAGTGCTACGTGGTAATTTGGGTGAATTAGGAGTTGAACTAGCAGCAATTGTCGTTGCTTATGCGATCGCAGGTGTTGGTACGTGGATTATTCTCAAGATTATCGATGCTACAGTCGGGCTGCGAGTCAAAGAGGAAGCCGAATTGCAAGGTTTGGATATCAACGAACACGGTGAAGAAGGTTACAACTCCGAGTTTGGCGATCGTCCGACTCAGTAAAGAGTGGGGAGTAGAGACGCGATTAATGGCGTCTGTACAGGAGTTTGGAGAGACGCGATTAATGGCGTCTGTACAGGAGTTTGGAGGGAAGAACTTTCTGTTTGCTTCCCCCACTCCCTAGTTTAAAATTAGGTAATTTGCGATCGCTAGCGTTAAAATTTGATTCAAATAATTGGTAAATTTGGCTAGTCGTGTCTACTTCTGCAAAAACCTTTCCGATCTGGGCATTTTTATCGCTGTTAACCAACGGCGTCCTCATGTTGGCGGTCATCCTGCTAATTTGGCAACAGCAAAGATTGACCGCTTTTTTTGGGGGGATAATCACATCCCCGGAGTCAATTAACCTGAACAACTCACCCGAAATTTCTACACCTGATTTGGGTCGCCATCACCAACTCACTTACCAAGAGTGGGTAGACATCCTCAAGCAAGAAGCCAACGTCGCTGCTGACCAACGGACTCCGCATTTAACCATACTGGCGGGAGATTCTCTGAGTTTGTGGTTTCCCCCTGAGTTATTACCCGAAGGTAAAAATTGGCTCAATCAAGGAATTTCTGGCGAAACCAGCAATGGACTCTTGAAAAGATTAAAGATATTTGACCGCACCCGGCCAGAGGTGATTTTTGTGATGATTGGGATTAATGACCTAATTGGGGGGATAAGCGATCGGGTAATTTTAGATAATCAGCGGCAAATTATCAATTACCTGCGAAAGGTGCATCCGACAGCGCAAATTGTTGTCCAATCGATTTTGCCACATGGGGCAGAGTCAGCAACTTGGAAAGGACGCGATAAACTGTTGGTTGTTGCCAATAGTCGGATTCACGAGTTGAATCAACAACTGCAAAGCATATCTACCAAAAAAGGTGTCAAATATCTCGATTTATATCCCCTGTTTACCAACAAGCAAGGTAATCTCCGCCGCGAATTTACTACTGATGGCTTACACTTAAGTCCTGAAGGCTATATAGTTTGGCGTTCTGCATTGCAGATTTATAGCAATATCGAATTAAAACCCTAGCGTTAACGTTTTTCGGGGGAAAAAGGGTTTTCAGCATTTTTCTTATAAATCGCCTCTAGGTGCGAGAAAATAAAAAATAGTGGTTTAAGTAGACAAATATAATGGATACAAAAGCTTTTAAGCGCAGCCTCCAACATTCAGAAAATTACAATCGCAAAGGCTTTGGTCATCAAGCAGAAGTTGCTACCCAGTTGCAATCTGAGTATCAGAGTAACTTGATTCAGGAAATCCGCGATCGCAATTACACCCTACAACGAGGTGATGTGACGATCCGATTAGCACAAGCTTTTGGCTTTTGCTGGGGTGTAGAACGGGCTGTGGCAATGGCCTACGAAACCCGTCAGCACTTCCCCACAGAACACATTTGGATTACTAACGAGATTATCCACAATCCTTCTGTAAATCAGCGAATGCAGGAGATGGAAGTAGAATTCATCCCCATTGAAGCAAATCAAAAAGACTTTTCGGTTGTGGGAACTGGTGATGTCGTCATATTACCCGCTTTTGGGGCTAGCGTTCAAGAAATGCAGATACTTCACGACAAAGGCTGCAAAATTGTTGATACAACTTGTCCTTGGGTATCTAAAGTTTGGAACACAGTAGAAAAGCACAAAAAAGTTGATTATACTTCGATTATTCACGGTAAATATAAGCACGAAGAAACAGTTGCTACTAGTTCTTTTGCGGGCAAATATTTAATTGTCTTGAACTTGCAAGAAGCAGAATATGTTGCTGATTATATTATCAATGGTGGGAACCGGGAAGAATTTCTGACAAAATTTGCTAAAGCTTGTTCAGCAGGATTTGACCCTGATCAAGATTTAGAAAGAGTTGGCATTGCAAACCAAACTACAATGCTTAAAGGCGAAACTGAGCAAATTGGTAAGCTTTTTGAGCGGACTATGTTGCAGAAGTATAACCCCATTGAGTTAAATCAGCATTTCCAAAGCTTCAACACTATCTGTGATGCCACCCAAGAACGCCAAGATGCCATGTTGGAGTTGGTGCAACATAATTTAGATTTGATGGTAGTAATTGGTGGGTTTAATTCCTCGAATACTACTCAATTGCAACAAATTGCTTTTGAGCGCGGAATTCCTTCTTATCATATTGATACTGTTGAGCGCCTTAAATCAGGATATTCTATTGAACATCGACAATTAAATGGGCAGTTAATAACTACAGAAAATTGGTTGCCAGATGGAGAAATTGTTGTGGGAATTACTTCTGGTGCTTCCACGCCAGATAAGGTAGTAGAAGATGTGATTGAGAAAATTTTTGTTGTGAAAGCAACACCAGCAGTAGTTTAAATTGTAGGGGCAATTCATGAATTGCCCCTACAGCGTATATTTTTGCGTAAATCCTAAATAAATTACTTCTGAGATATCGTTGCGCGTAAATTGTAACTACCAGATTCTCCTGCTTCAAAAGTGTTAGCCAACAGATAGTAGATACCATTTTCTGGTAAAGTAACAGTCAATCGAGCATTAAAATCTTTTGGGGAAATGTCGTCATTTTCTCCTATTAATTGTTCTTTAGCAGGAAGCAGCAAGTACAAGTGAGAGTCTATTTGCTGACTATTCATCTCAATAGTTATCTGTTGACCTGCTTTGCCTTCAAAGACATAAGTATGAAAATAGCTATTATTTGGTAAAGTGCGATCGCCATTTTTCAGACTTGCTTGTAAAATTTGACCATTCAACGATAAATCCGTGTCTTCATTATTACTAGGTTGTTTACGCCCACTTGCTAACTGAGCATTACCTTGTTCTACAGCTACCAAAAAAGGCTTAATTAATTCTGTAGGAATTGCAAAACTAATACCAATAAATCTTTTTATTTCAGTATCATTGAAAATTGCACTATTGACACCAATTACTTGCCCATTAGAGTTGAGGAGTGGTCCTCCAGAATTACCAGGATTCACAGCAGCATCGTGTTGGATTAAGCCTAATTTTTTATCAATACGACTGATAACACCATAGGTTAAAGTATTCTGTAATTCCAGACTTAGGGGAGTACCAATAGCATAGACAGATTGACCTACTTGTGCTGAACCGGGTGTAGCTAAACGCAGATAAGGCAGATTTTTTTGATTGCGAATCTTGAGTGCGGCTAAATCTAAACCTCCAGATCCAAAACCAACGACATCAGCTAAAACTCGTATACCATCAGCCAGTACTACTGCAACAGTTTTAGAACTATCTTCGACAACATGAGCATTAGTTAAAACTAGACCATCTGGACTCACAATAAAACCACTACCATGTCCAAATAGTGCATTAGACCTAGACGTAGGTTGGGTGGAGCGGAGCGCAACCCAACATATATCTATCAGGATCTTGGGTATCAGGATGTTGGGTTACGCAAAGCCTCCACCCAACCTACAATTTTTTTGCAATTTATTCAAATTGTTATTCAACGCTCACAACTAAAGCTAATCGTTTACGATCCTGTGAATGAGGTGATTTTTGGGAGAATATCAAACAATCACTCCTTTGTCTGCTTTACTGAATATCCTCGTTAATATTCATGAATCTAATGAATTTGATAGTGAACAAATAACACTCAATAATCTAACTTTCAGTCCTGATGGGAAAATTATTGCTTCTGGTAGTGATGACGGTACTATTAAATTATGGCATCAGAATGGAACTGCGATCGCTACTCTTTCTGGGCATAAAAATCAGCTAAAAAGTATTAGTATTAGTCCTAATGGCAAAATTATTGCTTCGGGTAGCCAAGACGGAACTATTGAACTTTGGCAGCGAAATGGTACTTTCATTAAAACCCTGTTTGAACATCCAAGTTTGGTAGTTAGTGCTACTTTTATCTCTGATAAAACTATCCTCTCTATCAGCAAAGATGGCACTGTAAAATTCTGGCAGATAGATGGTAGTTTTATTAGAACTATCTCACTTAAAAGTAATGAAATCACCAGCGCTACTATCAGTCCTAATGGTGAAATTATTGCTGTTGGGAATGAAAAAGGAAAGATTGAACTATGGAAAAGCGATGGTACTTTCATCGCAACTAGTGATGGGCATAATGGGCATAATGGGCATAATGGTTGGTGACAAGCATTATTTTTAGTACTGATGGAGAAAAATTTGCTTCTGGTAGTGATGATACAACTATCAAACTTTGGAACCTTGATGGTACTTTAATTAGAACTTTCGAGGGACATACACGTAGGATAAATACTCTCAGTTTCAGCCGGCCGTAATGGTAAAATAATTGCTTATGGTAGTAGTGACCAAACTGTAAAAATCTGGCAACTAGATGGTACTCTAATTAATAACCTAGTTGGACATGGCGATTCAGTAGCTAGCGTGAGTTGGAACCAAGATGACAAAATTATAGCTTCTGGTAGTAACGACGGAATTATCAAACTCTGAAAGCTGAACGCAGATATGATGACTACATTAACTGGGCATAAACGTGGGATAACCAGCTTCAGTTTCAGCCCTGATGGCAAAATAATTGCTTCTGGTGGTAAGGATGGTATTGTAAAACTATGGCAGCGAAATGGAACTTTAATTGCTAACCTCACAGGACATCAAGGTTGGGTAAATAGTATCAGTTTCAGCCCCGATAATAAAACTATTGCCGTTGGTACTGAGCAAGGAACTGCTAAACTTTGGAAAGCGAATGGAACTCCAATTCATACTTTAACTGGACACACAGGCAGGTGGTGTTACAAGTGTTAGTTTCAGTCCCAACCAATAAATAATTGCTTTTGGTACTGACCAAGAATCTATTAAACTCTGGAAGTGGGACGGAACTTTAATTAAAACCTTCGCTGGGCATAAAAATTGCTCCTATCACTACTCTGACTGGACATCGTGATTCAGTAAATAGCATCAGTTTTAGCCTCGATGGAGAAATCATTGCTTCTGGAAGCACAGATAAAACTATTAAACTTTGGAAAAAAGATGGAACTCCCATTACTACCTTGACTGGACATAACGATTTAGTGACAAGCGTCAGTTTCAGCCCTGATGGAAAAATCATTGCTTCTGCTAGTAAAGATGACAAGGTAATTTTGTGGAGTTTGCAGTTAAATGATTTACTAGCACGGGGATGTCAATGGCTCCAAGACTATTTTGTAACTCATCCTGAAGCTCGAAATAGTTTGTGCCCATAATTAACGGAATCGTCAAGTTTTAATTATGAAATAATAATTAATCATAAATTAGCATGACAGAGAAATGGCTTTCTATTGTCGGCATTGGGGAAGATGGATTACAGGGGTTAAGCGCGATCGCTCGTTCTCTAGTCGATCAAGCTAAAGTAATTGTAGGAGGCGATCGCCATTTAGCAATGCTCCCTACAGATGACCAACGTGAGAAACTAGTCTGGGCATCCCCAATTAGTGTTTCAGTTGAGGAAATCATCCAGCGTCGGAATCAGTCGATTTGCGTACTCGCAAGCGGCGATCCGATGTGTTACGGCATTGGTGCTACCTTGATGCAGCGAATTCCAGTCTGTGAAATGACGATTATCCCTGCACCTTCAGCCTTCAGCCTCGCCTGTGCCAGGGTGGGATGGCCTTTAACTGAGGTGGAAACCTTGAGTTTAAATGGTCGTCCATCCTCCCTACTCCACTCTTACATCTATCCAGAAGCGCGGCTGTTGATTTTGAGTCAAGGGAAGGACACACCCGCGATTGTTGCTCAAATTTTGACAAATCGCGGCTATGGTGGCAGTAAAATCACCGTGTTGGAGCGTATGGGCGGCGCTCAGGAAAGAATTGTGTCAGGTACGGCTGCATCCTGGAGTGAAACTGAAGTTGCTGCTTTGAATGCGATCGCAGTTTATTGTATTGCTGATGCTGGGGTTATCCCTTTACCAAAGTTACCAGGATTACCAGATAAGGCCTACCACCATGATGGACAGTTAACGAAGCGTGAAGTTAGGGCAATCACCTTGGCAGCTTTGGCACCCACACCGGGAGAATTATTATGGGATGTGGGCGCGGGTTGCGGCTCAATTTCTATCGAATGGATGCGGAGTCATACTCGCTGTCGGGCGATCGCGATCGAACAAAATTCTTCTAGACTACTATATATTGCTGATAATGCCGCCACTCTCGGTACTCCAAATCTGCAAATCATTGAAGGTAAAGCGCCCCATGCTCTGAAAGACTTACCAGCACCAGATGCGATTTTTATTGGTGGTGGAGTGACAGCAACGGGACTTTTTGATGTCTGCTGGGAAGCATTGCGATCGGGTGGACGTTTGGTGGCAAATGTGGTGACGGTAGAGGGTGAGCAAACTTTATTTCAATGGCATGAACGAGTCGGTGGTGATTTAACTCGTATTGCCATCCAACGGGCGGAACCTATTGGTAAATTTTTGGGCTGGCGAGCAATGGCGTTTGTGACGCAATGGGTAGTTGTGAAGTCTGAAAAATTTAAACAGTAATAGGACTTACGTAAAATTCTCTCAAAAACCTGATTTGTCGTAGCGGTAATTCATGAATTACCGCTACTTCGGAACTTTTTTGGGTAAGTCCTGAGTAGTCAGGGCTATTTCATTCTCATCTAGCCCGCCTCAGAATGAATTCTGAGTCTAATAGCGAAAGTCGTCTTTAGACGACTAAGAAAAGGGTATAGTCCGTTTTAACGGACTTTAGCTATTAGCCCTGAACTTCAGTTCTGGGCGGTTTCTGTCTAGAACGAAATAGCCCTGCCTGAGTAGTACAGATTATAGCGCTTCTGGGTTGAGTGCAATAGACCTCTTACAAAAGTCCCTAACACCCCTCCCCGCAAGCGGGGAGGGGAGACAAAGCGTAGCTTTGGCGGGGTGGGGTTCTTATTTTTGATTTATGCAAGAGGTCTAATGAGCAAATTATTGCCGCGTATAAATATGTTCAAACTTGGTTTTGAGTTTCTCAGTCATCACTGCCAAAGCTACTGCTAATAGAGAAGCAAAAACTGTAGCGATCTGACTTGACCCATCTGTAACTATAGCTAAAAGTGCCATTGCGATCGCCACACCAATTAACCCCTGTTTCAGATTATTTATAACTTGATAGGCTCGATTACAAGAACTACAGATCAGTGTGTGTCCGGTAAGTCGGTCTAGCATCATTGGCTTTTGGTTATACTCCCCATGATTTTCAGCCTGCTTTGATGTAGAATAGCCACGATAAAACGGCAAAGATGCCCCAAATTTATCCAGCCACTTACGGTACTCCAAGACAAATGTGTCACTAGTCTTGAGCGGCAAATATACTTCTTTGAGATTTTCTGCTAATCGCTCAACTTCTGTCTGTAGTCCAATAAGAAATACCGAATCTTCATCTAATATTTTATTTTGATGTAAATGTTTTAACCAGCGAGGCTTAAGTTTTTCAGACCATGTTAAAGATCGCCAATATTTTCTGATCAGAACGCGGCACTTTCCCCTGCCTAGAGGAATTGCATATACAGCATTTCCAGAATAAAAACTATTTGCTTGGCTGCCAAATGCATATATCACTAAATTAGGGGCGACGAAATCCATATTAGACCAGTTTGCATTCGCTGTCCGCGTTCTGCGATATCTGCCGCGAATTCCTTTTGCAGAACTCTCGATTATTTCCATTTCTAGCGGTTGGGCGTTTTCTCGTTTAGCATTAATTTCAGTGCGATCGTGGCTGATCGAAACGTGAGCTGGATCTACGGCATTTTCAATAAAATAGCTTTGGTCATAAGGAATATCTGCTACATAATCTAGGCAGATACATTCCGGCTTGTCCAATTCCGTTATGGTTGGGATCAATTCTTCATCAGCAGCTTTCAGTTCGCCAAACCAGACCCAGACTATACCTTGGCGTTCTACAACTTTAAAAGATGGCAAGCAAGCATTGCTAGGAATTTTGGCATCTGTTGGTAACTGGGGAATGTGCAGACATTTGCCATCAGTAGCAAACTGCCAGCCGTGGTATAAGCACTCAATTCTCCCATCAATAATTTGCCCATCCGAGAGTTTAGCAGCGCGGTGGGGACAACGATCTGTTAAACACCCCGATTTCCCATCTTGATTTATGAATAATACAAAAGGTTCATTATAGAGGGAAAAGCTGTGAGGACGGTCTTTCGCTAAATCTTCCAGGAAGGTTATAGGATACCAGCAGTTTTTCCAGTTAAACTCTTGGCTAATTTCTGGTATCGGTAAAGTGACAACAGGTTGTTCTATCTCTGGTTTATCAGGAGTAATGGTCATATATTTTCGTTCTTTTTATGGTTTTTAAAATACTATAACAACTGCTTTTTTAGCTGGGTGGCTTATCTCTAACTCAATACGCTTCAGATTCAGTTAAGGAAAATTATCTATTGCATTAAGATATAAAACTTAATATAAGTTAATAATAAAATATATTATAGTACCATTGCTTGACATCTAAAAATACTTATACATCTAATAGGATGTTTGAAAAGGCGACTGGAAGTCACACGCCAGATGCTTCAAGTCGGCGGAGCCGCCCAACGCACTGGCTTGGCTACACAGACAAAACCCACCGACCTGGGTTAAAAACCTTGATTTATTAGTCCACGGAGGTGGACTTTGCTTGTGTAGTAGCAAATTCTATTCGCCCAATACTTTTCAAACATCCTCTAAGATTACAATATCTTCCAACCGGAAATATTAATTTATAACCCACCTGCCGCATCTGGTAATATCAAAAACGCTCAAAGCTATACTTAAAAAAATAATTTATTTTAGTAGTCAGGGAAACCTAAGATTTGGAAATGAACGCAACAACCTACAGAAAGCTAATAGCAAAGCAACTGAACCCAGATTTTAAATTTGCTGTTGAAGTTGTCGAGATTCCTATTTCACAACCTGCTGGTAGTCAACTTTTAATTCAAAACAAATTTGCTGGCGTTAACGGTGGCTTTGACACCTTACTTTGTCGTGGTGATGTTCCCTATGTTAACTCAATTCCTCCCTTTGATTTAGGTGTGGAAGCTGTGGGAAAAGTTGTCGCTATCGGTGAAAATGTTAAAGATTTTCAAATAGATGATGCTGTGATAACTACATTGCGTGGTGGTGGTTATCGAGAATATCAGGTTATCGATGCAAACTTAGCGGTGAAGGTGCAGGAAGCGACGCCAGAGTTGCTAACACTAATACCTACAGCTATATCAGCTTTGGTGGCATTGGAACAAGTGGGACAGATGCAAAGTAATGAAGTGGTTTTAGTGACAGCAGCAGCAGGGGGAACTGGTCATATTGCGGTGCAATTGGCAAAGTTAGCTGGTAATCATGTCATTGGTACTTGTAGTTCTGAGGCGAAGGCAAAGTTATTGAGAGAATTAGGGTGCGATCGCATTATCAACTATCGCACAGAAAATCTCAATCAAATCCTCAAGCAAGAATACCCCAATGGGATTAATCTCGTTTTTGAGTGTGTAGGTAAAGCCGTATTTGATACTTGCGTTGAAAACTTAGCAGTGCGGGGACGCTTAGTAGTCGTTGGTTTTATCTCCGAATACGCAAATAATGTCGAGCAAATTACCCAACCACGCATCTATCAGCAGCTATTTTGGAAATCTGCTTCTGTGAGAGGCTTTCTCATGCCTAATTATAAAGAATATATACCAGAGGCACGCGATCGCCTTTTAAACCTGTTCTACACAGACAAACTTAAAGTTGCCGTTGACTCAACACAGTTTCCAGGCATAGAATCAATACCTGATGCTGTAGAATATCTCCTCAGTGGTCAGAATTGTGGAAAAGTGGTGGTGAGGTTTTAAGTAACACGATATTAGTTTATATCCAGTCGGGGGTGAGAATGACACAAGATTCAGAAAATACTTTAAAAGTTGCTCAACAAGCATTTGATCATTTTACGCATGGTCTAGCAACAGGAAATTGGGAAGCATTTCTAGATATGCTCACAGAAGATTTTACCCTTTGGTTTCCAATGGGAAAATTCCACGGTTTAAATGTGGGAAAAGAGCGAACTAGAGAATTTTTCGAGTACGTTTTTGAATCTTTTAATCCGGGTTTGAACCTGACTAGTTTAGACCGTGTTACCAGTAATGAAACAACGGCTGTTTTTGAGTTTCGAGATGAGGGAGTTTTGTTAGGACAGCTTTACAAAAATCGGGTAGCAGTTTCTTTTGATGTGCGTGGAGACAAAATTTGTGCCTATAGGGAATATTTTGGCAGCGACGGTAAATCGTATTAAATAATTCGTAATTACGAATTATTTAATACTGTTTTGTTAGTTTCTCTCAGGGTTGAGTTCGTTGATTTCTCTGCACTTAGCCTCTGCGGCTTGATATGCTGCTAAATAATCTTGACCACCTAACATGACATCACCGTAATATTCATAAGGTGGATCATCATAAATTGGTAATGGGTCATCTTCTGGATAATCTTCTTTCGATTCTTCAATGATGGCTTTCAGTTTTTTAACGGTCAGCCTTTGTGCTGCAAAATACCAGAGTTCTTGGGGATTTTTGTTCAGGTGCGGTAATGTGGGATCGATAATGCGTACAAGAGAGCCATTGTCTGAGGTATCGTCTAGCTCGATCCAACTGTGTTCAACTGGTCTGTATGGCTTTCCAGGAAAAGCTAAAAATCCCTGAATATATTTTGCTCCCTCAGTTGACAATGCTGCTTTGTAAGCATTATCAAACGGAGTGCTAGCTCTGCTGTTTATGGTTTCAGCAATTTTGATTGACAGCGTTTCATCCAATAGTTTGTTCATCAATAGCAAGGATTAGAGCAGCCATGAAAACATATTACCATTGCTACTCACCGTCTTGGTTATAAGATTGTGGCGATCGCACTTTTATTCCCGCTTACCTACTAATGTTTATTTATAAAATCACGGGTTTGTAGGGGGATCAAGTTTTATCCGAACTGTCTTGGGACGACAGGGGCTTCCCCAACAAACTTTCCCAGAGGGCATATTAGTAAAAACACTACTACGAGCGCCAATCACAGTATTAGTCCCGATTTGCACTCCCGGCCCAATAAAACAATCTGCCGCTACCCATGCACCATTGTCAATGGTGATACTCGCTGTTTTCAACCCAAAGGCCGGGTCTTGGAGATCATGACTACCAGTACATAAGTAACTTTTTTGGGAAATTACGCAGTGTTCACCGATGCTGATCTGATCGAGGCTGTATAAAACTACGTTATCTCCAATCCAACTGTAGTTACCAATGGTGACTTTCCAAGGGTAGGTGAAGCGGGCGGTGGGTCGAATTAATACACCTTTGCCGATACGAGCGCCAAATAATCGTAGCAAAGTACAACGCAGAATATTTAACGGTTGAGGAGTGAGAGGAAAGGCGATCGCTTGTACAAACCACCATAATAAAATATACCAACTTGCACGACCCCGGTCAAACCAAGATTGGTCATATTTACGTAAATCTACTAAAGGTTGGTCATTAGTCATTAGTCATTAGTCATTAGTTAGGAGTCATTAGTTAGGAGTCAATGGTCAATAGCTTTTCTTCTGCTCCCTTGCTCCCCTGCTCCTCATCTCCTTCTTTCGGGGTAGTTGCAGTATTTAAATGACCACCACAGTTGCGTAATTCGTAAAGTTTAACGCCAATTTGATATTCATATTGACTCAGCAAGCGTGCATAAATATATCCTGCTTTGCCATCCAAAAAACCGCGTTGAATAATATAAAACAAAACAAACCGTAAAATGGGTTTAAATGGGAGGTGTACCCACACTTTTTTCAAAAAGCGCTTGCGTTGCACGGCATCACCAAATAGATTAGCGCCGATGGTATCGCTATCATCTTTACCTGCGAGAATATTAAAATAAACACTAGCTTCCCAGTTTGAATAGCGGTTGTGTCGTTCTAACCAGTGGTAAAGGTCGCGGAAGTCTTCGTGGAGCATATCATTTTTGAGATACCCAACTTTCCCCTGCAAAATCACATGTTCGTGAACTTCGTTATCACCAGTATTGGGAATGTCTTCTGTGTGTAGATTTTCGTAGCGACCATTTTTATGTTGAAATAAACGTAGATTCCAATCAGGATATTTCCCCCCATAACGAATCCATTTTCCTAAGAAAAATACCCGACGGTTAAGATAATAACCTGTATATTCCTTGTTTTGAATTACTTGGTCAATTTCTGACCAAAGTTCGGGAGGGATGCGTTCATCGCAATCTACAATTAGCACCCATTCGTTGCGAAAAGGTAGATTATCTAAAGACCAATTTTTCTTTTTAGGCCAGCGTCCATTGAAGTCGAATTGCACGACATTTACACCGTGACTTTTAGCAATTTCAATGCTGTTATCGCTACTTTGAGAATCTACTACAAATATTTCATCTGCTCTGCTGAGGCTAGCTAGGCACGCAGGCAAGTTTATTTGTTCATTTTTTGCCGGAATTAGTACTGAAACTGGTATTTTAGATGACATATCACTATAAATTATGTTATTGGTTATTTCTTATTTGATGTGGATAAAAGACCTTGAATAGCAGCATTTAAGTAACCAATCTGACCGTAAGCATAAACAAGTTTGTCAAACCGTTCTGCTGGATCAGAAAAATATTGCAATGCCTTATACAAGCCGCGCACAAACCGTTCACTACCTCGCTGCAATTGAGTGATACCGGCTTTACCAGTGAGTTGTTCTCGATAGCACTCACTAATACCCTGCCACCAGCCTCGATTTAAAAACCAGGAGGGTTGAAGGCGCTCTGGAGCAACATTGTGAGCAACTAGTGCTTCGGGAAGATAAGCGACTTGCCAACCACGCTGTAGGGCAAATTCGGTCATTTGCAGTTCTTCATTTGATAATAGATTTTTCCCCACTCGACCGAGATGAGGATCAAAACCGCCAATTTCTTCTAGGAAACTGCGGCGGATGGAGTAATTTAAGCCTCTGGGGGTTGAGCCAGGTTGCTCAATGTAGATGGTAGTATCACCCAAGTCGTATGCACCCAGATTTGCAGCTAGCCCCGGAGATAGCCACCGTGGTTGTTGGATTCCTGGGGGCCAGATGAGGGTGACTTTGCCACCTGCGATCGCTAGCTTAGAATTATTGTAGGCAAAATATAAAACTTCTAGCCAGCGATCGCAGGCTACGGCATCGTCATCCAAATAAGCAAGGATATCACTACTAGCTACTTTTGCACCCGTGTTACGGGCGACAGATAAACCAATAGTGGGTTCAAAGACATATTTCAGGCGGGGATTGTGGGTTCTTAGTTCTACAACCTCACGAGTGCGATCGCTAGACCCATTATCAACTACCACAACTTCAAAGTCAGCAGCAAAATTCTGCGCTAAAAGACTATCAATTGCAGCCCCTAAATAGGTATCTCGATTGTGGGTACAGATAATGGCAGAGATTTGGGTGTCTGGCATAGATTTAATTTTGGATTTGAGATTTGGGACTTTCCTGCAGAACGCTACACGTAGCTTGCTTCTTTGCAGGAGTACGACTACGGTTCCATCGAGCGACTTGTGCTGAGCGCAATCGAAGTAAGTCGAGATGCTCAGTCGAACGATTTGAGATTAAAATCTTAAATCCAACGCACAACTGCTGAGAGTTAATCTAAACTAAAACTTACTGACCCACCAACCGAGTTTCTTCGGATATGTCTTTTAAAACTTCACCTTTGTTGAATATGTCCGTGTAAAACGACGAGAGTTTGGGCTAGTTGACTCAGACGGGTTTCCAAGGATTGCTTGCGCCCTAACAGTTGACGTAACTTTTGGTAACGAGCGATCGCCATACTAACATTGGGAACCTGATCTGATGGACATAGACGCGACCAGACTTTACCAGCATCGTCTACACCACAGAGGCGATAGCCACTAACAGATGATTCATAAGATACTTTTCCACCAGTCGCGCAAATTTCTTCTACGTAGTTCATCAGGCGATCAACTTCTGCATGGCGTAGTGTTGCGGTTCCTCCCGCTTCTGATTCCTGGGAATTGGATTCTAACCAGCCATTAACAATTGGGCCTTCTAAGTAAATATCCTGAATTTGCTTCAAAATATTTTGTAATTCTGTTTGCCATCCGGCGACAGTTTCCTGAATTTCTTGCAATAGATTCATCGCCAATGCTGGATTAGCACCGTGGCGATGGCTACTAAAACTCGGAGTTTTCAACTTGGGTAGGCTGGGTATTTTGCTACCATTGTCTTCAGCTTGAAAGGTCTGCACAGAGTCATGGTGAGGAAAGAAATTTTGTTCAGGAGGATACTCACTCTCAGTATTTACGCCTAAGTTAACTGTTTGTCCTTGTGTATTCAGTTCCCCATCCTGGAAAGATGCAGTTTGTGTACTTTCTCTGGGTTCGTTGGCTCCGACGCTGATTCTAAAAGAGAAAGGCCGTTTTGTGGTCGAATCACCTGTTTCGGCGGCAGAGGCAGTGCCGCGATTTCCTAAATCGTGTAGAGTTGCTTCTATGCGTTTTAAAGCTGCGTTCATAAAGACATCCTAAAGTTTGCTGTCCCCAGTAGTATTAAATAATTAAGAATGGGGTTGTTGGGGCATCGATGATGCTGGTGCTAATTTTATACCTTAAAAGTTATTTAAAACCAAAAATCTCACCGATGAAGTAAAAAAGTGCGGTAAGAAATTGCAACCGTAGGGATATTGTTAAAATAGTCAGAAAATAACTTTGGGTAAAATCATCTTAGTAACAGGGCCAGCACGATCTGGTAAAAGTGAATGGGCGGAAACTCTGGCTATGCAGTCAGGAAAAGCAGTTGTTTACGTAGCAACAGCCACCGATAACCCAGATGATCATGAATGGCATCAACGCATTTTAGAACACCAACAACGTCGTCCTCAAGACTGGGTAACTCTATCTGTACCTGTGGAACTGTCTGCTACCCTCGCCGATGCAAAACCCTATACCTGCCTTTTAGTTGATTCTTTAGGAACTTGGGTTGCTAATTTTCTGGAACACGATGAATCTAGCTGGGAAAACATCCTTGCAGAGTTGTTAGAGACGGTGGATCTGGTTGCGGCTGATATGCTGTTTGTAGCAGAAGAGGTGGGCTGGGGTGTAGTACCAGCTTATCCCCTTGGCAGGACGTTCCGCGATCGCCTGGGTTCTTTAGTGCGCCAGCTAAGTGCGCTCAGTGATACTGTTTATTTAGTTACTGGTGGTCATGTTCTCAATCTCAGCATCCTTGGTTCGCCATTGCCAAATAGAGGGGATGGTCAATCTAATTCATAATTCATAATTCATAATTAAAATTTTGCTTGCTAAATCTACCGAAATGAGTAAGGAATATGCCATTTAGTTAAGCTGCTACAAAAAAGTCCAAGCTCTGGCGATGCTTGGGAAAAAAATGCAAATCGCAACGCACTGGCTTTTCTGCGTCTCTGTGGTAGCCTGCGGCAAGCCTATGCGCGTCTACGTTTATTTATTTCTTGTAAATCTCTTATACCATTTCACTTTAATAATCATACAAATACGTTGCTAGGGGCACAGCAATGCTCATAGGTGTCAACTTAAGGTTAAAAGGGCGGTTAGAAACCGCGTCTACACAGACAAAACCCGCCTGCGCGGGTTAAAAAACCTTAATTTTCTCTTAGCCCACGGAGGTGGGCTTTGTTTGTATAGCCGCGAATTCCATTCGCCGGGTCTTAAGTTGACACGCTACCCTAAACCCAGAAAACTTGAAATCAACGGTAATAGATTGCTGCACTGTTCAACCAACTTTGTGGCACTGGGTAAACTAGCGATTGTCCCTTTTAAAATCTTTATAGCCGTTTTCGCCGTCTTTTGCACTGCCCCTTCTTGGGGACTTTTTGCGGCTTCTGCTAAGGCTTTCACTTGCTCTAATGCCTCAGCTTTATCTTCTTGCGGTAAGTTTGTATCAGATGCGATCGCTGCTTGCAATTGCGTCAACAATTCCTTAATTCCCGGCTTCTCAGGTTCGGGAGACGCTGGTGAAGTTAGTACCTACAGCTTGAGCTAGAGTGAGATTTGCCCGCTCTAAACAAGCGCCTTGAAAGGTGGCTTCTGTAATATCAGCATCTTTTAGATTCGCTTCTTTTAAATCTGCACTGATGAGGTTTGCGCCTTTTAAATTCGCACCAGCATAAGATTTTCCTCTACCATTGCCAGTTACTAATAAATTGAGAATAGCTTGGTTAATCAATGTCGGATGGTCTACTCTCGCTAAGTCTAATTTTTTAGCTTCATAAAAACGAGTGCGCGTTAGGTTGGCCTTTCTAAAATCTGTATTTCTGAGAATTACACTAGTAAAATTAGTATTAGTTAAATCAGCATTACGAAAACTTGTACCACCTGTAGCAGCGAAGGCAAGAGCAAATGAGCGAATCCAAGTATCTTTTTCATCTCCCGCTAGACTACGCCAGCCAATGTAAGCGCTAAATAATGTAAAGGCGAAGGCTACGGCTAAGGCTAAGGCTCCAGCGAAGGGGAAGGCTACGGCTACGGCGAAGTCTATGGCTAAGGCTACAGTAAAGGCTCCGACTACGGCTACAGTAAAGGCTAAGGCTACGGCTAAGGCTACGGTTATGACTACGCCTACGACTAAGGCTGCGGCTAAGGCTGCGCCTAAGGCTGCGCCTAAGGCTGCGGCTAAGGCTACGGTGAAAACTACAGTATAAGCTAAGGCTAAGGCTACTAAAGCTGCTGTTAAACTCTTACGAATGATAATAATACAAAAAACCAGTATCACAATTAGGCAAACTATCGCCGCAATAAAATCCACAGTCTTTTCAGTGCTTGTGTTAGAGAAAAAATATACTACTACTGCACTAACAAGGATTGAGAAATACCCTAATTGTCCCCACACCAGGAATGATACTGTGAGCAACCCCATAGTCCAACTCTTTTGTAGTCCAGCTTTAGCACCTGTGAAGTTTGCATCTTTGAGAATAGCGTTAGTAAAGTCTGCCCCTCTAATATCCTTATTGCTAAAGTTTGCTCTAGTCAGGTTTTGACCTTTAAAAGAGCGACCTTGTAAATTTTGACCGGAGTAGTCTGGCGGCATAATTGCGTCAGCAAGAAATTTTTAATGAGATTTTATACAACTGTACTCTGCAATATTTCGGATTTTGGCAAAATAAATAAAATACAAAAATTTTGGATGTAACACGCAGTATAAGAGCATAACTGTGCGCCCTCACCTTTGAATGCTTAAGGTGTCATTAGCAATATTGAAGTTGGTGTCACCATATTTAAGCTGTAGTTATCAATATTGCAACTGTAGCGGTCTACCTCGTGACGGGAGCGGTCTACCTCGTGACGGGAGTGGTTCCCGAACTTATGGGAGCGGTCTACATCGTGACGGGAGTGGTTCCCCAACTTATGGGAGCGGTTCCCCAACTTACAGGAGCCTAAATTTTTCTATAATTGCAGTATACCTGAACAAGCCATCACTATAAGCCCGATCAAAATTCCCTGTTACACCTTTATTTTTTAGGATTGCTAGATGAATAATCAACTGTATGAACAAGATTTTAATCTTTGGCGACAAAGCATTATTGAGCAAATTAAAGAACATCGTTTTAATGATATAGATTGGGAGCATTTGCTTTTAGAATTAGAAGATATGGGAAAGTCAGAGAAACGGTCATTTATTAGTAATTTAACAATCCTAATTACTCATTTACTCAAGTTAACCGTTCAATCTGATGCTCCAGAGATGATGAAAGGAAGCTGGTATAGTTCTGTCACAGAACATCGTTTCCGAGTAAACAAGGATTTGGAAGAAAACCCTTCTTTTAAAAACTATATTACTGAAATACTTTCTAAGTCCTATGCCGATGCTCGTAAACTGGCAATCAAAGAAAGTAAAAAAGCTAAATTAGGAGTGAGAAAACCAACTGACGCAGAATATCCTCTCGATTGTCCTTTTCTGATAGAACAGTTATTAGATGAAGATTTTTATGGAGACAGTGATTAAAAGTTATCAGTTGTGTTCCATAGTTAAGTTACACAAGAGAATTATTGTAAAAACGGAAACATTGTATACCGTAAAACATGGTGGGGCTGGGACACGGTGAGGGTCTTTGATAATTTCTTTGCCTTATGGGGTCTTGTTTCACCTTCTGCGTCTCATCCACTCACCCTACAGCCTCGAATCGACTTTTGGCAAATTGGCGTGAGATTATTGTATGTTTATTACTACAATTACTATTGATGCTAGATAATGGGAAGGCTTTTGACATTTCCTTGCCAATCTAGCCCAGACAAACAGAACTAACACTTATGCGAACTCACTATTGCGGCGAACTCCGAAAAGAACATATTGGAGAAACAGTTACCTTTTACGGATGGATAGACCGTCGCCGCGATCATGGTGGTGTAATATTTTTAGATTTACGCGATCGCTCTGGAATTGTCCAAATCGTCAGCGATCCGCAACGCACCCCAGATTCTTATCAGCAAGCAAACGCCCTGCGAAATGAATATGTTGTCGAAATCACTGGTAGAGTAACACAACGTCCCGAAGAATCGCTGAATACCCGCATCCCCACAGGCGAGGTAGAAATCTACGCCGATAAAATCAAACTCCTGAATGCTGTCCGCAAGCAGTTACCTTTCCAAGTTTCCGTAGCTGATACCGAGACAGTTCGGGAAGACTTGCGGCTAAAATATCGTTATTTGGATTTGCGACGCGATCGCATGGCGCAAAATTTGCAACTACGTCATCAAATTGTCAAAGCCATGCGTCGTTATCTAGAAGATTTGGAAGGTTTTATCGAAGTCGAAACTCCAATACTTACCCGTTCTACCCCAGAAGGGGCGCGGGATTATGTTCTACCCAGTCGCGTCAATCCTGGTGAGTGGTATGCTTTGCCGCAATCACCCCAACTATTTAAACAACTGCTGATGGTATCCGGCTTAGACAGATATTATCAGATTGCCCGTTGCTTTCGTGACGAAGACTTACGCGCCGACAGACAACCGGAATTTACGCAGTTGGACATGGAAATGAGCTTCATGTCCCAAGAGGAAATTATCGAACTAAACGAGAAGTTAGTTTGCCATATCTTCAAAACAGTTAAAGGAATTGAGTTACAGCGCCCTTTTCCCCGTCTTACTTACGCTGAAGGGATGGAACGCTACGGGAGTGATAAACCAGATACCCGCTATGGTTTAGAATTAGTTGATGTCTCAGATATTGTCAAAGACTCTGGTTTCAAAGTGTTTCGGGACACTGTTACCAATGGTGGTATCGTCAAAATCCTCCCCATTCCCAACGGTAACGATGTAATTTCTAATGTCCGCATTAAACCAGGCGGCGACTTATTTAAAGAAGCCAGTGAAGCCGGTGCTAAAGGTTTAGCTTATATCCGCGTCAGAGATGATGGGGAAATTGACACCATTGGCGCGATTAAAGATAACCTCAGCGTTGAACAAAAACAAGAGATTTTGCGCCGCACAGGTGCAAAAGCTGGACATTTGCTATTGTTTGGGGCTGGTGATACTGCTACAGTTAATAAAACATTAGATAGATTACGGCAAGCGATCGCTAAAGAATTTGGGTTAATCGAGCCAGAAAAAATCAACTTACTCTGGATTACAGATTTCCCGATGTTCGAGTGGAATGCAGACGAAAAGCGTCTAGAAGCACTACACCACCCATTTACAGCACCACATCCTGATGATTTAAGCGATTTAAAGACTGCACGCGCCCAAGCTTATGACTTAGTACTCAACGGCGTCGAAGTTGGCGGCGGAAGTCTGCGGATTTATCAGCGAGAAATTCAACAGCAAGTATTTGAAGCGATCGGTTTATCTCCTGAAGAAGCACAAAGTAAATTTGGTTTTCTCTTAGAAGCATTTGAATATGGTACACCGCCGCATGGTGGCATCGCCTACGGTTTAGATCGTTTGGTAATGTTGCTAGCTGGAGAAGAATCCATTCGAGATGTCATTGCTTTTCCGAAGACACAACAAGCACGTTGTTTGTTAACAGATGCACCTTCGAGTGTAGATGCTAAACAATTGAAAGAATTGCACGTTGCTTCGACATATAAACCAAAGTCTTAGTAAACTAGCGAATTGTCTAAGTAGGGTGGGCAATGCCCACCTTACTTGAATTGAGAAAGCAAAGATTCCGATAATTGGCCTAAGAGGTTGTTTGAAAAGTCCTATTGTTGGTATCAAAACATTTTATATCCTCCTAAATTCCCCGATAAATTGGGGAAATTTGATTCCGGTTTCCCCCTTTTTAAGGGGGGTTAAGGGGGATCAATAAGTGCCTAGAATCACAGCCAAATACTTTTCAAACATCCTCTAAAGAACAGTTATAACAGACAAAGCTAATTTGCAGATTTACTGTAGAGTTAGTAATGCCTATCCAATCCTGTTAATTGCTAAGTCTATAAATAAAAAGTTTATCTAAAATTTGAATCAAAACATTTGGATATAAATACTATGACAGTCAAAATAGATTGAATTATTCCAACGTAAATTATGAATATTTTGATAAAATAAAACAGATGTGGAGGTAAGATTATGATCCAAGCCTTGCCCAAATTACTCACCTTCGATGAGTTTAGCGAATGGTATCCCAACGATGGTAAACGCTATGAATTGCACAAAGGAGTAATTGTTGAAATGCCACCCCCAACCGGAGCGCATGAAAAAGTTATAGGATTTATAGCCCGTAAGCTAACTGTCGAGTTCGATCGCCTGAACCTTCCCTACACTATACCCAAAACTCCATTAGTCAAAACTCCTTCTGCCGAATCCGCTTATTCGCCTGATGTGTTGCTGCTAAATCTTGATAATCTCGACAAGGAACCGCTTTTTCAAAAACAGTCAACAGTAAGCCAAGCCGCATCGGTTCCAATAGTTATTGAAGTTGTTTCAACTAACTGGCGAGATGATTACTATAATAAATTTAGGGATTATGAAGAAATGGGCATTCCTGAATATTGGATTGCTGATTATGCTGCGTTGGGTGCAAGAAAGTTCATCGGCAATCCCAAACAATCCACTATTTTTGTATGTGAATTAGTTGATGGTGAATATCAAATGACACCGTTTCAAGGTAATACCACGATTTCATCACCTACCTTTCCCCAATTAAATTTAACCGCACAACAAATTTTTGATGTGGCTAACTAACCCACATCCTGCCATAATTCATTATTAATCTGCACTAAAATCTCTTCTAACCGCCCATTAAAAGCTTTATTTAATCGGGAGCATTCCTATTTGGCAAAAATAAAATAATCCAGATTATTCAAAGCCTCTCTCCTCGTAGGAGAGAGGCTTGGAGAGAGGTCTATTTACCTGAAAATCGCTGTAAGTTGACACGCATGTGCATTGCAACCTCCCTACAGAGGTGTTGTTTAGTTTACAGCAGCACTGACTAAACCATTGTGCCTGAGCAAAGCGATCGTACTTGGTTCACGACCCCGGAAAGTTTTAAACACCTCCATTGGATGCTGACCGCCACCAAGTGCCAGCACCGTATCCCGATAACGCCGACCTGTAGCTTTTACCGCTTCTTCATCTTCTAGCCCAGCTTCCTCAAAAGCGGCAAAAGCATCAGCGCTCAATACCTCAGCCCACTTGTAACTGTAGTAGCCTGCTGCATAACCACCTTCAAAAATATGTCCAAAAGCACACAAAATAGAATCTTCTGGAAGTGGTGGTAAAACGGTAGTAGTCTTGGCTATGCGATGACGCACCTCTGAGGGAGTTTCATTACTACCAGGGCGATAGCGATAGTGTAGTTCTAAATCAAGACTGCTCAGGTGGATCTGCCGCAACGTAGCAGTACCACTCATATAATTACGCGCCGCTAGCAGCTTTTGATAATAATGCTCCGGTAGGGCTTCCCCAGTTTCGTAATGTTTCGCCATTCCAAACAAAGTGGGTCGCTCATAGCACCAGTTTTCCATAAACTGACTAGGTAGTTCTACTGCATCCCACTCCACGTTATTGATACCTGCGGCTCCAGAATAGTCAACCTTGGTCAGCATGTGGTGCAATCCATGACCAAACTCGTGGAACAAAGTCTCTACCTCCGAGAAAGTCATCAAACTAGGTTTACCATCTACGGGAGGACTTTGATTACACACCAAATAAGCTACAGGTAAGCGGATGGCAGTGACACCATTTTCAGTGATTTTGCCCCGATTGATGCACACATCCATCCAAGCACCACCGCGTTTCTCGGCTGGACGGCTATAGGGGTCTAAGTAGAAGTAGGCTATGGGAGAACCAGTTTCGTCAGCAATTTGGAAATAACGCACATCCTCATGCCATACTGGTGCTTGACCATCGGCAGAGGTGACAGTGACGCTAAACAGCCGCTTGACTAGTCCAAATAAGCCGTCTAAGACTTGGGGAAGGGAGAAGTAGGGACGCAATTGTTCAGAGGTAAAGGCAAATTTTGCTTCTCGTTGGCGTTCCGCCCAAAAGCTGATATCCCAGTGTTTTAAATCCGTAGCTTCTGCTGCTCCCTGTGCTGCTGCAAAAGCTTTGAGTTCTGCCAAGTCTTTAACAGCAGCATTATAACTAGCGCGGCGTAGTTCTTCTAACAGGGCGTTGACTGCCTCAACGTTGGGAGCCATTTTACTCGCTAGGCTCAATTGGGCAAAACTTTTAAAGCCTAGTATCTCTGCAAGTTCTTGGCGCAACTTCAAAATGCGCTCAATTAAGGGGTTGTTATCCAAATCGCCAGCAGAAGCGCGGGTGATATGAGCTTTGTAGAGCTTTTCGCGCAAATCTCGACGGGTGCTGTGCTGCATGAAAGGGCCATAGCTGGGGAAGTCCAGAGTAATCCGCCAGGGGCCATTTTCTGGTGTGGCGTTGCTTTCGCCAGCAACACGAGCTACTTGGGCTGCTAAACTCACTAAGCTTGGTGGTAAACCGTCAATTTCCGCTTGCGTTGTCAGGGTTAAGCTGAAGGCTTTAGTGGCATCAAGTACATGGTTAGAGAATTTGGTAGAAAGTTCTGCTAACTCCATTTGTATGGCGTTGAAACGCTCTCTTGCTTCTCCTTCTAAGCCAACACCAGAAAGTTGTGCATCTCGAATGGCGGCTTCGACAATGCGCTGTTGGGCTAATTCTAAAGTTGTCCAACTATCACTGGCACGGAGTGCTTTAAAAGCATTGTAGATGGGTTGACTTTGACCGAGCTTGTTGATAAATTGCACAACTAGTGGCTGTACGATTTCATGAGCTTCGCGCAGTTCTGGGCTATTTTTAACACCCATTAAATGATTCACCACCCCCCAACTCCAAGTAAGCCGTTCTGTCAGCTTTTCTAAGGGTTCTACTAAACCACTCCAAGTAGGCTCTACACTAGCCTCTAACATGGCAAGCTGCTGGTCGAGTTCTGCCAGCAACTGATTGAAGGCTGGTACTACTCGTCCTGGTTTAATCTCTGCAAAGGGAGGTAAACCAATGCCTTGAAGTAGGGGATTGTCGGAAATAATGGTACTTGCACTCATGTTTTTGTCTGAACTGCGGATGAATAAAAACCAACAATGATTTTTGTTTATATATCTTCTAATGTAGCGATCGCTGTGCAAAATAATCTTGCCATTGTGGAAAAAAGGCAAAATAAGCGATAATTCCTCACAAAAGTATCCCGATACAGCTATTTTGTTTGGTTTGTAAACTATACACTTGCAAAAAGATCGGGGCATTGGGCATGGGGCATTGGCATTAGTTATTCTTCCTCCTGCGACCCTACCCCCTTCGTTTACTCAGCAGTTCTAGAAATATCAGCGAAAGTCTCTGAGATTGGCGAATCGAAAAGCAAGGTTCTATATTTAGGATTTTATTTGGCAACTCATCTTTTTACTCGTAAAATCGAAGGCAAGATCAAGGTCAGTAGAAAAGAGTCCCTAAATTAATGAGTACGTTAATCACTCAGGGTGGAAGAGCTATCACTAAATTTCATGTGGTAGACCGGATAAACGATATCGCTTGGCAAGCTCACCAAGGTAGCGTTGCTGCGATTATTCAGCTATTGAACGAAAAGCTAGCGAAGTCTGGTGTCAGAACTAGAGCCATTTTTTCTGATGGTGTCTTACAACTTCTGTGCGAAGCGGCTAGAGTAGAGCAACTTGACCAATCTCCCCTCGTCGAACAAATCCAGCAAATTCTTGAATCCATCG
Organism: Nostoc sp. NMS7; assembly: GCF_017115085.1. Lineage (GTDB taxonomy): Bacteria > Cyanobacteriota > Cyanobacteriia > Cyanobacteriales > Nostocaceae > Nostoc. The sequence goes on along the minus strand of NZ_JABXKJ010000182.1, from coordinate 14,485 downwards.
CCCCGCGCCAAATTCGCCGAGTCAATATCAATAGTCGGATTGTTCGGGAACAACAATTACTTTGGTTAAAGGAAATAAATAGCGATCGCGAAAACCAATTGCTTTGGTCACAGGAAATTACATTAATTCAGCCTAATATTCTAAAGCAACTAATTAAAGATTTCACAGAAGCTCAAGCTGAACTAGGAAAACCAAATTTTCCTAAAACTTCAGTCTCTCGTCCTTTAGTACTCATTAACAAAGAAAAACACAAAAATAAACCTAAAAAAAGGATATTAGCAGCAGCTGGTTTATGTTCACTGTTGTTGCTTGGTTGGGTTGTTTATGCCCAGTTAGGTAATAAACTCAAAAACCTAATGCAACTAGAAACTTCCAAATCTTTAACTACAGAAAATACTAGCGATCAGAAAGTCCAAACAGCATCCCATGCTGCTAACAATAGTCTTTCTGAGCCATCTGATGACCCATTTCCAATATCTGTGCGAATTGCCAATCAAGCTTCTGCATCTGGTAAAACAGCCACAACCTCAACTCAGTGGTTAGATATCGCTGCTAAGTGGCAACGGGCTTCAGATTTAATGGGGACGGTGCCACAAAATCACACCCGTTATCAGGAAGCTAAGATTCGGACTCAACTATATAAGAAATACAGTGAGGCGGCGCAGAAAGAAGCCGATAAGAGTAAATCTTAGTTTTTTCTTATTGGATAGACTTCGATTACTGATTAGTATTCTAGTAGTGAAAAATGGATTATTTACGGCTCTACCGCTCCCTTTATGGAGTCTAAACAATAAATAAAAGGGTGTTAACGTTTAAATGTTAAGGATTGTGAATTTTCACAGTAAATTTGCCTAGTACGTAGTAAGCATTTCAGTACTTAAAATATAGACTAAAGTCCTTATTACTAACTTATTTATCTAGCAAAGTTACCTTGATTTAAACTATGCTAATTCACCACCTATATCTAATAAAAAAATTATTGGATAGAGGTGGTTGTGAATTTAGCTAAATTCATTACTAACGTTCATAGTGACCGCGAATCCATACCTTATGGTGATGTATTCTGTCCCAATGCCCAGGAATCCACCTTTGATGATGATGATGCCCACCAAGATCGATTACTAATGCTGATGCCTGTTTTGGCATGGCAGCAATGAACAGTGGTAAAGCAACTAATACACCTGCAAGCATCCGTTTCATAACTAATTTTCCTTTGTTCAACTATCTGGGATTAAGTCAGTTAAATCTTTTGAGAGTTGATTTTCAGCAATTTAACTGGACTGATTTATAAATTTAGACTGCTGCTTTTTTCAAAAGGTTTAATTTAGTTTATGTCAATTTTGTGTTATTAATATGTCAAATTTTTTTATTGATTAAAATAAGTCTTATTTAAAACCAGATTCTACGGAGAGTATAATTGGCGTAGGCGTAGCTCCCCGTACCCCATACTGTTGGGGACAATTGAAAATAAGGTCTATTTAATGAAGCAGATTCATTCGTGCAGTCAATCTAAAATTTAAAATCGTTCGACTGAGCTTCTCGACTTACTTCGACTGCGCTCAGCACAAGTCGCTCGATGGAACCGTAGCCGTACTCCTGCGGAGAAGCAAGCTATGCGTAGCGTTCCGCAGGAAAGTCCAAAATCTAAAATGTTTATGTCGCCTAACTCAGGAGTTCTCCTGTTTCTTGCAGGGAATGCAAGCGGCGGTAAATACCCTCGTGACGCAAGAGTTCATCGTGGCTACCCACTTCTACAATCTTTCCTTGCTCCAGCACCACAATTTTATCAGCTTCTCGCACTGTACTAAGACGATGGGCAATGACGATGGTGGTGCAAGTGCCCTGAATTGATCGCATCGCTAGCTGAATTGAACGCTCAGACTCATAATCTAAGCTAGAGGTGGCTTCGTCAAAAATTAGTACGTCTGGTTCTACTAGCAACGCCCTGGCAATTCCCAACCGTTGTCTTTGTCCTCCAGATAATCTGACACCTCGTTCCCCGACGACGGTGTAATAACCTTGGGGTAATTGCTGCACTACTTCATCGACTCTGGCAATCTTACAGGCTTGCCGAACCTCCTCCAAACTGGCATTCCTCCTCCCATAGGTGAGGTTATCCAATATGGTACCGTTAAAAACGTCTACTTCTTGGTGAACGATCGCTAACCTTCGTCTATACTTACTCACATCCAAAGTGCGAATATCTTGACCATCAATCAGAATTTGACCTTCTTGAGGTTCAAAATATCGCAACAGCAACTTTACTAAAGTAGACTTACCAGAACCGGAACGCCCCACTAATGCCACTGTTTGGTATGGCTCAATCAACAAGTTGATATCTTGCAAAACTTGACGGCTGGCATCATATCCAAAACTGAGGTGCGACAACTCAACTTTCCCAGTGAAACTATAGGCTGATGTACTTTCTTCTAAACTGACTGCATCTACCCCGGTTGGTTGCTGCATAAATTCGTGATACCCCAACATTGAGGCATAACGACGAGCAAAAATCTCAGCGAGGTTGCTGATGGGTTCCAACTCGGCATAAGCCATGCTGGAAACTGTTAAAGTGGTGATAAAGTGTCCCAAAGAAATCTGACCTTTTAGCGTAGCTGCAAGGGTCAAACCTAAGACTGTAAACACACAAAATTGAATGATTGTCGTTCTAAAACTACCCAGCTTCACATAACCAAGATGGATGCGGTAATCTACTACGTTAAACTCTCGGTTAAGCCTTTGTTTTTGCCGTTTCAGTTCTAGCGCTTCTGTTGCAAATGCTTTAACTGTTTTGATGTTGGTGATAATTTCTGAATTGCGGCTTTGGGTATTTTCCATGTATTTATCTAGCCGTCGTTCTTGTTCCATCAGCTGCTTTAAATCTCTGAGGGTGAAGCTGAGAATGACTACGAACGAAATCAGAAATAATATGGCAATGCGCCACTCAATCAACAAGATAACTATAAAAATTCCTAAGATTCGGAATAGCTTGGGAATCAATTGTCCAGCAATTTCTGGATAAGCCCAGGTATGATTTTCTAAACCTCTAGAAATTTTCCCGGCAATACGTCCTGGGTTATTTTCATCGTAAAATTCTATAGGTAGAGTGAGTATTTTTATTATCGCCTTTGTGAAGTTGTCTCGTCGGGTACGTAAAGCAATATCCCAATGAAACCACCAAGTTGACCAGATTTGAATTGGCGCTCTGGCAACGGTTACTAAGAAGATTATACTCATTAGCACCCCTAGCGATAGTATTCGATTTGGTGGTAGTTGCGTGAGGTTGCTAATTGCAGCGATCGCATTCTCTATAGGACGATCTAGGGGTTGTCCCGAAAGTACGTTTAAAATTTGCCCTGTGGCATAAGGCACCACCAAATCAATTATTTCAAAAAGGCTCGCTGCGCCAATACTGAAAATCATCAGCGCTCGATAGCGATCGTAGTATTTGAGAATATCTCTAAATTTTGCCATAATGCACACTGCCCAAGGGCGCGATCGGAAACTTGGAATTTATATATTACAAACGTAATACAAGATAGTCAAGGGTTATACGTTTAAATCACTACTTTGAAGTAGTAGGTATTTGTACAAAGACAAATTCTAAGCGATAGCGATAGAGAGCAACTGGTTGAGAACCAGCTTTAAAATAATCTGGATCTTGGGGTGAAAGATAGACAGCAGTAACTTGATCTGCCTCAATCGCCGGATTAGCTGGTGAAAGTTTATGATAAGCGGTGGTAGATTCTACAGAGTTTAAGTAGGGGCGTGAACCGCCTTTAAATAGTTGTTGAAATACTTCTGTGGTGATGAACTTGCCATCAGAGGTAGTTTCTGTGGCGCGTGCAGTCACAATAGAAACTAGTTGGCGACTGCTACGCAAGAACGTAATTTGACGATTAGGTGAATCTGGATCTACTTTGACTAATAATACTGCTTCATTCCCTAAATAAGCCCGTGCCAAATTCAAGCTATTAAACGCTCTATCTGTAACTAAAATTGGGGATTTGTAATCTATCTGAGGAAATATTTTGAACCCAGGAATATGTGGTTGTTGTTTCACAAATCTTACTACAAAACTCACAGGCTGATTTAATTGTCGGCGATTACCTTCAAACCCTGGAGTTATGATATCTGGTGCTAAAGGTGCAGCTAAATCTACCAAAGTACTTGTAACTTGCCAATAACCAGCCATCCATTCAGGGTAAACCAAATCTCCCGAAGCTGGTTTTACTGAAGTTAATTTTTCCCATTGAGGAAAATTTGCTAACCGTTCAGATAACTCGCCTGCAAGAGCTTCACCACTCCACAGGAGGAATAAAAGCAGCAAGCAAAAGCTCCAAATTACCTTCATTACAAGCATCAGTAGTTTTTGTTTATTTTTTTCTTATATTTCTTGTAAAAGTCCTTGTTTTCGCATTTTTCTTTGCGTCTTGGCGCGAGATAGAAAAATAGTTATACAACAGGTCTACTTGTACCTTATCAAATCTCACTTAATATTTTTTATTTAATGGCAATTTTTTTTATTAACGTTACGGACAACAAAGTTAATGAGACGTTTTGATGAAAGATAATTCTACTATATATTGAATGGCAGAATACTCTTTCATATCCAACCTTATAAACAAAAATCGAATATATAACCATGCTTTTTAGACCAACTCACAAAGTAAACTGCTGAAAATAGAATTTCTTTCGAGCTTACCTCGTCTTTAATAAAGCGGTTAATTTTTTCCCTCACATATTCTTCATCTGGCGCTCCTACACCTATATCTTGAAACATAATCAAAAGTGATGTGCTGCTATCATATCCCTTTTCATTTTTTTTGCTTAAAGCCTCACTAATCAATTTGTTTTGCTCGTTGAAATTTTCCGGGTGTCTTGTGCTTAAGTTGCTCTCAAATTTTATACTTGTATTTTTAGTACCTTGTTTCTTAATACACCCAGATATAGGAGCATAACCCTTTTCATCAAGCATTTCGCGCTTCAAGTAGTCATCATTACTTTGAGCTTGCGTAATTTCAAGCATACTTAAAGAAGAAGATTCGTTTTCAAATATTAATGCGTCATAATTTTGATTGCCAATTACAGGCTGGAGCATAATATCATTCCTATCTTCAAATTCAATAGATGCAAGAATGCTGAGTGGATAAACTTCCTCAATGAACTCTTTACACAGACCTTTTCTCATTCGTAGAGATTTTTTACCACCCTCTTGTTGAATAATTTCTTCAATTTTGCACTCAAAGCATTCTCTAAGTTCTTTAGGTGTACGCTTTTTTGTTAATTCTTCTTTTGTTACGAAGTCTTTACTCATTATCTGTATTAAATCTCTGCTGGTAAAGGTTGCCAAACTTCCCCATATTGCTCCCGTAAAACTTGCCAAGCTTCCACTTGTCCTGGTTCATATTCTCCCGGTTTACCCCATTGCAAAAATAGGCTTAAAGCAGATTCTTGTTTATCATCTAAAAACCGGATGGCATAGGTTGTAAAATTGCCTCTCTTCGCTTCACCCGTTTCAAATTTAACCTGAATAATTTTGTCCATATTTAAGTGAAACTCAAAGCCTTCGGTGTGCATATTCGCGTATTTACCTTTGGGCAATTCTGCATAAAATAACTTTTCTACTTTGCCTCGTGCTTCTAATACAGCAGCGCTGCTAGTAACAATTAAACGCAAAGTTCCTAAATTTTCACACGCGGCTAAAAATTCTTTTAATGTTGTGGTCATTTGTCATTTGTCCTTTGTCATTTGTTAAACGATGAGTCCTAACTAATGCCCAATACTTCTCTACGAGAGGCTACGCCAACGGCTTCGCTCAGTACAAGTGCCCAATGCTTATTTTTCGTATTGTTCATAAGCCGCGACAATGCGCTGAACTAGAGGATGGCGCACGACATCTTTTTGGGAAAATTCGCAAAAGGCAATGCCTTCAACGTGTTTTAGAATTTGTAAAGCCACTCCTAAACCCGATTGTTGGTGAAGTGGTAAATCAGTTTGCGTCATGTCGCCTGTAATCACCATCCGCGAACGGAAACCCAAACGAGTTAAAACCATTTTCATCTGAGCGGGTGTAGTATTTTGAGCTTCATCCACAATTACAAAGGCGTTATTGAGGGTGCGTCCCCGCATATAGGCGAGTGGTGCGACTTCAATCACACCGCGTTCCATCAAACTGGGTACTTTTTCTGGGTCGATGAATTCATAAATAGCATCATAAAGTGGGCGGAGATAAGGATTAACTTTCTGCTGCAAGTCTCCAGGCAAAAAACCGAGTTTTTCACCAGCTTCGACGGCAGGGCGAGTTAAAATTAACTTTTCAAACTGGTTAGCAAGGAGTGCTTGCACGGCGACAACCACAGCGAGATAAGTCTTACCGGTACCAGCAGGCCCAACACCAAAGGTGAGATCACGTTTACGGAGTGCGTCGATATATTGACGCTGGCGGAAGGTTTTAGCCCGAACTTCTTCACCTCGGCGACTTTTGGCGAGGACATCTCGCTGTAAATCTTGCAGTTCCCCTTGCCGATCGCTATCAATGGCTTGACGGGCTGTTAAAATATCGGCACTGGAAATAGTATTGCCTTTAATCCAGAGGTCTTCAAGCGATCGCACTAATCGAGAAGCCAGATCAATTTGCCCAACGGTACCAGAAATCAGTAATTCCTGTCCGCGTAGCACTAAAATGGCTCCTGTTTGCCGAGATAAGATTTTGAGATTTTCTTCTCCATCCCCGGCTAGAGCGATCGCGCTAGCAATATTCGGCAGCTGAATTGTTAAGGCACCTGCCATAGTATTTCTTAATTCGTGAGGATCTGTTTTTGACAAAGGTAAATATTTTATCGTTAAGGGCGAAATTACGCTTTTATTACTTACATTTTGGAAAAATCTTTGCAACAAATTAATCGGCTGTAGGGGCGTACTGGTGTACGCCCCTACTAGTGAAGAGTCCAAAAAAAGATCCAAAAATCTTTTTGCTACTTTCCATTTTTATAAAAATTCTGAGCGGAGGTAACTACAACCGCTCAGACTTGCTCTCTAGTTTGAACCTAGCGGAGGCGGGGTTTAACAATGGGTCTAGGTCCATCATTTCCACGCGGTTCTCTCCTAGTTGGCGGTGGCGATCGCTCCTCTGTGTCTTCATCAAAAGACATACCCTCGCGGCCCGGAGTGGTGCTGCCGTAGATATCCAGGTATGTTGATTGCCCAGCTGCGGCTGCGGCTGCGGCAATTACTGTACGAATCGCCTCAATATTTCGTCCCCCTCGACCAAACACTTTCCCTTTATCTGTGCTTTCAAAGGCGATGCGAATCCAAACCCGGTTGAGGGCTTGAGAAATTTCACAATCGACGCTTAAAGTCTCTGGAGATTCCAAAAACGGCTGCACCAAAAACTGAACCAGCCCAAGATAGTTGGGACTAGCTGTTGGGGATATTATTCCAGAATTATGATGCGGCTGTGGCACTGACCTGTTCAAAAACATTGGCTTTTACTAAAATGCGACGGACGGTATCGGTGGGTTGAGCGCCTTGTTGTAGTCGCTTGACGATGCCGGGAACGTCTAGTCGCACTTCATCGGTTCTGGGGTTGTAGAATCCCAACTCTTCTAGGGGACGGCCATCACGGCGAGCGAGGTTGTTAATGGCGACAATGCGGTAACTTGCTTCCCGCTTTTTACCGAATCGCTTCAAGCGCAGTTTGATCATGGTTGAAGAATCATTCTCCTATTGTTAGATATTAGTTAGCAACTAGTTAGCGAGGAAGTAACCCAAATACTGGCTGCTGCCGAGAAATTGCGGGTCACTTTCCTTTGCTAATAAATTCTGAGGTGGAAATGCTAATTTTAGCACTGCCTAGCATTTGCTGCTATTAGTCCTTTGTCATTAGGAACGTGGATTAAATAAAATGCAAAACTTCATCTTGTCTCTAGCCTCCCTCTCCTTTACAAGGAGAGGGATTGAGGGTGAGGTAAGCCAGGGCATAAATTGGATGTTATTTAATTCTTATTCCTTAGTCAATGACCAATGACCAATGACTAAAGATTGCCGAAGCCTTTTTTCTTTTTATCTTTGGTTTTTTTCTTTTTCGTACCTGGGGCGTCACCACCATAACCTCGCCATCCTGGGGCTGCGGGACGATTACCTGCACCTGCGAAGGCATTACCCATACCGCCACCACCGCCGAACATTCCCGGCATTCCAGGGAAGCCACCTTGACCCATTTGCTGCATGAGCGATCGCATTTTTTGGAAATCACCCACCAGTTTTGTAACATCGGACTCTCTATAGCCGGAGCCAGAAGCAATCCGCCGCCGCCGACTGGGAGAACTCGCTAATAAATCGGGGTCGTGGCGTTCTTGGCGAGTCATGGAGTTAATCATCGCCTCACAGCGCTTTAACTGGGTTTCTCCATGTTTGAGCTGATCATCTGAGAGCTTGTTCATCCCTGGAATCATCTTGATTAAGCCTCCCAGAGATCCCATATTCTTCAGCATCCGCAGCTGCTTGAGAAAATCAGTAAAGTCAAACTTCGCTGACAAGATTTTCTCCTGCATTTTCTCCGCATCTGCTAAGTCAAACTCTTCTTGGGCTTTTTCTACCAGGGTGAGAACATCACCCATTCCCAGAATCCGCGATGCCATGCGATCAGGATAAAACGGTTGCAGTGCCTCGACTTTCTCACCCACGCCCACAAACTTAATCGGTGCTCCCGAAATCTTTCGCACCGAAAGCGCTGCACCACCACGGCTATCACCATCCAACTTGGTGAGAATCGCCCCAGTAATTCCGATCTTGTCATGGAAGGTGCGGGTAAGATTAGCTGCCTCTTGACCAGTCATCGCGTCCACCACCAACAGAGTTTCATGGGGTTGGACTGTTGCTTTGATCCGGGCTAATTCCGCCATCATTTCTTCGTCAATTTGCAGGCGTCCAGCAGTATCAATAATTACTGTGTTTACACCTTCTGCCCTAGCGCGTTCTACACCTTGCCGAGCAATTTCTACGGGATCGGCGTCGCTTCCTAGTTCAAATACTGGTACGTCAATTTGCTTACCCAACGTCACCAACTGGTCGATCGCGGCTGGGCGATATACGTCTGTCGCCACCAATAAACAGCTACGATCTAATTTTCGTAGATGTAAGGCTAACTTCGCGGTAGCTGTGGTTTTACCAGTACCTTGCAACCCAGCCATTAGCACAATAGTAGGCTTTTCCTGGGCTTCTGCTATGGGAACATTTTCTTCTCCCATCACCTGCACCAGTTCATCGTGAACAATTTTGATAAACTGTTGGTCAGGTCGCACGCCGGTAATCACCTCGGCTCCCTGTGCTTTGGCTTCGACTTCGCTAATAAAATCTTTGACTACCTGGAGGTTGACATCTGCCTCCAACAAGGCGCGGCGCACTTCGCGCAAAGCATCTTGAATGTTGGATTGAGAAATTTTGTCCTGTCCCCGCAGTTTTTTCCAGGCGGATTCCAAACGGTCAGATAATGCATCAAACATAATGTAATTACAAGTAGTTCGCCAATGGAGAATTTTAAACCGCCGATGAATGCGATTCCGAATTTCCGCTAAAGTTTTAACGTGCTATTTACCAGCTTAATATTTTTCACCGCGACTGTAGCAACCAGATACTGAGCATGGGGACTCCGATGCTTGAATACTCGCTAATTCGTAATATTATTAGTTAGTTGTCTATGCGAGCCAAGATGTGGCAGCGAATCAAAGTTTACTCCTACTCGATATACCACTCGTCAAATTCATATATTGGTATTGCTCTTGCCGAAAAAGCATTGCGGGGTTTACCTGTTGATATTGAACGATGACCAATATACATACCGAAGGAGCGAGGTATAAAGGTAGCTGACCTGCAAGGACGAAGTGAAAGCGCCCTGTTATCGTCGTATCACAAAGAAGATTGTCTGCGGTGGGCGAAAAAGTACGGCATTGAAATTCGGCTCAAGGAGTATGAAGAATTTGGTAGATGGATGAAGCGTTGGGAGAAAATGCAGCTTGGTCGTGAAGAACTTCCGGCCAGAGCGTATTACGCTGCTTGTGGAACTGGGAAGGAGCATCTGCTTGATGCTGCTTTCTTTCGAGCGTCGTATATTGACCTGCTTGATGTCAACGATGAGTCTGTGATTAAGAAAGTTGCAAATGATGTTGGGCTGAATGGCGATCGCATTCTGGAATTAGTATACGGCGAAGCAGCTCAACAAGCAGCAGTGGCAGCTTTGGCAGAATACGAGCAATTTGGCTGTCCTGGGGTGCCAACCTGGGTAGTGGAAGGCGAAAGATTCTGGGGAAAGGATCGTGTCGATTGGGTAACAGAAAAGGTCAAACAATTAGTAATCCGTAATTCGTAGCTAATTATTTTTGGAAAAACTCTGCCTCCGGCTTCCCTCTCCGAACTCACGGAGAGTGATTGAGGGTGAGGTTTTATCTTATGTTTAATTACGCCTACCTACTTAAATTATCATTCTTAACATAACGATTACTATCCCTTAAATTAACCAAGATAATTTTTATATATTCTTAGTCTTAGCAAATTAGTGCATTTAAAATTATGTATCTCTAGAATAAAAAATTAGTGAGTAATTTCCAGAAATATATAGTGCCTATTTGAGGATAATCTTTGATAACGTAGCATTCTAAATTTAGAACAGACCCATCACAACTTTTAAGGTGGAGATTTTTCAGGACAATACTTTAGATTTAAAGGTTTTTTTGGGTAATGCTTTCACTTCAATGGGATAAATGTAAGTGCAAAGATACTTCGACAAAAGTGCTTAGAAGTCGGCAAAAAGCCAAAATGTTGTGGATAACATTAGGTTTACTTGCTTGTTTTTTTGTTGCTGAGTGGAGTGTGGGTTTGTGGAGTCAAAGTTTATCTCTACAAGCAGATGCAGGACATATATTATCTGATATTACAGCCTTGCTAATCTCACTATTTGCAAGTTTCTTAGCACAGCAACCAGCTAAGAGTCAGGCAACATTCGGACATCAGCGTATCGAAGTTTTAGCAGCTTTGTTGAATGGATTAGGTTTGGTGGCGATCGCAACTTTTATCTCATGGGAAGCTATTGGGCGCTGGCAACATCCAGCAACTATTTTGGGCTTACCAATGTTAGGAATCGCAGTGTTAGGTTTAATCGTAAATTTACTTAACATTACCTTGCTTCATCCCCACACTCACGACGACTTAAACTTACGGGGGGCTTTGCTTCATGTCATCGCCGATACTGCTAGTTCTGTTGGCGTAATTATAGCTGCTTTAGCAGTTCATCTTTGGGATTGGTGGTGGGCAGATGTCGCTATTAGTTTAGTAGTTGCAACTTTTACTGGTTTAAGTGCTTTACCCCTAGTCCAAGAAAGCCTGAAGATTTTTTTGGAGTATGCACCACAATCAATTGATCCCATTGAAGTGGAAATATCTCTCAAATCTTTTGCTGGTGTTGTCGAAGTAGAAAAACTTCATATCTGGGCAATTAGCTCAAATAAGGTAATGCTTTGTGCCAATTTGACTGTTGAATGTACAACTATCCAAGAACGCGATCGCTTACTTACTCAGTTGCAAGATCACCTCCAAACAAACTTTAATATTGCTGAAATAACTTTGCAGCTAACTAGCTATAGAAAACCTTCATTAATGCCAATTCATCCTTTATTTAACCAAGATATAGTTTTAATGTTGTCTGCGAGTAAAACAAATTAAAACCAAAAGAATAGCTCATATATATTGTAATAGTAGTCTGTCAAGCGAAGTTTGAAGGGTAAAGGAACGAACCGCATTCGCGTTAGGGACTTCCAAAAAATAAATTATCCCAATTTCTGGAATCAACACGACTATTCCTCCCCCATGCTAGAAAGCTCCCTGCTCCCCTGCCTTAATGCGATGGAATATTTTTTTAGTTGGAAGTCCCTTAGCGTCTCTCCTTGGGAGAAGGACGCAAAGAGCGCGAAGGAAGAAAGAAGAGAAATTGAAGAATTTATTTACTGGTCAAAGTTTCCTTGGCAGACCACTAGCAAGAATTATTTTTTTGTTTAATGTCACTATCAAACACCAAAATTTTTTCCTAAAATTAATATTTAAATATAATGCTTATTGGCATTATTACGATTGTTAATCGGTTATTTACTAAGAGGTTTACTCAATCATGAATTTAATTCCCAAATCCCAAATGATTTCATTACTAAAACAGTACAAACGCACATTAGTTTGGTTCATATCCGGTCTGTTTCTGGCAGTCCTGTTATTCTTCGGAACATCGAATCAACAACCAGCAACTGCCTCTAACCAGAGTCATACAATACCCTCTACTCAGCTAGATGTAACTCCTACGTACTCAGACTTCAGTGCTACTCATCTAGAACCCAATTTTTATCAGTATTAACGGCTAACAAATTAACTTTAAGGCGCACTGAAATGATTTCATTTTTGCGAAAGTACAAGCGATCGCTAACCTTGACTATGGTTGGCTTTCTCTCTACCATTCTGCTGATATTTGGTAATTCTGTTTTTCAGCCGACTATGGCCGCTGGTAATGGAATTAATGTAATTATCATGATTGGCGATGGTATGGGTTGGAATCTGGCACGAGCCGCAGCAGTTGCCAAAGGTGCCCCTTTTTACACTAGTGGTAAAGGCTCAGGTCTGAGCTTCCAAAAGCTAACTGGATATGGACTAGTGACCACCTATGGCACAACGATTCAGGGAAATACACCAGAGAAGCCAAAAGATCAGCCCCACCTAACAACTAACTCTGCTCTGGATGGGTCTGATACATTCACAGGTGCAAGTCCGGTTCGTCCTAACTTCTCATTTCAGCCGACTCCTTTTAATCCAGGCGATCGACTTGATGGCAACAGTTTAGCAGATGGTAATTTGACAGGTTACGACCCTACTAAGGGCGGCCCTGTTCCCTGGATTCCTCTGACCCCTGCTAATCCTGGTACTTATGACAAAGAGTACATCAAACACAGTTATCCCGACTCTGCTAACACCGCCACTACTCTTTATACGGGCGTAAAGAGCTTTAACAACGCAATGGGTGTAGACATTTACGAGAAAAAGTTGAAAACTATCCTGGAAATTGCCAAAGAAAAAGGTAAGTCTACAGGACTAGTTACTTCCGTACCCATTAGCCACGCAACGCCTGGTGCTGCCGCTTCTTTTGTAAATCGTCGCAGCAAATACGACAGTAAATACGACCCCACCAAAACTAACCAAGACAGTATTCTGCAACAGACATTGCTAAACTTTCAGCCTAATGTTTTGTTGGGTGGCGGTCATCCTAAAGACTTTGACAATAGAAGTAGTACAACTACAGCAGAGGGTGTCTTTAACTACACTTATATTACAGAAGACACTTACAAACATCTCAGTGATAACCCTAAGTCCAATCGTTATGGCTATACCTTTTTGGAACGTGGCCCAAATGCAACTCAGACACTGCTAAAGACGGCTGCTAACATCGACCCAAATAAGGGAGGCAAATTATTTGGTCTATACGGTGCCCGTGGACAAGAAGGCAACCTTCCTACTAGCTCTTCTAAGGGAGACTACAGTCTGACAGGTCTGAACAACGCCTCGCTCTATAGCTCCGTTGTTAAGAGTGTAAGTCCCTGTCCATCAGGTAAGATCATTCCTGGCACAGTTGGGGATTGTGTTCCTGTTGTTGATGCAGCAGGGAACCCAATCACTGGCCCCACACCTGATACTGTCCGTCCTCTGGCTCCCGGTGAAACCGATGCTAGTTTTATCGCCAGAGAGATTAACGAAAATCCGACTTTGGCTGATTTGAGCAAAGCAGCTCTAAAAGTTCTAGGTAAAGACAAAGACGGTTTCTGGCTGATGATTGAGGGAGGTGATGTAGACTGGTCTGCTCATGACAACAACATGGATAACCTAATCGGTACCATGAATGATTTTGATAAAGCAGTCCAGGAGGTGATTAGTTGGGTAAACAAGCATGGTGGTTGGAGTAAGAACCTGCTGCTTGTTACTGCTGACCATGACCACTACCTGACTCTGAATCAGGACTTTGTTTCAAAGCTAACTCCCAATCCTGATCCTAATCAGGCTAGAGGTTTGCAGTATAACGCTAAGGACATCACTTTCAACAAGCACAACCCTAAAGACGCTGGTCACTTCTGGGGAGCTGATCCAAATTACAAGTACCTCTGGGGTAGCCATAGCCGACGGATTGTACCTGTTTACTACCAGGGTGCTTATTCATCAACTCTGACTCGATCCTTTGGACAAAAGCTCCAGTTCACAGATAGCTCTGGTACTTACAGTGCGCCCGGTGTTAGAGGAGTAGTTGATCAGAGTCATATTTTCCAGGCGATGAAAACTGCGATCGTCAGTCCGTGAACTTACAGCTATTTTCAGGTAAATAGACTACGCGGGTAGGGGCACAGCATTGCTCATTGGTGTCAACTTAAGAGGATAAAGCCCATATTTGCTGGGTGCGAGCGTCAAT
>NZ_JABXKJ010000216.1 GCF_017115085.1 Nostoc sp. NMS7 | reverse complement strand
TAGTACTAGAGTACTATTTGTTAGCGATCGCATTGTGCCAGTTGCGTAAGTCCTGTATATTGTATTAAATTAATCTATCAGAACCGCACAAAATCATCTTGTTATTGGAAAGTGCGTAGTTTACCGCCGTAGGTTTTACCCTGAGCCTGTCGTTCGCGGAGCGTCTCGTAGAGAAGGGCATCGCTCTAAGCAACAATTGAAGTCTCTCAGTAGACTAGGAAACGCTATAACATGATTAAAGATGAGAAATTATTGAAGAAAACAGGCGATGATTACTAAAGAAGAAATTACTATCAAAGTTCCCTCTGAGGTAGCAGAGGCATACCGCAATGCCACTGAAGAAGAACGGGAACAATTCCAACTTAAGATTGCGGCAATTATGCAGTCTCAATTTACAGCTCCGAGACTTGAGTCGATTGCACGTTTGAGAAACACGATGGATAAAGCTAGTCTTGAAGCACAAGAGCGAGGATTAACGCCTGAAATCTTAAAATCGATTTTGAATGATGACAAATAATCGACGGTTCGTTTTTGATACTAATGTGCTAATTAGTGCATTTTTGTTTAGTCAAAGCAAGCCACGTCAGGCATTAGATCAAGCTCAGGATATTGGCGTTATCGTATTATCAAATTCTGTCTTATCGGAGTTAGAATAAGTTTTATATCGTCCCAAATTTGATAGGTATCTCACGAAAGAAAGGCGGCAAGAATTTATAGAAAATTTAACAGAAAACTCTCAGTTTATTAACATGACTGAGCAGATTGATGAATGCCGAGACCCCAAAGATAACAAATATTTGGAATTAGCACTCAGTGGTCAAGTAGAGTGTATTGTTACCGGAGATGATGATTTGCTAGTGCTAAACCCCTGGAGGGGCATTGAGATTCTAAATGTTCAAGAATTTTTAGCTTCTAAGTAGCAAGAGTTAGCCTACATTCGACAAACACTGCTATCTGGCTCCAATAAATCAAGTGAGAAATCTGATTATTTCCTTATTACATTAACTAAGTTTTTTGTCAAGAGTAATTTAGATGCGTTTATCCTGATAGAACTTACGCAAAGTTACAACATATAGGGGCAATTCATGAATTGCCCCTATTCACTCCTAACTCTTCTAATTCTTTTCGTAAAGATAAAGGCTGATATCCCAATGCAAATGCTTTGGAACTATCCAAAGAAACATCTGCTGGTCTAGGTGCTGCCATTTTGACATCTTGTTGTCGGCAGGATTTGAGCATGGTAGTGGGAAGTTGAAATACTTCCACTAATAGCTGTCCAAAATCATAACGCGAAATCCGCTCTTTACCACCTAAGTGAATGATACCGTTAACTTTTTCTAATGCTAATAAAAGTCCTTTGGCGGCTGTTGTTCCACTTACTGGTGTGCGAAATTCATCTATAAATAAACTTAATTCTTCTTGGGCTTGTAAAGTTTGAATAAATGGCTGAATAAAGCTTTTTGCTGTGGGTGTTGCTGCACCAAACATCAACGGCATTCGACACACTGCGGTCATAGGATACCTTTCTAGCATATCTGCTTCTGCGATCGCTTTTTGCTCACCGTAAAGATTGGCAGGACACACGACATCTGTTTCTCGGTAGGGGGCATTTAAGCCATCAAAAACTAAGTCGGTTGAGGTAAAAGCACAAGGAATAGAATTATCCGCACAAAGTTCGGCAATATTACACGATGCTATAACGTTAATTGCGTGCGATTCTTCGGGGTGGGTTTGACAAAAATTTGGTTGCGAATGTGCAGCAGTATGAATAACTGCTGTTGGTTTTATATCGCTAAATATGCGCTGCAATTCCTGAAAATCTGTTAAGTTAACTTTTAGCATTTTGATGCCAGGAATTTCTAAAGGATGGGATAAATAAGTACCATAAATTTCCCATTCTTCTTTTGCAAGCTGGCAAAGATGCCATCCTAAAAAACCACTTGCTCCGGTGATTAACAATTTTTTCATGTCTAATTGTAAACCGCTCAAGAAAAAAATCCTTGTTATAGCAAGCTTCTATTCTACACTGAGTAGTGGTGACAAAATACTATTGCACTAATTCCTGAAAGCGCTTGTCACTACGCACTTTGTTAAAGTCTGGGTCAGTTTTTGCTAATTTCTTATATTTATCAGGAACAAGCTGGATTGCTTTGTCTAGGTTCTCAATTGCTAATTCGACATTGCTTTGTAAAGCATAAGAGCAAGCTTTGTTGTAATATACTTGGTGCAAATCTTGCTTGATAGCGATCGCTCGATTATAAGATCCGATCCCATCTTGGTAGCGGTGCAGCTTTGTCAGAGCAATGCCTTGGTTAATTAAGGCTTCATATTTGTCGGGTTTGATGGCGATCGCTTTCTCGTAAGATGCGATCGCGTCTTTGTAGCGTTGCAACGATGTCAAGGCGATGCCACGATTATACCACGCTTCATATTTGTCGGGCTGGATGGCGATCGCTTTGTCGTAAGATGCGATCGCGTCTTTGTAGCGTTGCAACGATGTTAAGGCTATACCACGGTTAATCCAAGCTTCCGGATTCTCAACTTTGATGGCGATCGCTTGATCATAAGCTTTTATCGCATCTTCGTAACGTTGTCCATCTAATAAATGATTGCCTTGATGAAAGAAATCTTCTGCTTTTTGCGTAGCCTTCGCTTCGATCAAAAGTTGGGTTACATTAGTTTCTTGCACAACTTGTCTAGTGTTTGCTATCGATGAGTTTTCCCCACCACTACAGCCAAATGCCAAGAAAGCTATTAAGCCAGATGCAACGAACCAGCGCTGAAAAACCATGCTGTACCTACAAAATTTATCAGATGATGTTAAAAGGTGTTCATTTTTTGAGTATTATCAAAATACACTAGTTTTAACCCCTTAATTTACTTATTTTTTGAGAAAGAGCTTTCTTGACGATGCATAAAAGCTTCTTTAAATCAAGTGTATGTTACATTATCATATTAAATACACATAAAGCAATTACTTAGAAACTATTCCAGTAAAAAAACAATAATTTGTGTTGCTATAGCAATCCATGCAGGAGTTACGAACAAAAAGATCCCCGACTTCTTGAAGAAGTCGGGGATCTGAGCCTTCCGGTGGACAGGGAATCAAATAGGATTGTTATATATACTAGACATCTCCACAAATTAAATATGCGTTATCTAGAACCCTTGTAGAGACGTTTGAGACCAGGTTTAGCAAGTTTAACAAATGTTCCTTTTAGACCATATAATTTTCCTGGTTACTCTGGTTACTATATACGCCACAGAAACGGTGAGCTATATATTCACCCGTACAGCACTAATACTTTGTTTTTAAACGATGCCACTTTTACACTAGTAGCACCGTTCAATCCCTACCCAGAGTAGGTATAGGCGTAGTGAATAGCATCATCCTCAGCTAGTAATTGTGGTAAATATCGCGTGAAGGCATACATCTGTTATTGACTTTTGCAAAAAGTCTATTAAATCTATGCCTTGCTGATAATATACTCTTTCTGTGTAACGCTTAACTCATCCCAAATACTGACTCGACAGTTGACTTAATCGAATCGCGTGCATCTTTTAAAGTTTGGCTAATAGGATGTTTTGCTTGCAAAAATGCGCGGGCACAATTGCGCCCCGGCATTCCCGAAATCGAACCACCTGGATGAGTCCCTGCACCAGTCAAAAATAGATTATCAATTGGCGTTTTGTAGTTGGCTATTTCTGGCAAGGGACGGAAAAATATCATCTGATCTAGGGTCATGTCAACATGGTAATAATTCCCTTTGTACGCACCTAATCTTTCTCCTAGTTCAGCTGGACTTTCTACACGACGGGCGATAGTTGCATTCTTGACATTCGGTGCATAGTCTGCAAACTTATCAATCACCCGATCTGCAACTTTGTTTTTTAATTCATCTGTCCAACCAGTACCTTTTAAACCAGTGCCTTCTGCGCCGGCAATTTGATAAGGGGCAAAAAACTCAATCCATACAGTGTGCTTACCTGGGGGTGCTAATGTGGGGTCTAAATAGCTAGGCATCACCAAATACATTGATGGGTCAGTATCAGGAATTTCTCCCAAGGTACATTTACTATGAGCCTGTTCTACATGAGCCACAGAATCTGCAATCAAGATAGAACCGACAAGATATTCATCTTTGTGCTCGTGGTGTGGAAAGCGTAGGGGTTCGTCTAAAGCCAAATCTATCTTGAGGATGGTTTCGTTGTTGTTAACAATGCGGCGGTCTAATCTTTCCCATAAGTCAGGATCAGCTCCATCAACATCGCTTTTATCAGTCATTTGCAAAAATAACCGCTTGGCATCAATATTAGAAATAACCCCGTGTTTAGCGCGATATTCTTTACCACCAGCAACCCGTACACCCACAGCTTTCCCATCATCAATTAAAACTTTTTCAACATCCTGGTCTGTGAGAATAACGCCACCTTTACTTGTGACTAAATTCACCAACGCTTGCACAAGTGCGCCAGTTCCGCCGCGAGGTCTGGCCATCCCAGGATTATGACGCATTGCCATCATAATTGCCCCAATTGCAAGGGTTTTTTGTGATGGTGGCGCACCAAGTTCTGCTGATAGTCTGGCTAGTGGGGCTTTCAAAAATTCCTCATCAAACCATTCGTTAAGTAAATCCTCGGCGCTGGTTAACATAGTGCGAATGAAGTCCAGCGTTTTGTTTGGCGAACCAATAACCGAAAATAAATCTTTCAGTTTGGTGATGTCGTAGTTACCAAGAATGTCTATAACTGACTTTGGCGGTGCATTAAACATTGGAATCATTGCACCTAATGCCCTCTGCCAAAAGTCTACAAATTCCGCGTATTTTTTGGCATCACGTTCACTATAACGGGCGATTTCTGCACAAGTCTTTTCCACCGACTTATGTCCTAAGAAATACTTGCCATCAGGATGAGGACAGAAAACAACTGGATCGCACTCCAGATAATGCAAGCCGTATTTTTCTAGTTCTAATTCTTCAACAACTGGCCCTAAGTGAATAAATTCATGGTCAATAGCACACAAGTTAAATTTAAATCCCGGAGCTTCTTCGGGTAAACATTCTTCAGTTGTTGCTGCACCACCTGGAACAGAACGCTTTTCTAGTAACAGAACGCTATAACCAGCTTTCAGCAAATAAGCTGCACAAACTAGCCCATTGTGTCCAGCACCGATCAGCACAATATCATACTCTTGCATAGTTCTTATTTTTAAATTAAGTAGCTTTCAAAAGCTTATAAAACTTTTAATAAATTTACATCACTCCCTAGTTGCAAAAATTATCTTTAACTAGGGTGAATACTACTAAAGAGATAGTTTACTTAAGGATGAGGGTATTTGCTTCAGTTGAGTTTCTATCATAAGTATTAAACTACCGATTTCTACCTGCATATTTTTAATCGAAAAAGCTATATCTTCCCATTGAAAATATGGGATATTCATCAGTTCTTTGGCTTTCTGCATTAATGCTGTAACCAATTCTATGGAAATACCGTCTCCCTCGGTGCAGTGAAAACTTTCCAGCATTGCGGGTTGTGAATGAGTACGTGGACGAAGTAGCGCAGTGTAAGCGAAAGGGCGAGTATTTCCCATTTCTTTTAACAGCACCTTTCCCCGACATTCTATTTTGCCATCACCAGGTAAAAATACCTGAATTTCTTCCGGCTCAAAACTCACAATTTCGCCATCTACATCCAAATCAAAGTTTGGCATCTGGCTACGAACAAAATCTGATGCCAAGGCGCAGTTAATATCTATTTCTGTAAGTATAATGCGAGCTATGGCATTTACTGGCTGATTAAATTCTATTTGACCAAAAAGAGCGCTGAAGGGATTGATAGCAATACTTTCTGTTTGCAGTTTTATTTCCTGTACGCGAATGCCTTCTTGGATGACTAATCCTTGGCCTGTAACTGAAACTCCATCCGCCTGTCCCTGAGCTATTTTCAATAGATCGGTTTTTACATCTATTTCTATTTGTTCGACTTCATCTAGCTTTTCGGATATTCTTTTTTCAGCTTCTTGGGATAGAAATTTCTCCTCCAAACGATGCTCATCAGGCATGAATTAGTAATCTCCTAAATGTTCTCTTACTAGTTACTGTAAAGGCTAGTTATGAAGAGTGAATCTACATTACGGTAGATGTAATTCGGAAGATTAAAGTAATTCTTAATTCGTCAACAGAACTGCGATCGTTAGAGGATATTTGTGAAAGTCACAAAGTATACTAGAAATCCCGCTTCCATTCCTCTCCCCCACAGTCCGAGAGGCGGGGATCAAGTTTTATCCAAACCGTATTATCACCACTTCCTCATTAAAGATAAGCTCTCTTTAAATGCAGCTTTGTTTGGGAGGAATTATAGTGAATGAAAATACTAGACCGGAATTTGACTAGACTATTTCAGACAATTTTTAGTGAACACCGCGTATTTTGGGCTGTTTTACTCCTTAGTACAGCACTGGTGGTAACGCTAGCGCTATCGCTTTCTCAAGGAGCAGTACCCTTAAATATGTCGGAATTTTGGCAAGCTATACTCCGCCAAGGCGATCCGGTTAAACAGACAATTCTCTGGGATTTGCGTCTCCCGCGCATTATAGCTGCTCTGATTGTCGGCGCAGCCTTGGGAATGTCAGGGGCACTGCTGCAAGGAATGTTACGTAATAGTCTTGCTGATCCATTTATTTTGGGCATTTCAGCAGGTGCAGGATTAATAGTGATTGTGATGATCGTGTGGCAAATATTCCCGATCGCAATTCCTTTAGCAGCGTGGATGGGGGCAATTTTGACTTCAGCGATCGTGATTTTGATCGGTCGTTCGGGATCGGGAATTTCTGTTGAGCGGTTGATTTTAGGCGGAGTGGCGGTGAGTTCTTTATTTGGTGCTATCCAAAGTACATTACTGCTTTTAGCTGAAGACGGTCAAATTCAAATTGCGCTGAGTTGGCTGGTTGGTAGTCTCAATGGACGGGGTTGGCAAGAAATTGCTACGGCTGGACCCTACATTATTGTGGCATTGATCGGGGGATGCTTGCTGGCGCGATCGGTAAATGTGCTGGCTTTGGGAGATGATTTGGCTGTGGGTTTGGGGGTTTCGTTGGTGCGATCGCGTCTGTTAATTGGTGGTGTCGCCACTCTATTAGCCGCAGGTGCAGTCAGCATCAGTGGTTTGATTGGATTTGTTGGTCTTGTTGTCCCTCACGGTGTCCGCCTCATCGTTGGTACAGATCATCGCTTTGTTTTACCACTTTCCGCCCTTGCAGGTGCATGGTTACTGACTTTTGCAGATTTACTCTCTAGATTAGGGGCAGTAGAACTACCAGTAGGTTCGGTCACTGCCTTGCTGGGTTCACCGTTGTTTATTTGGTTGCTTTATCGTCGTTCTGCTGGGTTTAATAAATTTTGAGCTTCAATTATTGACTTGCATTTATGCCAATTACCCCGATGATTATTAAGGCGATCGACAAAAGTTTAATGAATGAGGCAGATTCCCGAAACCAGATAATACCAATAAATGCAATTAGGATAGTTCCCAATCCAGCCCAGACAGAATAAGCCACGCTCACTTCAAGTTTCTTGAGAGCAAGGGTCAAAAAACTAAAACAAAGTCCATAGAAGACAAATATTAATACCGAAGGAACTATTTTAGTAAATCCTTGCGATAACTTCATGCAAGTTGTACCTGAAACTTCAAAGACGATTGCTGCGATAAGGTAAATCCAACTTGTTGACATATCTATGATCAGTACTGTTCTTAGTAATCTCTTATTATCTCTGTGAAATTAAAAAAATACAACGGGTTTAATTATGATCATTCGTTGTCTGAAGATACTAAACATTTGTAAGATATGCTACGCATATAGCAATCCTAAATGAGTTACTAACAAAAAGATCCCAGACTTATTCAAGAAGTCGGGGATCTAAGCCTCTTAGTGTTTGTAAATAAAAAGCGCTCCCTTTTTGGAGAGCGCTTTTTAGTGTGAATTACTCAGCCTATACAGATTTATTAGGAAAGTGCAAAATTTTAAATCTTGTAGAGTATGTTATCGCGTAAGATAACGCACCATTTCAGATTTTAGGTACGCTAGAACGAATGTTCTAACGCATCCGATAAAACTTGCTCTTGATTAAATCCACATTTATTAGTTAAGCGTTAAGCGCATCTTCTTGATGGGTTTGGATTACACAGTCAGAAGTCGCATAGGCAACGCAGGTGAGGACAAATCCCGCGTCAATTTGATCGTCGTCTAAGAAATTCTGATCATCTTGGTTAACTGTACCTGAAATTACTTTCCCGGTGCAGCTAGAGCAAGAACCAGCATTACAGGAATAGGGCAAGTCTAGATGAAATTCCTCGTTAGCAATCTCTAGGATGTACTCATCATCAGGGACTTCAATTGTTTTTTCTCCATCTGGAGTACGTAATGTCACCTTGTAAGTTGCCATGTAACAGTCCCTAGTTAAGATAAACTCTATTTCCGATACTACGGGTTTATGTGCAGCTAGTCTAGAGTGAAATGTGGTTGATTACCCTACATCACCAAGCGCTGAGTCTGAATTAGAACTGAGAGTAAAAAATTCTGCGATCGCTTCAGCAAATCCCTGAAATGAACTATAATCCCTAGACACGATGGAGACATTCATACCCAACTGTTGGGCATTAGCAGTTGTATAAGGGCCAAAACATCCAATGATACAACCTTCATAATCGCTTTGCGAGTTGACCATTGTCAAAAAGCTTTCTACTTCCGCCGTGCTACTAAAGGCAATTACATCGATTATTCCTTGACGCATCAGGTTTAATTCAATACTGTAAATATTTTTGTCTAAACCCTGTGTAATATAAGTGGGTACGCGAGTTACTTCTATGCCTAATTTCTGCAAATCCGTAATCAAATTGGGTACAACATCAGGCTCAGGCAAACCCACAACTTCTGGAGCCGGTATCAGCACTTTTTTCTGGTAAATTTCTGGTAGTTTTGCTAATTCAGCGACAATTCCGCCTGGGCTAGATTCTCTAGGAATTAAATCTACTTTGCCACTAAAAGATAATAAGCTTTCTGCATCTTTCCCCAATGCAGATAAGTGACATTTTTTTAGCACAGATACAGGAATATCTAAATCATTCATGCGGTGAAAAAATGCAGTGATGCCGTTTCTACTGGTGAAGATAATCCAATCAAATTCGCCTATGCGTTCCAAAGCAGTATCTAACTTAGTGTAGTTTGATAAATAGCAGGTTTCGATAGTAGGCATGAGAATAGGTAAACCACCTTGTTTGATGATTTGTTTAGATAACCTATAAGCATAATGTCTCGGTGCTGTGACTAAAATTCTCTTGCCATATAGAGGTAATTTGTTAGATGGAGTGAGCAGGTTGATTTCTCTTGATTGGGTGTGCATTTGTTTATCTGCCATTTGATTGCTATTCCAGCTTAGAATGCAATACGCTCAGTGTTATCTACATTTTTGTAACAGTCAAAGTGTCGTGCTAACCAATATACCGCCCAGAACTGAAGTTCTAGGCTAATAGCTCAAGTCCACTCAAGTAGACTGAAATTTTCCCTTTTGCCAAGGATAGCCATTTACATCGCTTGAAATGTTATGTTTAGTCCTCTTGAGAGGACTTTAGCTATTAGCCTCGGAATTTATTCCCAGGCGGGATGGGAACGAAGCAAAAGATTTATAAAGATGTTGCTAATGAGAAGCCTTAACCCAAACGTATTGCACAAAATTATTCATATCTTGATTTAGCAACGCCAAAAACTTATATAAATCCTAGCCATTTTTCTAGGATGAATTCTCCCCATTCTTCCGATGTCATCTGTGTTGATAAAACGGCACGATATGAATATCTAAGAACGTTTGCACAAAAATCTTATGTCTTCATTACTGGCTTTGTCCAACAGTTTAGCTGACACCGTAGAACAAGCTGGGAGTGCTGTAGTTGCTGTGAATGGGGGTACTCGTGTTTCTCTAAGTGGCATTCACTGGCGTAATGGCATCATTGTTACTTCTGACGAGTCCCTCCAACGCTATGACGACATCACTATCACTCTATCAAATGGTAGCACTGCACCTGTAACACTCATTGGTCATGACTCTAGCACCGATATCGCTGTTTTTAAACTAGAAAATGTAGAAATACCTGTGGCAAAAATTGGCGATGCCAAAACGCTCAAAGTCGGTCATCTGGTAATAGGACTGGCAAGAGGTAGCGAAGGTGACTTAAGGGCGGCGATGGGTGCAGTCAGCGTGGTTAGCGGTGCTTGGCAGAGTATGAGTGGCGGGAATATTGACCAATTCATTCGCCCAGACATCACCCTTTACTCTGGTTTTGCAGGCGGACCGCTCGTAGATGCGGCTGGTTTTGTGGTAGGTATGAATACATCGGGGCGGCGTGGTATTGCTCTGACTATTCCCACTGCGACAGTCGATCGCGTGGTTGACCAATTAGTAGCAAAAGGACGCATTTCCAAGGGCTACTTGGGTGTGGGAATGCAACCTGTACGCTTACCAAAGAACCTGAAAACTGCTCTCAATTTAACTTCTACAACTGGGTTAATTGTGGTTAATGTTGAGGCTTCAGGGCCAGCTGAGAATGCAGGTGTGCTGCTTGGCGATGTTTTGGTAACGTTCGATGGGGTAACTGTGGGCGATACAGGTGATGTGTTGGCGTTGCTCAATAGTAGCGATCGCATTGGTAAAACTGTCAACGTGCAACTTGTGCGGGGTGGAGTGTTAGTTGAGTTAGCGATCGCACTTGGCGAAAGACCTTTTTAATTCGTAAGGGACTTCCAAATAAAAAAATATTCAATTACTTCATTGTGGGGTGGGCATCTTGCCCGCCCGTAGCTAAAGGCGGGCAAGATGCCCACAAGATTGGGTAATTTATTTGTTGGAAATGCGTAATTCGTAATTTGGAACTCGGAACTTCGAGATTGGAAGACGGAACTTCGAGATTGGAGCTTGGAACTCCGAGATTGGAAGACGGAACTTCGAGATTGGAACTCGGAACTCCGAGATTGGAAGACGGAACTTCGAGATTGGAACTCGGAACTCCGAGATTGGAACTCGGAACTTCGAGATTGGAACTCGGAACTTCGAGATTGGAACTCGGAACTCCGAGATTGAAACATTGTCAGCCAAAAGATTTTACTTTGACGTGCTCAAAAATTGTATAACATGGCAAACACAACATTAATTAACATCGCTGCTGAATTGACAGAGGTAGCTGCTAAACTACGCGATCGCACTGTCAAAGTGAAAAGCGGTTCTCTGGGAGTCGGTTCTGGTGTAATTTGGCAATCTGACGGACTAATTATCACTAATGCCCATGTGGCAACCAGTAACCGCGCAACTGTGGAATTGGCAGACGGAAGGGTATTTGATGCAGTGCGTACACAATTTGATCCCCAGCAGGATTTAGCCGCCCTGAAAATTGTCGCCACTAATTTAACTGCTGCAACCATTGGCAATTCTGAGGCGCTACGAGTGGGTGAATTAGTCTTAGCGGTGGGTAATCCGTTTGCTGAGAGTGGTGCTGTGACAACTGGAATTATCTATGCAAATAATCCGCAAGCAGTTATGGCCGATTTGCAGCTGTATCCGGGAAATTCTGGGGGACCGCTTGCAGACTGTCTCGGTCGAGTCGTGGGAATTAACACCATGATTGTTAATAGTTTGGCTGTGGCAGTTCCCAGCAGCACAGTTGAGCGTTTTTTACAAGTAAATAGTCGTCTGCAACTGGGAGTCACACTGCAACCTGTACTTTTAGATCGGCGGAGGTTGGGTTTATTGGTGTTGTCAATTTTACCTGGCAGTGTGGCGGAAACTGCTGATGTGCAAATCGGCGATGTTTTAATTGGAGTTTCGGGGCAATTATTCACTAGCATGAATGACTTAAGCAAATATCTGCGTGAGAGTAAAGGAACTGTACCGCTACAACTCCTACGCGGTGGGCAGCAATTCGTGATTTATATTGCCGTGCAGTCTGATCAAACTGCTGTGGAGGCGAGATGATCCGGGTGATGGTAGTTGCGACTTCCCCTGTAGTGCGGGCAGGGTTATCAGCTGTGGTGACAACCAATCCTCGGCTGACGGTTGTGGGGAGTGCATCCGATTTGGATGTATTGACAAGGGAAGTTGGGCAATTACAACCAGATGTGGTGCTGGTAGATTTGAGTAGCAATCTTCAACAATCGGTGTGGGAAAAATTGCTGCTGATTCAAGAGGAACAATACCCATTAGCAATGATCGTTATTGTTGAGGAACTCGACAGCATTGATTTAGAGACGGCGTTACGTTCTGGTATCCGGGGGATATTGCCCCGTAGTAGCACAGAGTCAGAAATTTTCGCGGCTGTGGAGGCGATCGCATTTGGTTTAGTTATACTGCACCCGGATGCTGTAGAATTACTATCTATCCGTGAAAAAGTGGTAACGAATCCTGTACAAACCTTGACACCACGCGAAATAGAGGTTTTAGGAATGCTGGGGTCAGGGTTGGGAAATAAAGCGATCGCTAAACGTTTGCATATTTCTGAGCATACCGTCAAATTTCATCTCTCATCCATTTTTCAAAAGCTGAGTGTCTCCAGCCGCACCGAGGCTGTTGCTGTGGGTGTGCGACTCGGTTTGATTATGCTGTGATCTGTAGTCTCTATCATAGAATTTACGCACTCAGATCCTCTAACCCTTTTAAAAAGAGGGCTTTAGAAATTCCCCCCTTTTATGCTACGGTGTACAGCCAAAACAAAAACCTCAAAGAGTCCTGACTTTAATCCCTCTCCTTACTAAGGAGAGGGACAGGTTTTGCGTAGCAAAAGCAGGGTGAGGTTTCTTTGGACTATTCGAGAAACCATAACCTGTGTGTACACGATAGCTTTTTAAAGGACGCTAAGGGGGATCTAATGACATACAGCCTCTAATCAGGTCATGGTGTATATATCACATTTGATTTATCACTTATATGAACATATTAATGCTGTCTTCTACTTTCCCCTACCCCCCAACGCGCGGGGGAACCCAAGTAAGGACATTTAATTTACTTAAATACCTGAGTCAACGCCATACTGTTACTCTGGTGACTCAACGCGAGGGCGATGTTACAAACGCAGAAGTAGCAGGATTACGCGATTGTGTAGATCATCTAGCCGTTTTTGAACGCCCGCCAGATTCTGCAACCACCGGAATATTCCAGAAAATACAGCGATTTGGGAGATTTTTGCAAGAGGGAACACCGCCAAGCGTACTCAACCGCTACTCAGTTGAGATGCAAACATGGATTGATAACTGGGTGGAAGCGGGGAAATGTGATGTAATTACCTGCGAACATAGCGTCAATGAAATTTATCTGCGATCGCATTATCCTAAACAGCTAAAAACCATAGTTAATGTTCATAGTTCTGTTTACGCTACCTGTCGGAACCAACTAGCAACGGGCATTTCGGAAAATTCACTCCGAGACAAAATTAATCTGCCACTTTTGCGTCGTTATGAGCAAAACTACTGTGCTAAATTTTCGGCAATTGTCGCCACAACAGAAGAAGATAAAATTCAACTACAAGAGTTTAACCCCAATAGTGAAATTACAGTTATTCCCAATGGCGTAGATTTAGTTTCTTTCCCCAACCGTACCACCGATCCAGGAGGACATCGCTTAATTTTTATTGGTGCGATGGATAATTTAGCAAATATTGATGCTGTCTGCTTTTTCAGCAACGAAGTTTTGCCAGAAATCCAAAAATTGTATCCAGATACAACTTTCGATATTGTCGGTTCTCATCCGGTGCCAGAAGTTTTAGCACTTGATCAAAAACCAGGAATTAATGTGATTGGGCGTGTGCCTTCAATGGTAGAATATTTACATCGAGCCACCATCTGCGTTGTACCCATGCGGACTGGGTTTGGCATTAAAAATAAAACTTTAGAGGCAATGGCCGCTGGTGTACCCTTAGTGGCAAGCGATCGCGGCTTAGAAGGATTATCCGTAGATGGTGCTAGTCATCTATTACGGGCATTACGAGCCAATAAACCGGCGGAATACGTCACTGCTATTAGTCAACTATTTGATCATCCATATCTGCGTTCAGAATTATCTCACAACGGCAGACAACTGGTAGAAACAGAATTTACTTGGGATATCGCTGGTAAAAGCTATGAACAAGTTTGTCTTGGCAGGAGTAATACTAATTCGTAATTACAGCAGTTTTCATGTATTTGAACCACATCTGTCGTAAGGGGCACAGCAATGCTGTGCCCCTACCGCGTGGTCTATTTACCTTAAAATACCTGTAGGAATTACGACACACATAAAAATACTTGATCTAATAAAGATGGGAATTTAAGCTTCTAGATAAATTCTAATTGTTGTTTCTTGTCGCTGTGGAAAAAATATATGTAGAGATGAAGCTAATGCAACGTCTCTACATTGGTCGTGCAAATTATCTTATCTAAATCCGATTCGTTTTTAGTTAACTTGTGAAGAAGCACGTCAATTATTGTCAAATCTAGTCGAACACCCTAACACAAGTAATTTCTTCTGCTTCCGATTCTTCTTATTCTTGAGGACAATCAAATAATTCTCAACATAGCGAAAAGCCGCTGCACAGTCGTAATCAGCAATGGCTATAGCTTGCAAAAAAACCTTTGGGGGAATTTCAAACCCTAAAAACTTTTCTATTAAAATTAGCAAATCCTTATCTGTGGCAGGAAAAGTAGTTTCTGCTGTCCCTTCTGAATCATGAAATGTATCTTCAATTAATTCTTTGTACACTTTGTATCTCCCCAAAACCATAAGATGTAAAGCCTGTGATAAAGTTTAGCTATTGATCACGAGTTTGTAAGTTAACTGGGAGTTCAGTATCAGGACATCCCAACTCCCGTAAAATCTCCAAACAATAAGTACTGAGTTGAGTGTATCGAGCTTGCTCCAATTCTGGAGCTACTTCTAGAGCCATCTCCAGATTGACTTGGATAACCGTCTTTACAGGGTTGATCATAAACACGCCCTAATAAACTGGATGGTCTAAGTTTTGATCACAAGCACAAATAACGTAACAGTGTTTTTGCGGAATTTATACAGAGGGGAAATTAAAATATCAGCGCATTTGCGGTAATATATGCGAAGATATGCTTTCCTCGGCTGAGAGCTAGGTAATTTCGAGCTAAGTGCGATCGTTACGTTGCGCCAACGGGGAAGCAAGCTACGTGTAGCAGAAGTACCAGAAGACGTTGGCGTACTTGCAATCCGGTTTGGATAAGACTTTATCCCCCCAACCTCCCTTAAAAAGGGCAAGGCTAATAATCGCTCTATTTCCCCCTTAAAAAGGGGGAATAAGCAGGGTGATTTCATACAAAGAAAGAAAAAACCTTTTGGATTTGATTAGAAGACAGCACGTTGGGCTTGAGGGATAGTGCGAAAACGGAGAAATCTGCCAAGAGTGATCAAAAAATTATGTAAGATTGATTTTTCGCAAAAATACTAAAGTAGTAATTAAATTTTATGAACCTGAGGTAATAGGTATCTTAATTACAAATTCTGCACCTTTTCCGGGAACAGAAAAACAGCTAAGTTGTCCGTTATGTTTTTCAACTATAATCTGATAGCTTATATATAGCCCTAGTCCAGCACCTTTCCCCACAGCCTTAGTGGTGAAAAACGGATCAAATAGTTTTGAACGTACTTGTTCATTTATCCCCAAACCATTATCAGCAATACTAACCTCTATCCATTTTTCATCGATTATCTCAGTTTTAATTTGAATTTGGGGATTATTCTTTGTCAGTTTTTGATTGTCAGTGGTTTGTGAATTTAGTGCCGATGCCTCCAGTACATCGATCGCATTAGCAAGAATATTCATAAACACTTGGTTGAGCTGACCAGGGTAGCAAGTTACATTCGGCAGTTGACTATATTTTTTGATGACTGTGATTTCTGGGTACTCATACGTAGCTTGTAGGCGATGCTCCAAAATCATTAAACTACTATCAATTCCTTCATGGATATTAACTTGCTTAACTTCTGCTTCATCAAGTCTGGAAAAGTTACGTAGTGATTTAACAATTTCCTGAATGCGTTCTGCTCCCACTTCCATTGACTGGAAGAGTTTAGTTATATCTTGAATCAAAAAATCTAAGTCTATTTCTTCTATTTGCTTTTGGACTTCTGAAGGAGGATTTGAATAAACTTGTTGATAAATTTGCACCAATTTCAGTAAATCCTGAGTGTATTGATGGGCGTGGTGAAGGTTCCCATAAATAAAACTCACGGGGTTATTAATTTCATGGGCAATACCAGCCACCATCTGACCTAAACTAGACATTTTCTCAGATTGGATCAGCTGAGTTTGGGTAAGTTGCAGTTCCTTTAGTGTTTTTTGTAAAGCCGTTGTACGTTGCTCAACCCGAATTTCTAGCTCTTGATTTACTTTCTTGAGTGCTTCTTCCGCCTGTTTACGTCTCTGAACTTCTTTTGCTAATTCATCAATTTTTTGGTTCAGGACAACGAAATTACTGCTGGCTAAAGTTCTATTTTCTAAGCGTAAGAGAATTAAAGCTGAAGATTCAGGAGACCAAGGTTGAATAACGGCTCCTTGACTACGACATATTAACATTTGTCCATCATTCTTTCGTAAAGTCAAGGAGCCAATAACCATTGCCCTGCTACTTGAACAAGCTTGTAGGTACTTTACTATATCGTTGATAGACTCAGTTACAAGTTCAAAGAGCATTTTTCCCCACAGTTGCTGACGGCGTAACCCCAACCAATCTGCTACTGGTTTATTAGTCGCCAACACTTGACCCTCTCCACTCACCAGGAGTAAAGGTTCTGGTAAAACTCTGGCAAATTCAAGAAATTGTTCAGGAGTCATAGGGCTTCCAATTTCAGGGTTTGATTCTACTTTACATATATGCACTCAAGTTTGTATCCTGGGGTTGCTTTAGTATTGAAGATGTTTACACAGATTCTACTCCCCTAAAGTATTCTCGACCTTCTGCATCTTCTGCTTCTTCTGTAATTTTTAAGTAAACAACAACTCTACATCCAGGATCACCCTGTGCTATGGTCTTTTGTAATTCTACTTTCGCATATCCCAGATTATTAGCTGCGATCGTCCCAAAGACGTTTGAAGTCATCATACATATCGCAGGGCGATTAAGTACTTTGTCGCCAAATGGGCAGACGCGATTGCCAAGGACAATTTTTTCATCATTCTGCTCAATTACATAAAAATCGCCCTGGATTCGTCTTTTTAAATCAACCAACACATCAGCTACCTGCTTACGAGAAAGGTTGGAGACTTCCAGGGCAGATTTGTAATCTTGGTTTAGCTGTTTACCCATCGTTCCACCAACTACACTAAGAAATCCAGAAGCTTCTTCTAAGCCAACGACATCGTGCAAAGTGCCAGATAATTCTCTGATTAATGTACGTAAAAATATATCGCGTTCTAAAGAAAGATTAAGTGTAGCTACTGAGTTGTTAAGTGTATTTGTCATAAATTTTGAGGACACAATTTTGGAACTATAGTTATAGAGTTCCCCAAAATCACTCTAAACTAACTGCTTACTCTCTTTCTTCACAGAATTTGATGCTTGCTTTTGTTTCTCATGAATGGTAATAGTCATCACAAATTATGAATTTTGTCGTTGCGACAGTCCCCAATTTGGCAAAGTCTCTTCTAGCTTACGTTGCCGTAAAATTAATTAAATTAGCCCTGACTACAAATCTTTAATTATTCACGCCCACTTACTTATTTTTTATAATATTAATTTGAATAATTTTGATATTTGTCACTTCAAGAAATTGGAATGGTAATTATAAACTTAGAACCTTCTCCTAACACAGAATTTACTTTTAGGGTTCCTCGATGTTTTTGGACAATTATTTGATAGGCAATTGATAATCCTAATCCTGTTCCTTTTCCCACAGGTTTGGTTGTGAATAAATGCTCAAACATTTTTTGCTGAACCTCAGCCGATATTCCTACACCATTATCTTGAATCTGAATCAATGCGTGATTTGTATCTTCAATTAGGGCAGTATGAATTGTAATTTGATTGGGATTTGCCTTAATTTCATTAAAACTTAGTCCAGAGTTAGACTCGTCTAAAGCATCAATGGCATTTGCCAATAGATTCATAAATACCTGATTAAGTTGTCCTGGAAAGCATTCTACTAGAGGAAATTTGCCGTAATCTTTAACTACTTCAATAACAGGACGAATCTTATTAGCTTTCAAACGATGCTTGAGAATGAGCAGAGTGTTGTTAATACCTTCATGAAGGTTAAAGAGAACTTTTTGTTCTGTATCTGCTCTAGAGAAAGTTCGCAAGCTGTTGCTGATGTTAGAAATGCGATCTGTGCCTTCTTTCATTGAGGAAATGAGTTTAGGTAGATCCTCGCGCACATACTCCAGATCAATCACTTTGATTGTTTCTTGAATTTTCTGAGATGCTTTAGGATAGGTTTGCTGATAAAGCTCGATCACATGTAACAAATTATCAATATACTCTTGAGCCGGAGCCAGATTACCTGCTATAAACCCAACTGGGTTATTAATTTCATGAGCTACATCTGCGACAAGAGTTCCCAAACTAGACATCTTATTCTGCATTATCTGAAGATTAAGAAGCATCATTTCTAATTCAAGGCTTCTTTCTTCTAACTTGTTTTGATATTCCTTTAATTCATCAATTACTTTTCTCAGCAAGCATTCTTTTTTATTATTTGTTTCTTCGAGTTTACCACGGTCTGATTCAGAGCGCTCCAATTGTTTTTTGATAATTCTATTTGCTTTTTTTAGTTCCTTGATTTCTTGTTGATAATCCACGATTTCCATCAGCTTTTACCGAGTTCCCAAAATTAAAGTTACAAAAGTTTCATTATGGAATTGCGTCTCGCTAATTCTATCTATAGGAGCAATCTCTCCATAAGAATAAAATCCACAAGCAGGTAAATAGTCAGTCAGACAAAGTTTCGTATTCTGGTACTCTTGTTTTGCTCTCGTACCAAGTATTTGCCGACGAGCTACACATGAAAAAAATAAAACACTACTTGGTTCTTTACCTGGATAACTATCTAAGGCATTCATGAATGAAGCTTTGGATGCTGCCAGAATATCTTCATAACTTGTTTCTGAAATTTGAATAATTGCTTGATCAGGAATATCTCCAAAAAAGGTTATGCTACCAGATTCCTGATTATAAGCAATAGGTGCTCTTATATAAAAATTTTCTCCATTCTGATCAAACACTGCTAATGGATATTCCATTGAAGGAGAAAACAAAGCTAGATAATGATGATAAAAATCTAAAGCTGGCTTACCATCTATTTCATAGACTATGTTCTGATCTACCTTAGTCACTTTGCTTCTTTGACCGATAGGATGCCAACCATTTGCAACACCGTGAGAAAACAATATTGTGCCGGAAAAAAGCAGAATTGGTACAGAATCACTTAATACTTCTGTTTGAAAAAATTGATATGTATTTTGATATCTTGACTGATCACCTGCTAAACCACCGAATATCTGCACATTTTGCCCAAGAGCTAGTTTTAAACCATTCAATATAGCCACACCACTAGTTGTGAGACTCTCTGGATGAGTTAAGCATAGCCTTGGGGTTACGATACTTTTTGCTTTGGCTTGCTCTACAGCTTGTTTAGTTGCTGTAATTGGATCACCTGAAACTTTGCGTCCAACTCCTGCATGAATTTCAACTTCGTCTGAGCAAAACAACATCAAGGTGATTGAGTCCTGCTGAAATTCTAAGACTGAAGAAATTTCTCCATCTGTTGTTCCACCAATCAATTGAATCCCCGGAAAAGCCTGATGAATTTGCTGCAAAATGAGAGAATGTTCAAAGTCAATTGCAGCAAAAAGAATCCCAGCTTTTGGTATATCTCCTGCAAGAGAACTGGCGCATTGCTGAAGAACTTCTTCAACTGCTGATGGAGAATCTGGATCGTTACTGTGACCGACTACTGCCTTGAACATAAATTTACCTGTTATGTTGATGAACGCGACTTGCTATGATTCTTAAATGGGAAGCTTGATAATAAACTTCATGTATTTAAATTAATTTTACTCCTTATTAGTTGTTGACTATTGCCCTGCGATCGCAGTTAAGTCTCCTCTATTTTATTGGTAGACTGACTGACTTTCTTTCTAGTCTGACAATCCTATAGTTCCCAAAAACTCTGACAACAGCAACATTCTCACAATAAATTGCTTTATGGGACCACGGGTGCGATCGCTACAGGATGGAAATTAACCACCAATCTTCACTTTCACTAAAGTTGAACATCCGCTTTCTGAAGGCGATCGCTCTGAAATTAGTCATTATTACCCTTGTCTTTTTATAAAAGTAGCGCTAACCAGAACAATATTGTTAATACCGTAATTTAAATTTTTCAGTTCCTCAACAGCATTTATGATGAACAGACACAGAGGTAGTTATTTTTATTAAAAAATATTGAACAATAGTTAGATAGATTTGAAAATACTCATATACGTTTACATACTACTGATAGTGGTGTAAATACGATTTACACACAATTCAGAAAACGTGGGATTATTGTGAATTTTTCAAAAACTTTTGTCAAAGACTCTTAATAAATCTCTTGATCTATTGTCTTTGTTCTACTGTGATTCATCTTTATCAGTACTTTAAACTAATACATTTTTTGTGAAGCAATTACTTTACCCTGATTTATACTGTCCATTTCCATCCCAGATCAATAAGTATATTGATATTTTAGAAGAGTATGCTCTTGAATGGGTGCTTCGCTTCAATCTCCTGGCTGAGGAATCAACTTATAAACGTTTTTGCAAGTCTAAATTCTTTTTCTTAGCTGCATCTGCTTATCCATATAGCAATATTGAAGAGCGAAGATTGCAGATGACTGGCTGAGTTGGGTGTTTATTTGGGATGATCAATGTGATCTATCAGAGTTAAAAAAGCAACCTAAAATAATAAAGGTTTGTCACCTTGCCCTCATCCCCTAACCCCGAATCCCGACTTGGGATTCGAGGAACTAGAGAATTTGCTCTCCTCTCCCAAAATTGGGAGAGGGGCTGGGGGTGAGGGTCAAACCTCGAAAGCATGCCTTGCCTAACTTCTACGTTAAGTTGACACCAATGAGCATTACTGTGCCTCTACGAGAAATCTATATGTATCAGCGTTTGTGTGAAATGGTATTATTATTAGTCTTCCAGACGCACAGGACACAGAGAAATCAGTGTTTGAGAGATATTTTGCGTAAGTCCTATTGGTATAAGGGCATAAGGTTTCTAAGGATATTGCTACCAAATTTCTCTGATAAATATTTGCTTTTGCTGCTTTCGATTTGTGGACTAGCTATCAAGTTTTGACGTAGATTTTGTAGCAGACTAAATAACAAAAAAGCCTGCCGTTTTCCTTTGCTTAAGAGCAAAGGAAAACGGCAGGTTTAGTGGATCTAGGGCTGCTTTGCTAGACTAACAACTGAGTTCAACCCCTTCTTTTATAAATACGCTATGCCTAGCTTGCTTCACCGTAGAAGTATGGGGAATTTGAAATTCAAAATTCAAAAATTATAGAGGTGCAGATTATCGCTAGTAAACTGTGGCCGAAGTTTGCCTACTTTTAACAAGGGGCTGAGAGCAACTTATCTGGTTAATTGAGATGGTAGCTGGATTTACGCAGTGGTGTGCTAGTTATTTTTTCCGGCTTTTGATGTTAACGATGATTTGTCAACATAAGTGTTTTTGAACTAATTATTTTTACCCGCTTTTAATCGGACACCCGTTATTAAAGACGGGGTATTTTCGGCTGCGATAATAATAATGAGTACAAATACTACTTAATTTTTTGTTTAATAAAAGTCACAACCTGAGTTAGTTGTTTCTTCAAGCCATCAATTTCTGCTTGCATTTTGACCATTTTCTCGTTCAACGCATTAATTTCGGCGTTGGAGGCTCCTCCGGCACTAGGAGTTGCGTTGCTTGCCGCCGTAGGCATCGCCGCATTTGCAGCACTAGGAGTTGCGTTGCTTGCCGCCGTAGGCATCGCTGCATTTGCACTACCAGAGATTGTAATCGTGCTATTTTTGACAGCAGCCACTGCTCCTACTGAAACTAGTTCTGGGCGTGGCAGTTTCGCCTTGGTCATAGCTAACTTAATTGCGCTAATTAGTTGCTTCTGATCAAAAGGCTTGCCCAGAAATTCAAAATATTCAAATGGTTCTGTGATTTTCTCGGTCACTTCTTCCTTGCGACCAGACATCAGCACCAAAGGAATTTTCCTTAACTCTGGGTTGGCTTGAACTTGCTGGAAAACCTCCCAGCCACTCATTTTAGGCAACAGGAAATCCAGCATAATTAGGCTGAGTTTTTCCTGAAGGATGAAATTTAGTCCTTCCAGACCGTCTTTTGCTTCCAGTACCTCAAAATTGCCCGGAGGCAACATTTCTCGTACTTTTACCCTGACAACTGTAGTGTCATCGATAACTAAAATTTTGTTGCTTGCCACGACTCTTTTCTCTAATAGAAACTTTAAGTGTAAATAGCGACTTTGCGGATTGTCCTTGAGAATTCTCCCACTATATACAAAATTTCTCTAAATTGGGGGATAGTATATTTCGGTATAAATGACATTGCTAGAGGTATTTTACAAAACTTTTGCTGGCGCTCTTTTCAATTTGTGTCATGGTGATATTTAAGGCTTTAGCCTTGAACTAGGGCATAACGGAGATGGTGACTTGATTAAAAGCGTTGCCGCTCCCTGTGTCTATTCTTATCTATCATTTGTTTATTGACAGACCACTACTCTATAACCGTATCTTGCTTGGATGTCTATGATTTCGTCACAACAAGCCGAACTAAAGTCTGAAATTATGGCAATGCCTAGCTGGTTACGTCGCCCGATTGGCAAAGCCAGTGAAATCTCTACCGTACAACGGATTATTAAGCAGCGCCAAATTCATACGATTTGCGAAGAAGGGCGCTGTCCCAACCGGGGAGAGTGCTACGCCCAAAAAACTGCAACTTTCTTATTAATGGGACCTACTTGCACACGCTCTTGTGCTTTCTGTCAAGTAGATAAAGGTCATGCACCAATGCCTCTTGATTTAGAGGAACCCGAAAAGGTAGCACAGGCGATACAGCTTTTGGGATTGCGTTATGTAGTGCTAACTTCTGTAGCCCGTGATGACTTGCCAGATCAGGGTGCAGCGCACTTTGTGAAGACGATCGCGACTATCCGCCAGTTGAACCCAGAGACTCAAATTGAAGTGCTGACCCCAGATTTTTGGGGTGGTGCTGGTGTTGGAGAGTCAGGTCAACGCCAACGGATAGCCATGATTGTCAAAGCTAAACCAGCTTGTTTCAATCACAATATCGAGACAGTGCAACGGTTAACTGGGCCAGTGCGCCGGGGAGCGAAGTACGATCGCTCGCTCTTGGTGCTGGCGATGGTCAAAGAAATTGATCCGACGGTTCCCACCAAATCAGGTTTGATGCTGGGACACGGAGAAACACTTGATGAAATCGTTGAAGCAATGGCTGATCTAAGGGCTGTGGAGTGCGATCGCTTGACTATCGGGCAGTATATGCGCCCATCTTTAGAACATCTGCCAGTCCAAAAATATTGGACTCCAGAGGAATTTGAGCAACTCGGCTCCTTAGCATGGGAAATGGGATTCAACCATGTCCGTTCTGGGCCTCTGGTTCGCAGTTCTTATCATGCTGGAGAGGAGGGAGTGGGGGGACAAGGGAGACAAGGGAGACAAGGGGAATAACCCATGCCTAATGCCCAATGCCCAAGTTCACACAAATATTCTTAAAGAATTTGAGTATTTGGTAC
Organism: Nostoc sp. NMS7; assembly: GCF_017115085.1. Lineage (GTDB taxonomy): Bacteria > Cyanobacteriota > Cyanobacteriia > Cyanobacteriales > Nostocaceae > Nostoc. Next base: position 30,564 of record NZ_JABXKJ010000216.1, on the reverse strand, counting down.
GCCAGTTTGGTATTTCTTAAAAAGTCTTGACATTAGGAGAATTGGATTATGACTGCTAAAGCTAAGAATTCCCCAGTTGCCGATAGTGGAGCTAAACCTCCCTACGCCTTTCGCGCGGGCTGGGCACTGTTCTTGTTGGCTATCAACTTCCTAGTTGCAGCCTACTATTTCCACGTTATTCAATAGTTAGAAGTGGAGTGGTGCTGCTCAAATCGTCCCTTTGAATAAACCTTTGGGACGAATGAGCAGCACCAAAATCATGATCAACAGTGCTACACCTTGTTTATACTGGGAACCCAGCCAAGGAGTGCTGATTTCTTGGACGATGCCAATAATCAAAGCTGCCGCGATCGCACCATAAGGGTTGCCAATCCCACCAAGTATTACTGAGGCAAATAATGGTAAAATTAAGAACCATCCCATATTCGGGCGCACAGCTGTAATTAACCCATACATACTGCCGCCCAATGACGTAAGAGTGCCAGCAATTAGCCAAGTCCAGAAAATTACTCGGTCAACATTGATACCGGAAATCCTGGCTAAGTCCAGATCGTCAGCAACTGCTCGCATCGCCTTACCAATTTTGGTATTTTGCAGCAGGTAATGCAGCGCCAAAATTGCTAGCACTGCCAGCCCTAATACTAATAATTGATTTTGCGGCACCTTTAAACCCAAAATATCTAAAGCTGGAGTAACAGGTAAATTATAATTTTGGTTCTTGCCACCCCAGATAAAAATAATCCCATTGCGGAGAAATAAGGCAAGTCCGATAGAAATAATAATCAGCGTCGTGGAAGTAGCACGGATAGAGCGCATTTTTGACCAGAGTAACTTTTCTGATAACAGCATTGCTGCTACTGTTCCCACCGTCGCCAGGATCATCGACAGCCAAATATTGACTCCAATAGAGTTTATCAGCCACGTCAAATAGGCTCCTAAAGTTAAAAAGTCACCATGAGCAAAGTTAGATAGCCGTAAAATTCCGTATGTAAGAGTGAGTCCGACTGCGGCTAGAGCAATAATGCTCCCCACTGCAATCCCATTAACGATTAGTTGAGCAAATTGTGCATCCATAAGTCTTAAGTTGCTTTAAAAAATTTTAGGTTAGTGGTTCATACAATAATTTTTTTGGTCTAGCTGCTAAACTTGACATCATAAGTTATGGTTCATAACAACATAAATTATGCTTTATAAATAAAAATTATGAGTTATAAATAAATAAATCATTGTCCGCTTATATACATAGAATCCTATTCGGATTTTTATGTGAAGCTAAACTTGTTCACCGGTCTAGTTGATCATGCAACAGTATTCAAGCTTACCAGACCAGAACTCACAGACAGATGCAACACCAAAAGTTTTGACAACAATTCAGCAACTTCGCACACAGCTGTGGCTAGAGAGCAGCTTGAACCAGTTGCAAAGTCGCCTTAATTGCCTGCTTTTTGCTTGTAACACTGTCTCACAGGCAGAAGCCGCACAAGCGGAAGTTTTCCAAACTGTGGTTAACGAAATTAACAGTGCTGTTCACAACAGTAATCTGGCGTTGACAGATTGTACTGTAGGCATCGCTCTGTTTCAACCACAAGAAACTGTAGCCACAATTTGCTATGTTTCTCGTTTTCCATCCGCAAACTCATTTCTAAAAGTGCTGACAGCAGAAAAAAAGCTGCTGTTGACATTGCAAGAGGTTATAAAAGTCGAAGATTTGCAGCACCTTGAGAATCAACAACCACCGGGCGCTTGGCCCTTAGCTGATGATTCTGGGAGTGTCATGGGCTGGCTAATTATCGCCGCAGCGCCCCTGATCTCTGATCGGGAGTCGCTGATAGAATCACAGGCTCAACTCAGATCAGAATTGATGGCAAGGTCTGCCAAGCAGTGTACGACAGCCTTGCTACAACTTAGGCACATCCTATCTTCGCAGCAACGGTATGAACAGTTAAGTAGCTCTAATCAAGAATTGGAGTATACCAATCAACTTAAAAATCAGTTTCTGGCAAATACCAGTCACGAAATTCGCACACCCCTTAGTTCTATAATCCTGTCTAGCGACCTGCTTTTAACGCCAGGGTACGAACTAAGTAGAGAACGCCAGCAAGAGTATTTAAATATCATTCAATCTAGCGGCAAGCACTTACTAGCTTTAATTAATGATATTTTGGATCTCTCTAAAATTGAAGCAAATCAGCTGGATTTACACTGGGAAACAGTAGAAGTGGAACTGCTGTGTAAGAATGTTTTGATGCTGGTGAGAGAGAAAGCTGTTAATAAGGGTTTGAAACTGTACCTAAAAATTGAGCCTGATATTACAACCCTAGTAGCCGATCCCTTACGACTCAAGCAAATGTTGTTGAATTTACTCTTCAACGCCCTAAAGTTTACCAGTAAAGGAAGTGTTGGCTTAGAGGTTGCTCCCAAAGGTGTATTTGTGCATTTTACAGTTTGGGATACTGGCACTGGCATTTCCGAAGAAGACCAAGCTCAATTGTTTCAACCCTATTTCCAAATACCCAAGGCTATAGCTGGTGTTGAAGGTACTGGTTTGGGTTTAGCAGTGACTCGGAAACTCGCCCAACTTCACGGTGGTTTTGTGAAAGTGGAATCGGAAATAGATCACGGCTGCCGTTTTACCCTCGTACTTCCCCTTAAGCAAGATGCGGGAGTGGGAGGAGATGAGGAAGTAGAGAAAGCAAAATTTTCCTCATCTGGTCTGGCTTTTACCCCTAGTTCCTGTGTAGATATTTTGCTGGTAGAAAATGACTTTCCCAACGCTCATTTGATGCAAATCTATCTACGTGAATTGGGATATCAGGTGACTTGGGTTAAGAATGCTACTGAGATGTGGCAAACTCTAACACAATTAGATCCAGCCTTGATTTTAATGGATGTCTACCTGGCAGATGGAAATGGTCTTAACTTGGTGCAACAACTGCGACAAAATCAGCAATATGGGAAGATTCCGATAATTATCCAAACAGCAATGGCGATGAAAGGCGATCGCGAAATTTGTCTAGCAGCTGGAGTAAATGACTATATTTCTAAACCGATTGATTCAACACTTTTAGCCAGCATGGTGGCGAAGTACAGCAAACCATCAATAACGGCAAAAACAAGGGAGTAGGGGGAAATGATTACAATAGAAATTGTTGGGTGTTATCGGGTTATGGCAGGATTGAGAAATGATGTTGACAGAAAAATTTGAGCAATTAATAGCCTTGTTTACAGAAATGGAGCAGGCGTTGATTGCCTACTCTGGGGGCGTTGATAGCACTTTGGTTGCCAAAATTGCTTTTGATGTGTTGGGCGATCGCGCTTTGGCTGTCACGGCTGTTTCTCCTTCGCTATTACCAGAAGAGTTGGAAGACGCGAAAATTCAAGCTGCAACTATTGGGATTCCTCATAAAATCGTCCAGACTCACGAGATGGAAAATCCCAATTATACCTCTAACCCTGTTAATCGCTGTTATTTTTGCAAAAGTGAGTTGCACGACACTCTCAAACCTTTAGCTTTAGAGTTGGGTTATCCCTATGTAGTGGATGGGGTGAATGCTGATGATTTGCATGATTATCGCCCAGGAATTCAGGCGGCGAAAGAAAGAGGGGCGCGATCGCCTTTAGCAGAAATCGGTGTCACGAAATTAGAAGTCCGCCAACTTTCGCAACAACTCGGTTTACCTTGGTGGGATAAACCTGCTCAACCTTGCCTCAGTTCCCGCTTTCCTTATGGTGAAGAGATTACTGTCGCTAAGTTGCAGCGAGTCGGTAGAGGAGAAATTTATCTGCGTAAACTAGGTTGGGAGAATTTGCGCGTGCGATCGCAAGGGGATACAGCACGCATTGAATTACCACCAGAACAAATTAAAGAGTTTGTATTAACTACGGATTTACAAATATTAATTTCCGCATTTCAAGATTTGGGATTTATTTACGTAACCTTAGATTTGGAAGGTTATCGCAGTGGGAAGTTGAATCAGGTTTTGAATCGGGAAGCCTTGGGCGTTCAAATAATTCGTAATTCGTAATTAAGTTTTGCAAATATACCAGATGAGAAACAAGATTCTTGCTCCCTCTCCTTACCAAGGAGAGGGTTGGGGTGAGGTTTCACAAGGCTTTTTATGAAAGTGAGATGCTAACGCTGAGTTAGCTTGTATTCTATCTGCTGTAGTGCCGATCGCCACACATCATATCCCTCTTGAGACAGATGTAATCCATCTGTAGTCAACTCTGGGCGCAAATTGCCTTCCATATCCGTAAACCAGCTATAAATATTTAGATAATTAGCGCCTTCTTGTTTAGCAATCACGGTTAGTTGGATGTTGATGTGACGAATGCGGCTATTGGAAACTTTTGGTAGGCGAGTAGGCAAAATTGATTCGACAATGATTTGAGCGCGTGGGTGAGTCTGCCGTAAGCGGTGGATAATTCGGCGATAATTACGCAAAATTGTTTCATCACTAGCGCCTTTGCGTAAATCGTTAATCCCAGCCATGATGTAAATCACATTCGGCCGGGTTGCCGAAAATGCGCCCAACCTTTTTAAAACACCACTGGAAGTATCTCCAGATATGCCTTGATTCAGCCACAATTGACCAGTAGGCAGTTTTTCTCTAGGAAACCACATGCTCAAAGAATCACCAACTAAGATACTTAGATGATTTGCGCCTTGACCTTGAGCGATCGCTCTGGCTTCTAAAGCTAATAAACTTTTCCAGTCGTCATAAGTTAGTTGACGTTTCTTAATCGACTCCCACAAAGATTGCAAATTATCATTATCTACGCGTGTATAAATCTGACCTGTTTTCAGAGCCGCCAATCTTTGGTAGTAAAGTTGATTGCCAGATGTCAGTGAGAAACCAGGTGGTTGGCCGCTAGAGTTGAGTAGTGACTCTGTTGGGGCTGGTAATCCCTGACTGCCGGGTTCTGCTAAGGAGATATCAACGCTCTTGATATTCTTCTCACCTTCTGTTGGCTGCAAACTTTTTAGGGGTTGCAATACTTGGCCGCTGAGTTCTGGGAAGGAGATATCAACACTCTTGATAATTTTTGTACTGACTATTGTCTGCGAACCCTGTTTTAAATTCCATAGGAATCTAGAATTTTCTGGTAGGACAATCGACAGATGTGGAAGAGCCGATGCGGGTATTGCCAATCCTGTTAACAAACCTGCTGCCAACAGATAAGGGTCCTTCATCGCTTTGTCTCTCCTCTACTCACTGCTTTTCCCTATGACAGCATTACTTGCCTGTATTCAGGAAAATTTTACTTCGGTTAAGTTATTATTCTTATTTATACTGTGTAGCTCTGTAAAGCGTGTTCACAATATTATATTTGACATTTTACGATCTCTTTAAAGTACGGCATTGTCCGTAGTATAAAAATCTTATTCCTGAGGATATTTATACTGAAAGCACTCTTTTCATCAGCCGACCACTTTTGATAACTTATTCGTATTATTAGATACTCCGCACGGCATTACCAAGTCAGTAAGCGCCACCTAAATCTAGTACGAATGAGCCATTATCTGCCAGTACGCTTTTAAATTCATCGGCAAAAGGTAAAAACCACTCAGTATATTTTTCAGCAGTTTCATTACCGTATTCTTTTTTCGTGTCAGAGCAAATGGAGGTGAGGTGATAATTAAATTAATACTATTATCATTAATGAATTTAATAAGTTTAAGGCTATCACCTAAATATGCTGCTCCGTTTTGCTGGGTATAAGAGGGATTAAAAATTATTTCTTTTGGTGGCGTTATTGGTTCTTCTTGCAAGAGTTATAAAATTATCTTGTTTTTTATAGTTATAACTTGTTTTAGTATTGTCCAAGTATTTAATTTTAAAAGTTATTTTTTTAACGCAGAGAGAAGTCGCAGATGTGGCTTCCGCCGTGATTTGGGCTTCGGCTAGTTGTCCGGTAGGGAGGTCGGTAATTTTGAAGTTGATGTTAAAGGTGGGGTCAGAGAGTCTGTTCCAGAGATTGGTTGCATTATTATTGATTTGGTTAGCTATAAAATAAAGACAAATCAATCAAAGGGGGTGTTTATGGCAACCCAAGTCGGTGAAGCTAAATCTTCAACAGAACTGGTAATATCTTGGGAAGCATTGCCCGCAGATTTTCACCTAGAGGATGAACCAGTGGAAAATACAGGTCAGCCACTATTGGCTGGTGCTTTGCGCGAAAGCCTTGAGATCAGTGGTTTCATCCAACTGCAGATGTTGATCGCCTCGAATTTTGGACTTTGTGCGACGATAAACGGACAATTTGTTGCTAAAGCACCCGACTGGGTTTATGTGCGATCGCTAAATCAGATTTTAGCAGAACGCAAAAGCTATACACCCAATTTAGAGGGTGATATTCCGGCAATTGTGATGGAATTTCTATTTGAGACTGAGGGTGGAGAATACTCTTTTAAGCGAACCTATCCACCAGGAAAATGGTTTTTTTATGAGCAAATTCTTCAAGTCCCAATTTACCTGATTTTTGACCCAAATGGCGGTTTGTTAGAATTTTATCAACTCGAAAACAGCCGCTACGAGTTAAAGCAACCTGATGAAAATGGCCGTCATTGGATTGATTCAATGGGTTTATTTCTGGGAACTTGGCAAGGAACAAAAGAAGCCCGTACTGGTTACTGGTTGCCCTGGTGGGATGAGGCAGGTAATTTGTTACTTTGGGCAGTGGAACAAATTGAACAGGAACGTCAACGTGCCGAACAGGAACGTCAACAAAAAGAACGGCTAATTGCCTATTTACAATCTCAAGGTATTGATCCAAATAATTTGCCTTAGCATATATAGACAAAATTTTCAAGTATTTCAGTGACTCAGTTTAAGCAAAAAATTGCTGGGTTGCCTATGAAGGAGTGGCGCCTCATGCAAAAATTCCAGCATGGGTGAAAAAGCTACTCGAAGAGAAAAAAGCAAGAGAGGAAAAAAATAGCGTTTTTGATGAATCAAAAAACAAAATTATTCGTCATTTAAACTATCAATTCCCGACCTATTTCTACTGGAGGATGATTTATGTCATCACAACTGCTACGATTTATATCTTTGGGCGGTCTTAGCTTATCTTTGTGTCTGAGCAATTCCGCAGCAATGGCACAATATGATTCTAGTGGCGAAGGTGTAGTAGTACCAACATTACCATCAGGTGGTACATCAAGACCAGTCCCAATAGACACATCAACAGGCATACCACCTTCAACCTCGGCTGACGGTACAACTCGATTTAGCTGTCAGAATTACAATGGTCAGTATACTGTCATGTATCAGCCACAAAGTCAATCAGGACAATTCTTTCCTTGGGCGGCGCCTGCGGCTTTGGGTGGTGGTTGGGACGCACAAAGGCGTTGTGCAGCAATTGCCAGTCGTTTAGAACTTTATCGTCCAGATGGCTTACAAGAACTTCAGACAGCTGTTGAAAATAACGAAAATATTGTCTGCGTCACAACTGAAGCTAACCCAACCTGTAGAATTGTGCTGACAGTACCGCGTGGGAAAGATCCTTATGTTATCCGCAATAGCGTTTTCCAAAACTTGACTACTGCTGATAGTGGACAACAGACTATAGCGGTTAACACTTATGGCGATCGCAGTAGTGGAGGCAACGAATTATATAATTTAGGACGCACACTTCTAGGCAGTGGCAATAATCGGGTTAGTTCATCTAGAGATGGAATTAATCTGAAACCTTTCCTCGATCGCAAAGATGGCGGTACTGGAAACAATTTGCGGAGTGGAGTAGCAATTGATCGTCAGTCTCAGCCTAACAATGCTCGTCTAAATCCTGGTAACTTCCGTTAATTGATACTTCATTACTCAATTAAGAAGAATTATAGGGTGGGCAAACAGCTTACCCTAATTTTTATTGGAGTAAGATTTTACACCAATCTCAATAAAGCTATTTTTGCAGGGTGGGCAATATTTACGGATGCTGAACATCTTGATTTGATGTTTGTGCAGTATCCACCATTGGGTTATGCTAACTTTCGGAATTACGAATTACATTTGTTGTTTTAACCTTTTTGGTAGCTATTTCTTAATCTAGCTGGGATAGTTTGAGGATGCCCAATTAAGAACTAATACAAAAAAGTTATGTAGCTGTCTTCTGACAACCTCTAGAACACCGATTTAGAAGGCATATTTGATATTGTGTTTACCGGAGGTGTTGGTGTAGCGATGCGGGGGGCTATGCCTACGCTCTAATTCCAAAGCGCATCTTTGCAGTTAACGGTCTTTTACTGGCAATAAAAATGGCATTTCCACTCCAAATTTTTCCCGCCTCCGATTTTGAATAGCCCTCAGACTTCTGATACTGTTCGTTTCTCAGCAGTACTAAATCGTTTATGGACTAATTATCGATACCGACAAAAATGGGAGTTACAGCTAAGTCGTCTGATCTTTACCCACTCTAAATCTACCGCATAACTAACTTATGGTAACTACTAATACAATGCGCTTTTGCCAATTCAATGCTTCTTTAAATCACAGTGCTGAGGCAGGTAAAACTATTCCTAATGTGAGATTCCAGGCACAAACTACCTTCGTTACTGACTTTATTCCCTCTGGCGCGGCGGGAACAGTGAATGGGGTACAGACTCCATTAGGTGGACTTTCTGGTGTCACATATGATGCTACCAATAACCGCTACTATGCGATTTCAGACGATCGCTCCCAAGTTGCCCCTGCCCGCTTTTATACCTTCACTGCCGATACGGGAGTGACTTTTACCAATGTCACACCCTTGAAAGATACCAAGGGTAACTTCTTTGCACTCAATAGCCTCGACCCAGAAGGCATTGCTTTAACTAAGAATGGTACTGTCTTCATCTCTTCAGAGGGTGAAGTTAATCCGGGTGCAGGTCGCGTTACCAATCCCTTTATAAAAGAATTTTCCTTGAAAACAGGGCAAGAAGTGCGATCATTACTTGTCCCCAAAAAGTTTTTACCAGTGGTACAGGATACCAACGGCAATGGTGTTATCGATGCCGGTGATACACAGACATCAGGCGTTTATAATAACTTAGCATTTGAAAGCCTCACGATTACACCTGACCAAAAAACCCTATTCACCGCTACTGAAAACGCGCTATCCCAAGATGGATTAATCGCTTCACTCACCAGTGGTAGCCGTTCCCGGATTCTGCAATACAATCTGGTTACAGGAAAGCCAGAAAAGGAATATCTCTATATTACTGATGCGATTGCTCAAGCGCCCAACTCTAAGACAGGCTCAAGTAACAATGGTTTGGCAGATTTACTGGCGATCGATAACCGGGGAACCTTCCTAGCGTTAGAACGCTCTTTTTCTGCGGGTGTAGGTAACACCATCAAAATCTACGAAGTTTCTCTACAAGGTGCAACAGACATTAGCACCATAAACTCACTCAGCAGTTTAAGTGCTAAACAACTAGCAGCAATCAAACCTGCTCAAAAGCGTCTGCTGTTGAATTTAAATGACCTAAATCTGCCTACTGATGCCAATCACCCCACTGGAGTCGATAACATTGAGGGTATTACCTTCGGCCCCAAACTAGCAGATGGTCGTCAATCGATTGTGCTGGTGAGTGACAACAACTTTGGTAGTACCCAATATACCCAAATTCTGACTTTGGGTGCAGATTTGGTTCCCACTGCTGCACCCACAGTAGAAACCCGTCCCGATTTATTTGATGATCCGGCACTTCCCACATCTCAACGTGCAGATGCTGATGATCCTGCTATCTATGTTAATGCCACAAATGCTGCCGATAGTCTAGTATTGACCTCAGTTAAAAATGCTGGACTGCGGGTTTATGACCTGTCTGGTAATTTGTTGCAGACAGTTAATCCTGGTGGGATTCGCTACAACAATATTGACCTGCAATACGGTTTTAAATTAGGCAATCAATCAATAGATATTGCCGTAGCTAGCGATCGCGGCAATGATAAACTAGCAATCTTCAAAATTAACCCCAACCCCATCACCCCCGGTCAATACCTGGAAAATATCACCGATAGCAATATTGGTACTATCTTCCAAGCATCACCTTTTCAACCTCCCTATTCCACATCAACTCGCAGTTCTTACGGAGTTACCCTCTACCGTAGCCCCGTAACCAATGATTACTATGTATTTACCAGTCGCCGAGAAACTGGAGATATAGCTCAATTCAAACTGGTTGACAAAGGTAATGGCAAAATTGGGACTGAACTGGTACGGGAATTTACCATCCCCTCACCCACAACCGAAGGGCGTTCTCCCCAAACAGAGGGTATGGTAGTTGACCAAGAAACCGGCTTTCTCTACATAGCCCAAGAAGATGTCGGCATCTGGAAATTCCAGGCAGAACCGGACGGTGGTACAACAGGTAAGCTGATTGATCGCGTCCGTTTTGAAGGTGGTTCTCACCTCACCGATGACGCAGAAGGATTGACTATTTATTACGGCAAAAACGGCACAGGCTACCTGCTAGCATCCAGCCAAGGTGATAGCACCTTTGTTGCCTACACTCGTGAAGGTAACAACGAATATGTGGGTAACTTCGCTATTGGCAACAATGGGTCAATTGACAGTGTACAAGAGTCAGACGGTGCAGATGTAATTAACGTGCCACTGGGGCCTAACTTCCCATTTGGTTTATTTGTCACCCAAGATGGTGACAATCAACCTGCTAAAACAATAGATGGCGAAAATGTCAACTCTAACTTTAAGTTAGTGCCTTGGGAGAATATAGCCAATGCCTTGCCCAATTCTCTACATATCGACCCCAGTGGTTACGATCCTCGCAATCCTGTTCCTCGGATTAACCTAACCGGTTTTGGTTCTAGCAACAGCAATACTGTGAATCTTCAGCCAGGAAAATTCTTTTCTGCTGGTGACGGAGCAGATTTTATAGAGGCTACTAGAGGTAACAGAATCCTGGCTGGAAACGGTGATGACACAGTGCTTGCAGGCAGTGACTCTTCAGTATCCGGGAATGACGGTAACGATCAGATATTTATTGGTCAAAACGGCCCGGCTCAAAATACCACTGCTGATGGTGGCAATGGTAATGATGTTATTACCGTGGTGGAAGCGAGTGGTAGCAATAATTTGTTTGGGGCGGCAGGTAATGATACTCTCACAGTAATTGAAGGTTCTCGTCAATCATTATTCGGTGGTTCAGGCAATGATACCCTCACTAATGGCGGTAGCAATAACCGTCTCTACGGTGGTTCTGGAGATGACAATCTCTTCTCGAATGCCAATGATTCGCTATTCGGTGGCGATGGTGATGATCTGCTATTTGCTAGTGAACAGGGCGGTAATCGCCTGAGTGGTGGTGCAGGTGCTGACCAATTCTGGATTGCTAACGCCAGTTTGCCAGCTAGCAAGAACATTATTACTGATTTTGCGATCGGGATTGATAAAATCGGGCTGGGCGGGATTGGCGTCACTCAGTTTAGTAACCTAACGCTATTGCAACAGGGTAGTGATACTATCGTGAAAATTGGAAATAGAGAGTTGGCTGCATTGCTAGGAATTACCTCAACTAGCCTGAGTGCAAATGACTTCGTTTTTTCTCCTAGCGTCGTAGCTTAGGAATAAGAATTAAATAAGATACAATTTATCTCCCTGGCTTACTTCACCCTCAATCCCTCTCCGATATATTGGAGAGGGAAGCTAGATACAGGGTGAGGTTTTGCATTTTATTTAATCCACGTTGCTTAACGTGAGTTCGATAGATTTAGTTCCGATTAAGCACCTATTTTAGTCCACCAATGAAAACCTGTTAAGCCTCGAATCAAATCTTGCTGTTCTTGCTTGGCGGTAAAGCTGTTCTAATTCAGAAATACTTGAATGGGCGGTTATCTAATCTTCTTTTGGCAAGATATCATCAATCGGTCGCTGCTGATTAATATCAGAAGTTTCTGCTTTCCAATTATCATCTGCTTCAGGAGATTCAGAAACTATCACAAACTCAGTCTCTTGTGGATGATTATTTCCCCATTGATCTAAGACATCTTTAATTAACACTTCTTGCAACCAAATCTTAGCGACAACAGTCAGGGGTAGCGCCAGAAATAATCCTAAGAAGCCAAAGAAAGTAACGAAAAATAGCTGGGCAATTAAGGTTATAGCGGGTAGCAATGAGACTTGACGCGCCATGACAACGGGCGTGATGAAATTACTTTCAGCCTGTTGAATAAAAAAGTAGAGAATCAAGACAGCGATCGCTTTCCAAGGTTCATCCAAGAAGGCGATCGCCATTGCTGGTATGACACTCATCGTTGGGCCAAGATTGGGAATCAAGTTGAAAAATCCCGCTAAAACCGCTAAAGCTAGTGCTGCCTTGACATGCAAAATTGATAAGCCAATCAGACTCATCAGCCCCACTACACAGATGGCAATGAAAGCGCCTGTAATCCATCCTTCCAAAGAGACTTCACATTTATCTAGAATCCCATCTACCCGCCGCCGATAAAATGAGGGGAAAAGCCGCACAAATACTTTGCGGTAAGCCACAGGGTCGGCTAATAGCATTCCGGTTAAAACCAACACTAGCAAAATCTTCAGGACGACTTCCAAAGAACCAGATACAAAGGCGAAGGAGTTTCCGAGTAGCCGATTGACGAAGGGCTGTACTTGTTGGATGAGGCTATTGATATCTGGAATGTAGGGAACTAACTGGTTAGGAATACGAGTTCTCAGGGCATCAAGCCAACCATTAAAGCGCTCAAACCCTTTAGGAACCTGATTGGTTAGTTCTTGAAACTGCTGTGCAAATGGTGGCACAATTAGCCAGAAAAAACCCGCGATACCTGCCAGAAAGATAGCTACTGACAGGATGACGGCGAATCCACGCTTCATCCCAAAGCGTTGGAAGCGTTTCGCTAGCCGGTTTAAGGTGGTGGCTAACACAACTGCGGCAAACATCAGCAAAAGCACTTCCCGAATTTGCCACAGGATGTATAAAGAAAGAAGGATGGCGATTAAGCCGATCCATTGACCGAGTTTCACAGGCTGACTCCCAACGGTTGGCAAGATGCAATTTTTTGGTAATTCAGCTAGGTTAGCCGATTTTAGTAAGTTGTGCGTAAATAGTTTGAGTTAATTTTGCTTCTGTGCTTGGAATCGCCAGAGTAGCGCGATCGCTATAATCACAATCGGCAACAATATTATAATCAGCGCGTTGTTTGCTGTCGCCGGAATTGATAGACTTGGCGCTGCATACTTAATTAATACAGATAACAAAGCTGAGAGTAAAAGCAGTTTCAGAACTAATCCTAGTTGATTTTCCATAAAAGTACGGCATACAAATTTTTCTGGTACACACGATTATTGCGCTGTACCGCCCAGTTTCTACAATAAACCTACAGATACAATCCTTTCCAACTTTCTCTAGGAAATGCGAACGCTTTATTTACGTCAAACTCAACCAGGCAAAAACTTGTTCTACAGTCAGTTCCAACTCGATACCCTCCAGGATGGGTAATTTATCAGCACCTTCGTATAATTCCACTCGCTGTCCAGGAAAAATCCCTAGCACACTTTCGTCTTCAGGGTTAATTAACCAGCCTAATTCAGTACCATTGCGTGAACAATGCAATAATTTACTCAACACTTTTTTTAAGCTTTGGTCTGGGGAAAGAATCTCAATTGCCCAGTCGGGATGAATATCAAAGCGGTTAGCAATTCTGCCAGATGGAGTTTTAGGAATTCTATCCCAACGAAACACAGACACATCCGGGACGATAGAAGCGCCGCCAAAGGTACAACGCAGTTCTGGGAAAGCTACAGCAAATTTTTTGCTTCTAGCTATACCGTTAATTGTTTCGCAAAGAGTAGCTTGGAGCAAGCTATGTTCACCTTGAGGCATTGGTTTTTGAATGATTTCCCTGTTAATAAAATCTGATGCTGGTTCAGTTTCTGGCAGTTTGAGGAAGTCGTCTAAAGTTAGTTGGGGTTGACTGGCGATTGCCATAAGTAAATAGCATAGAGGGGATGGTTTAATTATGGGCGAATGTGCGATCGCCTCGCATCTTTCGTTTCTGACAGGTGCGATAAATTATATTTTTGCGAAACCCACGAGGCGATTAACTTGGACAGATACATTACCAAAGGCTAGGGGGACAATAGTACCTGTGGTTAATGTCAATTCAGTTGTGTATTGCCCATCTTTTAAGTCTCGAAATACTAGCAACTGAGTATTTTTGAGATTGACAACCCAATATTCAGCAATGCCTGCTTCTGCATAGATGTCCTTTTTATCACCTAAGTCTTTGCTCAAGGTGGACTTAGAAATTTCGATAATCCAGAAGATGTCTTCAGGGTAAGGGTGGTGTTCTAAGTAGACCTCGCCTAAAGGTTTGACAATAGCAACATCGGGGACGGGTTCTGAGTTGTTGGGTAGAGTGATGGGTTTAGCGTCGCGGATTTTTGCCCGTTCACCTAGCAGTGTGCGGAGATAATCAGCTGCTTCGGTATTGTAGTAGGCATGGGGTTCTCCTTCTGGGGGCATAACTATAAGGTCGCCGCGCAATAGTTCAATGGGTTGGTCATCAAAAATCCCTGCTTCTATTGCTCGGTGATAGCGTTCAATTGTCCATTTATAGGTAGTTACTGTCATAGCTGCCTTTTTTCTACCGCTTCGACAATAGCTTTAATTTGATTTTAGTTGATCGCTAAGTTACAAAGATTTTTGCAGAGAGTGCGATCATTAACTTACAAACATTTTTGTATTGCCATAATTAATACTCGTTTTCTAAGTTTCTAATAACTCTATAGTGGACAATTGTTGAAGAAGTTGTCATAGGTGAAATTATTGATTTTTCTGAAAAATACTAAAATTTTAAGTACTATACAACATTTTTTGTCAATTAAAACCATATTTATTGTTGAGCCACAGCACTGCTTTGCCTCAAAAGCGTATTCTGTTTAAGGGAAAATGCTGTAAAACGAGTCTGTTTCTGATAACGTCAAGGCGGAAGCTGCTACAGACTGCGCGAAACACGGAAACGTCAAGGCGGAAGCTGCTACAGCCTGCGCGAAACACGGAAACGTCAAGGCGGAAGCTGCTACAGCCTGCGCGAAACACGGAAACGTCAAGGCGGAAGCTGCTACAGCCTGCGCGAAACACGGAAACGTCAAAGCGGAAGCTGCTACAGCCTGCGCGAAACACGGAAACGTCAAAGCGGAAGCTGTTACAGCCTGCGCGAAACACGGAAACGTCAAGGCGGAAGCTGCTACTGTTAAGGCGGAAGTTGCTACTCTTAAGGTAATACCGTCTCACTTTAAGATTGATACATTTTAGAGGGATCTAAAACTTTTGATACCGACAAGAGGACTTTTCAAACATCCTCTTAAACCGTGTAACCTTTAACTTCGTTGCCAAATTTTAATTGTCTTATCCAAACTCCCGCTAACCAACATCTCACCGGAAGTTGTGAAAGCTAATGCTGTGACTATATGAGTATGACCTGTAAACGTACCCAGTAACTCCCCGGTTTGTAGATGCCACAATTTGATAGTTTTATCAGCACTAGCGCTAGCGATAATTTGACCATCGGGACTTAAAGCGATCGCATATACTCTATCTTTATGTCCTTTAAGAGTATGAAGTAATTCCCCAGTCTCCAATTGCCAAATTTTAATCGTTTGATCCCAGCTACCACTCACCAGCAGTTTACCATCTGCACTGATTGCTAAGGAACGGACGATGTGAGAATGACCCATCAGGGTGTGCAGTGGTTGTGTGTCCTTTAAACTTTTGACCCCCGTCAAAAGTGATGTGCGCCAAACTTTGATTTTGCGATAGCTACCTGTCACCAGAGTTTCCCCATCTCGACTCAAAACTAGGGAATGAGCAGCTGTATCATCTAAAGGGAGTGCGATCGCAACCAAGCAGAAGCATCCCAGGAGCTTGAGCAATTATTAACTACTGTCAATTCTCTGATAAAATCCTTTGAGCGTAAGTAGTTAAGCTTATTAGGTAATCCAAAATCAATATGACAAGTGCATCTGATATTTTTCTGGCTGGAGCAAGTCGCGGTGTTGGTCGAGAAATTGCTCAATATCTGAGAGCGCAACAGCTAAAGGTCAAAGCACTCCTGCGAACAGTAGCAGTTGCTGCTGAACTAGAAAGAATTGGTATTGAGGTAGTTCTGGGAGATGCCTTGAATGTTGAGGATGTAGAACGCGCAATGCTGACAGCTGAACCTATTCACACTGTTATCAGCACAATTGGCGGTTTGCCAACAGATGTAGAAAGGCCGGATTACCCTGGTAATAAAAATCTGATTGATGCAGCAGTTAAAGCTGGGGTGCAAAAGTTTATTCTTGTTTCTTCCATAGGTGCTGGCAATAGTGTTGTTGCTGCGTCACCCCAAGTTTTAGCGGTACTGGGAAAAGTTTTAGCTGAGAAAGACAAAGCTGAACAACACTTAATTGCCAGTGGACTCACCTATACAATCATCCGTCCAGGTGGACTAAAGTCAGAACCAGCAACGGGTAATGGCGTTTTGACTGAAGATCCGCACATTATTGGTAGCATCAATCGTGCAGATGTCGCGCAGTTAGTTGGTCGTTGTTTAAATAGCCAACTCGCCAATAATAAAATCTTGTCAGCCGTAGACCGAAATATGTTATTCGGGCAAACAGAATTTGCAGAATTTACTTTGAAGTAATTAAGCACGCCAACGGAGTATTTGACCCTTGACAGGATTCACAAATTCTCGTCCTTGGGCGACAGACCGAGCATATTCCCGCTTTAACTGGTAGTACCACTGCGCTTGCATATCTGAATCCTTAATCAGTCGCAGCACAGGATCATATTTAAGTCCAATCTGCTGCTTTTCCACAACCGTCCGGTCTTGACCAATGAAAGTCCGCGCCAAAACATGTAGCAGTGGCTTGAAAAATCCTACCCAAGGAAGTGTCCAGTAAAGAGCAAAAGTTACTTCAGTTTCTGTGTCTGAAATGGGTGTAACTGCCGTTAAATTAACGACTCGATGGTTGCCAATAGTGGTTTCTTCTATTCTGACTCCAGGTAAACGAAAAGAAATCTCCGTTTCCGGTACACCACCGCCAATCAGCCAGTATAATCGACCCCCATTCGCTGGCAATCGGTGTCGTCGCATCGTGAAACCGTAGGGCGAAGCGTCGAATTGCTTCACTTCTTCGTGCAGTTGCTCATTTCGCCACCACCAAGCTTGATGAACATAGGGTGAATGGGCAGGGTCCATCAGACCTACTACTGCATGATCTATAAAACAGGGAAATCTCATCACCTCTACAAACTGGGGTGAACACTCATCAAACCCTGGAATTACCGCAATCTCCATCTCAGAAGCAGGTTGAGGGTTATCGGCATCAGCCATATATATCCAAATATTCCCTTGGGCTTCCCGAACTGTGTATGACTGTACATCAAAGCGACTCAAATCTATCTGCTGTTCCTCTACAAGAGATGGAATCGCAGTGCAGCGTCCAGCCGAATTAAAGCGCCAACCGTGGTAACAGCATTCCACTTCCTGCCCATTGAATCTACCACAACTCAAAGGCACAGCACGATGAGGACAAATGTCTGTCATCGCAGACACTTTGCCATCCTGGTCACGAATTAACAGCACCGGTTCTCCCAAGAAAATGCGGCTGATCATCATACCTGGCTTGATCTGATTACTAGGCAGAGCATAGTACCAAGTATTACGTAATAGAAAGTTATCGTTATTTTTCATCACTAATTGCGTCTGCCTTTGACACAACGAAAGTCCTGGTTTGGGAAAAGAAAAGTTGAAAACATTCTTTCAGGTTTGTAATTGCTGTAGGTAAATTCAACTGATGCACTTGTTGGTCGTGTTCATAATTATCTCAGATTTAGGTTGCTCTGGGAGGATTGTAGATTTTAAGTTAGATTATTCGCCAGAAATTTGGACGAATACCGTTCTTTTGCGCGGGCCATCCAACTCAAAAAACAACACAGATTGCCAAGTTCCCAAAGCTAATTTCCCATCCACAATGGGAATTATCTCACTAGTGGTCAACATCATTGCCATTAAGTGAGAGTGAGCATTAATCGGTTCATTTTCCGGGACATCTCTTAAATGCAAGTCATTATGCAAATAACAGCCTGATTCAGGTGCTAATTTTTGCAAGAATACTTTTATATCTTCTAACAATCTGACTTCATTTTCGTTAATAGCTAAAGCTGTTGTTGTGTGTCGAGAAAATATTAAAACTTGTCCATTTTTAATTGATGTTGAAGCAAGAAAATCTTTTATTTGTGGTGTGATATTATGAATATTAATTTTTGGCTCAGTTTCAATTTCAATTAACTTATTAATAATTGGCATCTGTTGAATTTTCTATTTGGGATTGCAAAGGAGGTACGCCACCACAGTCTAACGCCCTGATAAATTAAATATCAACAGACGCGATTAATCGCGTCTCTCCAAAGTACAGACGCGATTAATCGCGTCTGTACTCCTAACTCCTAACTATATTTTGTAAACCTTGCACTAATCTTTCTATACCTTCTTTTGCCATCTCTTTTTGCAGCGCACCATAGGCAACGCGTAGGTAACATCCATCATCCATGCCAAAGGTTGTACCTGGAATGACTGCTACTTTATGTTCCTGGATTAGTCTTTTAACTAACTCAAAAGCATCCATCTGGGTATTAACTTTGAGAAAAAAATAGAAAGCGCCATTGGCGGGTGTAATGCTAAATAAACCTTGTAGGCGGTTAAGGGAGTCGAGTACTACTTGCCGAACTTGAGCGATTGCTCCTATATTACTCTTCAAATACTCCTCTTTTGCCTGCAATGCCCCTAAAGCTGCATATTGAGAAATGACTGGCGGACAAATCAAAATCGTATCCTGCACTTTTTTGACGGCGACAAGTAAGTGTTGGGGAATCACCATGTAACCAATGCGCCAACTGGCAAAACCGTATGCTTTGGAAAGGCTAAAGAGAGAAATAGTGTACTCGCTACTATTCCCAAATGCACCAGGGGAAATGTGTTTTACCCCGTTATAGGTAAAGTATTCATAAGCTTCATCACTGATATGGTAAATGCTGCGATCGCTTTCGCCACAGCTTCGCTGAATGCCACAAATTTGATTTACTTGGCGCAATGCTGCTTCTGAATAGACAACTCCAGTCGGATTATTTGGTGAAATTGTGACTACAGCGCGTGTTTTGGGTGTAATTGCTTGAGCGATCGCTTCTGGGCGCAGTTGGTAATTTTCATCCGTCGCCACTAACACCGCACGACAACCAGCCATTGCGATCGCCATTTCGTGGTTGAAATAGTACGGCGTATTCAGAATAATTTCATCGCCTGGGTTAGTGATCGCCAGAATGGCATTCATAAATCCCATATTGCTCCCTGCTGTCACAACGATGCAGTTTTCCCGATTGATTTCAATGCCGTTGAAGGCTGACAATTTTTCTGCAAGTGCTGTCAGCAACGGGGGAATTCCCTCAACTGATTTGTATAAGTTATTAGCGGGTTCCGCGAAGAATTTGGCTAAAAATTCTCTGGCTGATGGTGGTGGGTTGTAAGAAACAACACCTTGTCCTAAAGAGATTGTTCCAGGAGAGTTTTTAATCAGTTCCCCAACCACAGGAATAATTGGCGATTGTACCCCCTGCATACGAGAGGTTAAGGATTCCATATTTCCTTAAGTGATCATTGTAAGCCTACACTGACCTTTCCTGCGGAACCTACCGCAAACGGTACAGTGTAGGTATTTTACCAAAATGATTAACCGGATTTGCGATCGCCCCAAAATTTAGTCAATCGAAATCTGTTGAGGCCCAGTGGCTTTGCCATTATGTGTGTCTGTTGTGGTGCTGGTGTAATTATTTGAGCGGATCTGTTGATCTAGCCAGCCTTTAACAGGATCGTCTGCCAGATTGAGCCGAAGCACACCAGAGAATAACCCACCCACAAATGAGACTGGATGCTGGATAAATTCTCTGAATAGAGGTGACAATTCATCAATGAACATTAAGAAACTCCTGGCGATGCCGTAAAAAATTATTACTTCTTAATTGATCGTAACGTGTTGAGCAATATCTGGCTGACGGTAACAAAAAATACAATAGAGTGCGATAATTATGTCCGACTACTTAGTTTTAAGATTGCAAAAGGTAAAGGCAATTATCCGCCTGCCATTCTGTGTGTGAGATAGCGAAGCATACTACATCATGTCCGTAATAGCTAGCATTTTTTTGGTACTTCATCCCTACCTTTTGAATCACCCGCACTGAAGCGATGTTTTCTGGATGAGCGATCGCGACTATCCGATCTAGCTTTACTTCCCCAATTACTTGTTTAGCACTAACCAGAATTTTTTGAAATCTTCAGTTTTTGTCCAAAGTCCAAAACTTAAGAAAGAGCTATTTGAAGTTTCTTCACTGCTTTTTGAATTAATCGATTACTTTTGGTCGCAATACTAGGCTGTTTTAGCTGTTGCGGCCTTTTCTGCGGTTCCTTAAGAAAACGATAGTATAAAAACTCATCTCTGTAACAAATGTTGACATCTTCGCCTTGACATAAATGGGCGAAACCACTAGAAGAATAGTTCATGTAATGAATGCGATGAATTGGTTTTAATTCATCTTGGTTGTATAGGATATTATCAATATTTACAAAACGGTCTGAGTTAGCACAGTTACCTGTTCTGTCTTGACCATTAGGACTGAGGGTAAAATTAAATAAGGCAAGATTTGATTTCCATGTCAAATAATTAAATAAATGTGCATCATCCCACCATGCAGTTAGCCATTCAACTTCTCTATCTTCAATTAATAATTTTTTATATAAATCTAAATCTTTTTCTGGAAATAGCCCTAATTTAGAACCAAAAAAATCAGAGCAATGAAGTCTAGGACGGATGTCTTTTTCGTAAACAATCTTAGACTTTTCTAAAAGCGGAATATTTAATGGTACTTTTGTGCGTTCTTTAGTGTGTATCCAGTCATCAAATACAAAATCGTATACGTTCAATTTTTCAAAAATATCATCAACTGGCTTCATGATAAGGCTGTCAGCATCACAAAATATAAACCTATCAAAATGCCCGTTAAAAACACACATTTTTCTTTGTAAGTGACCTGATGACCACCAATTACGTGAGATTTTGGAAGTTCTAGCACCTGGATGAACTGCCCAAACTTGGTGAGCAAAGTCTTCCCATAACTGTATTGTCTCCCAACTCTCAAAAATGCTGACGTTTTTTCTAGACTTGACTTCTTTTTTAACTAAGTCTAATCTCTGATCATAGGGAATAATACAAACAGGAATATCTGCGCTAATATTAACCTCAATACTATTCAAAAATGCCACTAATTGATCATAAACGACATCATTTGCAAGTGTATAAATCCCGAAAGATTCCATAAGATAATATCCTGATTTTGACATTTAGTTTATTTATGACGCTTTTGGCGCGATCGCCCAAGGAAGTTAAGAGATACCGCCTCACTATAACCCTTATAATTATAAATAGCGCTTTTGGGCAAGTCAATGAATTCCGTGTCTTACGAAATTTTCTTAAAAGCGCCCAATTCCACAATTAATTTCATCATTATTACTTGATGAATATTGATTAAAATTTATGTCAGGCGTTCCCATCGAAAAAGCTTTAAAATAATTTGTAATGACGCTCTCTACCAGACGCGGCGCGTAGCTTGTCCTCCGCAGGAGTACGCAGACTCGCTCTTTGTGACGTTCGCGGAGCGTCTCGTAGAGTAATTCGTAATGACGCTCTCTACCAGACGCTGCACTCAGTACAAAAGGCTCTGTTACCACGCGAACGCGGACTCATTAACGTAATTAAGTTTTGTAACGGGGATGATTAAGAATAGCTCATAACTCCTGAGTTGCTTAAAGTGGAACCAAGTTCATCCAGGTCTTGAGAACTATAGGGTCTTAGTTGCAGTCTTGCGGTTTCTATCTCAGGCATGGTATTAGAGTTGCAGTCCAAATGCTACTTTAAACAAGCGTATTATTTTACAAAGATCAATATAATGCTCTTATTATGAGCATCTACCAATTTCTCAAAAAATCTGATACGCAAGAGCGTCGCCCTGAGAATGACTGGCGGTTGTTTTTGCGTTTAGTGCCTTACGCCCGCCGTCACAGACGACTGTTAACGCTCTCGTTGTGCCTACTCGTACCGATGGCGCTAGCTAATGCGGTACAACCGTTGTTGATTGGCCAAGTTATCTCCCTGATTCGCAATGAACCAAGCACTTACGAATTTCTCCGGAATCGTCCCTTGTCACAAGGGATAAATATCCTGGAAGGATTATTGGTAATTGCGATCGCAATCCAATTGATGTTGACAATTTTCCAAGGTTATATAGTCCAAAAGCTAGGGCAACAAATCACCGCAGCAATTCGCCAAGACTTATTTCAGCATGTGACATCTCTAGCAGTAAGCTTTTTTGACCGCACACCCGTAGGTAAATTAATTACCAGAATCACCAGCGATGTGGAAGTGTTAGGCGATGTCTTTTCTACTGGGGCAATTGGCATTGTATCCGATTTTTTTTCGATGCTGGTGATTTTGAGTCTAATGTTTTCGATTCAATGGCAACTCGCTTGCTTGCTGCTATTGATGTTGTTCCCAATTACCTGGGTAATTGTTTACATTCAGCAACAGTACCGCAAAGCCAATTACAAAGGGCGGGAAGAACTTTCGATTCTGAATTCACAGCTACAAGAGAATGTAGTTGGTATTAACATCGTGCAGTTGTTCCGTAGAGAAAAATTTAATGCCCAATTGTTTCGTGCCACGAACCAGCGCTACACTCAGCAAATGGATCAAACCATCTTTTATGATTCATTTGTTTCAGCAACCTTAGAATGGATTGGACTGATTGCGATCGCAGGTGTTTTGGTGGTGGGTGGTTCGTTGCTGTTGGGAAAAAACTTGACTTTCGGTAATTTATCTGCATTTATCTTGTATGCCCAGCGATTATTTGACCCTTTAAGGGCTTTTGCGGAAAAATTTACGGTAATTCAAGCTGGTTTTACTGCCATTGAACGCGTAGGCAATATATTAGATGAACCGATAGAAATCCGCGATCGGGCTAATGTCGGTTTCTCAATATTTGATGCTAAATTTGGCTACATAGACGAGATAGTTGCAAATCTAGAATCCACAGATGTCACTTCCCCGCCAGAACTGGGAGAAATTCGCTTTGATCATGTCTGGTTTGCTTACAAAAATGATGATTACGTAATTAAAGACTTAGATTTCACGATTCATCCTGGTGAAAAAATTGCATTAGTCGGCCCCACAGGTGCGGGTAAAACCTCGATCATCCGTCTTTTGTGCCGCCTCTACGAACCCACCCAAGGACGCATTCTCATAGATGGCGTTGATATTCGGGAAGTAGCACAGGCAGAACTACGGCGTTACATGGCTGTAATTTTCCAAGAAGGCTTTTTGTTTGCTGGCGATGTTAAAAGCAACATTTCTTTAGGAGATGGCTATACCATTGAACAGATTCAACAAGCAGCAGAGCAAACCAACATTGCCCAGTTTATCAAAGAACTACCCCAAGGCTATGATACTCAACTTCGAGAACGGGGTACAAATATTTCTAGTGGTCAAAAGCAACTTTTAGCCTTTGCGCGGGCTGCCATTCGTAATCCCCAAATTTTGGTACTAGATGAAGCTACCGCTAGTTTAGATGTTGGCACAGAAGCTTTAGTTCAAGAGGCATTAAACCAGCTTTTACTCAGACGTACCGCGATTATTATCGCTCACCGCCTGTCTACGATTCGGAATGTAGACCGGATTTTTGTTTTGAAGCGTGGCGAATTAACCGAACAGGGGAGTCATGATCAACTGCTGCGCCAAGGAGGGCTTTACGCTACTTTACATAACTTGCAGATGTTAGGAAGTTAGGATATTTTCCGAATCATCGTAAGTGGAAAATAGCGATCGCTATCACCCGGATTTCTCACAAAGCCTGAAGAAATAGGGGTCAAAAACTGCCAAAATGTATATTGCACAACAATTCTAAACCATCTTAAATTTGGCTAACCTAAGCGTTTTTTTCTGACTTGTGAGAAATCCGGGGTTAGTGCAGTTCTGTATTAGCTTGCGATCGCGGTGGGCGAATTATCGGTCAGTAGCCCTATTTCAGACTTTGACACCACTGCCTAAATGCTGTTTCAAAAACGTCAACGTGCGATCGCGCGCTAATTCTGCGGCTTCTTTGCGATAAGCGGAACTACCCACGCGACTAAACCCATGACTCACGCCTTCATAGCGATAGATTGTTACCAGGGGGTTGTCTTTCAGTCCTTGCTGAATGGACGCTTGAGCACTTGATGACACAAACTCGTCATTTTCATCCATATGCAATATCAGCGGTTTCTGAATTTTTGTCGCCTCTGCTAAATTCTTTTCAATGTCAACACCGTAGTAACTAACGTTGGCATCTGCATCAGTACGTGTTGCCATGAAATATGCCAGTTTGCCGCCCAAACAAAAGCCTACACTGCCGACCTTGCCTGTGCTGCTGGGATATTGCCGCAGAAAAGACAGACTTGCCTTTAGGTCTTCTACGCCGCTATCTACATCAAATGCTTGGAGTAACTCAAAGGCTTTAGCCCACTGATCCTTATCGTCAGCATCAAGTTGCACATCGGGTTCAAGTCGCCAATACAAATCTGGCACAAGCACCAAATAGCCTGCCTTAGCATAATCATCGGCAATTTGACGCATATTAGTATTTACCCCAAGAATTTCTTGAATCAGCACAATGCCTGCATCAGGCTGAGTATTGGGTGCTGCTAGATAGGCGCTAAAACTGCCCCCGGACAAGGCTGAAATAGTTACATTTTGAGTTTTCATGGTGTCTTTTTAACAATTTGCTATTTAGACTTTGACCAAATTAAACAGTGTTGCTGAATGCAAATATGAACAGATACGCTATCAGCCTGGTTACTGAAACGAAGATGCCTGTCGCATTGCTTTCTGCACCAATTTCGGCTTCATGAAACAACAGCATCTATTTCACATCCTGACGACGACTTTGCTCCTGGAAGTAGTCGCGCCAACTTTCGGGTAAGGCTTCAAGTTGAGCAGCTTGGTGAAGTAACTCTGGATTGTTCTGCTCACGAGTATAAAGCTGAGTGATATTAGCAACAGTAATATTGTTGTCATCCCGACTCACCAACTCTAAAGTGTCTCCGGCTTTAAATTGCGTCAATAGTCAAGTATCTAAAATTGAGTCAACAAATAAGTTAATTAAAGGAGTGCTTGATCGATTAAAGGTGCAATGATAGCGATGTTCTTCACCAACTCATCGGAGAGAGAAAATCGCTGTTTTAAGTAATTGGGATCGTTGTAACTTACCCACACCTTGCCGTCAGTCGCTTCCCATGCTAGTACTTTCAGGGGTAAATCCAGGGCGATCGTTGGTTCTGCCACCATGAGCGGAGTTCCGGCTTTCGGGCTACCAAACAGCAACAACTGCGTCGGAGGTAGGCTAAGTCCGACTTTTTCGGCTTCCGCCTGTTGATCGATGCGGGCAAAAACGGTGATGCCTTTTGCTTGAAGGATGGCTGTAAAGCGATCGATAGTTTCAGTCACTGCATACGGGCTGATCTGGTTGATGATGCCGTTGTTTGCATTCATAGCAGTGGACTCCTTGCAGGATAAAAACTGAGTAATATTGTCATTGCTCCAGTTTCTCAAAGATTGAGGTCGGACAATCCGGGATGATCGTCAGGACGACGACCCAGTATCCAGTGGTATTTGCGATCGCTAGGGCAGTAGTAAAACCTAAACCTATTAAAATCCCTACATTTAATAATTTTCGGCGTGTAAATTAAGTTATTTTTTATCAATCACTCCTCACGTTTGGTCTGAATGATCCTGGTTCTGAAATGAGGTTTGCAGATGGGCTTCTAAAAACCACAACCGCTTGTCTATCGCTCGTGAAATCTCAATCAAGAGATCATTGGTATCCATGTCACCCAAATTATTTGTTTTTTCAATGTTTTTACGGAGGGATTTGGCGTAAATTGCCAAGCGATCGCCAAGTGCAATGACATGATCTGTGCCATCAACAGCATCGAAGGGATACTCAGGCAGTTCCGATTCTTTGGCAGTAATCCGGGCGGTTCCCAGTGCTTTTCCTCCCAATGTTGCGATCCGTTCGGCAATCAAATCAATAAATTCTTCAACTTCGGAAGCAATTTCATCAAACAGTAGATGCAGTTGGTAAAAATCTTTACCTTTGACATTCCAGTGAGCATATTTGATCTGTGTCTTCAAGTCGATCGCAGTTGCCAAGCTTTGATTGAGTAAGGTATTTACTTGCGATCGGATTTCTACGGGAATATCAATTCGGGTTGAGTAAACGAACGATTTAGTGTCATTCTGTTTATTTGTTGCAGTCATAAGTCCTACTCCCAAGATGTTGTTTTGTAATAGACATCTGATGAAAATTAAATATGCATTACCTGAAACCCTTTGTAGGGACAATTCATGTAGACGCGGAGCGGCTTCCCGCAGGGTATTGTCCCTAGCACGTTAACTCATGACAACCCTCTTTCTACTTTCTTTGTGTAAAGCAAACATTGATTGCAACTAAGTTGCAATCAATGTTTGTCTGAATTAAATATATGCAATTAACTCTAACTTGTCGTCCCCTAAAAGTTGAAACTTTTGCTCAATAGAGTGATTGATAAATCAGTCCATCTCAAAATGGAAGGTTGACTCCAACTTTAGTTGGAATCCACATTTCAACTAAAGTACAACTTACTCATATCATTTCTTTGTGAAGCTGCATATATTTACCCCCAGCTATGCCGTCTCTCCTACTTGAATAAAACGCAGCATCATATATTAGTTGCATCGACCTGCACCTTTGTTGCATTGACCTGCAAAAATTAACTTACTTTAGATTACGTAGTAATTTTAAAAGTTGTCAATCCTTGCCTGACAATGGAATGCTCGTCAACAATCAGAACCCGAATATTCGTTGATTGGCTCATAATTATGAATAATTAGAAATTGAGCTACTATAGGTTGCGCTTGTAACCAGTGCATTTTTAATAATATTCTCACTCTCGATTTACAATGACAACAATTTCTGTTCCTTGCCCAGGTTGGCTCTGAATACTCAGTTGCGCTCCAAGATGTTCTGCTCGCTCGCTCATTCCCAACAATCCAAATCCGCCAACAGCTGGGATCGTAGCAACCCCAAAGCCCCGTCCATCGTCTTTAACGCGTAGAATACATTGGGCATTGTCATATACTAACTCAACACGAATTTCGGCAGCATCAGCGTATTTTATGGCATTGGTTAATGCTTCCTGCCCAATTCGTAATAAATGATTTTCAACCTCGGTTGGCAAAGAATAGGCTGTGCCTTTGATTTCGTAGATCAGAGCGGTATCGGCAGCAGCTCTCATTTGAGTCACAAGGCGATGAAGGGCACTATGTAAATTCCCATCCTCCAATAGCTGAGGACGAAGCGCTGACACCGATCGCCGTGCCTCAGCAAGTCCGGTTCGTGCTAGTTCATCAATTATTTCCAGGTGTGCCTGTGTCGCTTCTATATCGTCCGCTAGCACTTGCGTTGCAGCTCCTACTTGAACAAGAATGCCTGTGAAGGACTGGGCTAGGGTATCGTGAATTTCTCGCGCCATGCGGTTGCGTTCTTCCAGAATTGAGGCTTGCTCGGCGCGTTTTTGTTCACGCAGCGCAGCGTTTCGCTGTTCGCTAATGTCTGTGATTAGACTGTAGAATCCTCTCACTTGAGCATTGCGATCGCCTTTGGCACTGCCCCTTGGGCAATCGCAATCGGGGATCAAGGTAGCACTGATGCACCTTTTACCCAGTGAAAAGGGAATTTCTGCTTCCAGGGTTACAGTTTGCCCTTCAAACACTTGATTGATAAACGGCTCAACCCGTTGATAAACCGTCTCACCCAGGAGTTCATGAACATACTTGCCCAAAATCTCATCTCGACTAAGGTTAAACCAAACCTCATAAGTGCGGTTAACAAACTGATAGCGCCTATTTGTATCTACATAGCTGATAAGAACTGGTAGAGCGTCGGTGATTAGTCGTAATTCTTGTTCGCGTAAGCGAAGCTCGTCGTAGACATCGCGCAGTGCAGCTTCGCTTTTTTGTAAAGCCGCAGTTCGTTCTGCTACCTGTTGCTCTAGAGTGCGGTTGTAATTGGCTAAGAGATGTTCTGCTTGTTTGCGCTCCGTGATGTCTTGAACGGCTGTAATCGAATAAGCCACGTTGCCCTGCTCATCAAATACTGGAGTTCCCCATGCCTCAACTGGAATTGTTACGTTATTTCGGCGAATTTCTGAATCGTCGATCCTAGTATGTTCACCGCTCAACGCCCGCATTACTGGCAATTTCTCAGTTGGATACTTTTGATCCGTTCCTGCTAAATAAATTTGATAAACCTCTGATATCTGATCCACTGTTACAGAAGGATCTATCCCTTTGCCCAATAGCTGAATTGCCCGTTGATTGAAGTAGTAAGGACGACCTACCCCATCCATGATTCCAATTCCTATTGGAATCGCTTCTAAAAACTGAGCCATCTTACTTTCGCTTGCACGGAGCTTTGCATAGAGTTTGGCATTTTTAATCGCAATGGCTGCCTGAGTGGATAGCAGATTTAAGACTTGCGATCGCGTAGCGTCTCCTTTGGAGAATCGCTCTGGTGTAAATGCCCCAGCCGCTAATTTATTTTCTAAATACAACACGCCCACTAGCTTACCTTGATTGAGCATAGGTAAACATAAGATTGATTGAGTTTGATTGTGTTGAATATATGGCTCATTAATAAAATTACCTTCACGAGTAGCATCATTTAAAATGACACATTCATGAGTATGAATAACATAATTAATAATTGATTCAGGTAGATTATTTGCAGTTGGGATAGATTGCAGCACTTGTGTAGTATAAACATTCTCACCCTCATTGAGTTCACCAGAAGCTTCAATCACCCATTCTCCTGAGTTTTCCAAAATCAAAAATCCTCTTTGTGCGCCAGCATTCTCGATTAATATCTTCATCAAGCAACTGAGTAACTTATCCAATTCAATTTCACTAGAAATCGCAAGGGAAGCTTTCATCACTGCTGCTAAATCGAAAGCGATGGGTGAGTGATTAGAGGTGATTCCAGAAGTTTTGTGGATTGGCACGTAAGCCATGCCCGACGATTGAGGAAATAGCTGGGGATAGCGAGTTTCTAAATCTTTGACTTTCGCAGATGCTCCCCATCGCTCATAGCAGTAATGTGCTTCCTTCATGTAAGTTTGGGCGATTTTTTCTCTACCTCTTGCCAGATAATGTTTAGCAGCTAATTCATAAGCTAATGCTTCTTCTTGCAAATACTCATTGTCTCTAGCTCCTTGAATTGCTTGTTCGTAGAACTCTTCTGCCTCAAGTAACTGACCCAAAACTCGTGCAGTCTCTGCTTCCACTAAATAATATTTATGTAAATAATTCATTGGCGCATAAGCTGCCCATTGCTTCATTTGCTTCTGGCTAACAGCAACCTTTTTGAGAATTTCCTCTTGCGCTTGAGCGCTGCTTCCGGAATATGTTGCGAGTCTTGCCAGAGAGCTATAGAAGTAGTGCAAAGGAATGAGGGGTGTTGCAATGACGCGGATCACATGACTTTCCGCGATGGCTGCGTTCTCAGATGCCTGAACATACTCAGAAAAGAGATAACATAGAATAAGTTTGTTGAGATGTACCAGAAAGAGTATGACTGCATCTATTTCATGGTGTGGCAGTCTATTTTCCTCGTTGTAGGATTCGCCAACGAGACGGGATGGATTGACCGAGCATCCCATCAAATTTAAGACAGACTGCTGAAATATTTGAGTCCAAGTGAGTGATGTTGTCTGTTTAATTTGATGGATTGCTTCACAGTATGTTGCCATCTCGTGTTCAACCTCCACAAGTTCCTTGCCAACGATAAAGAGTTGGAGGCAGTAAGTGAAAGCGCAATAGGCAGCGAACTCTAAATCTCCATTTTCCAGCCCACTTTGATAAGCTTCCAGGAATGGCTTCGATGTTTCCCTAATATGCTCTTTCCAATGGATGATGAAATTAGTCACCATGAACAATGTTCTAGCTTTAAGTGAATGGATTTTCAGATGGGGTAACAGCCTTAATGCAAGCTGCCCAAACTCATAGCCAGCCTCAATGTTTCCGACCATCCCACAAAGACTTAACCCAAAGTTGGCGTATGCAAAGGGAGACACAAACGTATTGCCATACTGGATTGACAAGTTGACCTGTTTAAACACAAGTAGAGACACCAAATCAGGAGCCGCATGATGGGCAGCAAGCGTTATTCTTGAGAGGATTTGCATTGCTGCTAGCTTTTCTGGTTTAGCCATTTCTGGCAATTGGATCAAGTCCTGGATCGGTTTGTTGTCAAAGCGGGATATGATTGTGTCTAGTTCAAGCTGAATATCTGACTGACTGAGCTTTTCGGGAAAACTGATCCCAAATTTCTGCAAAACTTGCAATCCAGTATTTATTGCTTTTAATAGCTGGTTCTGCGCGATG
>NZ_JABXKJ010000219.1 GCF_017115085.1 Nostoc sp. NMS7 | reverse complement strand
GACTTTTGCCGTCACTTTACTTCAACACAGTAAAAGATGTCAAATGGGTTCTATAGAGCTTTGTTTGGAGGTTTTTATTAGTTTGCGATCGCTAATCTTCTCAGGAAATCTAGGTTTGATCATTTAGTGACAAAAGAGGGATAAGGACTGGAAACTACTCAGGGGTGATGTATGGAAGCATCAAAAAAATCACAAGTTATGCTCAGTGCTTTTGGTTCCAGAAATTTTCGCCTGTACTACATAGGTCAGGCAATTTCTCTGATTGGTACGTCAATGACTCAAGTAGCTACTAGTTGGCTTGTATATCGCCTCACCGATTCCGCCTGGTTGCTAGGTCTAGTGGGTTTTGCCAGCCAAATTCCTACGCTTGTGTTAATCCCTCTGGGTGGAATCGTCGCCGATCGCACGAATCGTCATCAAATTCTGCTGGTTGCCCAAATTCTAGGGATGCTTCAATCTTTAGCTCTAACGTGGCTAGCTCTAAGCGGTACGATTAATATCCAGTACATTGCAATTCTTGGTGTGCTGCAAGGGATTATCAACGCCTTCGATATTCCGACTCGGCAGGCATTTCTTCCCGAAACAGTTGCTAAGGAAAATCTCGGTAATGCCTTTGCCTTGTACTCTTCTCTGGTGAGTGTGACGAGTATGTTGGGTCCTGCGATCGCAGGCTTGTTGATTGCGGCAGTGGGATCGGGGTTGTGTTTCCTAATTGATAGCATCAGTTACATCGCTGTAATTATTGCCCTGCTAGCAATACGGCTGACATCCAGAAAAGCCGTCATTTCCAAACGCAAACCTTTAGAAGAATTAAAAACTAGTTTTAAATATGCCTTTGGGTTTTTGCCAATTCGATCAGTGTTGATTGGTTCAGCTTTAGTCTGTTGCGTGTGGGGATTTTATTTAGCTTTGGGGCCGATTTTTGCCAAAGATATTTTGCAGGGTGGCCCTAACACCTTCGGCTTCTTGATGACAGCTTCCAGTTTGGGAACCTTAGCAGGTGGTATCTATTTAACTAAACATAGCAATGTACTGGAGTCGGGTAAAGTTCTAGCATTGGGCATAGGTTTTATGGGGATAAGCTTGATTGTCTTTGCCCTATCCCGTGTATTCTGGCTTTCGCTACTCTCATTATTTGCAGCTGGTTTCGGCTTTATTTTGCAGATAATTGCCGGACGCACTTTGCTTCAGATGTTGGTGAGCGATGAAAATCGCGGACAAATTACAGGTCTTTACGTAATGGCATCTACAGGCGCAGTACCTATAGGAAACTTAATAGCTGGCGCACTAGCAAGTAAAATTTGTAGTAGCAATACTGTCATCCTTGGTGCAAGTATTTGTGTTGCAGGCTCAATTTTCTTTAAACAACAAATCTCCACCTTCAGTAATCTGGTTCGTCTGAATCTACATGCTGAAGGATCTTAAAAGAAAAATAGCTCTGACGATTTGAAAGAGTGCATAATCAGCCATAATACCAAAAATTGGTAACAATAATGACTACTATAAATGACCCTGCTGTTGTAACTGAAGTAACCGATTTGTACCTCAAGTATGAAGAAGCCCTTTCTAATAACAATTTGGAAGTGATGGATAGCTTGTTTTGGGATGCGCCCGAAGTAGTGCGGTTTGGGATCACAGAAAACCTCTATGGCGGCGAGGAGGTTCGTAACTTTCGCCAGAATCGACCAAACCCGAAAATAGAGCGAGAAATCTTGAATCTCAAGGTTGTAACTTTTGGGAAAGATGCAGCAACAGTGACTTTAGAATTTCGCCGCAATATTAATGGTGTAGAACGTTTCGGGCGACAAAGCCAGACTTGGTACAGGTTTACCGAAGGATGGAAGGTAGTTTCAGCCCATGTTTCATTATTGCCAGTGTGAGTTTCAATATGACTAGCATTACCGAAATTGCTCCAGATATTTATCGATGACAATCGATCCCATCACATTTAGTCCATCATTAGTGCAACAGGCCGAATCCTTAGCTGCACAACTTGAGTTTACCCAATCCTCACTCCCGGAAGTTGGTCGCCTGTTGCATATCCTCACTAGGCACATTACACAGGGTCAAATTGGCGAGATTGGTAGTGGATGCGGGGTTGGTGCAGCTTGGATTGTGAGTGCATTACACCCAGATAGTACATTGATTACTATTGAAAGCGATCGCCAGCTTGCCAAACTTGTACAACAGCTATTTGCAGATAAATCTAATGTCCGCGCACTTCTAGGCGACTGGCGCGATTTACTCATCTATGCTCCCTTTGATTTGTTATTTGCCGATGGCGGAAAAGCAAAACTCACAGAACCTCAGACATTGATAACTGCCCTCAAGCCTGGAGGCTTAATTTTATTGGACGATCTCACACCCGAAGAATGCTGGCCTCCAGAATGGCACGGAAGAACAGATCCAATAAGGGAATTTTGGCTCAAAGATCCTCGGATTGCTGCCACAGAAATCCGCGTCACAGCAAGAAATTCAGTGATTCTAGCAACACGCATTCAATGAAATAATTTCTGCAAAAAGCAGAAAAATAGAGGTTTAAATATGGTAAATTCATTTGATTGGATTATATTAAAATCTAGACATATAGTAAAAGATAGATGGATTTCAGTCCGGTCTGATACTTGCCAAATGCCTAATGGAAGAATAGTTGACCCCTATTATGTTCTTGAATATCCAACGTGGGTAAATATTGTAGCTTTAACCAAAAATCAGGAAGTTATTTTAGTAAAGCAATATCGCCACGGTCTGAAAAAAACAATTCTAGAATTGCCTAGCGGTGCTGTAGAGGCTGAAGATGTTTTACCAGTAGAAGCTGCAAAACGCGAATTATTGGAAGAGACTGGTTACACTAGTAATAATTTTATTGAAACTGGTATATTATCACCAAACCCAGCTAATCATACCAATTTAACCCATTGTTTTTTAGCAACAAATGTCGAACGTGTATCTGATTTAAAGTTAGATGTTACCGAACAAATTGATGTAGTTTTATTACCCCTAGAAAAGGTAATTGAAGATATTGATAATGGTATATTGCTGCAAACATTACATATTAGTTCATTATTCTTTGCTCTAAAAAAACTTGGTAAAGTGCAATTTTATTAGTCATCTAGCTATAGTTGCCTTTTTCAATAACCATCATGAAAGGATAAAAGATATATGACTGTAACAATTTAATTTGATCGCGCTATAAACACTGAAGTGCTTACTACATACTAGGCAAAGATAAACTCGACAATGGCTAAAGGAAGATTCAGCAATGATATTGGAAACCCAACGCCTATTCTTGCGGGAAATGACGCTTTCTGACCTCGACGCGCTACTGCTTGTCCTCGGCGATGCAGAATCAATGCGCTACTATCCAAAGCCCTTTGACCGCGAGATGGTGGAAAAGTGGATTGATCGGCATCGCTGCAACTACGCACAGCACGGCCTCGGCTTGTGGGCGATGGTTCTCAAGGCAACGGGCGAGGTAATCGGCGACTGTGGATTGGTTTGGCAGGAGGTAGAGGGACACCAAGAACTCGAAATTGGTTATCATATCCGCCGTGATCAACAAATGCAAGGTTATGCGACTGAAGCCGCATCTGCTTGCCAGGAGTATGCCTTTAACGTACTGGATAGCGTAGGCGTAGCCCGCCGTAGGCATCGCGTCATTTCCCTGATTCGCCCTGAAAACATCCCCTCTCGGCGTGTAGCTGAGAAGAACGGCCTCAAAATCGTTCAGGAGACACTC
The DNA here is from genome assembly GCF_017115085.1 of Nostoc sp. NMS7. Classification (GTDB taxonomy): domain Bacteria; phylum Cyanobacteriota; class Cyanobacteriia; order Cyanobacteriales; family Nostocaceae; genus Nostoc. Next base: position 50,821 of record NZ_JABXKJ010000219.1, on the reverse strand, counting down.
TGGCGCGACATACCGCACTATATATATGCTGTCCAGCGCTCAGAAAGTAAACTTCTTACAACAAGCAATTTCTCAGAAGCATAGAAGTCAAAATTCAAGGCGTAGTCGAGGTTTTAGACCCTCTCTTCCCCACTCTCTAACAAATAAATCAACGCCTTCACTAAAGCCTGATTTTGTTCATTAGTACCAACAGTAATGCGTAATTTATCATCTAATCCTGGCTGCTTGAAGTAGCGAATTAAAATTCCCCGTTCCTTCAGTTTTTGATAGAGATATTCTGCGTTTCCTTCTCTTGGTTGTGCCAACAAAAAATTAGCTTGAGAATCCCAAATATGAAAACCTAATTGTTTTAAGTCTGTTGCTAACTTAGTCCGTGATGCCTTAATCTTTGCTACACAAGCATTTTTATAAGCTTGGTCGGTAATAGCAGCCGTGCCAATTGCACAAGCGATCGCATCAATGTTATAGCTATCTTTCACCTTAAACAATCCATGCAGCAATTTGGGATTTGCAATTCCAAACCCTAGGCGCAATCCTGCCAATGAGTACCCTTTAGAAAGTGTCCGAATCACGATGACGTTTTCGTATTCCTTTACCAAAGCCAAAGCATTCTCTTCGCTAAAATCTATATATGCTTCATCGATCACTAAAACTCCAGATAACTGGCTGGCTAATTTTCCTAGATCATTTGTTGCTACCACATGCCCCGATGGACTATTAGGTGATGCAATGAATGTCACAGAACCATCGACAGCAACCAGCTCTTTCAAAGGTAAACTGTAGTCCTCGCTGTAGGGAATCTCAATAATTTCCGCAGCTTGCATTTCTGTTAATGTGCGATATAGCACGTAAGTTGGCATCGGATAAACTACCTTCTTCCCCGGTTCTACACAAGCTCGAATGATCACGCTCAACAATTCGTCACTGCCATTTCCGACAATTATCCAATCGCTAGGAACTCCTAAAACTTTACTTGCAGCTTCCCGGAACTCTCCCCCGAAAGGTTCTGGATATCGCCGCAACCACTCGCCATCGATATTCCGTAGGACAGCTAATGCCTCAGGGGAAGGAGGATAGGGGTTTTCGTTGCTGTTGAGTTTAATAATCTGTGTACCGCGTTGGGGCTGCTCACCGGGAATGTAGCTAGCCATTGCGTCAACATTAGAGCGAAAGTAGTTGCTCATAGGGCATGGGGTATGGTAAAAACAGATTTTTATAAGTTAGGAGTTGGGAGTTAGGAGAGACGCGATTAATCGCGTCTGTACAGGAGTTAGGAGTTGACTAGGCATTCAATCCTTTTTATTTTGATATATTTAATGCCTAAACCTTGCATAATTTTGCTCAGTAAGCACGCGTCAGCCCCTATGGGGAGAAGCGAGAAGGTGCCCAATACTTCGACTTCGCTCAGTACAAGTGACCAATACTTCGACTTCGCTCAGTACAAGTGACCAATACTTCAACTTCGCTCAGTACAAGTGCCCAATGACAAATCATTACCGATATATTATTTTTTACAAACCCTATGGCGTTCTCAGCCAGTTTACAAAAGATGCTCCCACACATAGCACCCTGAAAGATTATATTAATGTACCTGATGTGTATCCTGTGGGACGCTTAGACTGGGATAGTGAAGGGTTGCTGCTGTTAACGAACGATGGACAATTGCAACATCGTCTTGCCCATCCACGTTTTGGTCATAAACGTACTTACTGGGTACAGGTAGAGCGAATTCCAGATGCAGATGCAATAAAAAGGTTGCAAATAGGTGTGGAAATTCAAGATTACCGCACTCAACCAGCAGAAGTTAGGCTGTTAACAACAGAACCACAGCTACCTGAACGCATCCCACCGATTAGATTTCGCAAAAATGTACCGACAGCTTGGCTGGAAATGACTTTGACAGAGGGAAAAAACCGCCAAGTACGGCGCATGACTGCGGCTGTAGGCTTTCCGACTTTACGGCTGGTTAGAGTCAGCATAGGCCGCCTACAATTAGATGACCTACAATTGGGTCAATGGCGCGACCTTACCACATTTGAACTCCAATTTCTGCATAATTTCAGTAAATCGAAAAGTTCTCCTCCAAAGGCAAATGCTCGTCCCAGCCTGGAAGTTTGAAGGGCATTTTTGGTAAATTAAGTTTTAATTCTGTTCTGGGTGAGTGTACAAAATTTTTCATTGAAATTCCACTATAAATCTTGACTCTTGTTTGTAAATAACTTCATATATCTGGGAATACTTAATCTAGAAGTCTTCAGGATTTAGCAGTATGGTTAGTACAAGAGTCAATATTCCCGGACATCAAGTTAACGAAGAACTCTACAATGGTTCCAAAACTCTGGTTTATCGCGGGTATCGAGAAACTGACTCCTTACCAGTGGTGATTAAACTGCTGAAAAATCTTTATCCGAGTTTCAGTGAACTGGTGCAGTTTCGTAATCAGTACACCATAGCTAAAAATCTCAACTCACCTCTTTTTATCCAAACATACAGTCTGGAACCCTACCAAAATGGCTATGCGTTGGTAATGGAAGACTTCGGCGGGATTTCTCTGAAGGATTGGGGAGTGAAGGGAATCCGACAATCTCTACAAGAGTTTTTAGAAATAGCGATCGCACTGTGCAATGCCTTAGATATACTCTATCATCAGCGAATTATTCAAAAAGACATCAAACCTGCCAATATTCTGATTAATCCCGAAACCAAACAAGTTAAATTAATTGACTTTAGTATTGCATCTTTACTACCACGGGAAACCCAAACACTAATCAATCCCAATATCTTAGAAGGGACACTCGCTTATATTTCCCCAGAACAAACAGGAAGAATGAATCGCGGGATTGACTACCGGACTGATTTTTATTCTTTAGGTGTAACTTTCTACGAATTATTAACGGGAGAATTACCGTTTCAATCAAACGACCCGATGGAGTTAGTGCATTGTCATATTGCAAAACTTCCATCAAATATGAATAAACCTCACCCGCATAAAGCACCCTCTGCTTACCAAGGAGAGGGTTGGGGTGAGGTTGCTTTGACTATTCCCCAAGTTCTTTGTGATATCGTGATGAAATTGATGGCGAAAAATGCTGAAGATCGCTATCAAAGTGCATTAGGAATTAAATTTGATTTAGAAAATTGTTTAATTCAACTTCAAGAAACTGGTGAGATTAAGAGTTTTTCAATTGCCCAAAGGGATGTCTGCGATCGCTTTATTATCCCTGATAAACTCTATGGACGAGAAACAGAAGTAGAAAACCTACTCCAAGCATTTGAAAGAGTTAGCCTTGGTGCCACAGAAATGATGCTGGTAGCTGGTTTTTCGGGTATTGGTAAAACCGTTGTAGTTAACGAAGTTCATAAACCAATTGTCAAACAACGAGGTTATTTTATTAAAGGGAAATATGACCAATTTCAACGGAATATTCCCTTCAGTGCATTTGTGCAAGCCTTCCGGGATTTAATGTGGCAATTGTTAACAGAAAGCGATGCTCAAATCCAGCAATGGAAAAGCCGCATTTTAGCAGCTATTGGAGAAAATGGACAGGTAATTATTCAAGTTATCCCCGAATTATCAAGAATTATTGGTATTCAACCAGCAGTACCAGAATTATCAGGAACTGCGGCACAAAATAGATTTAATTTATTATTTCAGAAATTTACCCAAGTCTTTACCAGTGTTGAACATCCATTAGTGATGTTTTTAGATGACTTGCAATGGGCTGATTCGGCATCGCTGATGTTAATGCAGTTATTAATGGCTGATACAAAGCATCTTTTCTTAATTGGTGCTTATCGTGATAACGAAGTCAACCCATCACATCCGTTAATCTTGACTTTGAATGAGATCCAAAAAACAGCAGCTACAATTAATACGATTACTTTAGCACCACTGAGTCAAGGGCAAGTGAATCAATTAGTTGCTGATACACTTAAATGTACAGAAAATTTGGCATTACCTCTTTCTGTATTGGTATCTCAAAAAACTCAAGGTAATCCATTTTTTGCTATCCAGTTTCTCTACGCATTACATCAAGATGGATTAATTGAATTTAACTTGGAGTCAGGATGTTGGCAATGTGATATCACACAAATAAATCAGCAAGCGGTTACAGATGATGTTGTTAAGTTCATGGTATTACAATTACAAAGACTGCCTCAATCAACTCAAAAGGTATTGCAGTTAGCAGCTTGTATTGGCAATCAATTTGATTTATCAACTTTGGCAATTGTTTCGGAATCATCAGAAATTGAAACGGCTGCTAGTTTATGGAAAGCTTTACAAGAAGGGTTGATTTTACCCATTAGTGATGTTTATAAGTTTTATCAGGGAGAAGCTCATGATAAATTGGCGCTGTCAAATAGGAATATCAAGAAACAATTAGCCAAATATAGATTTTTACATGACAGAGTACAACAAGCTGCCTATTCTCTAATTCCTGATAACCAAAAACAAGCAACTCATCTCAAAATTGGCCAATTACTTCTACAAAATTCCTCTGTGAGAGAACAAGAGGAAAAACTGTTTGATATTGTCGGGCATTTGAATCTAGGACAAGAGTTAATTACCGAATCAAGCGAACGAGAAGCCTTGGCTCAACTTAACTTGACAGCAGGAGGTAAAGCCAAAAATTCTACCGCTTATGTTGCGGCCAGAGTCTATTTACAGACTGGGATTGAGCTACTCACAGCCAACTGCTGGCAAGATCAATATGAATTGACCCTCAGTCTATATGTTGCCGCTACCGAAGCTGCTTACTTGAATGCTGACCTTGAAGGTATGGAACAGATAGCGGTACAGGTGTTGCAATCAGGCCAGACGATTTTAGATAAAGTTAAAATTTACGAAATTCAAATTGCTGCCCAGACATCTCAGAGCAGACTATTAGAAGCTATTACACTGGGCAGAGATGCACTCTTAGAATTGGGAGTTGAGCTATCTATCGAGGCAAACGATGCTGAGATTGCTAAAACTCTACAAGTTCTTGCCAGTCAACTCGAAGGCAAACGAATTGAGGAACTGGCTGACCTACCAGTGATGACTGATCCCCAAGCAAAAGCAGCCATACAATTGTTAGGAATGTTGTTTTCACCTATTATCCAGAGAATGCCGGGTTTATTGCCCCTAGTTAGCTCGAAAATGGTGAGTCTATCGCTTCAGTTTGGGAATACACCCGCTTCCACGATGGGGTATGTGCTTCACGGAATGGTGCTGTGTACCTTTTTGGGAGAGGTCGAAACAGGCTATGGCTTTGGGCAATTGGCATTGAATTTGCTCGATCGATTTGATGTGCGGGAATTCAAATCCATGATTCTAATTTTGTTTGGCGGCTTTATTCAGCATCGCCAAGAGAGCTTTAGGGCAACGATACCGATACTGAAAGTTGGTTTTACGTCTGGTATGGAAACTGGCGATTTTTTACACGCTGGTTATAACGTTTGCTGTTACAGCTATGCCGGCTTTTGGACTGGTGCTGAACTAAGCAATTGGGAATCAGATATCGCAAATTACAACGCTGTCTTGACTCAGGTGAAGCAACATTCTGCTCAGACCCATTTAAATCTTATGCGGCAGACGGCAGAGAACTTCAGGGAAACCCGGATTCAGCCGGATTGTTTGAGTGGCACTATCTATGATGAAATCATGATTCCCAAGCATCGCCAGGCTAATGAACTTTCGGTGATGGCCGAGATATATATCCACAAACTTTTACTTGCCTATTCTTTTGGTAACTACAAGGCTGCGAGCGACTACATTGACCAAGCCCAGCAGTATTTGATCGCAGTAGCAGGAGTGATTTTTGCGCCGATTTTCCATTTCTATGCCGCCCTGACGCACCTGGCACTATTTCCCAAGCCAGAAATTGAGCTTTGTGTAATTCTCGCTCAGGTAGAAATCCATCAAACGACTCTGTACCAATGGGCGCAATATGCTCCCATGAATCATCTGCATAAATGGCATTTAGTTGAGGCTGAAAAACAACGAGTGTTGGGCAATAAAACAGAAGCACTTGAACATTACGATCGCGCCATCTCTCTCGCCAAAGAAAACGAATACGTTAACGAAGAAGCACTTAGTAACGAACTAGCAGCCAAATTCTACCTCGACTGGGGTAAAGAAAAAGTCGCCCAAGCATATATGCAAGAAGCATACTACTGTTACGCTCGTTGGGGCGCAAAAGCCAAAATAGAACACCTAGAAAAAGGCTATCCCCAACTACTTCAATTCATTCTGCAACAGCAACGAATTAACCTCAACTCCCTAGAAACTATTAGCTTTAATGAGACTTCTTCATTTTTTCACAGTTCTAGTACTAGCAGCAGTATTCCCAACGTTCTAGATTTTACCTCTGTCCTGAAAGCCGCTCAAGCTATCTCCAGTTCTCTAGAATTAGACACACTCATCGCCAGTCTCACCCGTATTATCCTAGAAAACTCTGGCGCGAACAAATCTGCACTAATTCTTCCCCAAGAAAAGGACACTGCCGTGCGGGGGTTGCCCCCGTTGAGTCAAGTGTCTGGTGATACTTGGCAAGTTAGGGCAATTACCTTTATTGCTCATGAGGAAATACAAACCATTCTTGAGCCACAATCACTCTTCAATTGTCAAGATATTCCCGTAAATATTATTCATTACGTCAAAAATACCCAACAAACAGTTGTAATTAATAATTGTAAAACAGATATTCCTGGTTTAATTGGCAAGTATATGCTGCAAGATCAACCCCTGAGTGTATTTTGTACTCCAATTCTTAATCAAGGGCTGATGATGGGGATTCTCTACCTAGAAAATAGCTTAACTTCTGGCGTATTTACTAGCGATCGCTTGAAGATAATTAACCTCCTGTCGTCTCAAGCAGCAATATCCCTAGAAAATGCTCGACTATATCAACAAGCAGGAATTGCATTACAAGACTTACAACAAGCACAATTACAAGTTGTTCAAAGTGATAAAATGTCTGCATTGGGTAATTTAGTTGCAGGGATAGCTCATGAAATGAATAATCCTTTGGGCTTTATTTATGCCAGCCTCCAACAAGGTAAACCCACCATTGCAGATATTTTTGAACACTTGAAACTATATCAAGAAAGTCTACCCAATCCAGGTGATAAAATTAAAGAACATGCCAAAGAAATTGACTTGGATTATACCTTAGAAGATTTACCCAAGATTATTGATTCAATGGTAATGGCGTGCGATCGCCTGGAAAATATCAGCACTAGTTTAAGAACTTTTTCCCGCGCTGATAAAGATTATAAGGTGTCGTTTAATATCCATGAAGGTATAGATAGTACGATTTTAATTCTCAAACATCGCCTGAAAGCAAACGAACAACGTCCAGCAATTGAAATGATAACTGATTATGGCAATTTACCTAAAATTGAATGTTTTCCTGGACAATTAAATCAAGTATTTATGAATCTTCTGGCAAATGCCATTGATGCGCTGGATGAATCAAATATAGGACATAATTTTCAGGAAATTAAGGTCAATCCCAACCGAATTATAATTAAAACATCCCTAAAAAGTGAGGGTGTGAAAATTGCGATCGCTGATAATGGTCAAGGAATGAATGAATCAGTGAAACAAAAGATATTTGACCACTTATTTACTACAAAAGCTGTGGGAAAAGGCACCGGATTAGGATTAGCGATCGCTCGTCAAATTGTTGAAGAAACTCACAGTGGTAAATTGAGTTTTAACTCTGTTCTGGGTGAGGGTACAGAATTTATCATTGAAATTCCTTTGTAAATTTTTGCTCTTTTGGTAAACAACCTCAGATATCCGGGAATACTAAATCTAAAAGCCTTAAGAATTTAGCAGCATGGTTAGTACTTTTGTCATTATTCCCGGATATCAAGTAAGTGAAGAACTCTACAATGGTTCTAGAACTCTGGTTTATCGAGGGTATCGAGAGACTGACTCCTTACCAGTGGTGATTAAACTGCTGAAAAATCCTTATCCGAGTTTCAGTGAACTGGTGCAGTTTCGTAATCAGTACACCATTACCAAAAATCTCAACTCACCACTAATCATCCAAACCTACAGCCTAGAACCTTACCAAAATGGCTATGCGTTGGTGATGGAAGACTTTGGAGGGATTTCTCTTAAAGAATGGGGAACAGGGGAAAGTCTACGAAATCTCACGGAGTTTTTACAGATAGCGATCGCACTCTGTAACACCTTAGATATATTGTATCGAGAACGTATTATTCATAAAGATATCAAACCCGCCAATATTCTGATTAATCCCGATACTAAACAAGTTAAATTAATTGACTTTAGTATTGCATCTTTACTACCACGGGAAACGCAGACACTAATCAATCCTAATGTATTAGAAGGTACACTCGCTTATATTTCTCCAGAACAAACAGGAAGAATGAATCGGGGGATTGACTACCGGACTGACTTTTATTCTCTGGGTGTAACTTTTTACGAGTTACTTACTGGAGTTTTACCTTTTGCATCAAACGATCCAATGGAGTTGGTACATTCTCATATTGCAAAGCAGCCACCAAATATGAATAAACCTCACCGGCATAAAGCACCCTTTCCTTACCAAGGAGAGGGCTGGAGTGAGGTTGATTTTCCTATTCCTCAAGTTCTTTGTAATATTGTGATGAAATTGATGGCAAAAAATGCCGAATCTAGATATCAGAGTGCCTTGGGATTGAAGTTTGATTTAGAAAATTGTTTACATCAGCTATAAGTTGATGGTAAAATCAAGGATTTTGAGATTGCGAAACGGGATGTGTGCGATCGCTTTATTATCCCCGATAAACTCTATGGACGAGAAACAGAAGTATCAACCCTACTCCAAGCATTTGAAAGAGTTAGCCTGGGTGCAACAGAAATGATGCTGGTAGCTGGTTTTTCGGGTATTGGTAAAACTGTTGTAGTTAACGAAATTCATAAACCAATTGTGCGGCAACGCGGTTATTTTATCAAAGGAAAATATGACCAATTTCAACGTAATATTCCCTTTAGTGCATTTGTGCAAGCCTTTCGAGATTTAATTGGACAATTGTTAACTGAAAGTGATCTCCAAATCCAGCAATGGAGAAACAAAATATTAGAGGCTGTTGGAGAAAATGGACAAGTAATTATTGAAGTTATCCCCAAACTATCAAGAATTATTGGTGAACAACCACCCAGCATAGAATTATCAAACAAATGACAAAAGACATAGACGCGCTAGCGGCTACTCTTCGAGAACGCCAAGGGCGAACCCGCATGGTAGGACAAACGGCAGCTTCATATAGATTTTTACATGACCGAGTACAGCAAGCGGCTTATTCCCTGATTCCCGATGAGCAAAAAACAGCAACTCATCTCAAAATAGGACAGTTACTTAGAGAAAATTTCTCACCAATAGAGCTTGAGGAAAAACTGTTTGATCTTGTCGGGCATTTGAATTTAGGAATGGAGTTAATTACTCAACCAAGCGATCGCCAAGCATTAGCTCAACTGAATTTGAAAGCTGGAGTCAAGGCGAGAAATTCTACAGCTTACGCCGCCGCCAGGGATTATTTGCAAACGGGGATTAAGCTATTACAAACAAACTGTTGGCAACATCAGTATGAATTGACTCTGAATCTCTATGTGACGGCTGCGGAAGCTGCCTATTTAAATGGTGACTTCGAGGGCATGGAACTCTTAGCCGCAGTGGTATTGCAGCAGGCAGAGACAATTTTCGACAAAGTTAAAATCTACGGCATTCAAATCGCGGCCCAAGCGGCTCAGAGCCAAATGTTAGAGGCGATCGCGGTGGGAAGAGAGGCACTAAGTCAATTAGGGGTGGATCTCCCAAATGCGCCAGATGAAGCCGAAATCGGCAAAGGACTACAAGAGCTTGCCAGCCTTCAAAGCGGCAGAGAGATTACCGGGCTGATTGACCTGCCTGTGATGAGCGATCGCACCGCCCAAGCCGCGATGCAATTGTTAGGAGTGTTGTTTTCACCAATGCTCCAGGTTATGCCAGGTTTACTGCCCCTCTTGAGCGCGAGGATGGTGCGGTTGTCGCTCCAGTTTGGCAATGCTCCCGCCTCGACGGTAGGATATGCGATTCATGGAATGGTGCAGTGTGCCTTTTTGGGCGAAGTCGAAACAGGCTACGAATTTGGTAGATTAGCGCTCTCCTTGCTGGAACGGTTGAAGGCTCAGGGCATGAAGTGCCTCACTCTACACCTGTTTGGGGCTTTCATTCAACATTACCAGCAAGCACTCTTGGCGACGATACCGACGCTCAAAGATAGCTACACAACTGGCATGGAAACCGGCGATTTTCTCTACGCTGGCTATAGCATAGCAGTTTACGCCTATACTGCGCTGTTCGCCGGTCTAAACCTGGACACGTTGTCACCCGAATTGGCTGCTTACAGTGCTGCCCTAGCTCAGGTGAAACAAGATTCGCCGAATATTTTTTTGGACATAGTGCGGCAAACGGTGCAGCATTTGAGAGAAACGGTGAGCCAAGTCGATTGCTTCATGGGCACTATCTACGATGAAACGGTGATGCTGCTGAAGCACCAGCAAGATAATGATCTCACGGCGATCGCCGTTGTCTACATCTACAAACTGCTGCTTGCCTACTCATGGGGCAATTATCAGGCTGCCCTCAACTACATAACTCCTGTCAAGTTCTATTTGATGGCAGTATCGGGATTGGTTTATATTCCCATTTTCCATTTTTATGCCGCACTAACGCACCTAGCACTCTTCCCGACACAGCCAGAAGCAGAGCAAGCTGAAATTCTTCTTCAGGTGCAAACCCATCAAACTATTCTGCACCAGTGGGCGCACAATGCCCCGATGAATCACTTGCATAAATGGTATCTAGTCGAGGCTGAACGTTATCAAGTTTTGGGTGAAAAAATCGCCGCCATTGAGTGTTATGACCAAGCCATAACTCTTGCTAAAGAACATCAGTTCATCAACGAACAAGCCTTAGCCAACGAACTCGCAGCTAAATTCTACTTGGAATGGGGTAAAGAGCAATTTGCTCAAATTTACATCACAAATGCTTACTACTGCTATACTCGCTGGGGTGCTAAAGCCAAAGTTGCTGACCTGGAAAACCACTATCCCCAACTCCTCGCCCCCATCCTCAACCAAACCCGTTCTCCCTTCTCCATTAGCGAAACTATCTTCGCCTTGGGAAGTGACACATCCGCCACTTCCAGCAGTAGCAGTGTCTCTGTGGCTTTAGATTTAGCTGCCATTCTCAAAGCTTCTCAAGCGATCTCAGGCGAAATCGAACTGGAAAAACTGCTTTCATCGTTGCTTTCTATCCTCATCGAAAATGCGGGGGCTAATAAATGCGTGTTAATGCTCATGCGAGACGAACGCCTGCTGATCAAAGGGTCAATTATTGAGGGTTCGGAGCCAGTCGTGTTGCAGCGCCTTCCCATTGAAGACAGCCAGGACATTCCTCTGAAGCTGATTTACAAAGTGAAGAACAACAGGCAGACTGCTGTGCTGCTTGATGCGATCGCCGATCCGACATTAGCCAATGACCCCTATATCATGCATCAGCAGCCTAAGAGTATCTTGTGTAGCCCGATTTTGCATCAAGGTAAGTTCCTGGGCATTTTATATCTAGAAAATAATTTAGCGACGGGGGCGTTCACGAGCAATCGCGTTGAGCTGCTAAATTTACTCTGCGCTCAAGCGGCAATTTCCATAGAAAATGCCCAACTTTATCAGCGATCGCTAGAAAATGCCCAACAGCTAGAGCAGTCATTCGCCGAATCGCAGGAAAAATCAGAAGATTTGCAACAAGCATTGCAAGATTTACAACAAGCTCAATTACAAATGGTGCAAAATGAGAAAATGTCTGCACTAGGCAACTTAGTTGCTGGTGTAGGTCACGAAATGAATAATCCCCTCAGTTTTATTGCTGCCAGTCTCAAACAAGCTAAACCTACCTTTGCCGATATTATCGAACACTTGAAACTTTATCAAGAAAATTTCCCCAACAAGAGTGAGGAAATTATTGACCACGAGTCAGAAATCGACTTGGAATATAGCTTAGAAGATTTGCCCAAGATGCTTGATTCCATGTCGATGGCGTGCGATCGCCTGGAAAATATCAGCACTAGTCTCCGCACTTTCTCCCGCGCTGATCAAGATTATAAAGTGCCATTTAATATCCACGAAGGCATTGATAGCACAATTTTAATTCTCAAACATCGCCTCAAAGCAAACGAACAACGTCCGGCAATTGAAGTGATAACTGATTATGGTAATTTACCCCAGGTTAAATGTTTTCCTGGCCAATTAAATCAGGTATTTATGAATATTTTGGCAAATGCCATTGATGCGCTGGATGAATCAAATACGGGACGGAGTTTCAAAGAAATTAAGGACAATCCCAACCAAATTATAATTAAAACCTTTGTGGATAATCAGGGCGTAAAAATTGCGATCGCTGATAATGGTAAGGGGATGAGTGAATCAGTCAAACAAAAGATATTTGACCACTTATTTACTACAAAAGCTGTGGGTAAAGGGACGGGATTGGGATTAGCGATCGCTCGTCAAATTATTGAAGAAACCCACGGCGGCAAATTGAGTTTTAACTCAGTTTTGGGTGAAGGTACAGAATTTATAATTGAAATGAAGTTCTAAAAAAAAAATTAAACAGGTAAATCAGCAGCGCTCTGGATGTTTTCTAATATTAAATCAGGGCTACTACGTTTAATCAAGCCAGTTAGAACTTTACCAGGGCCAATTTCAATTACTTGCTGGATACCCTTGGCTGGTAGTTGCAGAGAAATTTCTCGCCATCTTACAGAACCAGTCATTTGTTTATTCAAGCGCTGCTTTAAAATCTCGGCATCAATAGACGGAATTGGTTCGACATTAGACAACACTGGTACAATCGCTGGCTGAAATTCCACAGATTCTAGAATGTCTTGGAATTGGGCAGCTGCTGGGGCGATTAAATGTGAATGAAATGCTCCAGAAACTTTTAGGGGAATAGCACGCTTTGCTTTAACTTGAGACAGCACCGCTTGTACAGCCTCAGTCGTGCCTGAAATTACCACCTGAGCCGAGCTATTGTCATTTGCTAGCACCACATCAGGCGTTTGGGCAATAACTTTTTCCAACTGTTCGGGGTCAAAGTTTATCAAAGCCGCCATCATTCCACCGACGGCACTATCCATAAGTTCCGCACGACGCTTCACCAGATATAAACCAGCCGACCACTCAAAGACACCCGCAATATAAAGGGCAGTATATTCTCCCAAACTGTGACCAGCAACTAAATCTGGCTGGTGTCCTCGTTCTCGGAGCAGGTCAGCAAGAATGCTTTCTACCACATAAAGAATTGGCTGGGTATATAGCGTCTGTGATAACTTTTCTTCTTCGTTTTGAGAGATTTCTGTTACAGACCAGCCCAAAATTTCCTCAGCTTGGGCAAGCTTATCTTTAGCGGTAGGTATATCTAATAAGTCAATTCCCATTCCCAGCGCTTGGGAACCTTGTCCGGGAAACACCCATGCAGTTTTAGTCATTAGTCATTAACAAAGAACAAAATATTTACCGAATTTTAGATTTTAAATTTTGGATTTTGGATTATTCAATTCAAAATTTAACAAGGTCTGAGAGCAAGCGAATTTCAACGCCAGAACAAATCTAAAATCTAAAATTCTTGATCGCGGGTGTGCATTCATGTGTGGGATCAATCTAAAATCTAAAATCCAAAATCCAAAATCCAAAATTGAGTCACCTTCCCCATTGAAAAATTGCCGCGCCCCAGGTAAGACCGGCACCAAAGCCGGATGCAGCAACGATGTCATTGGGTTTAATTTTACCTTGCCGCACTGCTTCATCCAAAGCTAAGGGAATGGAAGCAGCAGAGGTATTTCCGTAGTGAGCGAGATTACTGATAACTTTATGTTCTGGGACATTCAGGCGTTGGGCAACGGCATCGATAATTCGCTGATTAGCTTGATGCAATAACAGCCAATCTATTTGGTCAACGCTGAGGTTGGCTTGAAACAAGGCTTTGTCAATGATTTCTGGCACTTTTTGGATAGCAAAGCGGTAGACTTCTTTGCCGTTCATAGTAATGGGTTGATAAGTGCCTTTAGTGATATTTACACTGGGGAGCAGTTCTTGGGAAGCGCCTGTATATGCAAGATTGAGGTGATGGTTTTGAGTGCCATCACTTTTGAGTGCAAATCCTAACAAGCGATCGCTTTTGGCAGCCTGCAATACTACTGCACCTGCACCATCACCGAACAATACACAAGTACCCCGATCTTGCCAATCTACCCAGCGAGAGAGGATGTCTGCCCCAATCAAAAGTACATTTTGATAGACTCCTGTTCTAATGTATTGGGCTGCTGTAACCAGACCAAACACAAAGCCGGAGCAGGCAGCAGTCAAGTCAAAGGCTACTGCGTTGGTGGCTCCCAATTGAGCCTGTACTTGACAAGCACTACCAAACAAATCATCAGGGGTGGAAGTCGCTAGCAGAATCAGGTCTAAGTCTTCTGGTTTAATTCCCGCAGATGCGATCGCCTGACTGCTGGCGGCAGTAGCGAGTACACTCAAGGACTCAGATGGCAGCGCTAATCGCCGTTGACGAATTCCAGTTCTTGTAGTTATCCACTCGTCTGATGTTTCAACCAGTTCAGTCAATCTCTGGTTGTGTAGGCAAGTTGCTGGTACTGCCGAGCCACTTCCGGTAATTGCTACGCCTAAATTTTGCACTCCTAATCTCCAAGCTATCAGCTTTTTGCCTTTTCTCCCTTGTCTTTTGTCAGTTGTCCTTTGCAAATGACTAATGACTAATGACCAATGACTAACCGCTCTCGCGCTCTAGGATATATTGGGACTGAATTCGTTGTATCACCTGGTTGTCAACGGCTTCTTTGGCCATGCGAATTGCATTAAAAATTGAAGGAGCTTGTGAGCTACCGTGACCGATAAAACAGACTCCTGCCACGCCTAACAGCAAAGCGCCGCCGTGTTCGGCGTGATCCATTCGCTGCTTAACCCGCTTCAGGTTTGGTTTTAAGAGTGCTGAACCAATTTGACCATGCAATCCTTGGGGTAATTCTTCCCGCAGAATTTGCAGAATCACTTCTCCGACTGCTTCGGCAAATTTTAACAATACATTACCCACAAAGCCATCGCAGACAATTACATCAAAGCGACCGGAAAGCACATCACGCCCTTCGGCATTGCCAATAAAATTAATTTGGGAATTTTCGCGGAGCATTTGGTGGGCGCGGACGGCTGCATCATTGCCCTTAGAGTCTTCTTCGCCGATATTCAGCAAACCTACCTTAGGTTCAGTTGTACCCAAAACATACTGACTGTAAACCGATCCCATGACACCAAACTGCTCTAAAAACTTGGGACGGCAATCGACATTTGCGCCAACATCAAGTACCAGCACTGGCTTACCAGCAATAATCGTGGGAAAAACTGTCCCGATCGCTGGGCGGTCAATTCCCGGTAATCGTCCTAAGCGGAGTAAAGCTGATGCCATAGCTGCCCCAGAATGACCGGCAGAAAATACCGCATCTGCCTGTTGCTGCTTGACCAAATCCATGGCCACATTGATAGAAGCCTTGCGTTTGCGTCTAACTGCGTTTAAAGGCTCTTCATCCATTGCGATCGCTTCCTCCGCAGTCACGATCTCCACCTGCCCTAAATTCGTTTTTGGCGGCAAGGCAGCTTCTATTTGTTGGGGATCACCAACCAACAATATATCTACACCCAATTCTTCCCGTGCTCGCATTGCGCCAGCAACGATTTCACCGGGTGCGTGATCCCCTCCCATTGCGTCAATTGCGATCCTTACGCGAGTCGATCTCATTGCTCACAGCTTCTAGAAACCTTACAAATTTTACCAGATGGCTTTGCCGAAAAAGCTTAACTTTCTGACCGCCAAATTAATTCTGTTACTATTGCAACAATTTTTGCTGGCAAGCTCAAGATAGCACGAATTGTTCGGTATTGGGCATTGGGCATTGGGCATTGGGCATTGGGCATGGATTATTCTCCTTGTCTCCCTCATCCCCCTGATCTCCTGCCGCTCCCCCTACTCCCATTCGGCTACGCTCACGGCAAGCCTACTCCCCACTCCCCAGCACCCAATTAACTAGCGTCCGAACGCCGTAACCGGTTGCCCCTGCGCCGTTGTAGCCATTTTCTTTATCTGTCCACACAGGTCCTGCAATATCTAAGTGCGCCCAAGGAGTTTCTTTGACGAATTGTTTGAGGAAAAGGGCGGCCGTAATAGCACCACCTGGACGCGGGCCTGTATTTTTCATGTCCGCAATGCCAGACTTTAGCCCTTCAAAATATTTTTCTTCCATTGGCATCCGCCAAATTTTTTCCCCTGAAGTTTCAGCAGCTTTCTCGATCTGGGAAGCGACAGCATCATCGGGAGTGTACAAACCAGCAATATCATCACCCAAAGCTATGACGTTGGCACCAGTTAGGGTGGCTAAATCCACGATCGCATCTAAGCCCAGTTTGTCGGCATACACTAAGGCATCTGCTAGGGTTAAACGTCCTTCAGCGTCGGTGTTGTTCACTTCGATTGTTTTGCCATTCGATGCTGTGAGAACGTCTCCAGGGTGCATGGCGTGACCGCTAATCATGTTTTCAGTCGCCGCCGAAATAAAGTGAACTTCAACATCTGGCTTGAGTTGAGCAATTGCTTTTGCTGCGCCCAAGGTGGCAGCTGCACCGCCCATATCCATTTTCATGGTTTCGATGCCGCTACCAGCACCTTTAATGTTGAGTCCGCCAGAATCGAAGGTTACACCTTTGCCAATAATTGCTAATTTCTTTTTGGGTGTACCTTCTGGCTTATAAGTCAAGTGAATAAATTTAGGTGGCAAATCGGAAGCTTGGGCTACTCCTAAAAAAGCACCCATACCCAACTTTTCACAGTCTTCTCGTTCCAGAATTTGCAGTTGTAAACCGTGTTCTGTGGCGATCGCTTGAGCAGTTTCGGCTAAAGTAATTGGTGTTACCGCGTTAGCTGGCGCTGCTACTAACTGTCGTGCCAAAATTACCCCGGAAACGATTTGATTGGCGCGGATGATGGCGGCTTCTTGTCCACCAAAACCTAGTAAATCTACGGTTTCTATTTGTGATCCTTTATCTTCTGCTGGTTCAGATTTAAAGCGAATATCTTCGTAAAGTGCTAATTCGACACCTTCGGCGATCGCTTGGGCACTGGCTGCTGGATCGTTGTTCCATAATGGAAAACTAAATGCCAGAATTTTGCTTTTTTGCTTTTTTCCTACTCTGGCTACCGCCGCCGCCGCACGGCGTAGAGAATCTAGGTTTAGTGCTTCTGGTTTTCCTAAACCTACTAAAATCAATTTCCGCACTTGGCTACCAGCATTGACACGGGTGAAAATAGTGCTGTTGGCTTTACCTTTAAATTCTTCTTCGGCAATCAGTTCTTTTAAAACCCCGGAAAACTTTTGATCTAAAGTAGCCAGTTCTCCGGTTAACTCTACGGCATCTTCAAATAATCCAATTGCCAAACTATCGCCCGCCCACTCTAGCAAAGGCTGATCACTAGGTTGAATTGTCATTTTGGGATTTTGTGTAAATATTCCTTCCTGTACCAGTATTGCTCAAAATTCTTGTTTCATGGTGAGGGGAGTGGGGAAGGTGGGAACCCCACTGGGGATAAGAGGTAATGGCGAGTGAGCGAGCAAGGGACATTAGGTATAATTTAGCGTCTAAATACTTATAGACTTATACCATTCTGGAGAGTATTCGGAATTTAGAATATCTACGGTGATTATATAATAAACACAAGTATAAAAAAACAGTGTTTTTACTTTAATGTTGCGATGATGACTCGATATACTCTTGAAAATGTATGATATTTTAACCTAAAAGAGTCAGGGTAAGAAGAATGGGTAAAAGCCTAAAAGAAAAAATTAAAGAACAGCCAATAGAAAGCCAAATTAAAATTGAAAGCCGCGCTCAAAAATTAATAGCTCAGGAATTAAATAGACAAAAACTTAGACTAGATAAACAGCAACCTAAAGCTCGATTAAGAAAGGTAAAAGGTTTGAAACAAAGAGAAGTAGTTATATTTGGAAAGATTAATCACAGAACATTAATTTAGTAAAATACTACAAAAGCCTGCCAAACTCGAACGACTTGGCAGGCTTTAAAATTATTAAAAATGTTTAGCCTCATTCAACCTTATTCAACCTTTTGAATCATCTTGAAATGGCTAGTTCTGTCTTTGAGACTTGTGAACTCCGTTCATAACTCCACTTATTTACCTCCTGCTTTCCGCCCAATGCCCTATACCCCAATTGCATTTGTGTCAATGTCAAATTTCCTGGCGATCGCTTTGATTATTTCTTGCTCAACTGGTGTAGTCTGATGATCAAGCTGGGCAATTTTCTCACACTGAGCCAACAAAGGCATAGCAAAATCACGATTTAGCTGATTGAGCAATATATCTAAAGACTTAGGTGATTTGATATTTTGGGCAATGACATCCAACGAGGTAGGACTGAGCTTTAGAGCTTGTAATTCTGGCAAAATTTCTTTCCAAGTCTTTTCGGGATGACTGGCTAGAATCATGTGGACTAAAATTTGATCCATGATCGCTTCTTGAGCGATCGCACTTGACAAATATTTCTCACTTTCGGCTTTTAATGTTGCCAATGTCTGTGGCGATGTCAGTGAAGTTGATTCATCCAGCTTGGCTTCATAAAATCGACAAGCAGCATACCCCAATGAATAGATCATCGTCGCATTTGAACTAGCTGCGATCGCTACACCCGCCAAAGGCACATTTCGCAGCAAGCCTAATCCCGCAGCTTTCAAAAGACGCTCTCCACCCAAAGCCAAACCAAAAATTGCTAAAACTTCACCTTTACGGGCAGGATCTTTTAAATCTAGCCCGTAGACAGATGCAATTTGATAAAGCATTTCTGACTGCAATTTTGTTGTCGCTGTTAAATCAATTGCAAACAATGCCACTGCTATTCCTGGCAAAATACTAGTTGCGAGTCCAACTGTGGCTGCTTGAGTTGCTTTTTCCACCATGATTCGGTGAGCAATCTGACTAGGTGATTCATTGGGATACTGTTGCTTGAGCTTATTTACCGCAACTTCTGCTTTTTCCAAATCAACAAGGTTAGTAGTACCAATTAGCCAATTGAGATTTAACACTCCAGATAGTTTTCTAATTAGCCAATTTTCGTTAAGGCGATTTACAATTTGACCGCTAGTTTGAGTTGTTTGTTCAATTAACTTGTGTGTTTGTTTCGCCGTCGCTTCTCCCACCCCTACTGCTGTGTCAAAAACTGCTTTGCCAGTCTGAGCAACAGTTTCAACAAAAGACTCTAATCCAGACGGTTTATTTTCTACCGATGATTGAGCCTGGATTTTTACTTCTGAAGTTTCTCTGGGTGAATTAACTAATTTATTCACCTCTATTTTTTGGGGTTTGTCTGCCATTGCTTGATACCATCTTGTAAAGCCTCTCTCTTTAACTTGTAGCGAAAGTGTGAGTGGCTTGACATCCGTCTATAAACGTAAATATCAGTTTAAGAGCAACTATTTTATTGTCTGAATAACTGTGTTAATCCATCAAGAATAGGAACATATTGCTCAGGGGTGAGTGTTCTTGCCACCAACAACTGTTAGCCCAACTCCAGGGATATATTCTGCTGGGTTGCCTTTTGGCTGTCCTTGGAAACCCCAATCATAAGAGTCTTCTTGAAGCAAATTTCCTTCGCCTTGGTTAATTTCTAGCAATATTGCGTGTAAATAACGAAATACCCGCACGTGCAATCGCTAAAGCTTCAGAAAGCTACGAAGTAAAAAAGCCATTAGTTAAAGCCATCACTAATTTTACTGAAAAAGAAAGATATAGAGATAAATGTTTTCAGGAGTTAAACATACCTTCAGAAAAATTTCCAATAATAATGGATGGAATAAATTGGCTTCTTGTTGACTTTGAATCTATGAATTAAAGAAATTTAAAATGCAATCACTGCTTGTGAAAGCAAGCCTACCCATTTTGGCAAAAGAGCGATCGCTTTCCGAATGCAAGTTCTGAAACCAGATAGCTTTGAGTAGTTAAAGTATTAATGCTTGTGGGCGATTTGCACTCGTAGAGCGATCGCCCACAAGCATTAGCCTTCACAGCTTCACCTTACCTTTTACCCTATCCTCTCATCTCTAACCCCGTACCGATATCAGCATTACTTTCTAAAAAGTTGTTAGCCTTAAGAATTTCATAGAGATTAATATTTTGTTCTAGTAAGCAAGCGTGTCCACAATGGGGCAAGACCACAATCTTGTTATTTGGTAAGATATTCCCTATCCGCTTCACTTCAGTTACAGAAGGTAAAAGGCGATCGCTAGCACCGGCAATCAACAAAACTGGTTGAGTCAAGCGGCCTAACTGTTCCTCATCAACATTAAACTCTCGCAGTAAAGACAACCGCCAATGAACGGTTTCTGGCGGTACAGAACGCATAGTTTTCAACAGTTCATGGCGATCGCTTGGAGAAATGCGTGGCAAAGATGCTAGGAAGGGCAACAACCCCAGTGCGCCAACATCATACAATTCTGATGGCACTAAGTAAGTAAGTTGCGATACCCAACTCAACCAAGGACGAAGATGAAAGGACGAAGCTGGGTTAATTAGGATAATTCGCTTAAATAAATGTGGCGCTTGGATCGCCACTTTCATTGCCAAGCAACCACCAAAGGACTCACCACACAGGTAAACTGGCCTCTCAGGGATTTTTTCTAATTCGGCGTCGATCAAGTCCAATACACTCTTAGTTAGCACATCCCAAGTGTTAAGGTCTTTGCGTGGGATCGCCAAACTGCGGACATCAAAGCCAGTTTCTAACCCAGCAGTTTGCGATCGCAATAGTTGGCCAGTTCCATCCATTCCTGGCAAATATACCAACAAAGGATACTCTGGCTGTACTCTTTCAGGAGTCAGGAAACAAGGGTTTAGCTCAACTTCTGTTATGGTCATTTGTTACTAGTCAATGGTATAAAACTTTTGGAATGCTGATTGTTGCTTATAAAAGCTTCGGTTCTTTTGACCTTAATAGCAACCTTGACGCAGTAAGTTACTAATTTCGCCGTGACAGTGTTCCGTCAGTTCAGCTATAATAGTTCTGGCCTGTTTGCCGTGATATTTTTTCTGCTGTTGGGGTGTAATCCAATAAGGGCGACCGATTAACACCGCAACCCGCCGATAAATTACCAAAGGATGCCAACCACCTTGGTTAAATAAAGGTTCTGAAGGGTCAAATAGGCTCAAAAGCTTTAAGGGGAAGCCAGACGTGTTTACCTCTTCTAAGGAGGCGATCGCGATGGGCAAAACAGCTAAATCCTGCACATCCGCTCGCAATGCCAAATGAGCAAATCCCCGATGAAATTCACCCAGATGATTTGGCACAGTAAATTTCACCATTGGTTCTGTCCCTTCTGGAAATACTCCCACCATCTGCTTCGACTGTAATAGCACCTGCGACTGTGAAAAAAAGCTTTGCAGGCGGTTTTCAGTTTCCTCCAAGGGGAAACACCCCAATTGTCCGGTGACAATCTCCCGCATTACTGGCACTTGTCCCATGTAGTGATGGCAAGCAAAGCGAATCGGACTCGATAACGCCGCCATTAAAACCACTGCATCCATAAAGCTGCGGTGATTACTGACTACCAGTACGCTGGCATCCTGGGGAATGCGATCCTCATAATAGCGAAACATTTGGGTTGAGAATGCCGCCACCAAAGCGCGAGAAATCTCTAGGGGGCTATTTCGACTCATACCTAATCAATATATTTTTCCAGTAAATATGGCAGTTTATCTTAAATTAATTTTTACATTTCTTTACTATTGCCATCACCGTCTTAAGATAGAAATGTCTAATCCACAAAAGCAGCTAGATTTTCTGCCTTGGAAATTATGTATTCCTGAATACAATAATATCATCTAATAGTAACTATTAAAAAAAACTATGATTAGTTAATTTCGATCTTTTAGGCAAAAATGAGATGAATTGAGGCATATTACAAAAGGATTGTTGACCTGATAAATTTGCTAGTATTAAGGTATTATTGGAAAAAATGGGAATAATATTGTATAATTTTGTGATTTTACCGGACAAAGCTAAGATGTAAAACATTTTAATAAGTTAATTTATATTTTGCATGAATCTAGTGAATAAAACAAAAAAGACATTTGCACTAACAACACCACTATATTATGTAAACGATGTCCCTCATATAGGCAGTGCTTATACAACGATCGCCGCCGATGTTGTCGCGCGATTTCAGAGGCTGCTGGGGCATCGGGTATTGCTGATTACAGGTACAGATGAGCATGGGCAAAAAATTCAGCGATCGGCAGAAAGTTTAGGCAAGGCACCGCAAGAGTTTTGTGATGAAATTGTCCCTAGCTTCATTAGTTTGTGGCAGTTACTAGACATTCAATATGATCGTTTTAGTCGGACTACTGCACCTCGTCATGAAGCGATCGTCAAAGAATTCTTTGAGCGAGTCTGGGAATCTGGTGATATCTACCAGGGACAACAACAAGGCTGGTACTGTGTATCCTGCGAAGAATTCAAAGAAGAACGGGATCTCTTAGAAGGACACCGTTGCCCGATTCATACTAACAAAGAAGTCGAGTGGCGAGACGAGCAAAACTATTTTTTCCGCTTATCCAAATATGAAAATAAGCTGACAGAATTTTATCAATCTAGACCAGATTTTATTCAACCAGAAAGTCGGCGGAATGAAGTCCTCAGCTTTGTAAATCAAGGGCTGCAAGACTTTTCAATTTCGCGGGTAAATCTAGATTGGGGTTTTCCTGTACCAACTGATCCCAAGCACACTCTTTATGTCTGGTTTGATGCGCTGCTAGGTTATGTCACAGCATTACTTGAACCAGATGCAGAACCGACTTTAGCAAATGCTTTAGAAACATGGTGGCCGATTAACTTGCACCTAATTGGTAAGGATATTTTGCGCTTCCATGCAGTTTACTGGCCAGCAATGTTGTTGTCGGCTGGCTTACCCTTGCCAGAGCGAGTATTCGGGCATGGCTTTTTGACTAAAGATGGTCAGAAAATGGGTAAAAGTCTGGGTAACACCCTTGATCCGGTGGCGTTAGTTCAGCGCTATGGTAGTGATGCCGTTCGTTATTACTTCCTTAAGGAAATCGAATTTGGCAAGGATGGAGATTTTAATGAAGTTAGGTTCATTAATGTTCTGAATGCAGATTTGGCGAATGATTTAGGTAATTTGCTCAATCGCACCTTAAACATGGTGAAGAAATACTGCGCCCAGAATAATGTCCCATCAATCGGCAATGAAGCAATTCCTGACGAAAATCCTTTGAAAACAATTGGTTTACGTTTAGGTGAACAGGTAAAACAAGCCTACCAGGAGCTAGCTTTCAGTCAAGCCTGCGAGGCCATCCTTTTACTGGTGCAAGCTAGTAATAAGTTTATTGATCAACAAGCTCCTTGGTCATTATATAAGCAGGGACAGCAGGAGACGGTGGAAAAAGTTCTCTACGCAGTTCTAGAATCAGTTAGACTAGCAGCTTATCTGCTTTCCCCAATTATTCCGAACATCAGTAGCGATATTTATCAGCAGCTGGGCTTCGGAATAAACTTTAACGATCAAATACAAAGTTCAGTTATCGCTCCTTTTGTCATCCATTCGACATGGGGGATACTATCGAGTAAACAACAGTTGGGTACACCCCAACCAATTTTTAAGCGAATAGAACCCCCGAAAAGCGATTAGTCCTGATCAAACTCTGATTTTGTTCAATTTCTTATTCTCTCAAAAAATTTATCGTGGCTCAACTTATATTAGCCCCGGAACATTATCATAAGCCGCTGTGACTAGCATCTAAAAGTTGGTAATTTGTATCAAAAATAACAGGGATAAAAATTGAGGTATGACAATGATGTTGAATAATTTTGAAACCGATTCAATTTTTACGCCAGAACAAGTTTTGGAGAATCGGGGCAGGGTTGCCATATTTATAGATGGCTCAAATCTATTTTACGCTGCATTGCAACTAGGGATCGAAATCGATTACACGAAGCTCTTGTGCCGATTAACTGGAGGTTCTAGACTACTGCGTTCTTTTTTTTACACTGGGGTAGACCGGACAAACGAGAAGCAACAGGGGTTTCTGCTGTGGATGCGTCGCAATGGTTATCGAGTCATTGCGAAGGATTTGGTACAGCTACCAGATGGCTCTAAAAAAGCTAACCTGGATGTAGAAATAGCAGTAGATATGATGGCGCTAGTTGATTCTTATGATACCGCAGTTTTAGTTAGCGGTGATGGAGATTTGGCTTATGCGGTAAATTCAGTCAGCTATCGCGGCGTGCGGGTAGAAGTGGTGAGTTTGCGTTCGATGACTAGCGACAGCTTAATTAATGTAAGCGATCGCTACATTGATTTAGAAGCCATCAAAGAAGATATTCAAAAAACCCCTCGCCAAAGCTATCCATATCGGCCGTTATCGGGTATTGGTTTTTTGGAAGACCCCAGAAGTAGTGATGGACATCTAGAAATCCAAGAATAATGGCGCATCAATTTCATCAAAAGGGGAGAGAGGTGGGAAAAAAAATCCAAAATTTCTCCTCCACTCGCTCCTTTGTTCTTTTACCTTTAACCTTTTTTTTGATATTTGGTTTAGTTGCTTGCGGGGGTAAATCCCCCACAGTTTCTCAACAAAATACTGAGGGATCAGCGAATCAAGATAACAATTTAACTTTCTTTGATGTCACCTTAGAACAAGCAGATGAAGTCGGACGACCGATTTGGAAAGTTAGAGCTAAACGGGCGAAATACACCAAAGAAAAACAAATTGGTCAGGCTGAAAGTCCTTATGGTGAACTATACCAAGATGGGAAAGTGGTTTACCAAATCAAGGCAGATGTAGCAGACATTGAACAAAATGGGAAGCAGTTGTTTCTTAAGGGTAAAATATTTGCCACAGATCCTAATAATGGGGTTGTGTTGCAAGGTAATGAATTAGAATGGCGTCCTCAAGAAGATTTGTTGATTGTCCGCAACCAGATTAACGGGAGTCATAAACAACTACAAGCAGTGGCACAGGAAGCGCGAGTTAAAACCCGCGAACAGCGCATGGAATTTTCTGGAGGGGTAGTAGCAAATTCCGTTGATCCCCAGATGCAAGTCATAACCGAGCATTTAATTTGGAAAATCAAAGAAGAAAAATTGATTGGCGATCGCCCCATCCAAATTGACCGATATAAAGATAATAAAATTAGCGATCGCGGTAAAGGAAATTCTGCCGAAGTCAACTTAAAAACGAAAATTGCTACTATTCAACAGAATGCTCAATTAGAATTACTAGACCCACCAGTGCAAATAGCTAGTAACTCTATGACCTGGAACATGAACGCAGAAACTGTGATTACAAATTCCCCCGTGCGGATGTTCCAGCGTGTCGAAAATCTTACTGTTACCGCCAATCAAGGTGAAATGAAAATACCGCAAAAAACGGTTTATTTAACAGGTAATGTCAACGCCATTGGTCAGCGTCGCCAGTCTTTGAAATCTAATTCATTAACTTGGTATTTAGACAATAAGTTAGTTGAAGCTCAGGGAAATATAGTTTATCGGCAAGTTGACCCACCGTTAAATTTTCGGGGTGAAACAGCCGTTGGTAATCTGCAAACAGAAAATATTGTTGTCAAAGGTGGCAGTTCTAGCGGTAGAGTAGTAACAGAAATTATTCCCCAAGAAAAAGCTAATCGTCAGTAGTAGAGTTAGGGGGGATGGAGAGTGGAGGAGATGAGGCAGAAGAACGAGTCTTGTGGGGTAAGGTCTCTAGTCCGCCCAGTTCTTAGGACGGGCGAGACGCCCATCCCACAAGAAATAGTTGGATATTTTTTATTTGGAAGTCTTTTAAGCTAAATAAACGAAATTCTAATTCTCCCTCATTCCTCCACTCTCCACCCTGACCTAGAAATTTTTGGTTGGTCGAGTCCTAAATTAGGATCTTAAAACTACAAGTTCTTTGATAACTCATGAATGTATCAAACCGATTAGGCAAGGAATCCTTGCCAATATCCCAGCAAGCAGAACATTCCCACCATCAAGATACAGACCATGAGTATACAGATCATACTCATGGGAGTGAAGAATCGACTCATCCTCATGTCCATAGCGAAGAGTCTTTACGGCGAATTGTTAATCGATTATCGCGTATAGAAGGACATGTTCGCGGTATTAAGGGAATGGTGCAGCAAAGTACCCCTTGTCCTGATGTTCTACTGCAAATTGCCGCAGTGCGCGGCGCATTGGATCGGGTAGCGCGAATTGTTTTGGATGAACATTTAACTGAGTGTATTGCTAGAGCCGCACAAGAGGGTAATATTGATCTTGAAATTAAACAGCTAAAAGCTGCTTTAGATCGATTTTTACCTTAATAATTACAAAAAGAAAAAATTAACTAGCACGACAAGACATTTTGTAGAGATGCCAGATTTGCTGTATTGACTCAGGCAGAGGGTTATTTATGCCAAAATTAAAATAATTCGTAATTCGTAATTCCTAATGAAGCTTGCGGAAATGACTTTAAAAAAATATAAATTTAACTATTATTTAAATGTCAATATAAACAAACCTCTAATTCTTTTCTTGCACGGCTTCATGGGAAACATTAATGAATTTGATGAAGCTATAAAATTACTAGCTGAGGATTTTTCTTATCTCACTCTTGACTTGCCAGGACATGGTAAAACCCAAGTTTTAGGAGGTGATGAATACTATAAAATAGAACCCACGGCTCAAGCAATAATCAATTTATTAGATGAATTAAAAATAGATAAATGCTACTTAATTGGTTATTCAATGGGTGGAAGATTGGCTTTATACCTAACTTTACATTTCCCAGAACGTTTTGTTAAAGTTGTATTAGAATCAGCTTCCCCAGGTTTAGCAACAGAAGCAGATCGATTAGAACGAGTTAGACGTGATGCTCAAATAGCTAGAAAATTAAGCAGAAGTATTATTAAAACTGATTTTGCTGCTTTTGTGTCAAATTGGTATAGTCAGCCAATTTTTGGTTCTATCAAAAATCATCCAGAATTTGAAAGATTGCTAGAAAATCGTTTGCAGAATCATCTGACTGAATTAACGAAATCACTCCAATTTATGGGGACTGGTAATCAACCATCTTTATGGGAAAAACTCAAAGATAATACAATGCCTTTACTTTTAGTAGCTGGTGAAAATGATGAAAAGTTTAGAGATATAAATACAGAAATGGCTAATATATGTAAAATTGCCCAACTAAAAGTAATTAGTAATACTGCACATAACATTCACTTTGAAAATGCTGGAGAATTTGTGCAAAATATCAAATATTTTTTTAAAAAGCAAATTCAAAACTAGAATAACTTCCCTACTTCTTTAACCGTTGCTACCCTAATTCATAAGTTAATTCATTTTGAATTTTGAATTCCCTGAAGGGGTTGGTTGCTTGGCTGCGGTTAATTCCTCTTGCAACATTTTCTGATAAACTTTAGGCAAAGAGCTACTAACAAAATTTGTTTGTATACCATATCCGAGACTTGTCCAGGTGGGAGAGAGTCGCCGCAAAACATCATTTAACTTTCCGTGACGCAACTGTTGGGAAATATCAATTCCCCAAACTTTAGAATCATTTAACCAACGGTAAACTACTACATCTTGATATTCTGCTTCAAAACTATAAGCAGTCCAAAACATCATCTGCATCGGCTTTGGGTGATAACGCGGGGCTAAACGATACCAAGTAACGTTGATAATTTGATATCTACCAGCAGCAGTGGAACAATTACCTGTGTTGGGGCCTGTGACAATTGTGACGCATATCTCAGGATGTCGGCTAAGATCGTTGACTTGTTGTCCACCATACAACAGCGAATAGGGACGGTTTCCACTAGCCTCACTCGCCGAAATAGTTCGCATTAAAGCACGGATATAGGGATCGCCCTGTTTCATCACCAAAGGCGGCTGTTTCTCTTCAAAGATGGGATCAGAAGGCGATCGCAAGTCTCCAATATACCATTGCAACAAATATACAAAGCCGAGAAGCGCGGCTATTGGCCCAATAAGTTTTTCAACGCCTTTGAATTCAAAGCCTTTCAGAGTCCGACTCCTTCAAATTTGCTCTTTTTGCTAACAATAATCATTGACGTACTCATTCTGGCAAAGTTCATACTTTATTATCAGTTATCATTGCCGATTCGCTCATTTTTTTAATAATTAGAAAAAACGAGCATAAATAAGTATAGCAAGCGACATCCTCCCAAAAATACCGAATAAGTATTGTCTTAGTCGCTAAAATCACATAAGTTGTTATTAATGATGCGGCTGAAACTTAAGGCGATCGCTTACCTATGTTATAATTACAGAATTGATTTTTCCAGCGATTAGCTATGACAACAGAAATATTAAAATCTGTTGAACCTCCCCGTTACGAAGAAGATTATTATTTATAGGTAGAAACAACACTTAAACAATTAGAAAATAAAGATATTGAAAATCTCGATTGGCAACATTTATCAGAAGAAATCGAAGCTTTGGGAATTGAACAAAGACGAAAAGTAGAAAGTTACTTAAAACAATTATTAATTCATCTTTTACTTTATCGTTATTGGAAAATTCAAAAAGAAGATTGCCAACGAGGCTGGCAAATAAAAATAACTAATTTTCGTGATGAGCTAGAATTTTCTTTTCGTTCCAAAATACTTTATAACTATTCTCTTAACTGCTTAGATGCAGTTTATATTAAAGCCAGAAGGCAAGCAATTCAAAAAACAGCTTTACACCTGAGATTTTTCCAGATAAATGCCCTTTTACTCCTGAAGATATTTTCAATAGTGAGTACTTCATATTGAAGGTTTAACGGCTATGACACCTGAACATATTTTGTCTCTTTTATCATACTAAAATTGCATTTTTTCAGAGGTAATTTTTCAGAGCGATCGCTTGTCTGTCCTGAATAAGGGGTTTAGCATTGCGCTTTACCCCTACGTTTTGGGTGTGGGATGGAGCGATCGCTTTACGGAGTCGAATCAAGGGGCGGTCAATTTAGATCGGATATCAGGACTGTTGAAATAGCTCCTGAAAGCTTTTTGAGGCTGCTTCCGGTTTGGCAACAATTTCGACAATTTTATTGCGTGCATCTGCTTCAAACAGCGCCTCAACAGCAACTTGGGCGACTTTTTGCCTGGGGATGCTACCCTCGAAGAGTGTATCAGCACTCTGCATCACGATCGGGTCGGGGTTATCTTCATTCTTCAACCCACCAGGACGCACAATCGTATAAGTAAGACCACTTTTTTGGATATACTCTTCAGCTTGCTTTTTCCATAGCAAAATCAGCCAAAACAAGTTCAGTGGATGGAATAACCGCGAAGTAGACAAAGAAGAAACGAAGACAAAATGCTCAATTCCCTTTGCCTTAGCAGCATTTACTAAATTTTTAGTCCCTTCAAAATCCACTTTATAGGGGCCAGTGGGGTCAAAGCTAGGTTTTGCCCCAGTAGCAACTAACAAAACTGTGCTATCTCGCAACGCAGCAGTCAGACTTTCTGGTTGTAACACGTCACCTACCACCAATTCGGCTTCAGGAGACAGAATACCCCTAGCTTTCTCAATATCCCGCACCAAGGCTATGACGGGAATATTCCGCGCTATCAACTCTTGGACAATCCGCCGACCTGTTTCACCCGTTGCCCCTGCTACAAATGCTTTCATGAGAAATGCTATCCTGGGAAACTATTATGTGCTTGCTCAGTTCTTTATTTTAGTAATTCTATGGAGTTGATGGTAGATTTATAAGGTTTGGGTGAAAATGGAATACTGGTACGAAATGACCCAAGCATCTGGGGAACTATTAATATAGACGAACGCAAAATTATACAGTAACGCATTTATGCTTTCAAGAAAAAGCGAATATAAATCCTGGGAAATAACAGAAGCAGTTTTACCTGTAGCGTCCAGCCAAGAACAAGCCGAGGACGTATTCAGACAAGGAAATGTAGCGACGCTCACAACATTTTCTGGTCGTTATCAAGATTTTATGGAAATGCCTGCCCCAATAGAGAAGGTTGCCGAGTATCTTAATGCTCACGCTTCATGGTTTTCTGATTGCGCTCAACCGATGAAGGTGGAATCACTTGGGGAAAATGGCTACGCTTTAGTAATTGGTCGTTTTGGTGCTTTTGGTTATGAAGTAGAACCGAAAATTGGTTTGGAATTGTTGCCCCCAGAAGAAGGTATTTACCGCATCCGTACAATTCCCATTCCTGATTACCAGCCGCCTGGTTATGACGTAGACTATCGCGCATCTCTACAGTTAATAGAAAGCGATGCTTTTACTAGTATTGGCGAGGTTACCAGAGTTGAATGGGAATTGGATTTAATGGTTTATTTGCACTTTCCCAGGTTTATTCAGCGCTTACCCCAGTCTATAATTCAATCTACAGGCGATCGCTTACTTAACCAAATTGTCCGCCAAGTCTCCCGTCGCTTAACTCGCAAAGTTCAGGAAGATTTTCAGAAATCTTTAGAAATACCCTGTAGTGGCAATTTCAAGCAAAAGCCCTGAGTCATTTGTCAGTTGTCATAAACGAATGACAACTGACAAATGACTACTTACTATGAACCTATCCCACTATTCTAAAAATCTCTACTTCTTTTCGTAAAATGTGCTTGAAAAGCTTGATTTTTCGTTTTGAGTTCTCAATCAACTTAAGCTTTGTAGCACAAATTTTATTAGTGGGATAGGTTCATGTACCAGTGAGAATTTTTTGGACAATTTGCACGCCACTAACAGCCTGCCAAGCAAAAAGTCCCAAAAGGGTGAAATTCAAGAGAATGTGAGTTGCACGCGCCCAATTCGCCCCTTTCTGCATATAAGGAGACAAAGCAGCAGAAAATGCAATCAAACACATCATACCCAGTCCTGCTAGTAGATGAGGCCCGACAAATAACTTTTGGTTATTAATGTAAGTGACAGCCATAGCAGCGATCGCACCTGTCACCATCAAAGCTAGGAGTATAGACCCCATTTGGTAGTGTCTGACGTTATATCTACCTTTAATCAGTTCTTTCTTTTCTTCCCCCTGAGCATTTCTGGTACGCTGTACTTGCAGCCCCAAGTAGGCAGCATAAATTGAGAGTGCTAATAGCGCCCACATCAGCACCGGATGAATGAAGTTCAGCCAATATTTTACCGACGCAGAAAGTTCCAGAGTCATCGTGTTCTCGCCCAAGTATTAAATATTCATAAAAATTAGCATAACTCTATTTTCTGTGCTTAAAGTTGCACAAATTAAAAGAGAATAAGGAAGATTTCGCTCTTTCATCTCCCCCATCTCGCCCTGCAATTTTCCTTCGCCCTCTTGCCAAAGTGGATAAACAATCTCAGAGTGACGTACCTACACTTCCTGAGTACAGGTAAGTGTAGGCTTCTCAAAGACTCCTCGTTGAGGACATAATTTGAGCTTTAAGATCGTGCGTCCCACGATTCTTTATAATTATGCTTGCGTTCAAGTCCCTGCATAAACTGATTTTGCAACTAGGACAATTATGTATCCGTTCAGATAACAGTTTCTTGACCTTTTGACCACAATTAGAACATTCTTGACTCGTACCATTTGGGTTTACAGATATTACCTTCAAACCAGCGTTTACGGCTTTATTTGAAAGTATGGTTATAAACTGCCCCCATGCGGCATCGTTGATACTTTTAGCCAACCATGTTTTAGCTAGTCCTTTGATATTCAGTTTTTCAACGGCTACTACATCATATTTATCAAGAATATTTTTAGCTGTTTTGAAGTGAAAATCCTTTCTGGTATCAGATACTTTTTTATGCTGAATACCCAGCTTTTTAATAGCTTTTTTACGACGATTAGAACCTTTTTTACGGCGAGAAACACGACGTTGTGCTGATTTTAATCTACGTTCAGCTTTACGTAAAAACTTTGGTGCAGCAATTCTTTCATTATCGGAAGTAACAATAAAATCAATCAGACCGACATCAATACCAACAATATTTGCATCATTAAAATTAGGTTTAATGGTCGAAACTGTTTTGCTATCAAGGCTTAGAGTTACATAGTAACCATCTGCTTTTTTGGTGACAGACACAGTTTTAATATCAAAGCCTTCAGGTATTTGACGATGAACAATTACTTTGACTGTGCCAATTTTAGACAATGTAATTTTATTCTTAGTAAAATGATATTGCTTAAACTGAGGAAACGTAAATGTTTTATATTGTCCTTTCCCTTTAAATCTAAGTCTACCAGATTTCTTACCATTAAGATCACCTTTTAACCATCTATCGAAAGTTATTTCAACTTTCTTGGGGATTTCCTGTAGCACTTGAGAATGAATGTCTTTGTACCAAGGTCTGTCTTTTTTGAGTTGAGTTAGTGATGCTTTTTGGCTATAATAAGTAGGTTTGCCTTTTAACTCTGGTAGATGTGAGACTATAACAGAGCATCTATCAATGGGAGAACGGTTTTGTTCATACCAATTAAACCGTTGAGTAAGCAAATAGTTATATTGATACCGCAACATTTCTAGCGTTTTGTCAATCTTTTCTGCTTGTTCTTTGTTTGGGTTAATTCGATACTGATAGGATGTCCGCATTTGTCTTGCCTCCTTATAAACTATAATAACATAAATGTACGTCTATTGGGTGGATGAGATGAAAGATTGTCGGATTAGTTTAAGGGTATCGGCAAGAAGGATGCAAAAATTTAGAGAATATGCTGTAGAAAAAGACAAGACGCTGACTCAGTTAATTGAAGAGTATATTGACAGTCTGCCAGTGCTTAAAGAAATAAAATAAATATTTTGCGAAAAACTCAACTATCATTTTTATTTATTACTGCTACGCAGAAAAGCAATAAAGACGATGTTTCGTTTTTCCCTCGCATTCATGAGGCAGTGCGTTGGGCGGTTCTGCCGACTTAAAGCAACTGCCGTCCCACGCTCATTCGAGTGAGATGTGGGGTTTCTGCTGTTTCAGCTAAATTTTAAGGTTAGACGAACAAAAGCCCCTGTGTGGGATCTCATCCATGACTGAAAACAACGATACTTTGCTGCTAAAAGCTGCTAAAAGTGGTGATATCAAAGGGCTGTGTGCGCTACTGGCTGCTGGTGCCTTAGTGGATGCGTGCGATCGCCAAGGCACGACGGCGTTAATGTTTGCTGCAAATTTAGGCTACACCGAAATTGCGCGATCGCTGCTAGATGCCGGGGCAAATATCAACTTGCCCAGAAAACTCTATGGTTTGACGGCTTTGATGTTGGCAGCTAGTGCCAAACAGCTTGACATTGTGCAGCTTTTACTATCCAGAGGTGCTGATGTTAATGCCACTAATGAAGATGGCAGCACAGCTTTAATGGCAGCAGTACTCAAAGGTCATATTGATGTAGTGCGAGTCTTATTGGCTGCTAACGCCCAAGTTAATATCGTAGATAAAGATGATGATACTGCCTTGAAACTCGCCGTTAAGCAGGGAAAAATAGAAGTTATAGAAGCAATTCTCCAAACTGGTGTCGATGTCAATATTCAAGATCAGGAGGGTGAGACAGTCTTAATGCTAGCGGCAGACTTGGGACATCTGAAGATTGTGGAAGCACTCCTAGCAGCAGGGGCGGATGTGAATGTGAAAAACGCTGATGGTGGAACTGCTTTATCGGCAGCAGCAGCAGCTGGACAGAGTGCGATCGCAGCAGCTTTACTAGATCGAGGTGCCGAGATTAATCTCCAAGACCAAGATGATGAAACTGCCCTACATCTTGCCGTTGTGGAAGGCTACATTGATGTCGTGCAAGTGTTACTTAACAGAGGTGCAGATGTCCAAATTAGAAACCATCTGGGTGATACGCCACTGCTTATAGCAGCATTGCAGGGACACAGCGAAATTGTCAAGGCACTGCTGGATTCTGGGGGAGATATTACTGGGGAAAACCTTGGTGAAGTACCTTTGATTCTGGCTGCATCACAAGGACATACCCAAACAGTGAAAGTGTTGCTAGACTATGGTGCTGATGCCAACACTCCGGGGGATGAGGGCAAAACTGCTTTGATCAAGGCAACCGAACGCAAGTACACAGAGATCATACATTTGCTGCTGGCAAAGGGGGCAGATGTGAATTTTCAAGACTCAGCGAGGGCAACATCATTAATGTGGGCTGCCTCATCAGGTTATGACGAAATTGTGCAGTTATTACTCCAAGCCGGGGCAGATGTGAATTTGAAAAACCGGGGCGGTTATACTGCTTTGATGATTGCAGAATTTAATGGTTATAAGAATGTCGTGCGGAGTCTGCAAAAAGCTGGGGCGCAAGAGTAGCCAATAGCCATCTGAATTCTTCATCTAAAATATTTTCCGAAATATCTTGACAAATCATTAAATGAAGGTTATTAACTTAAATACGAAGGAAGTTTAAAAAAACTAAATCTAGACGTGAGAAACAAAGAAAACAAAACTCCGTCGTAGCTGTTGTGAACTTGCTACGGCGGAGAAAGGAAAAATTAAAACGCCAAGAGTGAGTAGGCTAAATGCTTGCGTCACAAGGATAGAAAGAAAGCAAAAATGAAGAAGTAAATTTACCTTTTACTTTTTATCTTGTACGTTTTAGCTTTTACCTAGTCTCCCCCTCGGCGTTTCCTACTGTGCTAGATGTGCAAAATATATAGTTTTTACTTGCACAGAAAAGTATTCTAAGGATCATTTTTTATGTATCATCCTAAAGTTTAAATACAAAGGAGTTACCAAAAAAGGTTTATGTGCGACCATTTGGGCGATCGCTACGGAAAGTCAAAGAAAAAGTAAAGAAAAAATTAAATTTAGGTTTCGCCGGTTGTGATGTTAATAACGATGCTTTTCAAACATCCTCTAAGACTGTTCTTGCAGATATTTACTGATAATTTCAACATCTAATTCTAGCAACTCTGCTATTTCTTTAATACTCATATTTCTCTCAGTAAGTTTTGGGACTAATTTAAATTTTGTCTTTTCCAAAATACTCTCGTACAATCGAGTATTTTGTAATTCATCTAAATGAAGCTATGCTTCAATTTCCTCTAAAGCAAGATTGGGAAACTTATAAAATACAATCGCTTGGATAAATGCTAGCACTTTCTTTTGAAGATTTTCATTCTATAGTATCCTGGCGATTAGAAATCGCGGCTACACAGACAAAACCCACCTCCGTGGGTTAAAAACCGTTGATTTCCCGTTAGTCCACGGAGGTGGACTTTGGACTTTGCTTGTGTAGTAGCGAATTCTATTGGCCTAATACTTTTCAAACAACCTCTAAGGCTGTTATTGCAAGTATTTTCTGATAATTTCAACATCTAATTCTAAAAATTCTGATATTTCTTG
This sequence comes from Nostoc sp. NMS7, assembly GCF_017115085.1. Taxonomy (GTDB): domain Bacteria; phylum Cyanobacteriota; class Cyanobacteriia; order Cyanobacteriales; family Nostocaceae; genus Nostoc. The sequence goes on along the minus strand of NZ_JABXKJ010000219.1, from coordinate 15,367 downwards.
AATGCTCATACCTTTCTCAACATATTTTGAGATTAATTTCAATTTTGTTTCTAATTCTGTTTTCGGCTTTGTCTTTTCCAAGATACTCTCGTACAATCGAGTATTTTGGAATTCATCTAAATCAAGCATGGCTTCAATTTCCTCAACAGTTTATAGACTAAACCAAGCTCCGGTGATATTGCAGAATGGCGACACGCTCAGATTACCAGACTTGCTACCAGGTTGGGAACTGGCAATATTAGAGCTGTGGCCACCTGAGTTTGAATAAATATAGGCAAAAGTTTTTTTAGGTGGGGTGATAGGAAACCGATCGCAGTTGGGTAAGTTACATCTAGAACACCCAACCACTTCCTACCCCCGGAAAAACACTTATGAAAACCGAACTAAAAGCCAAGTTTCTCCAACACATCCTCGCCAAGAAGAAGGGAGATGAGGGTTTTACACTTATTGAATTACTAGTAGTAATTATCATCATCGGTATTTTATCTGCGATCGCTTTGCCTTCTTTCTTGAACCAAGCTAACAAAGCCAAGCAGTCAGAAGCTAAAACTTATACAGGTTCGTTGAACCGCGCGCAGCAAGCTTATTACTTAGAAAATACTGCATTTTCAAGTTCAATTAGTAGCTTAGGACTTGGTATTCAATCACAAACCGTAAATTACGCATACACAATTACTGGTACTTTGTCCGGCACTGGTGCTTTAGTAACCAACCAAGCATCAGTAAATGTAGTCGGTGCACCTCTCAAAAGCTATGTTGGTGGTGTAGAGGTGACAAACATAGGTGCTACCAGTGAAGCTACTACAATAGGTCTTTTGTGTGAATCTAATTCTCCCATGTCTAACAGTGGTACAAATGCAAGTGGCACTACTTTTACCTACCTCGCTACCCCTGGAGTAATGACTTGTCCCAACAACTTCACCTCTTTGGGTAAGTAAGCAACCAAGGACAAACAGTATATAAATTGTCTCTCAACAAGATAGTTTCCAAAGTGGGTAGATGCTTCTATCCACTTTATTTCCATTAGACATCTCCAGAAATTAATTATGCGTTGGCCGAAATCCTTGGTAGGGACAGTTCATGAATTGTGCCTATGTCATTTTCGGAGATGCCTATGAAGTCGTTCACAAGTATATTCTTCATAAAATTTTCTCAGAGAATTACAATGATTACTGATATATATAATTGGCAAAATCAAGCTGAACAATACTTAATTCAAGAAAAATATTCGCAAGCAGCACAGTTATATGAACAAGCAATAGCAATAGAACCAAATACTCTTTATTATTATTGGCATTTAGGGTTACTGTTGCTATTGCAAGGGCAAGAAGCAGAAGCTCAAATGACTTGGATGCTGCCAATGACAGAGGCAGATGAAGAACAGTTACCAATTTGGACAAATGAACTATTTCAAGTTTTGCAAATAGAAGCTGAAAGGCGTGAAACACTGGCAGAATATTCCCTTGCTTGGTTAATTCGCCAGCATATGCGGGAAATTAATCCTAGTTATATAAATAATTGGCTTCAAATTCTTATACTTTCTATCAAATTGCAAAAGTTTGAACAAATTGATGATTTGAATGAGTGGAGATTAATTGAAAGCTTAAATATAAAAGAAAGTATAGAAATTAATAGCGAATTATTAATCCAAGTTTTAAAAGAAATTTTAAATACTATACCCTTACATCCAATTAATCTAAATTTAATAGAAGCTAGTCTGTCTTATTTCTCTGATCCTCATCAATGCTTCTCTATACTGCTTCCTGCTGCTATGGAAATTGGTCATAGTTTACTAAACCCTGTACTAGCATCATCTGTACTAGAATTGTATTTACGATTGGAGCCAGATAATGTAGAAGTTTTGCGGCACTTAGCGGCTTTTTATCAAGATGCTCGTAATTATTCTCAGGGCATAGAGACAGCTAAGTTATGTTATTCTTTATCAGAAAACTTGGCTGATAAAATTTTTGCCCTCCATTTGCTGTTAAGGGGTCTAATGTCAGCAGGAGGATATTGGCAAGAGGTATGTACAACTTGTCAAGAATTAGAAACTGTGTTTCAACAGTTTATTAAAGCTGAACGAATTCCTATAGAAGAAGGAAGAATATTACGGTTACTTGTGCCATCTTTTGCGATACCTCACATTAAAGATGCTCCTGCTGATTTCCGAGCTATTCATAATCAGGTAGCTGGGATTTTTAATAATTATATTCAAGCTCTTGGCCAATCACAAGGAAAAAACTATGATCATGAAATTATTAATCATCAATCTTTAATACACCATCCGAGAAAAATAAAAATTGGTTATATATCTTACGGTTTAAGGAATCATTCTGTTGGTTGGCTAGCTCGCTGGTTATTTCAACATCATGATCGAGATAAATTTGATATTCATACTTATTTTGTTGGCTACAAATTAGTAACTGACAATCTCCAAGAGTGGTATCTAAATCAGCCAGGAAAAGCTTGGAAATTAGGTATGAATGGCCTACAAAATGCTGACCAGATATATCAAGATAAAATTGATATTTTAGTTGACCTTGATAGCATTACTCTAGATGTTACTTGTGAAGTGATGGCACTTAAGCCAGCCCCAATTCAAGTTACTTGGCTAGGGTGGGATGCATCAGGTATACCTGCAATTGATTACTTTATCGCAGACCCTTATGTACTACCAGATGATGCACAAAATTATTATACAGAGAAAATTTGGCGATTACCTCAAACTTACATAGCAGTAGATGGTTTTGAAATTGGTGTGCCAACTCTCCGCCGCGATGACTTGGATATTCCTATGGATGCCGTTGTATATCTCAGCGCCCAAAGAGGATATAAACGCCATCCAGAAACGACAAAGTGGCAAATGCAAATTATCAAACAAGTACCTAACAGCTACTTTTTGATTAAAGGACTTTCTGAGGAGGAAACAATTAAACGCTTCTTTTATCAAATTGCCGAAGAACAAGGTGTAGATTGTTCTCGATTACGATTTTTACCAATGGTTCATTCAGAGGCAGTTCATCGTGCTAATTTAGGGATTGCTGATATTGTATTAGATACATTTCCCTACAACGGAGCGACAACAACTCTAGAAACATTGTGGATGGGTATCCCCTTGGTGACGCGAGTTGGCGAACAGTTTGCAGCGCGTAACAGCTACACCATGATGATAAATGCGGGTATCACAGAAGGCATTGCCTGGACTGATGAAGAGTATATAGAATGGGGTGTGCGTTTGGGCAAGGATGAAGTTTTACGCCAGCAGGTGGCTTTGAAGCTGAAAGCATCGCGGCAAACAGCACCGTTGTGGAATGGCAAGCAGTTTACCCGTGAAATGGAGAAGGCTTATGAGCAGATGTGGCAGAAGTATATTGAGGGGAAATAACCTCGTAGTGAGGGCTTCAGCCCTGAAAATAGATTGTTAATAAGGGCTGAAGCCCTTACTACGAACATTAAAAATTATCCCAATCTTTACCATAATCTTGGACTGGATATTGAGTCCAACAATCACGCAGCCATTGCCGTCCAAAAGCTTGTAAATACCAGTGAACACTACTTTCAACCCAGTCGTAAGGAGATTTGACTAAACCATGTTTAACTGGGTTGTAATGAATATAGTTAAGAGTTGTATAGTAATGTCTTTCCGAGCGAATAGCGCGATCGCTCCAACGATACCAAATTTTTCTCTTAGTAATATTGTCCTCTATATTCCACTGTCGAGAAAGCGCACCATGTATTCTCCGAAATAATTCACCTAATACATCAAAATTTTCAACATCAACCAGTAGATGATAGTGATTAGGCAAAACAACCCAAGCACAAATTCTTAAGTTCGTAGTCAGCGCTGAAGCGCTTCTCTCTTCATTTACACTCCCACCAAGCTTATCAAAAATCATATCTAGGAGTTGCTGACGACGAGATTCAATGTGTATATGACGCTGATGTTCATAACAAGCTACCGTTAGCAAATAAAATTGCTTATCTCGTACTTCATGTGGTGGTGAGTGTGGTGGATAACCCTGGCTTAAGCGATATTTAACTAGTTCAGCTTTTTGTTCTGCTGTGAGTTTGCGATATTCATACATAGATTTTTTTAGCATTAAAGTGCTGACTACAAACAATTGAAAAGTTCGTAGTGAGGACTTTAGTCCTCTTCTCTAATTACAAATTTAAGCACTGAAGTGCTTACTACAAACTTGTATATAAAAGGCTTCTAAACCTGCAACACAGGCTTTATCGTCAAACAGACGGTCGTGATTTTGACTCATTTGCTCTGCAATGCTGTGTCGCCAAGCTGGGTCTAGTCCTAATTTAACAGCAATCTCGATGTATTCAGTTTCATCTTCAGCTATAGTATCTGTCACTCCTAGCATTTTCAGGAAGCTGTCAGAGTGACGACCGCGCATAAATTCTCCCGGAGAGGTAACAATGGGGAGATTACAAGCGATCGCTTCTAAGGTAGTATTACCACCAGACCAAGTGAATGTATCTAGATAAACATCTGAAAGCAAGTTAATCATTAGATAGTCCAGTCGCTCTGCAATACTGATAAATACACAATAATCCTCGCTGTTCAAACCGATAGCGGCAAAAGCACGCTTCAGGCGTGGCTGAAGTAAAGTACCACGCAAAAACACAAATTTAGCCTGTGGAACACGCCGAGCAATTTCAGCAAAAATAAAATCATATTGCGGTAGATACTTGAAAGGAGCTTGACAGCATAAATAGATAACCGCATCATCTAGTAGCTGAAAATCTGAGCGAGTTTTGATAACTGGTGGAATATACGGTTTAGGATAAGAAACGCCAATATTAGGCAAGCGAATTAATTTTTCTGAATAATGCTCTTGGCCATTTTCAGGTTCCATTAACTCGCTAGATAAAAAGTAATCAATTGTCGGTAAGCCAGTTGTTACCGGATGTCCCCAAGCGACACATTGCACAGGCGCAAGCCGCAGACCTGCCATTTGCATAGTTTGCGGATTCATCCCAATTTCGGGGAAAACTAAAATGTGCAGCTTATCAGCAATTATTTGTTCACAGGCTGCTGATAAATTATAAGGAATATGGTGGAAAACATCACTATATTCTTGAAATTTTTGGGTAATTGGATCTGGCTCATTTCCTGTGTAATAGCAGTAGATTTCAAAGCTTTCATGATTGCTCTGACGCAACCAACCTGTTAACCAAAGTGTTCCACTATAAGAATGTAGATAATGGGAAACGTAACCAATACGAATTTTTTTATTAGGCTGAAGCTTAGGCATAGATAAAGGAACCACCCATTGTGGATAGTTAACAGCTATAATTTCATGCACTAAGTTTCCATATTGGCGTTGCAAATCTATATCATTTTGTGCTTGATATGATAGGAAAAAGTTTGTGAGGCGACCTATACCTGCTAAAGCACTATGTTGTTCTTGTGTAGTTTTAAGAGATGTATACTGAATTAACTTTTGCAGCCCTTGGGTGTAGCGCTGGCGAAAAAAGTTAATTTCCGCCTGATTCTCATATATTGATGGAACTGTTAAATATTTGAGCAGTTGAAAAGTATAATCATCAGGGAAGCATTTAGCAGCATGATCGGCACTTAAAATTGATTCTTGAATACGTCCATTCTGCCGCAAATCGATGATTAATGAAAAATGTAGTCTTTCATCTGTAGGGTAAAGCTTAATTCCTTGCTGGAGAGTACTAAAATATTCATCTAGCAGGTTTAACTGTCTATAGCAATAGCTTAAATTCCAATAAATATCTGCATCATCTGATTGGATTTCTAGGAGTTTTTGATATTGCGCGATCGCTTCTTTCCATCTTCCCTCAAGAAATAATTTATTGCTCAAGCAAAAAAAAACTGTTCAGCTTGTGCTTCGCTAAAGCTTTCTATTTCATAAGATGTGAGAGTTTCTGCTTTTGCTTGACTCAGCGCGTTTTTATCTTCGTATTCCAAAAGAATTCTTGCATGTATGCGAGGTAGCAAAGCTGACCACTGAATATCAGCCAAGTTTTCCACTAGAGAAATTTCTAATCTTTCGGTAACGTCTAAATCTTCCTGTACCAAAAGATTCATAACCACACTAGATAAAAATAGTTCAGCATCCTCACTACCAATGTTACCAGTACCGATAAGTAGGGTAGTTTTTTCACTATTAGGATGAGTGGCGATCGCCTTCATCACTCGTTGCAATTCTAAACCGATTAACTCTTCTGGTTGCAACCAATCTGGGAAAATAATTAAATTAACCTCGTTGAGGTTTAAAGAAAGAAGAGTAGTATCAATCAAGGCAGAACTTAGAGTTTGCGCCATTTTTGACCATAAGAATTTTTTGGTCTGTGCCAAACCCGCAGTAATTAAGGAGTGACGAATACTAGGCTTTTGCACCTCACAGAGCGCATTTGCCAGTTCATCCACATCATCATCATTCACATATATTGCTGCGTCTCCTGCTACTTCTGGAATAGAGGCATTAGGACAGGTGATAACTGGACAACCACAAGCCATTGCTTCAATCACAGGCATTCCAAAACCTTCATACTTAGAAGGATAAACTAGTGCTACAGCACCAGAGTAAGCTATTGCCAACTCTTCATCACTGAGTTGCAGCATATAAACAACACTACCTGATGTGTAAGCTCTAAATTCAGGTGTTAATAAACCGCCGCTTCCTGTACAGATAATATCAAATCCGTAGCTATTGGCAAGTTTTGAAAGAGCTTGGAAAAACAAAATACTATTTTTATAGCTAGTTCCACCACCAACTAAAATAAAGTACGGCTTTGTAATCCCATATTTTGATTTAAAAGCATTAACCTCTTCAGATTTGCCTGGTGAAAAAGTACTGCTAACTCCGCAATGAGCTACGGTAACAGATTGTATAGGTATATCAGTAAAACAACGTGCCAAGTCACGCGCTGTATGTTCTGAAATTGCTATATAAGCAGATGCATGTTGAATACTATGGTGCTTCTCTCGCCACATGGGATTATTCATATCCCATCCCATAACTTCTGGAATCATGTCATAAGCCATGAACACAGAAGGCGTTGTAGTCGGCGTTGTATAGTAAGAAGAGATAAATAAATCTGCGCCTTCTTCTTCGCAAACTTGCTGTAGCATTCCTCGGTCAGCATCAGTATTGTTATAGTCATAACGTGGAATGTTGCGATATCTAATACCGGGAATTTTGGGAGCAGTTCCAGCCCGGTCAAGTAGAATAATATGTTTAGCAAAAGTGCTATTTGCCCATTCTTCTAATAAGGATTTCCAGACACGCGCAATACCAGTTTGGTAAAGTTGGAAAAATACCCCGTCAACCAGAATTATTGGTGTTGCTTTCTTAATCTGTGAAACTTGTTGCTGCACTTCATCTGGTTGCAAGAACTGCCAACCATTGTTGCTGAGTTCTCTTTGTGCAATTGGTAATATACCGTATGATTCAACGGTATCAACCATTGTTTCATCTCTTACCCACGAAAAATATTCGCGTAACAGAACTGGAAATTTAGTAGTTTCCTGCAAAGCTTTCCACTGCGAAACAGCATTGCTATAACCGTAGTATTGCTCTTTAAAGCGTAATTGTTCTGGTGTTACGTAAGCAAAATGTTGGAAAACTAAACCATGCCTTTCAGTCTCTTGATGCAGAAAAGGATTTACTCCTGCAACATCCCGCCATTGACCATTTGGTAAAGGTTCTTCTAGTCTTGGTGGTTCATGTGCTACCCACACTGATCCTGGCTTATATCTCCAGGTTCGCAACCACTCTTGTCTGGGATTTTGGGCGTAACAATTACGAGTACTGATAATTATTTTTTCTCCTACAAAATACCAGCACCAATAGAAAGCGGCAGTTTTATCAGGATTCTCAATAAACATCTGTCGTGCAGTCAAAATATGCTTGACTGTCCATAACTCATCTGCATCTATTTGCCATAGTAAACATTCTTCATTTATGTTGACCAATGGCTCATTAACCATTTCCCGTTTGCCATCCCAAAATACACCATTTGGCTTACGATAAACTGTGATATTGTCGGGATATTGCTGTGCGAGTTCATCTAAATATTCTGTTGTACTGTCATTGCTGCGACCATTATTATGGATTTCATCGTTTATATATCCACCCAGCTTCAGACTCCATCCAGTATCGTGCTTTAATTCAGCTACACCTTCGACAATGTGCCAATGCCATTTGAAAGGAAGTTGTTTGAATATCTCAATGTGGTAGCGGATAAATGGTTGACCATTGAGGACTATGGTAAAAAAGTGAATTGGTAATTCTGGCGTTGAGGTAGAGGTGATAGCAGCCAAACTTTTCTGACCACATGCTAGCGTTGAAGAATACTCATGGTTGATAAGACGTAGTTTAGCAATGTTATGCCATACACGTTGTGGTCCAGGCCAGGTGGGTACAACATCATGAAATGCTATCCATCCGCCGTTTTTTACCAATGAAAACGATAGGTTAAAATCTTTTAAAACATCTAAATACTGATGAGAACCATCAATAAAAATAAAATCAATAGCTTTACTATTTGTAAATTTATCCCAACGGTTTAATACATCATGAGAGTAGCCGCGTAGTGGTATTACATATTGCTCAAGACCGTTTAATTGAACATTCTGCTGCCAAACTTCAAAGAATTGTCGCTCAGAAAAGTCAGCATCATTACCATCCCATGTATCAATAGAATAAATTTTACGTTTGGTTCCTATGCAAGCATATGCCATCGCAACTGTCGAGCGACCTTTAAAAGAACCAATCTCAACTATAACAGCATCTTCAGGAAGAGATTTCACCTTATTAAAAAGGTATTCTTCTTGCCCAGTAACCATAAATCCTTCAATAGATTCAACGGCATCATGGATATTTTGATAGCTGACTGGCTGCACTGTTTTTCGTTGAAATATCGCATAGCCATTACGTACATTTTGGTTTGAGATAATGAGGATGTAATCAGAATCGCTCAACAGGCGATTGAAATTTTGATAGTTTTTAAATGTTGTAATATCATCTAGACAAATAAAACTTGCTCCATACACTTCATCCAATTCAGCTTGACCAGTAAATTCTGAACCGTCAATTAAAACTAAATCAAAACAATCAATGTTGTTTTCCTTCTTAATTTTTTGAATTCCGTTGTCAGATACTCCAGACTTATTTACATACTCAATATCTTGTCGTAACCAACCAAGCACACGCTCAAGAGGATAAAGATTTAGATTAGTATGATGGGTATTATAAAAGTCAATAATTTCCTTTTCATCAGGAAAGTTTTCTAGAGGAACAGAAGACATATTATAGCATTTTACAAAATATTCATTTTTATAATTATTTTTTAACTCAGTAAATCTAGTTTTTGAAATTTCCATGCAAAACAATGTCGGCTTGTTAGGGTTTTCACGAAGTCCTGTTACAAATGCTTCGGTACTTCCTTCTCCTGAAGATGAACCAATTTCTAGAACTGTTTTAATATCTTCTTCTTTAGCAATCCTTTGAATAGCTGCATAAAATTCATCGTTTTTAATTTCTGGAGGAATCAAACGGTTAAGTTCAGAATCGGCAATTTTGTCATTCATATTCGTATCTTTAGTTGTTTACTCTATTGATCGCTCTTACTCTCCTACTCTCTTCTTCACTTGCTCCAACACAGTCTTATAATCTTGCCGATCAGGGTGCAACTTCACCAACTTCTCCAAAGGTGCGATCGCACCCTTAGCATCCTTCAAGTGCAACCGCACCATAGACAGATTCTCTAAAGCAAGTTGGTTTTCTGGTTCCCGTTGTAAAATTAGCTCATAGCCCCGCGCCTGTTGCTGTAATACTGACTCAGCAGAAGGAGACGCAATTGCTGGCTTAGGTTGACTAGCCTGTTGTATTGCCGGAATTACAGCAAACACCGTTGAACCAAAAAACGAGAACATGGACACTATCGTGACAATCTTTTGTCGCCGCTGAATCTGCTTTTTGCGGGTAATTAGGTATTCTGCCTCCGAACTAGCCATGCCTCACATACTTGCTGCGGTAAATACTTAGGTATCAGCAAGCCTCCTGTTATGAGGATGCCCATCTCCTCAAAAAAAACTAACATCTTCGCTAAAAATTTTTACACAAACTTCAAATGCTGACTCTGAATACCAGAGAACTTTATGGTAAGCCCATGCTGTAGCAACAATTTTGCCACGCGTCCTAATGCTTCAAACCACAACCCTCTCCTCCACAGTCCGAGAGGCTTTGATTCTTGCTCCCCTTCCCTCGTCTACGGTGTACACACAAGTCATCGAATTAGCCAAAACAAAACCTCAAAGAGTCCTGACTTTAATCTAATCCCTCTCCTTACTAAGGAAAGGGACAGGTTTTGCGTAGCAGAACCAGGGTGAGGTTTCTTCCCTTGTCGGGAAGGGATTGGAGGTTAGGTTTGAGAGAAAGTTGCACACGGCGTAAAATATTAAAATTATATAAAGATTTGCAATTAATTTGCTTAATGCCAGATGTTTGCGATATTCTAAATAACGTTTAGATAAACAGAAACAGTAGACACTTCTACTCAATTGTAAATTTTCCTGTCAGTCAAAAACTTTAAACTAGCCCGTGTCCTATGGGTTCTTCAACAACCACACATATTTTTTGTGATTTCAACAAATAGAATTTTCCCAGTCTGAACCTTTGCCTGATTTCTGCAAGAAGTTTAAGGACTGCTTGGTGAAATCGGAGTTTTGTGGTGGTAATTACCGTACAAAACCGAATTTACCAGTAACTTAGTAGAATTTATTATGGTATAGTTAGAAAGTTAAGACTAGCTTTACCAAATTACACCACTCTACGGCCGGCAACAATTGCAGAATGGTAAGCAGTTTTAATTAAGTATTTACCAACCAAATCTGAATTTAATCGAGGTTATGACTCAAAAAGTGATTCACCCAATGGTGAAATTGCAGCGCAACGTGCAATCACTCATAGAATCGAACATTATCAAGCCAAGCGATAGCATCTGGAAAATCGCTTTGCTCTATGGTAATGAGTGGCAGCACTGGAAACAAGAACTGCTCGACTTTGGCTTTAGTATGCAAGACCCAGTTAGTGAATTGCTAGCTGTAGAAACTTGGGATGAGGAGTAGAGAATAGGGAATAGGGATATTCAATATTCCCTACTCCCTAAACTTTGCAAGCAGCTAAAGCCGCAGCTAATTCTTTTGCAGTTTGATAGCGATCGCGTGGCAATGGTTCTGTAACGCGATCAATCACATCTCTTAATTGGGAACTAATGGTGGGAACTTTTGCCACATCAAACCTGAAATTTCGCCCTCGTTGGCGGTAATACTTAAACGGGTTTTCTCCAGTGAGCAGAAAAATCAGCGTTGGCCCAATTGCATACAAATCAGATTGAGTCAAAGGTTGTCCTCGCTCTTGTTCAGGAGCGCAGTAACCCTCTGCCCCAATTCGAGTACCGGGCGCTGTGCCAATTTCCTTAACTGCGCCAAAATCCAGCAACACTATGCGATTTACTGAACTTCGCACCATTAAGTTGGCGGGTTTAATATCGCGGTGAATCAGTGGAGGGCTTTGGCTATGAAGATAGTCTAAGATATCGCAGGTTTGGATCATCCAAGCGATCGCTTGGCTTGGTGTCACTGGCCCAGTAGTATAAACACGTTTCTCTAAATCTTGTCCGTGGATTAGTTCCATTGCCAAGTATTTTTTTCCGTCTTCTACAAAGAAGTCATAATACTTGGGAATTCCAGGATGGTTAAGGGATTTGAGAGTGTACGCCTCCCGCTCAAATAACTCTTGAGCTTTGGCAATTTTCACCATATCAGCATTCATTTGCTTCAACACCAGCAGTTGTGGCATAGCCGCAATCTCACCAGTCGCATCCCTAGCCAGATAAGTAGTACCCATACCTCCTTGTCCGAGAGTTCGCAACACCTGATAATGGCGAATCCTCTGTTGTACAGAGAGAGGTTGACCGCAGTGGATGCAAAATAGATTATTCGGTGAGTTACCTTCGTGCGTGCAAGTGGAGGATGAATTTGCCGGATTTTTTGCTGAGTAAAATGTCTCGGCGGCGTTTTCTTCTGGCCGTTGCATATCTGGCGATCGCAAACCAGTTTCCAGTACTGTTACCTCCTGAATTTGGAATTGCAGTATTGGCCCTCCCTGTGCTAGTTGCAAAAGGGAATTATCTGGTAACGGACTCTGAATCACCAGGACACCGTTAAGGAAAGTCCCATTTGTACCCTGACTAATCAGTCGCCAAGCAGCGCCATTGCTGGCCAAATCGACTTGTCTGAGTTCTAGATGATGCCGCGAAACTAAACTATCAGTTAAAACAACGTGATTATCTGCCGCTCGACCAATCCGAATTATGGAGGAGTTCTCAAAGCACCACTGCTGGAGGGGCGTTTTCTGTTGCGGTTCTAACAGTGTCAGACTAACCACAATACAACCTAAAAGATAAATGGATCAGGCATTGGGCATTGGGCATTGGGCATTGGGCATTAAACTTATCTGTAAATTTAGGTTTTAACCCCTGATTTGTAAGGCTTTTAGGTTAATTCACGGATATGTCTATTGGGAATTGATAATTATTCTTTCTTAGGGACTTCCAAATAAAAAAACATCCCAAATTTTCTTGTGGGATGGGTGTCCTCACCCGTCCTATATTCAGGGCGGGCAGGACTTCGGCGTGAGCGCTCAGTCGAACGCTGCCCACGCCACAAGATGGATAATTTATTTCTTGGAAGTCCCTTATGCCCCATGCCCCATTCTCATTTATTTTTAACTTTCCAGATTTGGGCGTACTTTTGCTCGAATAAGTATAGCAGTAATGTTGTCATGACCATTGTGTTGGTTCGCCAAATCAATTAAATCTGTAACACCCTGTTCTAAGTTAACACCAGAACTAAGTAAGGGTTCTAAGTGAGTCTGCCAATGGGTTTCTAGCAAATCATTATCTGATAGACCGTCCGATGCCAACAGCAGCAGGGTATCTTCATTGATATCGAAAAAGCCAACATCGGGATTAATCGAGTTTTCATCACGAGGCCCCAAGGCTTGAGTGAGTTGGTAGGCATCTGGGCGGGCGTAAGCTATGCTTGCTTCCACTCCGCGCGTAATTTCCCGTTGTCCAACTTCGTGATCTACTGTGACTTGTTCTAGTCCCCGCTTGCGCGTCAAACGATAGAGACGGCTATCTCCCACATGAGCAACTGCTGCTTGAGTATCTTCAATTAAGAGCATTACCAGAGTTGTACCCATGCGCCCAACTCCAGAACGGGCATCTTGTTGATTGAGCTTGTAAATTGCCTCATTAGCTAAATACACTGCCTCACGAATGCTATCTTCTGTTGGCAGTTGGTTGGCAATCCAGTGTTCTTGAAAGTATTCCCGTAGGGTGTTGACTGCTAACTGACTGGCTATCTCGCCGCCAGCGTGTCCACCCATGCCATCACAGAGAATATACAAACCATGCCCTTGGAGAACCCGACTTTTAGGCAACTGCAACTTATGAATTTTGGTTTCAATGCCAAAGTAGTCTTCGTTATGATCACGTTGATGCCCCACATCTGTGCATCCTGCATCTTCCAAGCTATTTAACTGCATGCCCAGCACAACAGTTTGCATATCATCAATTTTACTAATGATCTCTTCTGGCTGATCTAATTGCGGGATAGTGGACACCGCAGTATTTTCATCGTTTATTGGGGGCAAAGTTGCGGTTCCTAGTGCTTCGAGTTCAATAGAGATTTCCTCCAAACGCGATCGCAACTGGGCGATCGTCTGAATCTTACCTGCATCTAAATCCCCCAACATCTGGACTACAGACCCAAATTGAGTGCGTTGAGACTGCTTAAATAGCGCTTGCCAAACCCGCCCCAAAGCTTGAATGGTTAATGGTTGATCTGGAATAACAGATGTTTGGTCTTGGGCATCTTCTGGGGACTCGGCGGGGAGCTGAGAATTCGATGATTCTACATACAACCTTTGTAGCCCCAGTGTTTGGTCTTCATCCAATCGCAAATTCGACAAATCTAAAAGGCTTTGACAAGAATTTACTGGTTCCAATACTGCCCAAAGTTGGGTCATTTGATAACACCAGTGTAAAATTTCTAACGAACTCGTTGTTTCTTCTTGCCATAGGTCGAGTAAATGCTGCCAATGCGAGCGGTCTTCGATTATTACTACCTGGATATCACCCTGCTGCCAGGCATCGTGAATCGGCGGTATCTCCCGCAGACCTTGAGATTGTAAGGCAATATAAACTTGAGCAAGGGGAGGAATTGCACTTGCTTCCACTGATGGCGTTAGCAAATCTGATTGCTGACCTGCTAGTATTGCCTCAATAGGTGATATTTGATACGGCTGGCAGTCTAGAACTTTCACACCTACATCAGTAATGGTGGCAGTTTCCGTTTGTGCAGGTAGCGGATCTAACAATTGATAGCGCTCTTGGGAGTCTAAATAGGAGTCTAATCCAATCTGAGAACTAGAAGATAAAGGAGATGAGCCGAATATTACTCCCTCATCTCCCTGATCTCCCTCATCTCCCAAAGCTTCCCCAGTCGTTTCCTTAGCAATAATTGCCCAAAACACTGTTCCACATTCCGTACCACAGTTATGACAGCGTAGTGCATTCACAGGTACATCATCGGTACTGCATTCAGGACAGACTTTGTGAGTCAGGGACGTGCCACAGTTTTGACAGAATTTGTTGCTATTGGGGTTTTCAAATTTACACTGAGGGCAAATCAGCATAGTGGAGGTTCCTTAATTCCGGTTCCAAGGTGCTTATAGCCACTAAGATCCAAGGTGCCACAATTGGCTGCCCCTGACTACAGTAGACCTACAAGAGATTGTAGTTGATCAATAAATTTTGGTGGCAGTATTAATTGTGACGCATATTAGATAAATATTTAATATATTGGCAGCCAATTCCTTATAAATGGGGGAGCAGGGGGAGATTAACAATTCAAAATTCAAAATTCAAAATTAAAGACATTTTCAGACGTTCGCGTAGCGTCCCGCAGGGAAGGACTGAAACTGGTGCTACCTATAGAGGTAGGGGTCTTAAACCCTTTGATTTACGATAACCAATGCCCAATGCCGTATGCCCTATGCCCTATGCCCTATGGCCAACGAGTCTGGCAATTGCGGAGGTTCTGCGTTAAACCATTTTTGATAAATTTGCTTGTAAGTGCCATTGGATAACAAAGTCGCTATACCTTTGTTAATTGCATCCAGATAGGGGGAGTCTTTAGGTGTAGCAATCCCGTAGTATTCTTGGGTGAGCAGATCGGCAACAACTTTGATGCCTTTGAGCTATTTCCGACAGCAGCCCCACACCGTCCCGAAGGGCGGTGCTGGGAAGA
>NZ_JABXKJ010000146.1 GCF_017115085.1 Nostoc sp. NMS7 | reverse complement strand
ATTGACGCTCGCACCCAGCAAATATGGGCTTTATCCTCTTAAGTTGACACCAATGAGCAATGCTGTGCCCCTACCGCGTGGTCTATTTACCTGAAAATAGCTGTAAAGTCAGGACTCTTTGAGGTTTTTGGTTTGGAAGCGGGGTGACAAGAATAAGTTGCATATAGCGTGACTATAGCCCTGCAAACCACTCATAGCCTTGATCCTCCCAATAGCCTTTAATCGGTAACAAATTGCTGACGAATGTAATTTGAGTTACCCACTTGCTTTGCTTGTAGCCCAGTTTAATTGGAGATGCTAGGCGGATGGGCGCACCATTATCAGCCGATAAAGGTTGTCCATTCTTTTGATAAGCCATCAGGGTTTGGGGATGTACAGCCGAGGCAATATCCCAGCTTTCATAGTAGCCATCAGCAGATTTGAAGTAGACATAGCGGACGTTTGACTTCGGCTGTACTAGCGCTACTAAGTCTCGTAATCGCACACCTCCCCATTGAACGATCGCAGCCCAGCCTTCTACACAGACATGACGAATCACCGTTGAAGTCAAGGGAAGTTTTTGAATATCTGCCATGCTCAATTGCATTGGCTTACTAACTTCACCATCAATCGTTAGGCGAAACTGCGCCGGATCAATTTGCGGGGTGAAGTCAAAGGTATTAATCAGCAATTTGTCTGCTTCTATGGCAGTAACAGGAAATTCCGGTATTAGTTTTTGACTTAGCAGGAGTGCTTGAAGACGTTCGTTTAGTGGCTCAGATATTTGCCGCACATTATCTGAGAACAAATTTGTCCCACAGCCACCTAAAAGAAAACCTACCCCTGAAAGTCCAGATACTTGCAGTAACCGACGACGGGATAGGGTGTGTTTGGGAAGAATCAGACTCATATTACCTCTACAGGAACATAGACTTAATTAGACGGATGCTTCCTACCTTCAGCGCAAGTAAGGAATGAGTAATTGTAAACAGTATGACAGTGGGAACAGTGATAAAGTGAACAGTGCGTAAAGTTTGCCAATTCCCAAACAGCCCGGAAAGCCAATGCAGTTGAGCAGGTTTGTACATCGACAGACCACTTAAGATTGCCAGCAGTAGCACTGGAATGATCGCAGTATAAACTACCCGATGCCATGCGTAATTCTTACGCTTGGGATTCTGGCTGACTTGCAATGCTTTTAAGTCACTGCGATCGGCAAATCGACGCTGCCAACGACGAGTTACAAAGATATAGATTCCATACCAAAGTAAGTTTAGCGAAAACAGCCACATAGCAGTAAAATGCCAGTTTCTGCCACCCGCTAGCCAACCTCCTAGCAACAGAAAATCGGGAAAATGCCAACCTGCACGCCCTCCAAATACCGGATTAGCATTATAGATTTGCAGTCCGCTACCGATCATCAAGATCAGACTGATGATATTAATCCAGTGAAAGGTTTTTGATAGAAAAGTCTGACTTGCTATTGAGCGGACTTTGCGTTTTGATGAAGTCATACCAATTTTGGATTTTGGATTTTAGATTTTTATATTGTTCCCTGTTAGACTTTCGGATTGGGTCTTCTAATCCAAAATCTCAAAGGTGAAGAGGATGCCTTCTTGGAGAAGACTGCATCAGATTGCTACTGCGTAGCTGGCCGCCGTAGGTATCGCACTGAAGCGTAGCTTGCCGCCGTAGGCATCGCATTTACGTTGCAATGAAATAACGCCTTTGCTTCTAACACAACTTTGAATAATAGTAGTAATAGCGATCGCAACTCTTGTTAACCGTTATTTTTGATACTCCTGATGTTTGAGTTATCCCGAACATCTTAAAATATTTATTTTAGTGAAATAACTTATGCGCTTTGATGCTTCTGATACTAACCTATGGGCGACAGAGGAACAAAACGGCTTTTAAGCAACTGTTGGGAATATTTCAGCAAATCTGATTATCAATGTCAGTGCTAACTAGCAATTAAGGTGAGTAAAACTGTTTACCCACCCTAACACTCTAACTTGCTACTGCCTCAGCAGGGGCTGCTTCAACAGCAGCTACAGGTAAGTAAACACTAACTTTTTTACGTGTCTTGCCCTTTCTTTCAAACGTTACAACACCGTCGATTAAGGCAAACAGAGTGTCATCGCTACCAATACCGACATTGTTACCAGGGTGAAATTTGGTACCGCGCTGACGCACGAGAATGTTTCCCGCACGTACAACTTGACCGCCATAACGCTTGACACCCAAACGTTGGGCATTAGAATCACGACCGTTGCGTGTACTACCTGTTCCTTTCTTATGAGCCATGATTTCCTCTTGTTTATCTACTTCTTTTTATTATTCAGCTGCGGTTTCAACTTCTTCGGCAGAAGTGTCATCTACAACGGGGACTTCTTCCTCCGTTGGTCCTTGGGCAGCAAACACTGCACCGTTAAGGGTGATAGTGTCAATCATAAGTCTGGTAATTTCCTGACGATGCCCCCGTTTTTTACGGGTTTTCTTTTTGGGCTTCATTTTGTATACCAGAACTTTACGACCTCTGTAATGTCGCATTACAGTCCCTTCTACAGTCGCACCTGTCACTAATGGCTGTCCAATAGTGACTTCGCCATCGTGCTGCACCAATAACACGGAGTCTATTGTAACTTTTTCATCTGGTTCGTTTGTAAGCAGTTCAATATCGTAAAACCGCCCTGGCTCTACTCGTATTTGTTTGCCGCCAGTTTCAATAATTGCGTAGGTCATGGAATTGTCCTTGAGATTGCCGTACAGGTAGCTAGTTTTTGTCTCGTGTAGAGACGCTTTTACCAGCTTTTGTAATATGTCTACCTGATCCGAGCAGGAATTAGACAGACAATCTAACATACTATTTTATTAATAGGTGTCAAGTCAAGCTGTAACCGGATTTTTAGATTTGGCATTGGCGTCTGGTCAGTCTGAAGATCGAAAATCAGCTAATTCACTACTTTGCGATCGCACATTTTCCAATAGCGGTAAAGAACTAGCCAACAGTCCTCATGGGCAATCATCCACCAGCACGAATGTAAATTGTATTTACAAGTCAGAAGAAATGCTTTTTTAACTAAAAATTGCTACTATCTTAGGGCTGAATTTTACAAAATAGTAATAGCACTATTAGCCTACAAGTTATATTTTCTTATCAAAATCAACACATTTTTCCTCTTTGTTTTAAGATCAAACTTATAGGTGCTTAATCTAGAAATTATTTACAGAAGTTAGTAAATCCCCAGGAGTTAATTTACCACGTTCAAACCTGATATTTCAAACAGGAGATGTATTGTCATGACACAGCAAAATGCTGCCCGACTTTTTCAAGCCGTAAAAGAAGATCAAGCATTACAGGAAAGACTCAAAGTAACAGCTGATCCAGAAGCCTTCATCAAGATTGCTCAAGAGCGTGGCTATGATTTCACCGTCAAAGAACTAGACGCTGAGATCAGCAAATTGTCTGAAGAAGATTTAGCCACCATTGTCAATCCAGGATGGGGAACTAGACGCCACATTAATCCTAGATAATTCCGGCTCTAGGAAACCGAAAGTATAGGAACAACTGAATTGACAAGTTTTGCTCCTAAAGGGGATATGATTGCATCATCTCCTTTCGGGGCATTCTTATTAAACGCAAAGCTCAGATCCCCGACTTCTTAGAGAAGTCGGGGATCTCGTTGTTCAATATCTGAAGAGAGTTAACTCATGAGTTAGGATGAGTATATTTTAATCAGGTGAGATGAAAAGAATAGAAGTTGAGCAAAGAACTATTTTAATTGGTTTGGCAGGTAGCCACGGCTATGGTTTAAATCGTCCTGATTCAGACTTTGATTATCGGGGAGTATTTATCGCACCCAAAAGGTACTACTTGGGATTTGATCGGATAGAACAAAAAGATGATGGTTGGGATGAACCAGGAATATTTCCATTCGTTGATGGCAATAAAGACACGGTTATATATGAATTAAGAAAAATCCTCCAGTTATTAGCGGGCGCGAATCCCAATGTTTTAGAATTGCTCTGGTTAAATAACTATCCTTTTTTAAGCTATTAGAGTTATTAGAAAATATTGGTATTTCCATGTCAGCAGGATATTTATCGAA
>NZ_JABXKJ010000251.1:35320-55449 GCF_017115085.1 Nostoc sp. NMS7 | reverse complement strand
TTGGTCTAAGTGTTGCCAAGGACTGCTCGCTAATCCGGATACGTATACTTCATTATATATACATACCTAATTATGAATATGATCCTCACAAAGTAAACACAGACTATTACTACTATATTTCACATAGGGAATCGTATTTGTCATTATCTAAGCTAAAAGCAGCAAATGTAAATTTTACACTGGAGTTATGTTTTATTACATTATACGGTGAAGATTTTTATAAAAGAACTGATACTAAATCTCGCATTAGTAATGTACAAACATCCAATAAAGCACTGAAAAGACCGACAGCTAAACTAGCTTCCTCTCTTCAACCATTAAATAAAGAATTTTATTATCGTATAGATCATGCAAGGGAATTCCGTAATAGTTTTGAACATAATCCAAATAACAGGGAAGCCCAGCAAAATAATCTTCAAGAAAAGATTTCAATGTATAAAAAACTTGAAGATGATCTAGATAATTATGATGGAATATTGGAAGCTGTAATTTGGTTTTTACGCCAAATGTACTTTGACATGACAAAATAAAAAAAGGACGAACCCAAAAGTTCGCCCCTAACATAGTATTATGCTGTTGCTCAATCCAAATCCAAATCTAAATCTTCGCTTCTTCTCTGACCAACTTATCCCAACCCAAATCTTTCAAATTATTATTTCGACGTAGCGGACGAGTCACCAACTCCAACATGTCACGCGCATTCGTAAAGCCGTGAATTTGAGCAAAAGTGAACTCCACCGACCACTTTGTATTAATACCCCGTGCTTCCAACGGGTTAGCGTGAGCCATACCAGTAATTACCAAATCTGGTTTCAACGCATAAATTCGCTGAAGTTGATTGTAATTATCCGGCTTCTCCACAATCCTTGGTAGAGGTGAATTCATTTCCTGGCAAGTTTTCTCCAGCAATGCCAATTCAGCAGCTTGATAGCGCTTATCCATGTAGGGAATGCCGATTTCGTGAACCGTCATCCCACAACGGATTAAGAATCTTGCTTGGGAAACTTCCAGCAAGTTATCACCCATGAAGAATACAGATTTACCGCGAATCAGTTTGACATAATCTTCCAAACCTGCCCAAATTTGTGCTTCCCGTTCATCCAAACCCTTGGGAGTAATACCGAACACCGAGCAGATTTTCTCAATCCAAGCGCGGGTGCCATCGGGACCAATGGGGAAAGGTGCGCCAATGAGTTTACACTTGCGGCGGCGCATTAAGGTGGTAGCTGTGCGGCTGAGGAAAGGGTTGACACCAGCGACATAATACCCTTCTTCCAGTACTGGCAATTCAGTGAAGCGCTTCGCGGGTAGCCAGCCGGAAACTTTGATGCCTTGTTTTTTCAGTTCCAAGGTTAACTGAGTAACTACGGGGTCAGGAAGGGAGCCAAAGAGAACCAGTGGTGGGTGATCCACGTACTCAGATTCATCTTGGGCGACATCTTCTTTCTTCTTACCGAAGTTGAGCAACTTTGCGATCGCATTGCGTTCATTTTTCTCTGTTTCCGCCACAGGAGCCTTATCAGGGCAACGGTTAGCCATAGCAGCTAATACGGTGTCTTCTCCTTGGGTGAAGGCGTAATCTAGACCATTTGCACGCGCTACAACGATGGGAATACCGATTTCGGATTCTAGCTTCGGTGCCAAGCCTTCCAAATCTGTTTTAATAATTTCGGTAGTGCAAGTGCCAATCCAGACAATTACACTCGGATTGCGATCGCGTTTAATCTGCAAACACAACCGCTTTAACTCTTCATAATCATTCAGCTGTGCCGAAATATCGCCCTCTTCCAACTCTGCCATTGCATAGCGAGGTTCAGCAAAAATCATCACTCCCATCGCGTTTTGCAGGAAGTAGCCACAAGTTTTTGTCCCAATCACCAAAAAGAAGCTATCTTCAATTTTTTGGTATAACCACGCCACGCAGCTAATTGGGCAAAAGGTATGGTAATTCCCTGTTTCACATTCAAAGTTTAAAGCTTCCGGTTGTTGAGCGACAGTCATTTTGGTTTTTTCTCCCCTTGATATTTAATAGCAGTTCAAGCAATTTTAGATTTTAGATTGACAATTTTGGTGAAGCAGCGCGGTGAGCCAGCGCGTTGGGCGGGTTTCCCGACTTGTTCGTGCAGCGTCTCCCCCTGGGAGAAGCGACTGGCGAACCCGTAAGGGTCTTGGGGGTTTCCCCCCATGAGTGACTGCACCAAGCCGTTCGCGTGGTCACTGAGCCTTGTCGAAGTGCAGCGTCTCCCCTTGGGAGAAAGGATTAAAGACTGGGACAACAAAAGTAACCTATGTCTGACGACAATTTCCCTAATTCCTAATCCAAAATCGTTCGACTGAGCATAGCCGAAGTCCCAAATCTAAAACTTAAAATTCCGAGGAACGGCAATAATTAAGCGTTGGGGAAGAGACGGGCAATTTCTGATTCATCAAAAACGCCTGCTGGCAGTTCTTCCCCTAAGAAATCGTTACTTTCTTCAGCCTTTTGCAAAGCTATTTGCTCGCCCCAGACATCTGACAACACGTCTTTAAACGCATTCTCATCTAATGGACTATCTTCAAGCGCCTCGTCGTCATCCAGCTTTATTTCCATTGCAGCTGTTGTATCGAAGGCAATTTCCCCAAACTCATCTGCTTCTAGACTAGAGATTTGGAGAGACTCATCTTTTGAGTCGTGTTCGTTGGATAAGGAAATATCGCCAAAGGCATTTTCGGTTTCCTCCAACTCACTTATCCCCAGGATTTGATCATCGGAATCCACGATTGCGAACTCTTCAACTACTGGCACCGAGCCAAAGCCATTTGTATGAGAATGTGTCAATGTTCCATCTTCCGGCTTTTCGTCAATGACAACTGCTGAATCATCTCCGTATTTTTCCGGTTCTGGGTTGATGGCAAAGCGATTACCGAGAGCGAAATCTGGGTCAAAATGCAAATCCAGCACCTCAATCAGCGTATCGGCATCAGGATTAAGTTTGGCAAAGGGCAACATTAACTGCGCTAGCTTTGGCTCTAGGGCGTTAACTACTCCCAGGATGAGGTAAGAAGGTGGTCGCTTCCCGCCATCAGGGGTGTACACTGATTCCACTTGCATGTGCAGGGTAATCCAGTCTCGATTGTTCTGGAAAAATTGCAACCATTTTTGCTTTAATGAATCCGTAAAGCTGTGAAAGAAAGCCATATTATTGCCCCCATCCTGAGAACTTAATGATTTATACAATCATCAAGTCTAGTTCCTCTTCTGAATTAGGAACCTGGGGTTTACCCGGATTTAAATAAAAATCGGACAACAAAGAGAACAATTCCCGATCTGGTGTGTCGTTAGGTACAACACCTTCGGGACGCGCCAAAATTTGGTCGGCAATGTTGAGATAGTAATCGCAAACGTAGTCTAGGGAAGGATCTTGCTCTGCCATCTCAAACAAAGTCTTCCCTTTCACACGGGAAACACGGATATCTTCAATCAAAGGCAAAACTTCTAGAACTGGCATGGGCACTGCTTCTATATATTTTTCAATCAAGTCGCGTTTGGAAGTGCGGTTGCCAATTAACCCAGCTAAACGTAGTGGGTGAGTTCGGGCTTTTTCGCGGACTGAAGCCGCAATCCGGTTAGCAGCAAACAAAGCATCAAAGCCGTTGTCTGTAACGATCAGGCAGTAATCTGCATAGTTGAGCGGTGCTGCAAAACCACCGCAAACTACGTCACCCAGAACATCAAAAAGAATTATATCGTATTCATCAAAGGCGTTAAGTTCTTTAAGTAATTTTACGGTCTCACCGACTACGTAGCCGCCGCACCCAGCACCCGCAGGTGGGCCACCAGCTTCTACGCAATCAACACCACCGTAGCCTTTGTAAATCACATCTTCCGGCCAGACATCTTCGTAGTGATAGTCCTTTTCTTGGAGGGTGTCGATAATTGTGGGAATCAAAAACCCAGTCAGGGTGAAGGTGCTGTCATGTTTGGGGTCGCAGCCAATTTGCAGCACTTTCTTGCCACGTTTAGCTAGGGCGACTGATATGTTACAGCTAGTTGTGGATTTGCCGATACCACCTTTTCCGTAGACTGCTAGTTTCACTGTTGTTTGCCTCTGATAGCTTTTTGTCAAACTTGTGGCTCAAACATTTGCCTTCACCTGTGCTGAAGATGGCGATGCGTGAGGTCTGTTGATGTCATTATTGGGCAAATTACCTAGAAAAGAAAGTGGCTGTTAATTTGGAAAACGGTCTTATCCGATGAATTAAATCACAATTACATTTATTTGGGGTTTTATGAGGATTAAAGACTGTATTAGCTCTAAAAACCATAAATAAAAAGTTTTTATTAGTTATTTTTATAAAAATAGTTACAAAATACAAAAAGCTCCAATTGGCTTTTTTGAATGGTTTTCATAGAATTAGCTGATGGTTGTACAAAGTGTTTTCAGGGCGTTGGGGCGCAGAGTCAAGGGGAAACAGAGGTATATGCAGCCTGATGCTGGAAATACTACTGGAATTTGCGTTAGCGTAGCTCACCGTTCGCGTAGCGTCTCGTAGAGAAGGTATCGCAGATAAATTAGCAGTTTTCAGTCAGTAGCCAAGACCTTTTAATTGCTCCTTGAGAGTAAGTTAGTCTGATTTTGTAAAAAATTATTAAATTACTAAATCAAGAGGCAGCAGCCCACTGATGGGCATTCCCAGTCAGAGACTGGGAACGAGGTAACGAGGCAAGCTGATTAAGGCAATTAGGATGCGCTACCTTCAAGTTCCTCGATTTCTTGTAATGTTTGCCAACCAGCTTGCCACTGGGAGTTATCTTGTAATAATTTGGCATTTATCCAGAAACGGACTTTCGGATCGCAAGCAGCAACCATTTCGGCGTAAACCCACTTAGCCTGATTTTTCCGGTTGACAACTTGGAAGTGCCGCCAGCCATCAACTTTTTGCTGTGCCGTCCACTTAGAACCAACTAGGTAAGGAAATTTTTGTTTTTTTGTCATTAGTCAATTGTCATTAGTCATTAGTCATTAGTCATTAGTCATTAGTCATTAGGCATTGCTTATTTCTCTCTTGTCCCCCTTGTCCCCCTTGTCCCCCTTGTCCCCCTTGTCTCCCTCATCCCCCTCATCCCCCTCATCTCCCCACTCTCCAGCTAAGATGTCACTAAATCACCATTACGGGTAAACTTCTGACAATGCAACTCACTATCTTGCTGGACACATAGCGAAAACCATCTGATATGGCTCCAGCAGGTGTTGATGTTATTGGTAATTTTGCGCTTCTTCTTGGAAAGTCGTTGTCTTACAACTTCATTAGGGCAAAGAATTTCTAACGTACCCGTACCATCTTCGTAATCGACGATGCGAAATAGACAGTCTTGCAACATAGCACGGCTGCTGCTGTCGAAGAACCGCTTAAACCGATGTAGCTTTTCCCCTTCAGTCATTTGGCTGATGGGTTTTATTTTCAAGAAATCCTCATCCTCAAAGTCAAAGTTATCATCTTCAAAGTCGTAGGGGTCAATCATTTTCAGCATCCACTAGGCGACCTGGGATTATGGTAACTCTGTGTGGGGGCAGGAAGAGAATGGTCAGGCAAGGTAGAAGAAGTTTAATACGTCATGCTTGGTGTATGCATTTAGATTTATGCTGAGGTTCAGCCGACTTCAGCAATAACCTTTCCAATTTCTTGAAGGCTTGCACCTGTTGCCAGCATCGCACGTATCAACAGTTCAATTGAAACTGAAGCATCACCATTCTCTGCCTTAGCAACACGCGGTTGACTTGAGTTAATTCTCTCGGCTAATTCAACTTGTGTCATTACTTTTTGTCGTCGTGCTTTTAAACTCCGGCTGAGTGCTAGTTTAATTCCAATCAGAGCATTTTCTTCTGGCGTTAGTTCCAAAAATTCTGAAACTGTACCAACCTTCCAACCCCTTGCTTCTAGACGTTCCTTTTTTAGTTGATCCATGACTAATCCTGTCTATCTGTATCGTATTTACTCAATCGCTTTTGACAATTCTCAATCACTTGCTCAGGTGTTGTTCGTGTAGTTTTATTGAACACCTCAACAATCAAAATGGCATCGTCATCAATTCGATAAATGATTCTCCAATTTTTGTCCACGTCTCGAATGCGTAACTCATAGCAATGCGCTCCAATACTTGGCATTGGTCGTGAGTGAGGCAATTCCAGGTTCTCACCTTGCTGCAAGCACCTCAACAGAAAACCTGCCTCAACACGAGCTTCCTGACTAAAAGGTGGAATTTTAACCTCGCCGCGTAGCCAGACTAAAGGTTTATCATCGTTATCCATCCCATTTTTATATCATATCTGATATACTCTAGTTGTCGCCAGCAGCCCAACAAGTCGCAGCACCGACCGTAGAGCATCTGTGAGAGGTTAAGACAAAATCATTTTTGTTATTTAATTCGTTATGAAGCGATCGCAATTCAATCAGGTTATTTTCTTCTCGGCAGTATCAATTATCGCCATCCGGTGAGTTCAAACGTTGGGTCGCGTAGAGCTATAATTTGAGGCAAAGGATTCCAAACTCCAAGCATGACTACAGTAGCAATCTTGCCAATCTTTGATGCTGATGGTGAAAAAACTTATCGCGCCATTGCAGGGGATAAGCACTCTGTTGGCAAAACTGCGGGGCAAGCCCTAGATGCGTTAACTACTCAATTGGGTGAAACGGAGTTCAGCGCACTGCTTGTCATTCAAAATTTTAGCCCTGACCCGTTTTTCAGTGCTAAACAACAAAAACGGTTATTGGAATTGATGAGTTTATGGCGGTCGGCACGAGATCAGGGGCAAGGATTAACACCAAAGCAACAAGCGGAACTTGATACTTTCCTTTGGGAATGCTTTATCTAGTAATTTCTTGCTAGAGTAGCGGTTTTGCTTGGTTTCCTTGTTGAATACCGTGTAAGCTCTTTTTTCAATGTGGTATAACGAGTTTCTAGACCCGTCCATTTTGCAGAACTTATGGTAATTTCTCCAACCTCTAACTACCGGGGCTAATTTCTCAGCCTTTGTGGTAGCACCATAATTCGAGTTGTTGACGATGTGTTTTACTTTCTTACGAAAAGCTTTCAAATTTTCCACTGAGGGAGAGCTTTTGAGCTTTTTGTTTTTCTGGACTTTGAAATGCCAGCCGAGGAAATCAAACCCATCTGTCGCGGCGGTAACTTTGGTTTTCTTTTGGCTTACATTCATTCCGCTTTTGCGGAGGAACTCGCTGATTCTTTCAAGTATCTCTGTTGCATCATCTTCGGGTCGCAGTATAATAACCATGTCATCCGCGTATCGGACTGATGGCTCGGTGATATTCCTGGCTGAGGTTTTATTAGTGATTCTCTGCTTTGGATTCTCATGGTATCTGTGTATACTCTCAATCCCGTTGAGCGCGATGTTAGCTAGTAAAGGACTGACCACTCCCCCTTGGGGCGTTCCTTGTTCGGGGAATTCTGGGTTGACTCCAGCCTTGAGGCATCGGAAGATACCGAGTTTTAAGCCTTTGGGGGCAATGAGTTCGTTCATTATTGCTGAGTGATTAATCCTATCGAAGCACTTCTCGATATCGAGTTCTATAACTCGTTTTTCTATTCCATTGCGCGCAGAGCAAAGGTTGTTAAAGATGTACTTTTGTGCATCATGGGCAGAGCGCCCAGTTCTGAACCCATAACTTCTGGCGTGGAAAGTGGCTTCGTGTGCTGGTTCGAGTGCATATTTTGCAAGGCATTGCCAAGCTCTATCCGCGATGGTTGGTATCTTAAGCATTCTGGTAGTCCCGTCCTTCTTAGGGATGGGGATTTCCCGTAGTCCTTGATGCTTCCAATTTCCACTATTCATTTTTAGTAATTCTTCAAGGTTGAAGCGTTCTTCAAATGAGAGGGATTTCTTACCATCAATACCTGCCGTCTTTTTACCAGCATTTAGCTGAGATACTTGTCTTATTGCAAGAAATCGAGCCGAGGTGGATTTTAGAATAAGCTTTTGGAGTGACCTAGCTTTCCGCTTGTCTCCAACTTGAACAGCTTTGTACACGCGCTTTTGAAGGCGGAAAAGATTTCGGCGGAATTTCTTCCACGGTAGGGCTTTCCAAGATTCACTAGTTTTATAACTGTGTCTAATCATTTTCTCTTCTGGAGTTTGTATTTTCTGAACACCTCAGACCAATTACGGTCTGTCCTACCCGAATTGTGAGAGTTCCGCTTCTCGTCTAGCCTACTTGGGGTTCGACTGCCCCAGGACTCACAAATCGTTTTTATTCGTTCCCTCGGAGAGATTGATGAGCCACTGCGTTGCGGGGGTTCCCCCCGTTGTAGCATGTGGCGTTGTTCCGTTAGATGTAGCCAATTCAACTACTGGATTCCCTTGACTCTTGCCGATACTAATGGAATGTTCGGCGGGAATGAACTCCAGTGAGATCAGAGGGTTTTGAATTGCGCTCTGTCTTACCTCTAAGTCGCTTTTCTAGGCTCTGTTTCATCGTAGGAACTCCCTGTTAGCGCCAGTGTCAACCCGCAACGGTCGTCTGGTTGCGCCCTGTTCCCAGCTTCACTCTACAAGAACCGAGCTTGTTCGGTGTGGGCAGATAAGGAGTCAATTCTGAGTCTGAATGGCAAGGCTTACACTTCCATCTGACCGAGAGTTCAGCCTTTAATGACAGTGATCTGCTGTCGGGCTGGCTTAGTTATGTACGGGCTGATTACCGTGATTCACTAAGCAACGAATCGCGCTCCATTTGAGGTTGAGCATATCATCCCGCTCTCTCGCCAAGGTGAAAATGACGAAGCAAATTTAGCCCTTGCGTGTCGCTCGTGTAATCTCCGTAAAGGAACTCGTATTAGTGGCATTATGCCTGCTTCCAACACTGAAGTTACTTTCTTTCATCCCAGACAGGATAAGTGGAGTGAGCATTTTCAGGTTGATACTCAATCTGGCAAGATTATAAGCATTACTTCCTCTGGAAAAGTTACTATCGAATATTTGGAGATGAACAGTATTTCTCAAGTGGCAGCCCGACAATTATGGCTTCGCTTGGGTTTGTTTCCGTAGTCCTACAGCAAACCCTAAATAGGAAATGGGGACTAGGGGAAAATACCACTTTTACAAGACGTGAACACCGATCTAGGCGATCGCTCTCCTGTTCTTACAATATCTATTGAGAACAGAAATTTTCTTGACTTGGTGTTCTGCTGGTAGCCTCCGACAAGCTGCTGCGCCTCTACGTTCCTGAAAAAGCCTATGCAACCTACTAATCCTAACCAATTTACAGAAAAAGCCTGGGAAGCGATCGCCCATACTCAGGATATTGTTAAACAATATCAACAACAGCAGATAGAAAGCGAACATCTGCTGAAAGCGCTGTTAGAACAAGATGGACTAGCCAACGTTATCTTTACTAAAGCAGGTGTTAATCTTCAAAAACTGCGCGATCGCACTGAACAATTTTTCCAACGTCAACCGAAAGTATCCGGTACTAGCAGTTCAGTATACTTAGGACGCAGCTTGGATACACTTCTAGATCGGGCAGATGCGTATCGCAAAGAGTTTCAAGATGAATATATTTCAATTGAACACTTATTGCTGGCTTACGCTAAAGATGACCGCTTTGGTAAAGGTTTATTCCAAGAGTTTGGTTTAGACGAAGGCAAACTCAAAAATATTATTAAACAAATTCGGGGGAGCCAAAAAGTGACCGACCAAAATCCAGAAGGCAAATACGAAGCACTGGAAAAATACGGGCGTGACCTCACAGAAGCCGCCCGTAAAGGTCAACTCGATCCAGTGATTGGGCGGGATGATGAGATTCGCCGCACTATCCAAATTTTGTCACGCCGTACCAAAAATAATCCCGTGTTAATTGGTGAACCTGGTGTTGGTAAAACTGCGATCGCTGAAGGATTAGCACAGCGCATTATCGCAGGTGATGTACCTCAATCTCTCAAAGACCGCAAGCTAATTGCTTTAGATATGGGTGCTTTGATTGCCGGGGCAAAATTTCGGGGTGAATTTGAAGAACGCCTGAAAGCAGTATTAAAAGAAGTTACCGAATCTGGCGGCAAGATTGTTTTATTTATTGATGAAATTCACACCGTTGTCGGCGCTGGTGCAACCCAAGGCGCGATGGATGCGGGTAATTTGTTAAAACCGATGTTAGCGCGGGGCGAATTGCGCTGTATTGGGGCGACAACCCTGGATGAATACCGCAAATATATCGAAAAAGATGCCGCATTGGAAAGACGCTTCCAGCAAGTTTATGTGGATCAGCCCAGTGTAGAAGATAGTATTTCGATTTTGCGCGGGTTGAGAGAACGTTATGAAAACCACCACGGGGTGAAGATTTCTGATAGTGCTTTAGTTGCCGCAGCCGTATTGTCGAGTAGATATATTAGCGATCGCTTCTTACCAGATAAGGCAATTGACTTGGTAGATGAAGCTGCCGCGAGACTGAAAATGGAGATTACCTCTAAACCAGAAGAACTCGACGAAATCGATCGCAAAATTCTCCAATTGGAAATGGAGAAGCTATCGCTGCAAAAAGAAAGTGATGCAGCTTCTCGTGAACGTCTAGAAAGATTGGAAAAAGAAATTGCCGATCTCAAAGAAGAACAAAGAACACTGAATACTCAATGGCAATCAGAAAAAGATATCATTGACAAAATTCAGTCCGTTAAAAAAGAGATGGAACGGGTTAACTTAGAAATTCAGCAAGCAGAACGCGACTATGATCTTAACCGCGCTGCGGAGTTGAAATACGGGAATTTAACCAGTTTGCATCGTCAATTGGAAGCAGTAGAAGCTGAATTGGCAAATACTCAAAAAACGGGTAAATCACTATTACGGGAAGAAGTCACAGAAGCTGATATTGCGGAAATTATTTCTAAATGGACAGGGATTCCGATTAGCAAATTGGTGGAATCTGAGAAAGAAAAACTGCTGCATTTAGAAGATGAACTGCACCGCCGCGTGATTGGACAAGAAGAAGCAGTCACAGCTGTAGCGGATGCAATTCAGCGATCGCGCGCTGGACTGGCTGATCCGAATCGTCCGATCGCTAGCTTTATTTTCCTTGGACCGACGGGTGTGGGTAAAACGGAATTGGCGAAAGCGCTGGCGGGGTATATGTTCGATAGCGAAGATGCGCTGGTGCGAATCGATATGTCTGAGTATATGGAGAAACACGCCGTCTCTCGTTTAATCGGTGCGCCTCCAGGATACGTAGGTTACGAAGAAGGCGGACAACTTACAGAAGCAATTCGGCGTCGTCCTTACTCAGTGATTCTCTTCGACGAAATCGAGAAAGCACACCCGGATGTATTCAATATCTTCTTGCAAATTCTCGATGATGGTCGCGTCACTGATGCCCAAGGTCATAAGGTAGACTTCAAGAACGCTATTATCATCATGACCAGCAACATCGGTTCGCAGTACATTCTTGATGTCGCCGGGGATAACGCCCACTACGACGAAATGCAGCGTCGAGTCATGGAAGCGATGCGAAATAGCTTCCGTCCAGAGTTCCTGAACCGAGTTGACGAAATCATCATCTTTCACGGTTTGGATAAGAAGGAATTGCGGCAAATTGTGCTATTGCAAGTTGAGAGACTACGCCAAAGACTGGGCGATACCTCCAGTGGGCTTCGCCAACGCAAAATATCCTTGAGACTTTCGGATATTGCACTTGACTTTTTAGCAGAAGTAGGATATGACCCAGTATATGGAGCGCGTCCACTGAAACGAGCCATTCAGCGAGAGTTAGAAACTCAAATTGCTAAAGGCATCTTGCGCGGCGAATTCAACGACGGCGACACCATCTTTGTAGATGTGCAGAATGAAAGGTTGTCGTTTAGCCGTTTACCAGTGGAGGTATTTACTGGATAATTACACTTCATAAATCACAGACAAAAACCCGTTTTCTAACAGAGAGCGGGTTTTTGAATTATTTAAGATAAAGTGGGAATCATAAATTATGTTCATTAAAGGAGTTGGGAATTAGAAAAACTCTTTCCCAGTCTCCAGACCATTTTACGAGGTAATAACTAATGATTAGTGTAATTACACCAGTTTATAACGGTGATAAATTTATAGAATCCTGCCTTCAGAATGTCATTAACCAAAATTTTGCAGAAGTCGAGCATATCATTGTCGATGGCGGCTCAACCGACAAAAGAATAGATATTATCAAAGATTACGCCAATCAACATCCCCACATTCACTGGATTTCTGAAAAAGATCAGGGGCAATCAGATGCGATGAATAAAGGAATTTCTATGGCACAAGGAATCGATTTCATAAATCGATTTCCTATTTACAGCTATTTTCAGGTAAATAGACCATGCGATAGGGGCACAGCATTGTTCATTGGTGTCAACTTAAGCTAGAAATAGCTTAACTGTTGGCTGACTCACCCACCTCGAACTAAAGTTCTTTGGCTTTTAGCTAAAGTCTACTCAAGTAGACTAAAGATTTTTCAGATTATTTAGTCATCTTGAGATGACTTTCGCTATTAGCAACGAACTTCAGTTCCTTGCGGGACATGGGTTTTACGTTAAGTTGACACGCATGAGCATTGCTGTACCCCTACGACAGATGTGGTTCAAATACATGAAAACTGCTGTAACCCTCTTCTGTCAGCAGCGCTGGAATTTTTTATTCATTCTTACACATAACTTGTCGCATTTTACGCATATTCGTAGGTAACTCAAAGTTCATGGCTTGTTGAATAAAAATTGTAGGTATGGGGATATTAGGTGTAGCCTGGACACTGTAAGCTAGTAGAGTACCATTACCACAATCTTCAAGCTCCAAGTTGGCTGTAAAGTCCAGAAAAGTTCCTTTCTCCATCCGAAATTGGATTTGTTGACCTAGTACTTCCACGACGTTGAGATAAATTTCAACTTGAGCTGTGAAAAAGATAAAGGCTTTTTCTGCTACTTGATATAGATGTTTGCCGTCGCCTTTATGCAAAACTTCGCTTTTGGTGATGTCAGGAAAATATTGTACCCAACGAGGGTAATCAGTTAATTGCTGCCAGACTTGCGATCGCACCATCGGCAAATACATCCAGGCTGTCACAGCGCCACCCCACGTCTTGTGCGATCGCGTTTCTACCAGAATTTCACCCTGTACCAGCAACCTTTGCTTGTCCTGACTCCAAGCCATATCTGAACCTGCAATAATTGAGTCTGATATATAAGATGCAGACATAAGATTTAAGTTACTCCTCAACTCATCCACCTAAATGGAGTTGAAACCACAAGCGATAAAACTTGATTTAGATCCAACCCACTAAATTCTAGTTCCAATCTAAACTTATCTTTTCTGGAAACGGTGATTTTTTGCTAATTATTTCAGAGACTTTACTGTAAAAGCTGTATTTCTGATCACAATTAACACAATCAATGCTTAAGTGAATTTGATCAGAGCAATATTTGGAGATGAAAAACTGAGTTGTTAACGGCTAGAATTGCACAAATACGACCAAATATCAAGCACCTTACCCCAAGGTTTGGATAGCATCTCTCGATTTTTAGGTATTATTTATGATGAAACGGCAACTTCATCGTAACTTCATATTTTATCTGTAATTTCTGTTGAGTTGAGAGGAAAAGTAGGTGAATCAATCTTCTTTAAATCGTAGATTAATCCAGATTTTTGGTATCCTTCTAGGCATTAGCGTCGCCATCTGGGTACTGAGAGGCTTTGGGATTCTAACTTTTATTCCAGGGGGAATTATTTGGCTATTGCTACTTGGGGCGATCGCGATCGCAATTATCAGTTATGTCCAAAGGAGATGGTGGCGTTTTTAATCTGATTTATAAAGGAGTCATTAGTCATTGGTCACTTGTACTGAGCGACGCCGTTGGCGCAGCCTCTCGTAGAGAAGTATTAGTCATTAGTCTAAGATACAAGAGTTTTTGGTACATACCTCGCCCCTGGCGATGCCCTGAGCCCTTCGACAAGCTCAGGGTAACACTTGCCGTTCGCGCAGCGTCTCGTAGAGAAGGGTGGGCGAAAAAAAACTAATGATTAGGACTAATTCAAACCACGTTAAAGAGTGGGCGTGGTAACTCAAGGACTAATGACTAATGACTCTGGCGTTGCGGTTTGATTTGATAATTTTCATGCCATAGTCTCGTTTAAGAATTGTAGCTTGCCTATTTTCACTCACAGCCAAAAGTATTTAATGGTGAAGCAATGGCAACAATTTACTAGGGGAAACGAACATGGCAAAGTATATATGTACTGTTTGCGGCTATGAATATGACCCAGAACAAGGTGATCCAGATAGCGACATAGCATCGGGAACACCTTTTGAAGATTTACCAGAGAATTGGTCATGTCCCACTTGCGGTGCCCAAAAATCAGACTTTGAACCCCATGAAGAGTGAAGATAACAGCTAGCCTAGAGAGTAGGTGCTGTAAAAGAGACATTTTTGAAATTGTTACCGTTACAAATCGTAGTTATTGGGGGTGGGGCAGCAGGATTTTTTGGCGCGATCGCTTGTGCTAAAGCCAATCCTGATGCCGAAGTTACTTTACTCGAAGCCAGTCGCCAACCCCTAGCGAAAGTGCTAATTTCTGGTGGCGGACGCTGCAACGTTACTCATGCCTGCTTTGACGCTGAGGAGTTAGTCCAAAATTACCCCAGAGGTGCAAAAGCTTTGCGGGGTGCTTTAACTCGTTTCCAGCCTCAAGATACAGTAGCTTGGTTTGCTGCTCATGGAGTCTATCTCAAAACTGAAGCTGATGGCCGGATGTTTCCTGTCACCAATAGTTCAGAAACGATTGTGGAATGTCTGATTAAAGCGATGGCGACATCTGGGGTAAAACTCCGTATCGGGACACATGTAATTTCCGTGAAACGAACCTCAGCAGCTGGGGGGTTTGAAATTTTTCTGAAATCGGGAGAGACAATTAAATGCGATCGCTTACTTCTAGCAACCGGCAGCAGCCTTGTAGGTTATAAAATTGTCCAAGAGTTAGGTCATCAAATTGAACCGCCAGTACCCTCGTTATTTACCTTCAACATTCTCGATCAAAAATTGCGGGAATTGGCTGGAGTTAGTGTTAATCCTGCCCAATTGCGGTTATCTGGGGGCGGAAAATCCCAATTACAACAAACTGGCCCATTATTAATTACCCACTGGGGTTTGAGTGGCCCGGCTGTTTTGAAGCTTTCTGCTTGGGGTGCGAGAGTTCTGCACGAAAGCCGTTATCAAGCCAGATTATTGATTAATTGGCTACCTGATTTGCACCAAGAACAAGTGCGAGAAAAAGTTTTAGCAGTTAAGGATGAATGGGGAAAGAAAGCGATCGCATTGCATCGCGGCGTTGATCTACCGCATCGTCTCTGGCAATATATCATTGCCCGTGCAGGCATTACCACAGAAGACCGTTGGGCAGAAATATCTAGTAAAACTTTAAATCAATTGGTGCAAGAACTTACTCAGGGACAATACTTAATCAACGGCAAAGGAGCCTTCAAAGAAGAATTTGTTACCTGTGGCGGCGTCAAACTTAAAGAAGTCAACTTCAAGACAATGGAAAGTCGGTTGGTTCCTGGTCTTTATTTTGCTGGAGAAATCTTAGATATTGATGGTGTCACCGGTGGGTTTAACTTCCAAAGTGCTTGGACAACCGGCTATTTAGCAGGGATAGCAATGGCGACTAGCGAATAATCCCGCTAGAGGGATTATCACAGTTTAAGAGAGTTCGGAGTAAGCAGTTTAGTGCTTATAAAATTAGGACTAAAGTCCTTACTACGGTTCTGGGCACTGCTGATTGGGGGCTTTTTTAGCTGTTGCTTTTAACTACGACAAGATTGTTGGTTCTGATTTTGATGAACCAAGTAGCAGTATCAAGGCAACAATAGAAAAACCTCAGTTAGATTCACTTAGGAATAAGAATTAAATAACATACAATTTATGTCCCTGGCTTACCTCACCCTCAATCCCTCTCCTTATAAAGGAGAGGGAAGCTACGTACAGGATGAAGTTTTGCATTTTATTTAATTCACGTTCCTTAGTCAATCTCTACTCCGATTTCCTTTCCAATTGCCAGTCCGGCTGAAGATGAAAAAGCATCTGATTACTAATTACGAATTAGTATCAGGCTCATCTAAAATCTGACTATAAGGTTGAGGTTCTCTTAAACGCTGTTCAGTATATTGATGGCGAAACTTCACAGCTTCTAAGTAGATTTTTTTCCGAGCTAAATTAATAACACCTAAAGGCTCATGTTCTGGTAAGGTGTGCCAAGGAGAGAAAGATAACCCCTCATTTAATCGGTTGCGTTCTTCAAAGTCAAATTTCTGAGCCGGAATTTTGACAGTAGCCAGTTTAATAAATGGTGCATCCTCTTCTTTCCACTCTTTAGTGGGATCTTCAATAGGTGTCTTTTCGTCGTCTACAAAAAGCTGCACTAGAAAGTCAAAATTTGCTTCTTTTGCTTCTTGAGTGAGATATTTGACTACTGCTTCACGCAAATAATTTTCGGAATCAGGTTTTCTATCGGGAATTTTATCCGGTTGGTGTGGCTGAAGTGAGAATTTAATCACATGAGAGCCAAGTTTATAAGGAGTCGTACTCCAGTATGGGATGAGTAAGGGATTGGCTACCTGTTTGCTGGCAGCAGCTTGGATAATTTCAAATACGGGTGCAAGCGATCGCAATAATTCTGGATCAGCCTGACCACTACCAACTTTCCCCAAATCAGCAAACTGTTGCAGGGTTCGCGTTATAAAAACTGGGTGACTAAGAAAAATAAAATCTTGTGTGTACTTCTCATCATCAAGTACCTTTTCCCCTTCGACCTCCAGAAGTTTGATAGCTAAACCGTGAATATCTGGTTCCAAGTCTGATTTGAATTTGCCACGTTTTTCAGGTGCAGAAGCATTAGATAACCGTACCCAAATTGGATAACTCCGTCTTTTGGCAAACACACCCACCCGCCAGGATTCGGGTATGCTGTCTTCGACAATGAATTCTCCCCAAAGCAAACCATGACTTTTAGGATGTGTCTGGCGCAAGTCAGGCCCTTTCTGTGCTTGTTCCTCTAATACACTTGCCAATATGGCATCGGTTTCTGCTGACTGTGTGGCTAGGGATAAGCTCAAATCGCTCATACTTTTTTCCTTGAGTACAAAATTTTCACAAATTAATACAATTTAAATACTGTGATGAGTATATAGGCTCAAAATATATTTATGATAGTTTTAAGATTAACTTTTTGACATCCTCCCCGCCGTGAACGGTCGGGGATTCCTAAGACTCACGACTTAGGTTTCTGTTTCTTACCCTTCGGGTTCGCCACTTCGACGGAAGGGAAACCGTTCCCGCCGAGTGGACTCACCATTACTGGTTTTTCGCAACTGCCTTTTAGGGGATTCCCTATCGGGTCTTACGTTCGCTCCGCAGACTGAAACTGCGAGTCCCGCAGCCAAAATATTCTTACTTGCGTTGATATCCCTATCGTGATGTGTACTGCATTTTGGGCAATCCCACTCTCTGATATTGAGAGGCAGTTTATCTACGATGTGTCCACAATGTCCACATCGCTTAGAGCTAGGGAACCATCGGTCAATTTTGACAAAAGTACGACCATACCAGTCGCATTTGTATTCAAGTTGTCTAACCAATTCCGACCAGCTAGCATCACTAATCGAGAGAGCGAGTTTTTTGTTTTTAACCATATTCTTCACAGCTAAGTCCTCGACAGCAATCGTTTGGTTTTCACGTACCAATCGAGTTGTCAACTTATGAAGAAAATCGTTTCGTGCATCGCTAATTTGGGTGTGGACTTTAGCTACCTTGACCCTTGCTTTATGGCGATTGTTAGACCCCTTCTGCTTACGACTCAACGCTTTTTGCGCTTTACGCAATTTTGCTTTTTTTGCCTTAAATCCCTTGGGATTAGCAACCTTCTCACCTGTACTCAAGGCAACTAAGGTGGTGATACCCAAGTCAATGCCAACTTGGTTAGCAGATTCAGGCAATGGCCTAATCTCAATATCTACCAACATTGAAACAGTCCAGCGTCCACCAGAAGAAAGTTTTACCGTAATCGTGGATGGTTCTGCACCTTGGGGTAGCTGTCGGCTCCAACGAACAGCCAAAGGTGTAGGAGTTTTAGCAAGAAATACTTGCCCATCTCTAAACTTAAAAGCTGCCTTGGTAAATTCCGCATTACCACCGTTATGCTTTTTCTTGAAATTTGGGTATTTAGCCCGACCTGCGAAGAAATTGCTAAAGGCTGTTTGCAGATGTCGCAAGCCTTGTTGTAATGGCACACTGCTAACGTCATTGAGAAACTGCAAGTCTTCTTGCTTTTTCCAACTGGTCAGCATTGTTGATGTTTTTTCGTATCCGACACGCTCGCTTTTCTCATACCATGCTTCTGTCCTTGCGGCGAGAGCGCGGTTGTAAACTAGGCGAGTACATCCCATCGTCATCTTGAGCAAGATTTCCTGCTCAGGTGTTGGATAGAATCGATACTTGAAAGCTTTTTGTGTCATCCTTGCATTCTATCAGATATTCTGTAAGAAACACAAATTAATTAAAGCCGTCCTACAAGGCGTTGCCCTGAGCTTGCCGAAGGGACGGGGTTTTAAACCCAACTTTTCGATAAGCGATCGCAAAATCTTCAACTAAGAGCGATTCCATGCGATTGCTTGTCTGCGACACGCTGTTCACGTTCGTCGTTCTTCCTCTCTACGAGATCGGAGGCAAACGCAATGACAGTTATTCTCTCATTAGAAAATAAAAACTGGGATGCACCCTCTTAATTCTGGGATATTATTAATCATTTCAAAACTTTGAACTGTCTGGAAGATGAGTAATCTTTATCTTAATTACTAGACCTCTTAGAAGTATTTTCGCAATAGGTTTATTAATTATCTGAGTAGTACAAAGCTGCGTAAATCAAGCTACCATCCTTTGTAGATCAATTTTGAACATACCCAACAATGAAATTCAGCGAAATCCTGTGCCAATTTGGTGATGCCGCCACCAATCATAGCCTGACTAGCAACCCAGACCATGACCCAGAAATTACCGGGGTAGGAGCCATTGATGAAGCTAGCAACGGTACTCTCAGCTATGTAGAAGGTGCAAAATTTGGGTCTTTTGTTGGTAAGACCAATGCTACTGCTTTAATTTTGCCCCAAGACGAAAAATTACAGGTGCTTGCACAAGAACGCGGTATTGTCTGGATAGCAACCGCAGATCCGCGACTGTTGTTTGCCAAAGCGATCGCACTTTTTTACCAACCATATCGCCCCATCCCAGAAATTCATTCCACTGCTGTAATTGACTCCACGGCAAAAATTGGTAGTGATGTTTATATTGGTCCCCATGCTGTGATTCAACAAGGGGTAGAAATTGGCAATGATGCAATCATTCATCCGAATGTGGTGATTTATCCAGATGTCCAAATCGGCGATCGCACCATCTTACACGCCAACTGTACCATCCACGAACGCAGCCGCATCGGTGCAGATTGCGTCATTCATAGTGGTGCTGTCATCGGTGCAGAAGGCTTTGGTTTTGTTCCTACCCGGACTGGTTGGTTTAAAATGGAACAATCCGGCTATACAGTTTTAGAAGATGGTGTAGTAGTTGGCTGCAACAGTGGCATTGACCGCCCAGCCGTCGGAGAAACCCGGATAGGTCACAATACAGTAATTGATAACTTAGTGCAAATAGGTCATGGTTGCCAAATCGGTGCCGCCTGTGCGATCGCAGGTCAAGTTGGGATGGCAGGAGGTGTTCAACTGGGAAATCGCGTGATTTTAGCTGGACAAACAGGAATAGTCAATCAAGTGAAGATGGGAGATGGGTCAATGACATCTGCTCAAACTGGAATTCACAGTGATGTTGCACCAGGAGAAGTTGTCTGCGGAAGTCCAGCCCTTCCTTACAAACTATATCTCAAGGTAGCTGCTGTTTATGGTCGCTTGCCAGATATGTATCAATCGCTAAAACAATTGCAACGTAAATTGAAAAATAGTGATGATTAATAGATAAGAACTCGGAACTTCAAGCTCAGAACTCGAAACTTCAGCTTCAGAACTCGGAACTTCAAGCTCAGAACTCGGAACTTCAAGCTCAGAACTCGAAACTTCAGCTTCAGAACTCGGAA
>NZ_JABXKJ010000251.1:0-35310 GCF_017115085.1 Nostoc sp. NMS7 | reverse complement strand
TCAGAACTCGGAACTTCAAGCTCAGAACTCGAAACTTCAGCTTCAGAACTCGGAACTTCAAGCTCAGAACTCCGAACTTCAAGCTCAGAACTCCGAACTTCAAGCTCAGAACTCCGAACTTCAAACTCAGAACTCCGAACTTCAAGCTCAGAACTCGAAACTTGGAGAATTTCCTATAGTACACACAATTCGTAGAGGCACAACATTCTTCGTTGGTGTCAACTTAAGGTGAAAGCCTTGTTTGATAATCATTTGAGGTTTTTCGATGTACTGCCTAGATTTTCAATCCCCCCTAACCCCCCTTAAAAAAGGGGGAACTAGAATCTTTTGCCCCCAATTTGCGGGGGTTGGGGGATCTAAAACTATGGGAAATTGCGTGTTTTAGCTTAATTTGACACGCATAAATATTGTTGTGCCTCTACCTTGTACTCCATAAACTAAAATCCTAATTTATCCAGCACTGGCTTTGTGGAAACAATGTGACGTTCTAAACCCAGTTCTTTGGGACTAACCCCAAGTGCTAAAGCAATCAACTGGGGTAAATGCAACACTGGTAAACCTAGCTTCTGTTCAATCACCTTTTCTACCTCTGGCTGACGCGAATCTAAATTTAAGTGGCACAAAGGACAAGGCGTAACTATACAGTCAGCACCAGATGCCAAAGCGTCCTGAATATGCATCCCCGCCATCTTGAAAGATTCGGTAGTGGCATAACTAGAAAGCGGCCAACCACAACATTGTGTCCGTCCTCGGTAATAAATTGGTGTTGCACCCACCGCCCGAAACATATTTTCCATCGCTTCCGGTTGGAAAGGGTCATCATAAGGCATAGATTTTTGAGCGCGGAGGAGATAACAGCCATAAAAAGCCGCACATTTTAATCCAGTCAACTTCCGGGTGACACGTTTGGTAATTTCCTCTAAACCGTAATCTGTTACCAAGGCGTAGAGAAGATGTTTAACCTCAGTACTGCCGCGATAAGGCGAACAGCCTTCTTTATGCAGCAAGCCATTAACCTGTTCAATGTAGGCAGGGTTAGTTGTCTGACATTCTTTCAAGTGTTCGTTGACGTGACCAATAACACCTTGACAAGTGCTGCAATGGGTAAGTAAGGGCAGATTTAATTCTTCTGCTAGGGCAATATTTCTGGCGTTGACTGTATCTTCTAGCAGTTGGGAATCTTCTTTAAATGTGCCAGAACCACAGCAAGCAGCTTTTTTAAGTTCAACCAATTCAATGCCCAATGCTTGGGTAAGCGCTTGAGTTGACTGGTAAAGTTCCCGACAAGCGCCTTGAGCAACACAACCGGGGAAGTAAGCGTATTTCAGCGTGTGAGGTAGCATAGTAATATGTTTGGGTTAGAGCGATCGCTCTAAACAATAACTGTTTTATCATCCCTTGTTAGCACCGAAGTTCTAATGTTTGACGTTGGGCGATCCTTTAATCGTCTAGGTTCAAAGCCACAGCATCTACATATTCTGATTGCTAGCAAGGCTGTAAATACTGATCTAGACATTGTAAAAAATTTTAGCAATAATTGGAAACCTGAAGCATTTACACGGGATCGGCGATGGCGTAGCACGCTCCACTGCCCAAGTGTTAAGAGAAAACTTACCTGATTCATTTTAGGAATGGGAGTGGTTTTCTCACAGAAAAACCCTTAGCAGTATGCGGGCGATCGCGCTTGACGATAAGATGTATATGCTCAAAACAATGTCTCCTCTAAAGAGCAGATTCTCGCAACTGGTTAAGGACTTTTATTATTTATGAGCCAAGCCGAACTTTTTGAAAAGGTCAAGAAAATCGTCACCGAACAATTGAGTGTTGACGATCCTGCCAAAATCACACCCCAGTCCAAGTTTATGGACGATCTAGGAGCAGATTCCTTGGATACCGTTGAACTGGTGATGGCTTTGGAAGAAGAATTTGATATCGAAATTCCCGACGAAGCTGCCGAGCAGATTATATCGGTTCAAGACGCAGTAGATTACATCAATAACAAAGTTACCGCATCAGCTTAACTCTTGATTGGGGATTGGGAAGATTTTTCTCCAGCACTTAGTCACCCGAAGGGTAACGTTAGGAACGTCGCTAAGGCTGACACTAACGCCAGTCGCTCTAAGTCGGAAATCCGATGGCAGTCGCTCATAAAGGAAATCTTTAAGACGCTTCGGGTGACGCTCCTACCGCGCTGGCTCACCAGTACCTAGTCGCTAGTCTCGAATTTTTTGCCTGCTGCTTTTTCGCCATTTTTAACTGAATCATGACAGATTATACACGTAAACGCGTTGTTGTAACTGGTGTTGGCGCGATTACACCTATAGGTAATACAGCAACAGAATATTGGGATGGATTATTGAGTGGACGCAATGGCATAGACGACATCACCCTTTTTGATGCGTCTCGCCATGATTGCCGCTTTGCTGGGGAAGTGAAAAACTTCGATCCACATGATTACTTGGAGCGCAAAGAGGCCAAGCGGATGGATCGATTTGCCCAATTTGGGGTTGCGGCAGCAAAACAGGCTCTATCTAACGCGGAGTTAGTGATCAATGACCTGAATGCAGAACAGGTAGGTGTGATGATCGGTTCTGGCGTTGGTGGCATTAAGGTATTAGAAGACCAGCAAACTATCTACCTGAACCGTGGCCCCGATCGCTGTAGTCCATTCATGATCCCGATGATGATCGCCAATATGGCCGCAGGATTAACGGCAATTCATACGGGTGCTAAAGGCCCAAACTCCTGTCCTGTAACTGCCTGCGCTGCTGGCTCCAACGCCATCGGAGATGCTTTTCGCTTAATTCAAGGGGGATATGCCCAGGCGATGATTTGCGGGGGAACGGAATCGGCTGTCACACCATTGTCGGTAGCTGGGTTCGCCGCTTGTAAGGCACTCTCTTTTAGCAATGATCACCCAACTACAGCTTGCCGTCCCTTCGACCGCGATCGCAACGGATTTGTCTTGGGTGAAGGTTCAGGAATTTTAATTCTAGAAGAACTGCAACACGCCATCAGTCGCGGCGCTCACATTTATGCGGAAATGATCGGCTATGGTATGACCTGTGATGCCTACCATATCACCTCCCCCGTACCTGGTGGATTCGGAGCCGCTAGAGCGATCGAACTAGCGCTCAAAGATGCCAGTATAACTCCCGAACAGATTAGCTATATTAATGCCCACGGTACCAGTACCCCAGCTAATGATTCAACTGAAACTTCAGCCATCAAAAAAGCCTTGGGAGAATATGCTTATCAGGTGGCAATTAGCTCCACCAAATCGATGACAGGTCATCTATTGGGCGGTTCTGGAGGGATTGAAGCAGTGGCAACAGTACTGGCGATCGCTAATGACCAAATTCCCCCGACAATCAATCTGGAAAATCCTGATCCAGAGTGTGACTTAGATTACGTGCCTAACTTTAGCCGCGCTCAAAAAGTCGAGGTGGCAATATCCAATTCTTTTGGATTTGGCGGTCATAATGTCACACTGGCCTTTAAGAAATACGTCTAAAAAAAGTCAGGAGCCAGAGGGAGATGAGGGGGATGAGGGAGACAAGGGAGACAAGGGAGATAAGGGGAATGCCCAATGCCCAATGCCCAATGCCCAATGCCCAATGCCCAATGCCCAATGCCCAAAGTATCAGAAATATCATTCCCATATAACTTAAGCGTTCAACATGACCCAATTATCAGCTTGATTTATCACCAGAAACTCAGGAGATCCCGCTTGTCCATCCATAAGCGGGAATGGGATGATAAGGATATGTGGGGAATCTAAAATAACCCCAGCAAGAGAAGCTACGAAGAGTGCTAACCCGTCGTTAAAAACAAGAGATTATGACTGTTGCAACCCAATCCCCCAAAGAAGTTTCCCTCGAAGAACTTTGTATTAACTCGATCCGCTTCTTGGCTGTTGATGCCGTAGAAAAGGCCAATTCGGGACACCCAGGACTACCGATGGGCGCGGCTCCGATGGCTTTTGTACTTTGGGATCGCTTTTTGAAGTTTAACCCCAAGAATCCCAAATGGTTTAACCGCGATCGCTTTGTCTTGTCTGCCGGTCATGGCTCGATGTTGCAGTACGCCCTGCTTTTTCTGACAGGCTACGACAGCGTAAGCATTGAAGATATCAAGCAATTCCGTCAATGGGAGTCCAAAACTCCTGGACACCCGGAAAACTTCATGACCCCAGGCGTGGAAGTCACCACTGGGCCACTCGGTCAAGGAATTGCCAATGCAGTCGGTTTAGCGATCGCTGAAGCACACCTGGGCGCAAAATTTAACAAACCCGATACCAAAATTGTTGACCATTACACCTACGTAATTGTGGGTGACGGTTGCAACATGGAAGGAATTTCTGGTGAAGCTGCTTCTTTCGCAGGACACTTGGGATTAGGCAAACTCATTGCTCTGTACGACGACAATCATATTTCCATCGACGGTTCCACAGATGTGGCATTCACCGAAGATGTTTCCAAGCGCTTTGAAGCTTATGGTTGGCACGTCCAACACGTCAAAGATGGCAACACCGATTTAGAAGCGATCGCCAAAGCAATTGAAGCAGCCAAAGCTGTTACTGATAAGCCTTCTTTCATTAAGGTAACAACCACCATTGGTTACGGTTCACCCAACAAAGCAAATACTGCTGGTGTTCATGGTGCTGCCCTTGGTGGAGACGAAATAGCATTAACTCGGAAAAATTTGGGTTGGGAATACGAGCCTTTCGTAGTACCCGAAGAGGCTCTCAACCACACACGCAAAGCAGTTGAGCGCGGCGCAGGTTACGAAACCGAATGGAACAAGACCTTTGCGGACTACAAAGCTAAGTATGCCCAAGAAGCGGCTGAATTTGAACGCTACATAAGCGGCAAACTAGCCGATGGCTGGGATAAGGTACTACCCACCTACACCCCAGAAGATAAAGGAATACCCACCCGCAAACACTCAGAAAATTGCCTCAACAAACTGGCGGGGGTTTTACCTGAATTGATTGGTGGTTCAGCTGACTTAACTCACTCCAACCTGACCGAAATCAAGGGACAGGGCGACTTCCAAAAAGGGCATTACGAAAACCCCAACATCCACTTTGGGGTACGGGAACATGGTATGGGCGCAATCTGTAATGGAATCGCGCTGCACAGTTCGGGATTAATTCCCTACGGTGCTACTTTTTTGATCTTCACAGATTATATGCGTGCTGCCATCCGCTTATCCGCCCTTTCCCAAGCTGGCGTAATTTGGGTGATGACTCACGATTCCATTGGACAAGGTGAAGATGGACCGACGCACCAACCCATTGAAACTCTCGCTTCCTTGCGAGCGATTCCTAATTTAACGGTGTTTCGTCCCGCAG
The DNA here is from genome assembly GCF_017115085.1 of Nostoc sp. NMS7. Taxonomy (GTDB): domain Bacteria; phylum Cyanobacteriota; class Cyanobacteriia; order Cyanobacteriales; family Nostocaceae; genus Nostoc. The sequence continues at coordinate 29,954 of NZ_JABXKJ010000251.1, read as the reverse complement.
ACGGTAACGAAACCTCTGGCGCTTATAAAATAGCGATCGAGAAGGCGAAGCAAAACGCCCCCTCTCTGTTGGCGTTCACCCGTCAAAACGTCCCCAATTTGGCAGGTACATCGATTCAGGGTGTGGCCAAGGGTGGATACACCGTGGTGGATAGCGAAGGTACACCTGAGATCATTTTGATTGGCACTGGTTCAGAATTGAGCCTCGCCGTCAGCGCAGCCGAAAAACTCACGGCTGAAGGTAATAAAGTCCGTGTTGTCTCTATGCCCTCAACTGATTTGTTTGATGCACAGGATGCAGCTTATAAAGAATCTGTTCTGCCGAAAGCTGTCACCAAGCGTTTATCTGTAGAAGCTGCTAGCAGTTTCGGTTGGCACAAGTACGTGGGTACTGAAGGCGATTGCGTTAGTATCGATCGCTTTGGTGCTTCGGCTCCAGGCGGTGTTTGTTTAGAGAAGTTTGGCTTTAGCGTTGATAATGTATTAGCTAAGGCTAAAAAATTGTTGGGTTAATAGCAACAGAATATTCTCGAAATTTTGTGGGTTGGGCAAGATGCCCAACCTTTTTTACTCAGCACTGAGTGCGGTAAACTTGATAGAGTAGAAGCTACATGGCACATTATCGCAATCGAAGTATAGGTTAGGACGTTAAACCAATAGCTGTATCAACTCTCTCCCGAAAATTTTCCATCTGGTTGTTTTAGGCTTTCCTTAATTATCCTGCGATGCCTACGGCGGTAAACTACGTAAATAGATCATGCTGTAGGGGCACAGCATTGCTGTGCCCTTACGAAAGATATGGTTTTTAACCTTGATTCATATTTGGTATTTCTTGTCAATGCGTAGTCCTAATTTGGCGCAGCCTCAGAAAGAATTGGTATTATGCAAAACTACACGCACTCTGGGGCAATACCCTGCGGGAAGCTAAAGCTACATGAATTTTCCCTATCTAAAAATCATTCTTTTCGGCTATTGTTTGCGTAAGTCCTGTCTTTAATTCTGAATTCTAATGTAATTTTAATAGACACCATGAATTTAGCTGACCACACCAGCGCGAAAAATTTGTTCTGCGGTTAAATTTAATTCTGGGAAAGTTGGCGATTGGATACGGTCATTACCTCGAAATTTATTAATTAGATACTCACCTTCTTCTAAACAGCAAATTAAGATAGTCGGTTGTTTTGGCTTGCCAATGAATTCCCTACCGCCCAATGCGGCATAGTCCACAATCCAGTATTCAGGAATTCCCATTTGTACCCTTCGGGAAGGGCTTCGCCCAACATAGTCAGCATATTTTTTGTGGTAATCATCACGCCAATTAGTACTCACTACCTCTACAACTAAAGAAATAGATGCAGCTAGGCTTACAGTAGATGCTTTTTTCCATAGAGGTTCGTTGACTAAATTAGGTTGATTTAGTATCAGGACATCTGGTGAATAAGCTGATTCGTTTTCAAGTGGTTTGACGAAAACTGTTTTTGGGATGAAATAAGGAAGATTTAAGCGACTATATTCTAAAGTGATTTTTGTAGCTAAAAATCCAACGACCTCTTCATGATCACCTACTGGTTGTGCCATCTCAACAATTACTCCATCATGTAGTTCATAACGCCGTTGTGGGTTGTCTGGGTATTGAGCAACAAATTCATCGAATGTAACTAGTTTGCGTAAGGCTTGAATCATGGCTTTATTCCTGAAAGCAAAACTGATATGAGTGTGAAGGAGGTAGGCGGGAGAAAAAAGACTTATTCTAAGCGTATTGCAATTCTGAGACTTGTTCATCTTTTGAACTCAGTTAATGAGTCTTTGAACTGGATGAATCCACCTTTGATCCTGGTTATAAGTCTAATAAGACGATCGCCTTGATTAATTCTTCTGGATCTACAGGCTTGGAAATATGCAGTTGAAATCCGGCAGCGATCGCTTGCTGATGATCGATCTCGCCAGCATAGGCAGTTAAAGCGATCGCCGGAATTGTCCCGCCTTGTTCTGGTTGCAAACTCCTCACCTGGCGCATCAGCATATAACCATCCATTTCTGGCATCCCAATATCGCTAATGATCAGATTTGGCTGGGATTGACTCAGGGCAGTTAAAGCTGCAATGGCTGAGGCTGCAACGGTAACAGTTGCACCATATTGCTCTAGCATGAAGGGCAAAAACTCTCGCATATCTGCATCATCATCGACTACGAGAATCTCTAAGTTAGACAAGGGCAAGAACTGAGTCGCCACAAGTGAGGAGTTATCTTTTTCATCCTTGATTCCTTTGCTTTCATCCTCTAAACATGGAAGTTTGACAGTGAAAGTTGCTCCTTTACCTTCGCCCAAGCTTTCTGCTTGAACAGTTCCCCCGTGAAGTTCTACAAGATGCTGCACGATCGCTAATCCTAAACCTAAACCGCCAAATTTTCGAGTTGTGGCACCATCTGCTTGACGGAAATAATCAAAGACATAAGGTAAGAACTCAGGTACAATTCCCTTCCCTGTGTCAGTGACGCAGATTTGTACCTGTGAATCAACTTGCTCTAATTTAATTTTTACCTCTCCCCCGGTGGGAGTAAACTTAATTGCATTAGAAAGGATATTCCAAATGACTTGTTGCAATCGATTAGCATCGCCTAAAACTTGCCCGACACCAGATTTAAGAATTGTCTGAATCTGGATAGACTTGGCCTGTGCTGATAAACGCACTGTCTCGATCGCAGCTTCAATCACTGATACCAAATTAATCTGCTCGAAGTTAAGGTTAAGTTTACCCTGAAGGATGCGGGAGACATCAAGCAAATCTTCAATCAATTGGATTTGTAACTTGGCGTTACGTTCAATGGTTTCTAGGGCGCGATCGCTTGTTGCTTTGTCAAGTTTGCGGCTTCGCATCAGTTTGGCCCAACCCAGAATCGGGTTAAGCGGTGTTCTCAGTTCATGGGACAGCACGGCTAGAAATTCATCTTTGATCCGGTTTGCTGATTCCGCCGCGTTTCGTGCCGTTCGTTCCGCTTCATAGAGATGGGCGCGAGCGATCGCTTGGGCGCACTGTTGAGCAACAGCCAAGATAAACGCTTGATCTTCTCCACTAAGTTCTTGAAAGTGGGCAAATCCCAAACTTATACCGCCAACTGCCCAACCTTCTACCATCAATGGAATAGTAATCCAGGCTTCAAAGTCATATTGGGCGTACATTTGGGTTAAATGCGGGTAACGAGCCACCCGATTTTGTATTGGTTCTGCCCAAATAGGTTTCCCAGTCCGCACAGCTTCTGCTAAGGGAGAGGGTGAATCAATGGGAAAATTACGCCAAGTGTCTATCAAATCCTGCTTATAGCCAACCGCACGCACAATTTCCAGTTCAGTTTTACTTTCATTCAACAAAGCGACGAGGGCAGAACTGGCTCCCAAGGCAGCCATGCTTTGCTCTACAATAACTTCAGATACTTGGGCTGGTGTTAGGGATTCTGAAAGAGCAGCCGTGATCGATTGCAGACGGGCAATGCGCTCTAGAGCTATTTCTGCCGTTTTTTGTGCCTGCTGCGCTTCTTGATAAAGACGGGCATTATCGATGGCGATCGCCGCTCGATGGGCAATATCTTCTGCTAGTGACAAGTCAGCCGTGCTGTAACGACGTTCTGATTCAGCAGTCACAAAGGAAATTACCCCAAAAATTCTTTCCCGTGCCTTCAAGGGTAGGATCATACATGATTTTAAACCAAGTTCACGCAGAATCCGCAAATGTTCGGGATCTGCGATCGCTGCTGCTAGGGCTGCATCTGAAATCTCAGCTACCATTTCAGCAAGTCCTGTACGCAGCACTTTCGGAACACCTTCAGGTGCATCCAAATCTCTAGGATAACGCGCATAGAGTTCCCAACCGAATTTCACTTTCTCTGGATCTCGGTGAGCAACTGCTACCCGATTAATTGATTGGTTGTCTTGCAGGAGATCAACGCCGCACCAATCGGCGAAGTAAGGCACAACTAGGTTTGCCACACTTGCAAGCGTGCTTTCGTAATCTAGGGAAGAGGCGAGTGTTGCACTGATTTTAACCAAAAACTCTGCTCGTTGCTGATCGGCTTCTGCTTCCTGTCGGGCGGTTTGCTCTTGAATCAGTTGGATACGTTCGGCTTCAGATTGTTTGCGAGCGGTGATATCTAGCACAACACCACTCATGTGTGTGGCTTTCCCTGCTTCGTTGAAAAAGGCTTTTCCCCGGCAGGATAAGTAACGGATAGTGCCGTCATCTCGAATAATTTGATATTCTAAATTATGCTCCACACCTTCGTTAATTGCTCGACTCAACGATTTAGCCAAAAATCCTCGATCATCAGGATGCAGACGATTTAAAAGCGCTTCGGAAGTGCCGACAAATGTTTGAGGTGTTAATCCAAATAGTTGATAAGTCTGCTCATCCCAGTAAAACTGATCATTGGGAATATCCCAACTCCAAACACCGATTTGAGCAGATTTCAACGCCAAGTTGAGTTGTGCTTGGCTGTTTTCTAGACCTTGATAAAGACGAGCATTTTCTAGAGAAATGGCAATTTGAACTGTCAAGATTTCCAGTACCGAAAGTTTTTCCTGTGTAAAGGCGCTGGAGATCAGATTGTTTTCTAAATATAAAATTCCAAGTAATTTCGACTGACGAGTGATCGGCAAACAAAGTACAGATTTAGGTTGTTTTTGAATTAAATACTCGTCTTTTGAAAACAGATTTTGCTCAGTGGCATTCTCCAAAATCACTGTTTCTTGAGTTCGCTGCACATAATTCAGCATTGATTGAGGAATAACTTCTGAAATTTCACCCTTTAATCTAGGTCGATAAACATTCAGCTTTTCTGCTTGGGGATTAACCTTAGCTTCTACCTCGATCACCAGATTTTGCTCGTGTTCAAGCAATAAATAACCGATTTCTGCTCCTGCTTGCTCAATAACTATCTGCATTAATGTTTTCAATAACCTTGAAAAAACAATTTCACTAGATATAGTTTGAGAAGCTTTAACTACTGACAAAAAGTCTAAATCCTCACCTGTAGTAATAAAGGTTCCGTTAGAGATATGCTGTTGTTGTGGCAATAGCTGAGGATAGCATTCTTCGAGGTGGTTGACTTTAGCAAATGCCTCCCAGCGCATATAGGCATTTTTCGCTGCTTGCAAGTAGGTTTTAGCAATTAATTCAAACTCCTGCTTTAGGTAAAATTTAGCGCCTAGTTCATTAGCTAAAGCTTCATATTGCACAAATCCCTGCTCACGGGCTGAAGCAATGGATTGCTCATACAGACGCATTGCTTCCAAATCCCTACCTTGAATCCGAGCTATTTCAGCAGCTACTAATTGAGACTTATGTAAGAAGTTTGCAGCGCAGTGGTTAGCCCAGTATTGCAATTGCTGCTGATGGGATTCTAGGGTTTGCAAAAACTGTTCTTGCTCTTGATCAGATACTGTTGGATAAAGAGCCGTTAAAGTCAGGGAGTAATATAAAATATAATCTGTTTCAATTGGTAATGCCAGTGTTGTAACTGGAAGTTTGGATAATTCTAAGACAGAATTCAATGCCTCTGCATACTGTCGATATGTAAAAAAGATAATTAATTTAATAATGTGATAAAAAATAATTCCACTGACAAAACCTGCATCTGTAATCACAGATAGTGCGCGTGATTCATCAAAATTATCATCATTTAGAGTCAGGTTTTGGTGAGTGAGTCCGCGCAGATTCATCAGTAGCATTTGCTGTAATCTGATTGTCTCATAGACAGCCTCATGTTTAGACTGGCGGGCAAAGGTGGTGTATTTTTCTAGAGATTTGTATGTATCAGCAAGTGGAGAGCCTAACTGGATAATTTGCCAGGAGCCTTGATAGCCGTTGTAGTTTGCCATCGTCACATCGCCTGCTTCCACACAGCCGATAAATCCCCGCTCTAAAAAAGGAATATCAGTAGCAATATGGTTACACCAAACGTTGATATGACTTCCATGAATGTGTAGAACAACTCCTCTAAGTTTCAAGTCATGCAACTTTTCATTTAATTGAATCGTCATCTCAGAAAATGCGTAGCCTGTAGGAATATCACCGAAGATGGAAACCAATAACATCGCGTACATACTGTAAGCAAAACAGGAATCTTCTGTATTCCCAAACTTCAATGAGTAGTTAACTGCTTTGAGCACAACTAAGGGAAAGATATCAGGTTTACCGAGATAACTAGGTGGTCCCAAAGTCGTCAACAGACTAATTAGTGTCTTAATATTTGGATCTGGGATTACTGGAGCATTAATTAAATCAGAGACTTGTCTATCACCTAAATTTATTAATACTTGGCTTTTTTCAATAGCGATCGCACTTTGTACTTGCTCATTAGAATCAGGGAATGTTACCCCGAAAAGTTTTAAAGCTGCTAATCCCAATGTCAGCGCCTCTTCATACCTACCTGCAACTTGATAGAGTCTGATTTGCAGTATATAAATATTAGATTTGTCCACATGAGATTCGGCTTTTAACAATAGTAGCTCAAATAATTCTTCCGCTTGCTCTAAATTTCCTGTTAAGAATTCACACTCAGCCCGTTCTCTAAATAAAGTAAATGTTTGTGCATATTGTTCAATCCAGGCATTTTCAGCCAAAAGATTCATGGCAAGGGTAAAAAAAATTTTAGCAGGAATGTAAGCAGTAGAAGCTTTGGACTTCTTCCCAGCGATTAAATTTAATCGTACCAATTCATCTTTTTCGATTTGTTCAATAATCAGATCCACCGCGAGATTAAGCTGATTGACTAAATTAAAAATTTGCTCATTCACTTGTTCATAACTAGCATTATTGAGCAAAAGTCGCCCAATCTTCAGGTGAACAGCCGACTTTGATTCATCGGCAATTAAGGCATAAGCAGCTTGTTGAACTCGATCATGGTAAAAACGAAAACGATAGTTTTTCTGGGTAGTTTCATCTGACTCAATAGAGATAATTAATCCTCTTAAAATTGCTTCAAAAAGTGCATTGGCCGTTTCTTCAATAGATTGTTCCCCAACGATCGCTAAAACTTCTAAATCAAAGCGATTACCGATACACGAGGCTAATTGAAGCACCTGTTGAGTTGCCAGGGGCAATTTTTGCATTCGCCCAATCATCAAACTGACAAAATTATCTGTAATACCTTGGGCTTCAATCTCAGCTAGATTCCATTGCCAAACCCTATGTTGGCGATTAAAATTCAGTAAATTTTCTTGATGCAGCGTTTTTAGAAATTCATTGATAAAAAAAGGATTACCGTCAGTTTTTTGGATAATTAATTGAGCAAGGGGTTGTACTTGTTCTGTTGAACTATGTAAGGTATCAGCAATTAACTGATTTACATAGACAAGATTCAACGGTGTCAGGATAATTTCACTTGTTATTGCTCCATACTGGCGAACCTTCTCTATCATCAAATTCAAGGGATGTACAATATCTATTTCGTTATCTCGATACGCCAAAATGAAGCAGAGATACTTGATACTAGAGCCAGTAATTACAGTTGGAATTAAATTCAAAGTAGCGCTGTCTGCCCACTGCATATCATCTAAAAAAACAGTGAGTGGATGCTCTTTTTGAGCAAAGACGTTGATAAATTTCTGAAATACTAAATTAAATCGGTTTTGAGATTCAGCAGGCCCCAACTCTGGGATAGAAGGCTGTTCTCCAACGATTAGTTCAACTTCTGGAATGACATCGGTGATGAGTCTGCCATTGTTCCCTAATGCTGCTTGTATTCGCTTTTTCCAGGTACGAAGTTGATTTTCGGGCTGCGTTAAAATTTGTCGAGCGAGTGTTTGAAAAGCTTGAACAATAGTTGAATAAGGAATATCTCTTTTGTACTGATCAAACTTACCAGAAATAAAAACCCCACGTTCTCTGACAATGGGCTTGTGAATTTCCTTCACAATAGAAGATTTCCCAACTCCAGCATAGCCAGAGACGAACACAATCTCTGGTTTTCCTTGGCTCAAAACTCGCTCAAATGCTTGTAGAAGCTTGGCAATATCTTGTTCTCGCCCATACAATTTTTGAGGAATTTGAAAGCGATCGCAGATATCTTGTTCACCCAAAATAAAGGATTGAATTTCTCCGGTTGTCTGCAATTGCTTTAAACACTGTTCTAGATCAAACTGCAAACCTAAAGCGCTCTGATACCTATGTTCAGCAACCTTCGACAGCAATTTCATAATTATCTCACAGAGCATCTGAGGAATATCAGAGTTCAGCTTTGTAAGGGATAGCGGAGATTTAGCAATATGACAATGCACCCACTCTAAAGGGTCTTTGCCTTGAAATGGTAGCTGACCTGTGAGCATCTCATAAAAGGTGACTCCCAGAGAATACAAATCGCTGCGATGGTCAATTCCTCGATTCATCCGCCCGGTTTGCTCAGGTGACAAATAAGGTAAACTGCCTTCAATGCGACTAGAACTGCTAACTATTTGCTGTTGGTATGGAATGAAAGCAGCAATTCCAAAATGGGCAATTTTAACCTGATTAGTTTCGAGGTTAACTAAGATATTTTGCGGTTTAATATCCTTGTGGACAATATGATGAGTATGTATTTGTGCGAGTTTACTGGTGATTTCAATGGCAATCTTTAGAAACGGAACAGGCTGTTGAAATTGGTCGACCAAATGGTCGAGCGATCGCCCGCCAAAATCCTCCATAATTAAATAAGGGATTCCCTGATGCATCTCTAAGGCGTAAGCTTTAACTGCTGCTGCGGTGTTCAACCTTTGAGCGATCGCATACTCATGTTTGAGTTGTTCAATATTATTCGGTGTACACTGTTCTGGACGTAGCCCTTTGATAATTACCGGACACTGATCTTTAAGCTTAATTCCACGGTATATGACTGCTTTTACCCCTGCTTTTAACAAAGTGACAATTTCAAATCCGGGTAATGCAATCATCATGCCAAATACTCCAGGCGTGCTTCTTCAGCGATAATGTGAGGTTAATTGTATTTTAGATACATTTCTTTGCCCAGGTTAAATTTAGATGATATCAGGTTCAGATAATGAATTCTACTGACTCTATAGCAAAAAATAAGCTACAATTCAAGTATAGTAAGCATTTGCCGCTCAGAAACTTTCCATGCTTGATAACCTGCAAACCCAAATTTACCAACTAGAACAATTTGCCAACAGCCTTGTTTCTAACCAACTGACACACCTGAGCGTGGCGAGTATTGGTATCATTTTTGCAGCTGGCTTGCTCACCAGTCTCACACCCTGTATGCTTTCTATGTTGCCAATTACCATTGGTTACATCGGTGGCTATGAAGCGAAAAGCCGTCTGCAAGCAGCTGCCCAATCAACTTGGTTTGCTTTCGGATTAGCAACTACATTGGCAGGACTTGGTATTATAGCAGCTTTTGTGGGAAAAGTCTATGGTCAAATAGGAATTGGTTTGCCGATTATCGTCAGTATGATCGCCATTCTCATGGGGCTGAACTTATTAGAAGCACTACCTCTGCAATTTCCCTCCTTGGGTGAAACCAATTGGATTTCGCCAGATTTACCAGCCGGATTGCGTTCTTATTTGCTGGGGCTGACTTTCGGCTTAGTTGCATCCCCTTGTAGTACGCCTGTTTTAGCCAGCTTACTAGGTTGGATTGCGAATACACAAGACTTAATTTTAGGCGCTGTTTTGCTACTTTCTTACACAGCCGGTTATGTAGCACCCTTGATTTTGGCGGGTACTTTTACAGCTTCAATTAAAAAGTTACTCGAATTGCGGCGCTGGTCTGGTTGGATTAACCCAGTTAGCGGGGCGCTGTTGGTAGGATTCGGTGTATTTTCCTTAATTTCTCGGATTCCCCTTGGCAGTTTTTAATATCAACACCTTTTTTAGATTTTACACCTAATGACTTTAGAAGATTCAGCATCAAAAGAATTAAAATGGTGGGCGATACCTAGGCAGTTTTTACGGCAAGAGCTTTTGCCTGTATTGACTAACTTACGACTAGCGATCGCACTACTGCTATTGATTGCAATCTTTAGCTCCACCGGGACTGTAATTGAACAAGGTCAGTCACCTGCATTTTACCAAGCTAACTACCCAGAACATCCAGCTTTATTTGGTTTCTTAACTTGGAAGGTAATTCAGGTAGTTGGGTTAGACCACGTATATCGTACTTGGTGGTTTCTGGCATTACTTATCTTATTTGGTACTAGCTTAACTGCTTGTTCATTTACGCGTCAGTTACCAGCCTTAAAAGCTGCCCAGCGCTGGAAATATTATGAAGAACCACGGCAATTTCAAAAGTTAGCTTTGAGTGCAGAACTAGAGACTGGTTCCCTGAATTCTCTCACTGAAATATTACAGAAACGCCGCTATAAAATTTTTCCAGATCAAGAAAAAGAAAATCTCCTCTACGCCCGCAAGGGAATAGTCGGACGCATCGGGCCAATTATCGTTCATATTGGCATCGTCGCTATTTTGCTAGGGGGAATTTGGGGGGCAATGACTGGATTTCTTGCTCAAGAAATGGTTGCCAGTGGCAATACATTTAAAGTGACAAATATTGTAGATGCTGGACCCTTAGCAGCAGCCCAAGTCCCGAAAGATTGGTCTGTGCGAGTCAATCGTTTTTGGATTGACTACACTGCATCTGGAGGTATTAACCAATTTTATTCAGATTTGTCTGTCTTAAATAATCAGGGAAAAGAAGTTGATCACAAAAACATTTTTGTCAACGAGCCTTTGCGATATCATGGCGTAACTTTCTATCAAACTGATTGGGGAATTGCAGCTGTTCGCGTCCAATTTAACAACAGCCCAATTTTTCAGTTACCGATGGCAAAATTGAACACCAACGGTAACGGGCGCATTTGGGGAACCTGGGTTCCCACAAAACCGGATTTGAGTGAAGGTGTTTCCCTGTTAGCCAAAGACTTGCAAGGGATGGTATTAATTTATGATGCCACTGGCAAACTCGTTGATACCGTCCGCGCTGGGATGTTCACCGAAGTTAATGGCGTGAAGCTGAAAATTATCGAAGTCATTGGCAGCACTGGCTTACAAATTAAAGCCGATCCAGGTATACCAATAGTTTACTCAGGGTTTGGTTTGCTAATGCTGGGTGTAGTGATGAGTTACTTTTCCCACTCACAAATATGGGCATTGCAAAAAGGCGATCGCTTATATGTGGGTGGCAAAACAAATCGCGCCCAAGTTGCTTTTGAACAAGAGGTTTTAGAGATTTTAGATGGCCTAAGTTCACAGCCAAAAGGTGAAGAGAAAGAAACAGCAATTAAAGTTTAAACCCATAGGAACGCAAAGGTTAACGCAAAGTAATCTCTCTGCGTTCCTCTGCGGTTCCCTTCTCTGCGAGACGCTTTGCGAATGCGCCCCTTTGCGTTTAAAAGTTATTTATTACAATCACGCCCACACGCCTACAAATTGGTAAATCACAAGAGGTATTTATTAAACATTGAAACAAAAGATTTCTATATCTGCTCAACTTCAATCCCAGCGACGCATTTACCTTCTATCCCTAATCCCTATCTTGTTGACTATCCTTTCTTGCACAGCCAATCAGAAAAACATCAAGCCTGTTTCCCTCATTGGTGTCGGCGCAAGTTTTCCCGCGCCTTTGTACGAGCGCTGGCTTTCAGATTACAACCAGAAAAATCCCAATGTGGAAATTAACTATCAAGCAATAGGGAGCAGTGCAGGAGTGCAACAGCTTATCGAAGGTACTGTAGACTTTGCAGCTAGTGATGTGGGAATTACAAATGAACAAGCAGCCAAGATAAAACGCGGAGTAATCTCTTTACCCATAACTGCCGGTTCTATTGTGCTGGCTTATAACCTCACACCAGTTGCACACCAGTCGCCTCAAGTCAAAGTGCCAACTGCTCTTAGGCTACCACGCCAAGTTTACGTAGATATCTTCCTCGGAAAAATTACAAATTGGAATCATCCTAGAATAGCCGCAGCTAATGCAGGCGTAAGTTTGCCGGATTTACCGATTCAGGTTGTACACCGAACTGATGGTAGTGGGACTACGAGCGTGTTGACGCAACATTTAAGTGCTATAAGTCCAGAATGGAAAAGCAAAATTGGGGCTGGTAAATCTGTAGCATGGCAAGTAGGAATTGGGGGAAAGGGTAACGAAGGTGTTACCGCCCTGATTCAACAGATACCAGGAGCTATTGGCTATGTAGAGTATATTTACGCCAAACAAAATAAACTTCCTGTGGCTGCTTTAGAAAATAAATCTGGTAATTATATCACGCCGACACCAGAATCTGTAGCTCAAACCTTAGAGAGAGTGAAATTACCCGCCGATAACTTGATTGCTTTTATCACCGATCCTACCGATGCCCAGTCTTATCCCATTGTTACTTACAGCTGGCTTTTAACTTATCAGCAATATCCAAACCGAGTCAAAGGGCAAGCGCTGAAAAACTTTGTTAATTGGGCTTTGATTGACGGGCAAAAATCCAGTTTGGAACTCGGATATATTCCTTTGTCTAAAAAAGTTGTAATTCAAGTGCAGACAGCTGTTAAGCAGATTGCAGAATAAATATACCAGTTCTCCTTTGGATGCAACATAGACTAAATGGTTGAACTCAAAAGAAAAAAGGGAGTCTGATTTAATACAGCTCCCTAATTAGCAGAAGCTAAGAGAAGAATCACTTACTCTTACCTGCTAATAGACTTCTCCAGAAATTAAATATGCGTTACCCAGAACCCTTGTAGAGACGTAGCACTGCTACGTCTCTACATTCTTTTTCACTGCTATGTCTAATGTAGGACTTACGCACTGTACAAATGCATCGTGATGTACATTAACGATCTTGAGGTTGTTTTAGGCTTTTCTTAATTATCCTGCGATGCCTACGGCGGTAAACTACGTAAATAGATCATGCTGTAGGGGCACAGCAATGCTGTGCCCTTAGGAAAGATATGGTTTTTAACCTTGATCCATATTTGGTATTTCTTGTATAGCGGCTGCCATAATGGTTAGGACAAGTCTGCTATGGATAGCTGTGACAGCCGCTCTCTTCGGGGTTGCGAATGTCCTAAGCTGTCTGTCCACTGCTATAAATGCGTAAGTCCTATAATGGATAGCTGGAAACTGGGATAATTTTTGTGATTCTATCTTTAATTCGTTGATCAAGCCTCTACTGCTTGATAAATTTTATACTCTTCATTCCAGCTTCCTTGAAATTTGTGTTATATGTAATACCAAGTATTAAATATTAATTGCAGATATCCTTTTAAAATAATCGTCAAATGATTTATTAGCAATCTTGATGAAATATCTCATCAAGTTAAATTCTCATATCAATCAGTATCTTATTTGCAATTAAAATTACTTTATACTTAAATATAATTTTTAGTGATGGCTTGTTTTTGATCTCACCTCACTGTTAGAGCGTTGCTCCCGATTGCGTCTAGTTATAAACTTTGTAAAGAATAAGAAATTTTTTACCAAGCCAACAATCTTACAGTTTTATTATGAAATAGTAAACAGCTAATAACTTCATTTCTAGTTGACTGAAGTTTAGTGCTGTTATTTGGTGGAGAGTGCAATGTCCGGTGATTTGGATTTTGCTCCTGAGAGTGCTTTGGCTAGGAATTGTGCGTTTTTCCAATATTTCTAAGCTTCTAACTTAATGGAAGTAACTGCCAGACCCTGACCAAATAGTACTTTTTTGATTGATATTCCCATTACTATCTGGAGGCTATTGCTATGTTCGATGAACAAGCTTACTTGCTAGCATACCCTGATGTAGCGGCGGCTGTTAGGGCTGGCTCTTTTACCTCAGGACTACAACACTATGAACAGGTTGGACAGTTTGAGAAGAATCGCTTCGGCTTTTTTTTAGGAACCAACGGGAATGACACCATAACTGGCATTGGTGAAGGGAACAAACTCCTCGTTGGACTTGGTTTGGACGTTTTATCAAATGGATCAACAGTTGCTGGAGTCGGTCAGATTGATACCTTAATTGGCACTCAAGGGACAGATGTATTCCTCCTTGGCCATTCTAGCTTGTCTTCATTAACCTCCACACCTCAACAATTTTACGTTGGTGGTGGTAATACAGATTATGCTTTAATCCAGAACTTTGAGCGAGGCAGTGACATGATTGTGCTAGAAGGAGCACCACAGAACTACACTTCTCAAGTAGTAAACGGAAATTTAAACATCTCTACATCATCGGGAGACTTAGTTGGTATTGTGCAGGGGGTTAATTTTTTGCTGCCTGTTTCGGGTGATTCGATTGACATTACAAGATTCAATATTCCATTTAATGCTGTTGGACCGTTTACTGTTTTTTTATAATGCAATCTATCAGGAGAATGCTTCACAGAAACATTAGGATTATTAGGATTTTGGGACATAAAATCAAGCTGCAAAGTGCATCTTATGCACCAATTTGTCACAAGCAGATTGCCCTAAACTTCGTTCAGGGAGCAGGAGGGTTGAAAAACTATCCTGCAAGTATATACTGGCGATCGCTCATCAATCAAACAGACTTTTCCAAATACTGTGAAAAGTCAATTACTGTATCAAGGAAAACTCAGGACTGGTGGTGCTGGTGTAGTAAGTTTGTCGGCTTAGGAAGTTGCTTGGTTTTAGCAAGTGTATTCATTGCTTCCTTACAAGAGCGTGTTTTTGCTCAAATTACCCCGGATGCCACCTTGCCGATTAACTCTAGCGTCACAAAGGATGGGAATAACTTCAATATTACTGGAGGAACAAAAGCAGGAAGTAATTTGTTCCACAGCTTCTCTGAGTTTTCTGTACCTCTTGGTGGCACTGCTTATTTTAATAATACTGTAGATATTCAAAATATCATTAGTCGAGTTACGGGTGGGTCAGCTTCTAATATTGATGGGTTCATTCGTGCTAATGCTCTCGCTAATTTGTTTTTGATAAATCCAAAAGGGATTATTTTTGGCCCGCGTGCGAGGCTGAATATTCAAGGTTCTTTTGTTGCGAGTACAGCAAATGCGATCGCTTTTGGTGATAAAGTGATTTTCAGCGCCACGAATCCGACTACTTCTCCACTGTTGACAATCAATCCTTCCGCTTTTCTATTCAATCAAATTTCTACTGCGCCAATTCAAAATAACTCAACTAACCTAAAAGTCGGAGATCATCTTAGTTTGCTGCTAGTTGGTGGCGATGTAAACATGAATGGTGGCTCTCTGAAGGCTTCTGGTGGACAAGTAGAGTTAGGAGGTTTAGCAGGAGAAGGAATAGTTGGGCTAAATGTAAATGATCATAATCTGAGCTTAAATTTTCCGCCAGACCGATTGCGAGCTTCAGTATCGCTTACCAATGGCGCTGAAGTGGATGTTGCATCTAATGGTGGTGGCAGTATTGCCGTCAATGCCCAGAATATAGATATTTTGGAGGGAAGTAGCTTACGTGCTGGCATCAAGCCATTAGCTACAGCTGCTAACGCGAAAGCTGGAGATATCACCCTCAGCGCCAAAGGAACAGTAACAGTCAAAGATAGCTCTATCTACAATGCCGTTTTTGGTTTAGGAGATGGTGGTTCCCTACGCGTGGATACAGGAAAATTGATTATTCAAGATGGAATAGTAGCGACTGCTACTACTTCTAGTGGTAGTGCTGGGGATCTGGTTGTGAACGCCTCTGACTCAATAGAATTAACTGGCAGTTCCTCATCAAACGGTACAATTGACCTTTTTCCGATTAATTTATACGGTTTTTCTCCCAAGTTTACTGTTCCTATTGGCTTATTTTCCGCTTCCATTGATACAACGCCTCTTCTTACCCCGGATCTTCTTTTTTTAAGGGATTTATTTTTACCAACTGCAAGTGGAAATGCCGGAAACCTGACCATTGAAACTGGGCGGTTAATTGTCTCTAATGGGGCAGTAATATCGGCAGGGAGTACTACCCCAGGGCGAGCCGGAAATTTATTCGTGAACGCAAAAGACTCTATAGAACTTAGTGGCACCTCAGCTAATGATGCTCCCCAAGGACTAGGACTGTTCACCATAGGCGATAGAGTTCCCAGTGGATTGCGTAATGAAACTACAGGTTTTGGACAAGGAGGCGACTTGACTATTGATACTCAAAGATTAATTGTCCGTGATGGGGCCTGGGTAACAACAGGTACTGCTGGAGAGCAGCCAGGAGGAAAATTAACTGTAAATGCTTCGGAGTTAGTAGAAATAAAAGGCATCGCCAGTGTCAATAATGTTCCTAGCGTCTTAGCTAGTGGAACACAGGGATCTGGAAAATCGGGCGACATGGCTATTACTACTAAAAAGTTAATAGTCAGTGATGGGGGAATCATATCATCGGGTACTTCTAGCTTAGGAAAAGGCGGAGATTTGACTATCAACGCCTCCGAATCCGTAGAACTCATCGGCACTTCAAAGCAAGGGTTGTCCGCCGATGTCTTAAGGCAACTAATTGGAATTAGTGGAGGCTTAGTCTCTAACATTGTAAAGGAGCGTCCGTTTCCTAGTGGTATAATTACAGGGACTACAGGTCAAGGAAATGCTGGAAACTTGGTAATTAAGACTGGACAGTTGTTTATCCAAGATGGGGCACAAGCATCAGTTTCAACAACCAGTATAGAGAAAGGGAATGCGGGTTCCTTGACTGTTTATGCCACTTCTATAAAACTGAGTGGAACTTCACTTGAAGGCTCCAACCTCAACGATATTGTGGGTCGGAGCCTGTTAACGACTTCTACCAGCAAAGACTCAACAGGAAAAGGCGGCGATATTAATTTGTACACCAACTCCTTAGAAATCATCGATGGTGCTGCACTGACAGCTAGTACTTCAGGGCAAGGAGATGCAGGTAAAATAACTGTCAATGCTACTGATAAAGTAATAATTAGTGGTAGTGACTTTAGTTATGATAACCGAGTTAATAACTTTACTGATCAGGTAGAAAATATCGGCGCTAGTACTGGCTTATTTGTCAGTTCTACTGGTTCAGGAACCACAGGCGACATCGAAATCAACTCACCTAAAATTACTTTAGATAACCAAGGTAAACTCAACGCCGAATCTGCATCCGGTAACGGTGGTGACATCAAAATAAATAGCCACTTACTTTTACTCCGTCATGGCGCTCAAATTTCCACCAACGCAGGTACAGAAAAATTAGGTGGCAATGGCGGTAACATCATTATTAATAACCTCCCAAATTACCGAGGCTTTATCGTCGCCGTCCCCAACGAAAATAGCGATATCACTGCCAACGCCTTTGAGGGTAGCGGCGGGAAAGTTATTATCAACTCTGCTGGCATCTTTGGGCTACAGCCGCGCAGTCGGCAAGAGCTTGAGCAGCTGTTGCAAACAACCGACCCGAACAAGCTAGATCCTAGTCAGTTGCCAACAAGTGATATCACTGCCATCTCCCAAACCAACCCTTCCTTAAATGGTGAGATAAATCTCAACACACCTGATGCTGACCCCAGTCGCGGCTTAATTCAACTACCCTCTAACGTCGTGGATGCATCCCAACAAATCGCCCAAGGTTGCGCACCCAGAAGA
Source organism: Nostoc sp. NMS7 (assembly GCF_017115085.1). Lineage (GTDB taxonomy): Bacteria > Cyanobacteriota > Cyanobacteriia > Cyanobacteriales > Nostocaceae > Nostoc. Next base: position 12,433 of record NZ_JABXKJ010000251.1, on the reverse strand, counting down.
GGAGAAAACGCCAGTCGTTTTATCGCTACAGGACGGGGTGGATTACCCCAAAATCCTAATGAACCCTTGCGGGAACGAGCAGTGATTACAGGTTGGGTAGATTTGCCCCCACAAGCAATACCCAGAGTTACAAATAAATTATCTACAACTGTTACCAAATCTACTAATCAGATTGTGGAGGCTCAAGGATGGATTGTCGATGCTAACGGTGATATTATCCTTGTGGCTCAATCTGGGCAAAGTTCTTCTATTCCCTCTGCTATGTCTTGTAGTCAATGATTCATTATCCCAAGAGTAGGGGGAAGAATTCCGATAAAACCCAAGAGTCATAATAGTAACAAGTGGCCAACAATCTGTAACGGATGCTTTGAACCTACATTCCGCACCCCAACTGTCACACATCAACAAAATGTAAATAAAATAGTACAAGAAAACTAATAAGAACGAATATTTAAATTGAAGCTGAGGGAGAAAAAGGAGATTATAGTACCAAACGTGTAAAATTTAACTCTAATCGCTTTAGTTAACTTTACGTTACATACTTGCAAATTTTCCCACCCACTTATATATAAAACTAGTATTTGATTTTTGAAATGCACGTAGTGGACTGTCTACGCAAAATGGTGCATTAGACCTAGAGGTAGTAGAGGTAGGTTGGGTGGAGCGCAGCGCAACCCAACACATATCAGGATGTTGGATTACGCAAAGCCTCCACTCAACCTACAATTTTTTTGCAACTTGTAAATTTTCCCGCCCACTTACTTATATATATCCTGTCCGGTTAATCAACCTTCCTTCAAAAATGTTCCTAATTAGGATTTCAGTCCTGATTTTGTATCGCATAGCCTCTTATAAAAAGGACTAAAGTCCTTTCTAAAAGCCAAAGTTTTCATTATGGGTACTTTTGGTGCCGTACTTGAACCACGGTATGTACATTGCCGCGAGGCGTAAAATCTGCTTTCACCGTGACTTCCAAGGGGTCACAAGCAGCGACAAAATCATCCAAAATTTGATTAGCTGATTCTTCGTGAGAAATATAGCGATCGCGATAACTATTAATATAAAGCTTAAGCGCCTTCAATTCTACTACTCGTTGATCAGGCACATAGATAACATAAATTGTCGCAAAGTCAGGATAACCGGAAAACGGACATTTACAAGTAAATTCCGGCAAAGTAATGTTAATGTCATATCGCCTCCCCACACGCGGATTCGGAAAGGTAATTAGTTTACCTTCGGCAATGTCGCGTTCGCCATACTTCATTTCTTGGCTTGCCTGGGATACACTTTCAGGTAATTTATCAGTTGTCATCGGTTATTTTACTTGTATTTACGTCCTTTTATTAATTTTATAACTCCTGTACAGAGGCGATTAATCGCGTCTCTACTCCTAACTCAATACTCTTCCTTCTCCCAATCTGGACAATTCTCATCTTCACAACCGTGGGGATGCATGGCACAAACTAACAAATTACCATTATAAACTTGCCCGTGGTAGTGACTACAGCCGATACAGGCAGGATTTTTTTCGGCAGTGGGTTCAACTGAATAAGGAAAAGCCGGATCTACATCTGCTACAATGTCTTCCAGTTCCCAGTAAGCTTCTAATATTGGTTCAGCAAAATCCTGTAAATACTGATCGACTTCAGTGACAATGTTCGGGACTTGCTCGGTCATTTCTTCCGTTAGCTCAAAAAAAGCGTCTACCATTTCACTCATTCCCAGGAAGAAACGCTCTACTTCATCAGCCACTGTTTCGACAATTTCTACTAAATCTTTTTGCCACTGTTCCATAAACTTGACGCCATTACAGGCTATAAACAAGACGGTTTGTGCTATCTGGCTTGAAGCACTAGAGTACACACTAGGCAATGTATCTTATCAAGTTTCTATCTGAAGTGATATTTTGCTCAAAGAATGCTTTTAATTAATCGCGTTGCAATCGTTTTAACTCGTCTTGCAGCTTTAGCACTTCATCGCGTAATTTATCCACGTTCTCATCAGCTGATGCCTCTTTCACAGTTGGTTCTTCATCTTCCTCTAAAATTTCTATGCGGCGAGGTTCCGAAGGGGGTGTTTCTGGTGAGGTTTCACCAGATGCTGGGGGCTGTTGGGCTTGCTTCATCATATCTTCAACGAAGCGGCGGGCTTCTTCGGTGTTCATTTCGCCCTTTGCCACCATTTCATCTGCCAGTTTTTGGACTTGCGATCGCACTTCGGCTAATTTTCCCCCTGCTTTCTCACCTGCGTAAGAAGCTAATCCAACACCGAGGTAAAAAGCTTTTTGAACAATATCTCCAAAACCAGGCATTTTTGCTGAATGCTCCTAAAAATAGGGCGACCCGGAGACTACGCCTACCACAAGCCTCCCGTGTTGCTGCTACCTTCCGGTTCTGACAAGATTTGGGTGTTGCGATCGCATAGATCCAGGTCTTCTAAAAGCATAACATTAAAATTCAGTAAGTGTGTGTTATTCCATAACAATCCGCCATTCATAAAGCTGATAGTTGACGCAGCCGTGTTGCACCAACGGATCATCAGCCACAATCGCTTCTGCTTCATCCTTTGAGGCTGCCTCAAATAGCAACATTCCGCCTCTTTGCTCCGCCCAATAGCCTGTTCGCGCTTTGTGTCCTTTAGCAATCAAGTCCTGAATATAGGCTTTATGGGCAGGTACATATTGGTCAAAGGTAGGTTTATCGACTTTGCCTTCTTCAATCTTTACAAACCATGGCATCAGCTTCTTAACTCCGGTTACAACAGATATCCTGTTTAAGTTATTACTATTTTGAGTAGGATTTGAGTAGCCATTTAATTAAAAATCTGGGCAATCTGCCTAGAAATTAGCGCGATCGCTCTACTTAGTTTGGGCAAAGGGGCGATCGCCAACCTCCCTGAGTCTGGCAAAATGACATAATCAGAACAACAGATGATCAAAAAATCCTATGTCAACCCCTGAAATCGAAGCCAGACTTGCAATTTGAGAAACCGAGGTTGCTCGCCTCAAGCAGCAACTCCCCGTTTCTCCTATTCCTTGGTGGCAAATCATTCTAGGCAGCTTTGCCAATGACCCAGCTGACGACGAAGCGATGCAATTGGGGCAACAATACCGTCAATCTCTTCGCCCTGATTCTAGATACCTGTAAAATTAAGCTGCAAGCGATCGCATATCCTAATACAAATTTGTCGCTGTGGCTAGAAGCACTTCTTCGGTGTAGTAAGGGAAAAACTACCGACTGTCAATGCCTAACCAGAAGTAGCAGAAGCAATGCTCAATCGATTTAATCGGGCGTAGGCGTAGCCCGCCGCAGGCATCGCTCTAGCAGCACTAGCAAGTTTTGGCAGATGCTTAAACACAGCCTCAGCCGCACCATTTCCACCATCACTGGTATCATAGAAATAGCCTGTGTAATTGTTATTTTCCCCTAACTCCTTCACTACTGTAAAATTCACCTGTTTTGGGTCAAGTCTAGCCACCAGCTGAAACTCGTACTTGGACATAGAGAAAGACCTTTGGGATGGTTGCAGTTGCGCGAGATCGAGATTTTTTCAGGTAGGCGATCGCTCTCACCTGAACCTAGTTGTTGGGATTTGCAGCAGTTGGTGCTAGATCGTCACAGAGATGGCGATCGCTTTTATCTCAATCTACTTGTTGGGATTTGCAGGGGTTGATGAAGTTTCAATACCACTAATCTGGACTAGACTCATTTGGGGCATAACTGGAATGACTTTAGCTTCACCTATGGCTGTTGACAATTATTGCCTTAACTTTTACACACAATCCCTGAATTTACTGTCCATTATCAAGTTTTGACATGAATAATACTAATCCAGTCTCCTCCTTCTGACCCATTTCCACTAAACCGCTCAGGGACACCAGGCCAAATATTGTTGGCATCCAATGCCTGAATCTTGCTAACTGTTAATTTATTGTTATCTGTCTTCAAGATGTAAACTTTCCCTCCATCGACTAAGCGCCATTTTAAATTTTCTTTTTCGGTAACCAAAATAAGATTTTGAGAAAGTAAAATTTCCTTTGATTGAAACTGCTGACGTAATCCATCAGCAATAATTCCTTTATTTAAATCTCCTGAGAAATTCAAATTTTCTTCTTCAAATAATAGTTTTTCATTCAGAATCCAGTCACCATGCAATAGTACAGTAAACTGATAGATATTACTTTGGTTAAAAACGGCTTTTTGTGACCAATCATCAGGTGTAATCAATCGAACAGCTTCAGTATAGGGATTATTTTGATTCGTCAGAGGTTCAACTTCTGTAATTAGATTGACATTACTATCTAACACATCAGTGCCAATTGCCCAACGGATAGGTTTTGTTTCAACTTTTCTAACTTGAACTGCTTCAACCTTCATAGGCAATATATAAAATACTTCACCTCTAAATACATTGTCTGTATGAGCTAAAACAGATACACTACTCTTATGTAAACTATCAATCCGTACTGGCTTTTGAAACTGAATTACTAGACCTAGTTTCGTAAATAAATCTTTCAATTCCTGAGATTTTAAATTAAATAATTGATCGTTTGGTATATTGCTAGAATTTTCCTCTTCTTTTCCAAGGGTAGCTTCCAAAACTTGATCGTGATGCCAGCTAGCATTGATTATGCAGTTGAATTCTTTAATTGTTTGTGTAGGTGTTGCTTTAGTAACAATAGACGGTATAGGATTTTGCTGGGTATCAATTGGTGGGGTAAGATCATCTTTTTCACTTGCAGGTAATGTAGTACTTTCGGAACTGCCAATCTTTCTTCGGCAATCATGAACTATGACTTTATTAGAATTACTTAAAACTATCGCTAGAGGTGCATAATAATGAGATATACCATGTGGTAATTGAGGTTGGGGTTCTAATTTCCCTTCTTGGTTTTTTCGTTGGGGCCATTCTACGTTACCAGTAGCTGTCCGCACGGGGATTAGCCAATAATCACCTACTTGATAAAAGCTGTTCTGAGTATCTGTTTTAAATTGAATTTCAATTCCATCTTCAAGGTGAAACCATTTATCATTCTTCATATCAGATAGACTTACCTTGACTTCTCCAGAGTCCCAACGGCGTAAGAGAGGATGCTTTTCTTTAACCAATGTATTGGTTTTAGCGTCACTTGATATAAATACTTGATTCTCAATCCGATCCACCTGCTCAACTCTTAGTAGCTGGCGATCGCTATCTCCAAGTATATAATCATCATCGATGATTTCTACCCAATCACCTGCTGATAAACTAGAATTTTTGTCTTTTCCTAAATGTTCTAGTTTCAAGACAATAACTGAAGAGTTGCTATCAATAGACGTCACAATAGGAAAAACAATTGAGCTATTTTCGCGTGACCAGACAAATGATAGTTGATTTTTATTGGCAGTGGAAGCTCTAAAAATTTCCGCCCGATAAAGATGGTTTTCTGTACCGCGAAATTTAGAATTAAACGGAATAACACATGGATCTTTCATTCCTGTAGAACTAGGCTTTGTAATTCTAGCAATAATTTCGCCTTTTCCAGGCTTCATTAATTCTCGACCTAGCAGACTGCAAAAATAGTCACGATTCTTGGTAACTTGCTTGGCAACTGTTTCAATATCTTTATCCTCTCCTAATTGTTTGAGTTTCACTTGCCAAACTAACTTAGAGCGAGTTGCTGTATCCGCTCCCCCTAAAGCAACTTCACGAATATTAATTTGGAAGTCGTCACGATCTTCAATAGGGGTTATATATCGCTCCCAAACATCAAGATAAGCAAGATATGTCCCATCCTTTAGTTGTAGTTGGTGGACTTGACAAGGATCTATAAATTCCTCATTTTCACAAAGTATACCATCTACATAATAATTGCCTTTGCTAATTAAATAGCTTTGGCATTGGAGCCGTTTTTTTAATTCATATTTTTCTTCCTCATTGAGATTATTAATATTATTAATTTGCTCCTCCGTGGCGATAAATTCAAAACCACAATTCTGCTCTGGGCCACCTTGTAGCCCAAATATATCTTTGGCCAAAGTTTGCAGGCGATTTAGTAAAATTGATGTCTGTTCGTTGAAGTCTGCATCTAATTGCACTCTACCTTGTTGCATCAATACTCGAAGGAAGTGCTTGCTTTTGTCGTAGGTATCACGAGTAAAATCGCCTCTAAATTCTCCTTGCATAAAATCCTCTTTAGCTAGCGTAAATAATGCCAATTTCAGTATTAGCGGGTGTATATTCATCTAAACGGATGCGTAGGTTAGCCTCTTTTTGAGGCTGATATAGATTGTGAAAAGCACCTATTTCTGATTCATCATCAGCGCCACGTTTGATTTCTTCAGCACAGGTTGACGCTAACTGACAATAAGTAGGTGTGCCATAGCGTGTACTGTTGAATTGAGGTTGTACGCGGTATCTAACGATAAGTTGTTCCGCCTCTATTTGTTCTGGCTGTAGTTCTGTTTCTTGCCTAACTATTTGCTCGACTAAATCCGGCTGGCAATTATACCGACGTGGTGTGCGTGAGTTAGGCATCACGTAGCAGAAACGGATACAACCTTGTTGGCGACGAGCAACGAATATTATGCCCTTAAAAATACTGTTTTCTGCTAAATCAATTGTATGTACTTGAATCTTTCCAAAAACTGTGCAACGTGCAATAGTTAACCGCGCATGGGCTATAGAGTAACCCACTGCACCGATCGCTTCACCTTCTATACTGGTAGCATCTATAATGCTATCGCTAATATGTATCGGCAAAGGATCAGTCTCTACCTCATCTTGGTTAACCTGAATCGAGCCAACAATACTGTGTTCAATTGTTATACACCCATTGATATTAAATAACTCCAAACTTGGTTCGCTGGAACGTCGAGGTTCGCAGTCACAATGTAATGACCAGCCTGGTACTAATGTAGAATGACGGATAATAACCGCAGTTGGTTGTTGCACGCCAGAGGTAGGATAATCTGTAAATTGAGTGGGATTACCTTCTATATGCACTCCCCGACCAGTAATCAATAAACCATCGAGAACAAAGCAACTTCCTGACTCTACTGTGACATTTAAAGCATCACCTAAAGAAGTTCTCCAGTCGAGAATGCGAATTACCGGACGTTTGCGGTTAGCTGCACGTAATTGCAGACTTTGATTTTGTTCCAGTTCAATATTAATTCGTTCTACATAAACACCACTGTCGATAATTTCAATCGCAGCATTATGGGGTTTGTCTCGCTGCCAGCGCGAGATTGCTTCGGCAATAGTTTGATAATCAGCTTGTGAAGTTTGACTGACGCTGTAATGAGCATAATGCTTTCTGATTTGAGAGGGAAAAGCTTCTTCTAATAGCAAACGATTGCAGCGAATCAGTTCTTTGCCGTAGAGATTTTGCTGAACCAATCTTTTAGTTTCTATACTCAAGGTAATAGATGCAAAACGTTGTTCATCGTAGAGACTTTCACCCAAAAGTAGTTGATTTAGCTCTCTGAGTAAAGCTGTAACTAAAGCTAGTTCGGCAGGAGGAATGGCATAGGCATCCAAAAGCCTTTGGGTATCTCTGGAAAATTGCGATCGCAAAAACCGGGATAATGCAGAAGCATCTTGTTGCGAGATAAAAGTGGCTGGTTCTTCAATATCACCAACATTAAGTAAAAAATTTGCCACAGAATCTAACAAAGTTCGGTCATATTCGCCACCACCAATATCAGCACTGAAACCGTAATGATAAGAAACCCAAACACCATTTTTTGGTAATTGGCATATAGGAAAAATCATCCGTCCTAATTCTGGATCAACTGCTATGTGGTCTTGCTCTGGTTGATAATTCCAATCGCTAAGATCGGCAATAATAATTTGCTCTGGAGAAACTGGTTGCAGTTTTGAACCAACACCTTTCCAGATTTGCAAACTTTTAGTAAATTGTTCTGGATTTGGGTTTGAGTCAAAATAATCGTTTTTGTGAGATTGCAAAACTTGTCGTTGAATGGGAAGAGGTAAGTTTAATTCACGCTCAATTTGGGTTGCATCTGTTGTTAGTTGGGGACGAGTGTAAAGCGGAGTATCGTTACCTGTAATGCTAAAGGTGTAGCAGTTAGAGCTAACTTCTTCCAAACAAAAAGCTGGTGTCAGAGTCATGGAATAAGGTTTTAATCGCCAAACAAAAATACCAATATTCGGAGTGTTGTATTTTCCAGGTTGATATTGTGAAGCAATCTGGCGAATATCTACTGTATGAGCTAATTCATCGAATGGGTTATTTAACTTTGTAATTGGATCAACCTGATGCAGATTTACTGTTGTTGAGGTTGATGAATGCAGGTGATTGATATGTTGTGTTTTACTAACTAGCTGATGAAATTCTACAACTCGTGCCGGCCAGCCAGCCACTTTATCAGCCAGCGATTCCAATAAAGCTAGCGTCCCCTTGCGCCGTCGGTAGCGAATAGTATTTGCTACTTCACGACGAGGATTTAGAATTTTATTGCCGATCGCATTTGTACCAGAACTCTGAACGCTTTGATAACCAATTAAATCACCAATGTATGGTACTACCCAATCCTGGCAAGTTTCAATAAACCAATTTTCATAGAGTTGAGTAATATCTGATTCAACAATATCTACTTGTTCGGCAATGACACGTAATAAATCCCGTAGGGGATAGCCTTGTTCGGCATCACGGATGCGGTAAACACCTGGCAAGAGTTCATAAAGGCGGTCTGGGGAATTGCTCATAATTTCAACTCCTTCAGAATTAGTGTGTCCGGCACTTGAGGGCTGAGAATAGCTAATTGAGCGGGAAAAAGTGGGTTTGTTGTGGAATCAAAAACAGCCAAGTTTACAGGAATTCTTTGTTTTGGTTGCCCATTTCCACAAGTGATGCCTAGTGTTGCCAGTTCTTGAAGTTTTGTTTTTAAAATATCTGGATTTTGGGCTTCAGTTTCGGAAACGCTATCTAAAATATCTACATCCACGTAGTCTACGCCAGGTACTTGTTGAATCGTGCTGATAACTTCACTGAGGACAACATCTTGTCCTAGTTCCTGACGTTCAAAGCTAAATTTATCGAACAAAGCAGTCCGAATTGTCAATGCCACAGATTCCCATTGATAACTTGCTAAAATTCGCACATTGGCACTGATAATTAACAACATGAGTTCCCGCATATCTACTTGTAGTGACTGATATGGGTCGCCAAACTGGTATAATGCTTGCACGAAACTGCGGTATAAACTTAATCAAATTTTCTACTTCTTGCCAACGGACATCATTAACATATACTTCCAAGGTGCTAATAACGCCACTAGGATTAGGTCTTGGTAGATAGGTGAGGGGCGGTAGTGATAGGGTAAATTGTTGATTGGCTTTAGTACCGTCACCACTGCCCAGTATTTCAGTATGAGTCTCGCCATGAGTAGCTTTGACTACATTGCCATAGATAGTAACAGTCTCTCGCTTGTAAGAATAAGCTAAAGGTCTAGCAAATTTCAGGAATGTATGCGGTTTGTCATTGGGCAAATTAGGATTGATATCCTGTCTTACCCCAGCTAACATGACAACTTCGCTAGCCCAGACACCCTTGACATCAGATATATCACTGCGTTCACCGGAGATAATCAACCAGCGTCCAGGTTGTAGACCTTCATAGAGATTGTCTAGTTCAATTTCCATCTGGTCGGATATATCATTTTGACTACTTGGTCCATCCTGCAAATCATTAAGTTGTTCTACCAAATTCAAATCTTCACTCTTGAGATACACTGTAGTTTTACGCATGACATCTAACGATGTATCTTGTTCGTTTAACCAAGGTTCATTTAAAGTGAGTTGTGTAATTCTTCCTACTGTGTTATAAGCGATTTTAGTAAGATTTTCCACTTTTATTACTTGATAAATACTAATTTCACTCACATTTACACGCTCAATTGCTAGGCGACTACCAGGTGTAATTACATCATATTGAGCATCCAAGGCTAAGATATTTCGTAATTCTAATGGTAGTATACCAGCGGAACTTGATGTTGCTTCATTTACATCCGCGATTTGCCATTCTTCGTATTTTTCAATTCGCCCTTGCTGGTCAAATATTGGTTTCAAAGGTAGGTCATGTCCAAAAGGTGCAGCTTTGATTCCTAGAACCTCAACTTGGCTTAACTGCTTAGAATCATTAGCTTTATTAGTGGTTAAGATTTGATATATTGCTGTGTTTGATGAAGGGTTTAAGGCTTTAATTAATCGAGAATTAATATCAATTTTATCAGGATCGAAGATTTGTTGTTTTGTGCGCTTTAATTCTGAAGCATTTGCAGGTTGGATTGATGGTAGTTTGCTTAATTGTTTGATTTGTTGTGCTGTTTTACTTGCTAAAGAACTGTTTGGTGACAGAAAATCATTAGTTAATGGCTGTGAAAGTTTCGGTGGAAATTGGAATGTAATTTTTGTTCGATTTTGCTCTAGTTGAGGCTCAATAATTTGAACTTTCTGAACGACTTGTTTAGCTTCATGATCACTAAATATCAGTAAAAGCAGATCGTTAGGTTTGAGATTCGTGCTTACGCTATCCACATAAAGTTGGTTAATTTCCTTAGCAGTTGAGCTAACCTGTTGCGGTTGGCTCATCCGGGGTTTCATTTGATTTAACTGGGCATAAGCTTGCAGTTTTTCTGATGTTTCAAAAAATTCCGGCGATTCATCAGAATTAGGTAAACTCTGGCTACTCAGACCAGCAGGAATTTCTAGACTGTAACCATCTTCTATAGTAAAAGCTAAATAAACGCTGGCGCTAACACCAGGACTATGTGCATAGTCTACTAATCGAGCTAATTCTACTAAGGAACGTCGCTCAATGGCAGTGCGTAAGTAACCTTCATTGGCTATGCGTTCCTGATAGAATGTCAGAACGTCTGCCACAGTAGCCCAAGCATCTAGTAGAGCTAGAGACGGGTCTAGAGGATCGCGGGTTTTTAGATGTTTGAGTGAGGGAAAGTTGCGATCGCCCAAACGCGCTTTCATTGTCTGGTAAAAGCTTGCATGGGTTCCAACTCGATAAGCTAGGGTATACAAACCAGGTTGATTAGCTACCGATTTGGGAGTGAGAATTTCTGCACCTTCACAGCAACCACAGCTGGAGCGATCGCTTAGTTTATAGTTAGAGTGACAGTTACAGCTACAAGTTAATTTCATCTCCCACCTCGCAAATCGAGTGTAAATTTACCGTTTTCGGGAAAGTTTGGGTTGTTATCGAGTCGGGCAATTTCCGAAGAACCAATGGTTAAAAAACCTGCTTCAATCTCGTGATTTGAACCTGCAAAAAGACGTTCTAACTTAGTTATAGAGACACTTTCAACTCCTGGAATAGTAGAAGCGATCGCTACAATTTGACTTAATGCAATTCCTTGGCCAAAAGTCAAGTTATCGGGATGGAAAAAACCACGCCGACCATCAGATAAAATGCGGTTACTGAAAATATCCAGCAAAGCAGCTTTGAGATGACCGCGCAAATAGTCAAATTGGAGATCAACTCTCATCGCTATATCTAAACAGACGTATGCTGCTTGTTGAACGATGACATCATGACCAATGCGGCGATATTTTTTTAGGTCTGTGGTAATATTTTGCAGTAATTTGTGATCTACCGTTTCTTTGTTGAAGGGATCTACTGTCACCCAGACTTCATACCGGCTACCTGTCCAGCGTAAGACGGCGGCGGCTCGTTGCACTTTTGTCGGGAAATGTTCCATTACTAATTGTGCATAGTCATCAGCAGTAATGGCACGCTCTAATTTTTCGTGAGATAGATGCGGTGCATATAATTTCACCTGAGATAGAGGTTCTGGTGCTGTCCCACCTATAGCGGGAAAGGGCTGGTGTGGTTGCAATGTCGAATCACTAATTAGTTTATTGCGAAAAACAATATAAGAAATCACTTCAGCACTAATATTGCCTGCAAGGCCGTTACCTACTCGGTAGGAAGCCTGGAAGTGAGTATTGACTGCTGGTTTGATTCCTAATTCACCATCCCCAAAGCGCAAGTGTGCTTGTCCATCATTGTCCATTTCCACAACAAAATGTTGATCTTTGCGATTGCTGTCTATAAGGTCGTACCGGGGAGTCCAAGTAGAGTAATTTTGAGTATCCTAAGTTTGATTTGAGGTAATGCTTGATGGGGGTCTTGAATTAGCAAACTCTTAGCATCTTGAGTCAGATTATTTTTGGACAGAGGTTGGCTGAAAGTTAAAGGCGTTTTTTGCAAGGTAGGACGGAAGCGATCGCCTACTACTAAAATTTCTATAGGTTCGCCTGACTCTTGGCATCCCTGGGTTATCTTTTTTCCCGGTACAGTTCCCAAATCTTCCCGTTCAACAGTGCGTCCATGATCGACTAGAATTACATTGCCTCTAGCAACACTAATATCAACTAGCTGACAATCTGGTGGTACTATTGCCGAAATACAAAG